>JANNWG010000016.1:0-96086 GCA_031414695.1 Burkholderiales bacterium
CGCCCTACGCCAGCCATGACCACTGTGCACCACAAAACATACCCACTAACTTCACGCCAACAATGCTCGCGCCATTGCCTATTCAACCTAGGAAAATTTATGTGAAAAGCGTCTAACCGAACAGTATTGGGTCAGGCCTTGACTCTTGCTTACCTTGAATCAAAGAGGCAAGCGTTTTTTGTTTTCCAACACAACTTTTCCCTGTCAGATTAAAACAGTTGACGCTGGCCTCTTCGATTAATAAATGCCCCCAAACGCTCGCCCAACAAAGACGTTTCGCTTAACCTTATCCCACTGTCCGCACACAAAACTCAGGCGTTAATCCGTTGGCGTAAATTTTTTCTGCTGATTTGTTTGATGATATGCGTGTCATCACCGCGAGCATTTGCGTGGGTTTGATGTGGCCTTGGTGAATTTCGTGGATGTCGCGGGCGTGGACGCGGTCGATGAAGTTGCGATCCCACTCGCGATTTGGGTCGAAATTGGGGCCGATGGCACGGTCGATAAAGGGGGCGATGATGTTGGAGAAGCCACAGAAAAAATCAAACGAAAACCGCGTGACGAGTAGCGGCAAAATATCTTGCGCGCGAATGCCTTCAAAGTTGGCGGCTGGCGCGTTGTCCTCGCGGAAGTTCATCTCAACGCGTTCGGTGTGATGGTTATAGCGATATTGTGCAGGCAGCTCGCGCCATAATTCCTCAACGATTGCGCCAGCCTCCGGCCAGCGCGCGTGGCCGTTGCGACCAATCATGTCGGCGACGATAAAGCTGCCATCGGGCGTGAGCGCTTCGGCGATGACGTCGAAGAGATGTTCGAGTGAAATCACATGATGCAGCGATTGATTGGCGATTACGGCGTCGTATTGTGCTGATGCTTCGGGGTGCCAAGTGTTGAAGTCGCCTTTGATCGGCACGATGTGTTTGGCGACGCTGGCGGCGCTCGCCAGGCTGAGGCCTCGCGCGAGCATGGCGTCGTTAAAGTCGAGACAGTCGATGGTGAAATTGTTGAAGCCTTTGTCGATGAGTGCGACAGCAAGCGCAATTTCCATGTCGCAATTGCCTGCGCCGATGCTAATAAAACGCCTGCGGCGATTAGTGTCATCGGGGTCATCTCCAAATTGGCGGCAAAGATAATGCACAAAAAACGCATTCGGATTGGAGAACCCATGCGCTTCCAGCGTGGGACGCAAATGTTTGTTTGACCAGTAATGAAAAATTGGCGGCAACTCATGGACGGCATCGCAATCGGAAAAGGTCGCTTTTTCAAGCGCAGCGCGCAGTCGATAGCGAAGTGAGTCAGGTAGCCAGAGGCGTTTCGGGTCGAGCAAAAAACCAGCGACTCGTCTGGCAAGGGGGAGCAAACCGATGGCTTTTAGCAACCGTTTGAGACTATTGAGCATGGAAAAGTGGGGGTTCACAGTTTGGGGCTGGCGTGGGACGTGCGTGTGAATCAAAGGGGTTGGCGTTGAATAGCACTTACTCAGCAGCTAAATAGCTGATTAGCAATAAACAAAGCAGTCGGTATACATCGAATGGCAAGGCGGCGTGTCTAGACAATATCCACCAGTTAAGAAGCCGATCAAGGTGAATGCTAATTCAATTACGTGCGCACAGCAACGCCATGCCAAATGACTTGCTACCAACACCGATGCCAGCGGATTAGCGCGTGTTTGCTGTATTGAATTTGTTGCTGACAGCTTCGAGTCTTGACAGGCGCAACTGCAAAGCTTTGTATGTCGTTGAACTCTATTGTTAAAACAAAGTGCGCAAACGTCTGGAGTCTGTAGCATCGGCGCGACAGGTCACAGAGGCATGGTCTGCATTGATGCCGCGCATGCCCTTGTCGGTCACGGTACATAGTGCCGCGCTGAATTTTGCGACCGAGAAGCAGGTGCAGTATTCGGATGCGCTGATCATCGCGATTTGCGCCGAGCATGGCGTGACGCAGCTCTATACCGAGGATGCACCTTCGGCACCAAAGCTATTTGGCGTGAAATGTGTTTCTCCATGGTAGAGACCAGTTGTAAATACTGCTATCAATAAAATTGCTGACCAACACAACCGCCATTCGACGGACGTGTCCAAGCAAAAAGCCTTCAAATTGCCCGCTACTATTGCACTTTGCGGATTACGTATCACGTCATTTGGCGTGCCATATTGTGCACGTGATTAGCACGTGCAGCAGCACGCTTATCGCCGTGAAAGCGCCACTCACACAATCTCGCAAGCGGCTGACTACTGTTGCGCGTTATGATATTTTTTCTTAAATTTTTATTATCACTTTTTATGATTGATCAATTCAAAGCCGCAGTTGAGTTTCAGCCACAGGGCGCAAGTGTTGGTAATTTATCAATTGGGCGCGGTACGGTAGATCGTAAGCCCACCTATGTCGCGTTGATTGAAAATAAAATTACTTCCGGCGCCATTGGCGTGGCGGAGTGCGATAAGTTGGCGAGCTTATTTAAAGTGGTTGCCGCGCAGCGTGCGCCACTGGTTTTATTTATTGATTCTGCTGGTGCGCGCGTCACTGAGGGCTTACCCACACTGGGTGCATTTCGGCGCATGTTTAATGCAGCGCTCAAATTGCGCGCCCTTGATACGCCGCTGGCTTGTGTGATCGGCACGCACTGTTTTGGTGGCGCGAGTATGTTGGCTTCGCTTTGCGGCGTGCGTTATTTCAATAGTCAAAGTAAGTTGGCCATGTCGGGACCAACAATTTTGGCGGCAGCTGCGGGCGCTTCTGTATTAGATGAAAGCTTTCGTGCGATTGCAGAAGCCAGCGTGGGACAAGCTGGCCGATTGGCATTAAGTACGAAGCATGTGCGTTTTGCAGGTGATGTGTCGTTCGTCATTACTGCGCGTGCCGAAGATGTTGCTGCTGCATTACAGGCACGACTCGATGCAACAAAACCTAAAGTGAACAATGAAGTTAACGCGATTAATCGTAATGATTTAAATGCGCTTTATCCAAATGGCTACACGGTGAGCGAGACGCAAGGTGTGCTGATTGGTAGCGCGGGAGAGACCATCGCCATCGTCGGCAGCGTAGATCGTCAAGCCATGACCGCCGCACGCGCATGGGCAATGTGCGTGCAATGTCAAAAAATACTCGCCCTACCTAAGTTGCCTGCGGCACTACATGTACTCATTGATTGTGAATCACACTCATCAAAGTTAGAAGATGAAAAAGTAATGCTCTCCGAATACTTAACGATATTGTCGTGTACGTTATGGCAAGTTGCTCTACGCGGGGTAAAGATAGAAACCACTGTGCTCGGCAAACTTGGAGGTGGAATTTATGTGGCTCTTGCGGCAGCATCGTCATCGGTTAATTTATTGTACGGCGCGCAAATACAGCTACTACCTGGCAAAGCGATTGCGGCAATTCTCGGTGATAGCGACAATGCAGCGCCTGAATATACCGAGTATTTGAAGGCGGGTGTGGCGGAGCATGAGTTGAAGCTGGGATTGATTGAGGCGTAAAGTCAGCTTGCCAACCCCGCTATAATTCCGTCTCAACTTTTTTAAAGCCCTAACTCGTGATTGTTTTTAATTTATCTTGCACCCAGCATCATTATTTTGACGGCTGGTTCCGTTCGTCCGACGAATTTTCGCGCCAATTAACAAAGGGTATGGTGACTTGCCCCATCTGCGGCGATAGCGAAATTACCAAAGCGTTATCTGCGCCACGCATCAATACGGGTGCGACAAATCCTGACAGCAACGCCACACCTTCACCATTAACGACGACTACACCGCAAGAGGTCATTGGCGCATCAATGGTGCCAAGCTTGCAATCGCATATGCTTAAGCAATTCAAAGAATTTGTGCTAACCAACACCGAAAATGTCGGTAGCCAATTCGCCGAAACCGCACGCAAAATGCATTACGGTGAAGAAGCGCATCGCAATATCCGCGGACGCGTATCAGTTGAGGAGTCGCTGGCATTACGCGAAGAAGGGATTGATACCATCGGTCTGCCGCCCGGCGTGTTGATTGATGAAGGCGTGCAGTAATGAGCGTCTTACTTGGCGTCTGTTTTTAGCATCAGCGCCAAAGCGGCAACCACTAGCAATATCGCGCCACCAGCCGCGAATGGAGCTTTAATATGATAAATCTCAGATAGCGCGCCACCGAGTGCGATGCCTGCACCTAGCCCCGAGACTATAAATGTGCCCGACCAAGTGAATGCCTCGGTGGCGTATTTGGCTGGTGCAAGACGCGATACCATCAGTGCTTGTGACGCAAATGCGGGTGAGATAGCCGCGCCTGCAATGAAGGCGACCAATGCAAATGCCCACGCGGCATCACGTGCGTCAACCGTCAAATGTAGAAACATCAGCGTGCCAAAGAGTGCAAGCAACATTGCAAATTGTCGTTGCAATGGCATGTGCCATTTGGTCGCGCCAAAGATAGCCCCACCCACCACGCTACCAAGTGAATTACACGCCAGCAATATGCCAGCAAATGCAGGCATGGCGAGCCATGTCGAGTACGCAGGATAGCCAACTTCCAGTAGGCCGCAGGCGGTGGCGAGGCCGAGTACGGTGATAAACAATAAGATTAAACGACGGTCAGTCAGCGGGCCTAACAAATGCCGCGTCGCACTTTCTTCTTGCTTCCAATATTTGAGTGCAGGTGATCGCATAAACGCTAAGATGGAAATTGTTAATGCAAGCCATGCCGCAATTACCGCGATGCGTGGATTGGCAAAGGCTAACAAAATGCCAATGAAGGCTGGGCCCATCGTGAAATTAATTTCCATCAAAATCGCATCGACTGCAAATGCCATACGTCTGTCTTCATCGGCGTCAAAGCGATGCCGCCACAAGGTGCGCGTGAGTACCGTAATCGGTGGTGAAAAAATACCCATCGCAATAACGCTTGCGTAAATCAATGCGATCGACCACTGTTGCCAGACCGCCACAATAAATAACGCAAAAAATAGCGGCTCACCGATGCCAGTGACTTTGAGCGGCAGCATAGGCCCTATACGATCAATGATGCGGCCTTGTACGGGTGCAGCAACGGCCATCGCAAAAAAATACACGCCCAATACAATGCCTGCGACCTTGAAATTACCAAGTGATTCACGCAAAAACATCACCATTGATAGCCCCATCATGCCAACAGGCAAGCGCGAGAAAAAGGTAATGACCAGCGTGGCGCGCACATCAGGCAGCGCGATGAAAGTGCGGTAGGGCGAGAGAAAGTGAGTGAGCATTTGCTGGGCGGGAGGTATTGTTGTTGCGAAAAGAATTTAGTAAACGGCAATAAAGGCGGGTGATTTCGAGCATTTATGCGTCGAGGTAGCCGTCGATATTAGACTTGTTATTCAACTTTTCTTCACCCCAAAACAATGAACGAGTGATGGGAAGCTACCGTCTCTGACTTCCTTCGCATAGGCTTCAGCCGCTTTGCCAATCTCTGCACCCACATCGGCATAGCGTTTGGCGAATTTTGGGGTGAAGTCAGTAAATAGGCCGGTGACATCCTCGGTCACCAGCACTTGTCCATCGCACGCGGGCGATGCGCCGATGCCAATAGTAGGTATCGTTAGCGCTTCGGTAACAGCGCGTGCGACTGGCTCAACTGTGCCTTCAATGAGTACGCCGAATGCGCCAGCAGATTCAAATTGTTTCGCGATGTTCACCCATTTCTGTGCGGCGTCTTCCTCACGGCCTTGTGCTTTAAAGCCGCCCATTTCGTGTACACGTTGTGGCATGAGGCCGATATGCGGCATCACGGGTATGCCGCGCGCAACTAAAAATTCGACAGTCGCTATTAGTTCAGCACCGCCTTCGAGCTTGAGCGCTTGGCAGCCTGATTCAGCCATCGCACGCGCGCAGTTGCGATATGCTTGCTCGACAGACGCTTGATAGCTGCCGAACGGCATATCGAGCATCACCATCGCGTGCTGACTGCCGCGCATCACAGCCTGTGTGTGCATGATCATGGTGTCGAGCGAGACGTTTAAGGTGTTGTCCATGCCGTACACCACCATGCCTAAAGAGTCCCCGACAAGCAGCACATCGCAGTGCGCATCGATCAGCTGGGCCATTGGTTTTGTATAGGCGGTGAGCATGACGATTTTTGCTTTTGATTTCATCGCGCGAATGTCAGGCACTGAAATGCGTTTTTGGGTTTGATGGACGCTCATATGCGGGCTCGTTGGGCTAAATAGTTCGTGTGAGAAAACAGTTATAAACAAATTCCCGTTATTATGCCGACATCAATATTTTAGAATTCAACTCACATGAGAATAATTGTTCGTTGGTGTATTAATGCGTTAGCGCTGTTGGCGGTGGCGTACTTGTATTCGGGTGTAAACGTGGATGGCATTGTTGCGGCGCTAATTGCCGCATTGGTGCTCGGCTTGGCAAATGCGATTATTCGGCCAGTGTTGATTTTGCTGACCTTGCCAGTAACGCTGCTGACGATGGGTTTGTTTATCTTCATCATCAACGCGTTTTTATTTTGGTTTGTGGCCGAAGTGGTGCCGGGCTTTAATGTCACTGGTTTTATGGCAGCGCTCATCGGTTCACTCATGTATTCAGTGATTACGCTGCTGGTGAATGCCATCATCGTAGATAAAAAGAAGTAATTAATCTTATTGCTTGCGGCGTTATCGGTTCGCGAATCATAAAAATTTTGATTCGCCGACTTGAAATTTTAAGCAGCACCCCAAATTACCTATATGAGTTTGATTTTTAAGGGAAATTTGGACTATGGATGCGCACGAAAATAAACAAAATGATGATCAAAAGCCGGTGGATGAGCAAGCCGCCGCTGAAATTACACCTAGCAATCCCGCATTTGACCAAACAGCAGATTTAACGATAAAGCTCGCGACGGCTGAGGCTGCTGCTATTACAGCAAAGGACGATTGGCTACGTGCCAAGGCTGAGACCGACAATATTCGCCGTCGTGCGGCGGAAGATGTGCTTAAAGCGCAAAAATACGGTGTCGAGAAAATTGCCGATGCACTCTTGGCTGTTAAAGACAGCATGGATGCCGCGCTAAAGGTGGAAACGCCGTCGGTTGACTCCTACAAACAGGGTGTAGAACTCACAGCACGTCAGTTAACGTCTGTTTTTGAAAAATTCTCAATTCAAGAGCTTGACCCCGTCGGCGAAAAGTTTGACCCGACCAAACACCAGGCGATCGCCTCCGTTGAATCTGATCAAGCGCCCAATACGGTTGTGGCGGTAATGCAAAAAGGCTACACCCTGCATGAGCGTGTGTTACGTCCGGCGCTGGTGACGGTGGCGAAGGGCAGTTAGGCGTTGAGCGTTAAGTGTTGAGCGTCGAGCGTCGAGCGTTTAGCGTTGCTACGATAAACGCTAAAGGCCAAACGCCAAACCCTACTTGAAGAAACGCTAACTCGCCCCCAATTACAAATTATCTAAATTAACAAAGTATTAAAGGAAAAAATCATGGGAAAAATAATCGGTATCGACTTAGGCACCACCAACAGCTGCATTGCTATCATGGAAGCGGGCCAGCCTAAGGTCATCGAAAACGCAGAGGGCGGACGTACCACACCGTCTATTGTTGCCTATCAAGACGATGGCGAAGTGCTAGTGGGCGCATCGGCCAAACGCCAAGCGGTGACGAATCCTAAAAACACCTTGTATGCAGTGAAGCGTTTAATTGGTCGCCGCTTTGATGAAAAAGAAGTACAAAAAGATATCGACATGATGCCTTATGCGATTGTCAAAAATGACAATGGTGATGCGTGGGTCGAAGTACGCGGCAAAAAAATGGCGCCACCGCAAGTCTCATCTGAAGTGCTACGTAAGATGAAAAAAACCGCCGAAGATTATCTGGGCGAAGAAGTTACCGAGGCCGTGATTACCGTGCCCGCTTACTTCAACGACGCGCAACGCCAAGCCACCAAAGACGCTGGCCGTATCGCTGGCTTAGATGTAAAGCGCATCATCAACGAGCCGACGGCGGCAGCTTTAGCGTTTGGTATGGACAAAAAAGAAGGTGATCGCAAGATTGCTGTTTATGACTTGGGCGGTGGTACATTTGACGTATCAATTATTGAAATCGCCTCTGTTGAAGGTGAGCATCAATTTGAAGTGCTATCCACTAATGGCGATACCTTCCTCGGTGGTGAAGATTTTGATCAGCGCTTGATGGACTACCTGTGTGATGAATTCAAAAAAGAGCAAGGCATTGATCTGAAAAAAGACGTGCTCGCATTGCAGCGCTTGAAAGAAGCGGCTGAGAAAGCCAAGATTGAGTTGTCATCTGCGCAGCAAACGGAAGTGAATTTGCCTTATGTCACAGCCGACGCAAATGGCCCGAAACACTTGCTCGTCAAAATTACCCGCGCTAAATTTGAGTCGCTCGTTGACGAATTAATTGAGCGCACCATCGCTCCTTGCCGTACTGCGATTAAAGATGCGGGCGTAAAGATTGAAGATATTTCTGACGTGATTTTGGTCGGCGGTCAAACCCGCATGCCAAAAGTGCAAGAAAAAGTGAAAGAGATTTTTGGTAAAGAGCCGCGCAAAGACGTGAATCCTGATGAAGCCGTTGCAGTGGGCGCAGCGATTCAAGGTGGCGTACTAAAAGGTGACGTGAAAGACGTGCTGCTACTTGACGTGACGCCGCTCTCGCTCGGTATTGAAACGCTCGGCGGTGTATCAACCAAACTGATTAAGAAAAATACCACTGTGCCTACGAAGGCTTCGCAAGTATTTTCAACCGCTGACGATAACCAATCGGCAGTGACCATTCACGTGCTGCAAGGTGAGCGTGAATTAGCCTCTGGTAATAAATCACTAGGGCAATTTAATCTTGAAGGTATTCCGCCATCACGTCGCGGTCAGCCGCAAATTGAAGTTACCTTTGACATTGACGCTAACGGCATCATGCATGTGTCAGCCAAAGATAAAGCCACTGGCAAAGAAAATAAAATCACCATCAAGGCAAACTCAGGTTTAACTGAAGAAGAGATTTTGCGTATGGTGAAAGATGCCGAAGCCAATGCCGATGAAGATAAAAAAGTGCTTGAGTTAGTCACTGCCCGCAATGCTGCTGATGCGCTCGTTCACGAAACTAAAAAGTCACTTGAAGAGTACGGCGACAAACTTGAGGCGTCTGAAAAGACCGCTATTGAGGCCGCCAGTAAAGATCTTGAAGAAGCCATAAAAGGCAGCGACAAGGATGACATCGTCGCAAAAACCGAGGCATTGCAAAAAGCTTCACAAAAGATGGGCGAAAAAATGATGGCTGACATGCAGGCGAAAGCGGCTGCAGAAGGTGGCGGCGCCGGTGCTGGTATGGGTGGAATGGGCGGCATGGGTGGTCAGCAAGCAGGCGCACAAAGTGAAGCGCCCGCGAAAGAAAAAGACATGGGCAATGTGGTGGATGCTGAATTTACGGAAGTCAAAGACAAAAAATAATACGACAGCTATTGCGAGCCTACTCTTAATGGGCGAAGATTCAATATTGTTCATTTAACACGCCGTTCGCCCTGAGGTATCGAAGGGCTCTTGGATCAGAGAGCCCTTCGATACCTCAGGGCGAACGGCGTGTTTTACCAACTAAATAAAATCGGTTGAGCAGTAATCTTCACTACCATATGTACATTTTTACCCTCTAATTTTACGCACACACCCATGGCTTCTAAACGCGACTTTTACGAAATACTCGGCGTCAATCGTGATGCATCAGACGATGAGATTAAAAAATCTTATCGCAAGCTCGCGATGAAATATCATCCTGACCGCAACCCGGATAGCAAGGAAGCGGAAGATAAATTCAAAGAAGCGAAAGAAGCCTACGAGATGCTATCGGAGCCTGAAAAGCGTCGCGCTTATGATGCTTACGGGCATGCCGGTGTCAATCCACAAATGGGAGGTGGCCCTGGCGGGTTTAGTGGTGAGGGTGGATTCTCGGATGCGTTTGGCGATATTTTTGGTGAGATTTTTGGTGGAGGTCGAGGTCGTGGTGGTGGCGGTCAGCAGGTTTATCGTGGCTCTGATCTGCGTTACAACATGGAGATTACGCTCGAGCAAGCCGCGCGTGGGACAGAAACTAAAATTCGCATTCCGGCATTAGAGGCATGCGAAACCTGTGATGGCAAAGGCGCTAAACCTGGCACATCCGCCAAGACGTGCAACACTTGCGGCGGCGTGGGGCAAGTCAGAATGCAGCAGGGATTTTTCTCCATCCAGCAAACTTGCCCTACCTGTCATGGTGCTGGCAAAGTCATTGCGGAGCCTTGCAAAGTTTGTGAAGGTGCTGGCCGCGTTAAAAAACATAAAACACTATCGGTCAAAATTCCATCTGGCGTAGATGATGGTGATCGTATTCGTTTAACAGGCGAAGGCGAAGCTGGCGTTAACGGCGGCCCACCGGGTGACTTATATGTGGTGGTGCAATTAAAAGCGCACGCGGTGTTTCAACGCGAAGGTGCGGACTTGCATTGCGAAATGCCGATTAGCTTTTCGATGGCAGCGCTCGGCGGCGAAATTAATATCCCCACGCTTGACGGTGAAGCAAAAATTAAAATTCCTGCTGAAACACAATCAGGTCAAGTGTTTCGTCTGCGCGGCAAAGGCATCAAACCAATTCGTCAAACGTCCGCTGGCGATTTAATGTGTCACGTCGTAGTGGAAACGCCTGTACGACTGACCGACAGACAAAAAGAATTGCTGCGTGAACTAGACGACATCAATAAAGCCGATGGTGATAAACATAACCCGCGCGCCAAGGGATTTATGGACAAGGTTAAAGATTTTTTTGCGGGGTAATACTGCGTTGCGATGTGGAAATGGCTAGATATCACTGAATTTTTGCTGCGAATTGAAAGTAAAAAGCCGCCTATTGGCGGCTTTTTTCAGACATAAATAGCCCAAGATGCTTACAGATAGGCGACTTTAGATCTTTGCATTAGATTATTGTTGATAGGTGTAGCGCCGCCAAATCGATTCAAGTGGTCCCGCGCTAAAGTTCTGTAAATACAAATGGCTCGCCACTAATTGCATGATGTAAATGCCGATAGCGATTAAGAATAAATTAAATTGACCAACATCAGCTAAGCCAAACCCTGCACCGAGTAGCAGTGCAAACAGTAAAATTGACTGCATTAAATAATTCGTTAATGCCATACGTCCTATAGGGGCGAGCAAGCTAACAAAGCGGCCGCCAAATGTAGTGGTACAAATGAGCGCGAAGGCAGCGATGTAGGCGGGTGTTAGCAAAAAAGAAAGGCTGAACGCCAAACCAACTATTGTTGTAGGAAATAGAGTTGCATCCACTGCTGCGGCGAGATTATGATTTGCCACAACGATGGCTAACGGTAAACCAAGCACGAGTGATACTGCCAATATACGTTGCCATTTTGTGCGATGCTTCAATGGCGACTTCAACCAGCCTAATTGCGCCACGATTGCGCCGACGATAAACAAAAATACTGCCTGCGGAAATAAAAATAGCCAGCTAAACAAGACGAAGCCATAGTCGCCAACGCGTGCCGTGATGGTGTCAGAATAGTTGCCACTTGTATAAACGTAAAACGCGTCAATCATTGCTGTCACAACCGTTGAATCGTCCTGCGCAAGCTTGGTGGCAAACAGCCTATTCAGAACAACGGTGACGATGATCATAACAACACTCACGATGCCCCAAAATCTTAGCGGCTTGAGTAATTGTCGCGGCCCCTTGCCGATATGTTTGTTAAGCAAATAGGCGGTGAGCGCATAGCGCGCCAAGATGTCGCCAAACCAAATAATAAAGCCGTGAAATAAACCTAGGCAGAGCATGAAATTAATACGTCGCGTGAATCGTTGACGAACAGCGTTTACATTGAGCCCCGCATGCCGCCAATTTTTGGCCATGATCGCAAAACCGTAGCCAAAGCAAAAACAAAATACGGGATAAATTTTGAATTCAAAAATGAAACTGGTCAGCCATATTGTCCACTCATCACGCCATGTACTCTGCGCCCATAGCAATCCCATAGTCGGTGCGCTCACGCCCCACGCGAAGCTTTGAATATTGACGACTAAAATGCCAAATAAAGCAAATCCGCGTAATGCATCGATAAGATGTTCACGCTCAGTGTTGATATGTTGCGGCAAACTAGGTGGCAAGCAGCGCTGCAATTAATGAAATGATGGCGATGGCGCTAATAACCGAGCGCAGCTTAAAAAACCAAGTCGGGATGACTTTTTGTAAGTGGAGCAGGGCATCAATAATCCACACAAAACCAAGTAGAAAAATCGCGACGATGATGCGTGAACCAGACGAGGGTAGAAATAACATCGCCCACGCGAGTAGGCTTGGCACAATCGAAAGTAAAAATAATGAGCGCGCTGTTTGCGGTTGTTGCTCTTGGGTGATAACGCCAATGCCCCACTGAATGCCGCCGAGAAATGAAACGATAACCGCCGCGTAGGTAGTAATGGCTTGTAAGGCGAGTGGTCGATACATACCAATACCAACGGCTTGACCAAATAACAACACGATGGCGCAGCCAATAAAGGGCAAGAGGCCTAAATAAGCTAAGACAAACGCTAATCGTTGTGTAGATGACGTATGCAAAACGCGTTGACGAGATTATTAATAGTGATTAATGCGTAGCGAGATGCGCTAACGAACGACGAGCGCGATGAGTAAACCAATCGCGGCTAAGCTCAACGCACCAATAGCCAACAGTGGTAGCGATGGGCTAACCGGTGCGTTGGTTTCGTCAGCGGATGATGCTGTATCTGCATTGGCCTTCTCAAGATTACGCGCGGCTGTTTTTTCGGCCTGTTTTTTATTGCGCGCGGAGACAACATTATCTAAGTCTTCACCGAGGTCTAGGTCCGAACTAGACTTTTTTTCTCGTGCTTGCTTAGCAGCATAGGCAAGCGCGGCGATTTCCATTTCGGCAAGTTGGGCAATGGGAACGGTAGAAGTATCAACGGGGGAGGTCGGTGTGAGGCTTACTTTTGCGTTGGGTTTGGACACGGTTGCACTAGTGTCACCCGTATAAGCACGCATTTTTTTTGTTTCAGAAACATAGCTTGCGAATTGCTCCGTTTGCATTGTCATGGCGGCGAGTTTCATGGTCGCATCAAACGAATCAAATTTTTTCGCTAAGACAAGAGGGGCAACGGGAGGCTCGTTCGTTTCTTTTTGAAATTTACCAACACCCACACCAAGTGCATCGAGTGAAACTGTTTTCTTTGGCTTAGGTGCATCTTTGGCGATTACTTTTTGCGCAGGCGTTTGTAGCGCCAACATGCGTTTGATTTCACCCAAGTCTTGGGCAAACTCATTCATTGTTTGATAGCGTTCATCAACCGACTTAGCCAGCGCCTTGGCAACAATCAAATCCAGCATTTGCGGCACATCTTTGTTGTGGCTAGAAGGCGCATCTGGCATATGATTGACGGTTGCATACATAATCGCGTTCACGTTATCACCATCAAACGGAGGTAACGCTGTGAGCGCCTCATACAAGACGACGCCGAGTGAAAAAATATCAGTGCGGTGATCAAGATTTTTACCAATGACTTGCTCAGGCGACATATACCGTGGTGAGCCTAAGATTAAGCCGGTCATTGTTTTGACTGCCGAAGCTGTCATACGGGCAATACCAAAATCGGTAATTTTGGCGTAACCGCCTTTGACGATCATGATGTTAGAGGGCTTTACATCACGGTGAATAATGTCGTACTCATGTGCGGAGCTGAGACCACTCGCAATCTGCGCGATCCAATCAATGGTGTCGGCTACTTTAGGACGGCCCGCTTCAGCCAAAATATCTTTTAATTCTTTACCGTCTAGTAACTCCATCGCCATATAAGCCATGGTGTCGTTTTTGCCAACATCAAAAATGGTGACGATATTGGGATGATTTAGCCTACCTGCCGCTTTTATTTCTTGTTGAAAGCGCGCTTCATATTCGGCGATTTCATCGGTATTGAGCGTTAAGTTGATGGTCTTGATGGCGACAGTTCGATCAATTGCCGGGTCAATGGCTTTATAGACAACGCCCATCGCGCCTTGGCCGATGATAGACAGAATTTTGTAGCGTCCGAGCGTCTCAATCATGGCAATAGTTAATTATTTTTTTGCGGGTGCAGACGTTACTGCTGGTGGCGTTATCTTTTGGCGAGCTTTTGCGCTGCGAAATGATGGGCCCCAAGATGGATGCCCTACCTCAGCTGGGGACAAGTCAAAATCAGCTTTTACTTGTAAGATTTTTTCAAATTCTTGGCGGCAAAGGGTAGTGCGATTACTTAGGCAAAAACTGAAAGCACTAAATTTGCGCGCTTTTAATTGGTCATCTGCTGAAAGCGTTTCCTTCAGGGCATCTTGAAAACCTTTGCTCGACTTCACATAGTCGGCGGCATCGTAGGCTGACATGGCGTCGGCCAGTACCTTTTCGCCAGCGGTTAAGATTTTTTGCACCGGCGCCACGCTGGACTTTCCGCTGCGTCGTGCTTCCACGTCATTTTTGACATTGCGAAATACCGGTCCCCAAATTGGATGTCCTGATTCGGCGGGCGATAGGTCAAATTTGGCATCAAGCACAAACACTTTTTCAAATTCTTCCTTGCAATTAAGTTCTCTATTGGCGACACAATGCATAAAGGCCATTTGTTTGCGGGCAATGATTTGTTGTGATGGCGTTAAGGCACCGCTATCAAGCGAAGTCAGAAAATTTTTCATTGCTTCATCGTAGCTGCCGCTGTCGTATTGTCGACTGGCTTCGGCTAACGTTGTATTGGCACGCTCAAGTCGTTGTTGTTTGGCAATATCTTCTGCGCTTGGGCCAGTTGGCACCGTTGGCGCAACCGCACAGCCAGAAATGGTTGCTGCGACAAACACCAAGACGCTTACGCATGCTTTGGTGTGATGCTTTAATTGGTAGTACAGGTTCATCGCACTCATGAAAACCTCACTTGTGATGGCGTGCTATTTGAATTGATGACGAATGGTTACGTCTTCTTTGGACTTAACGTCAATGGTAGTGATAAACGGCGTTAAGGTGGAATTGCGCACCTCTACTTTATATTTTCCAGGTGCTAATTTGTGCTGTTTAACAGGCGGCGAGGTGCCAATTGATTTGCCATTAATTAACACTTCACCCCACGGACTCACTGCAAACGTTAGCGTGCCTTGTGCGGTTGCGGCTTTAGTTGGTTCAACCTTGGTAGCCGGATCAACTGCTTTTGTTGCTGCAGGCACAGAAGCCGGAGCTGGCAGCTTTGTTGCAGGTGCTGTGGCAGCTGTGGTGTCAGCCGCTGTTGTTGCTTTTGTGAGAGGCGTAGGTGTTGCCGCTGTTGTAGGCGTTTGACTTGATTCAACAGCCGGGGCAGCGGAGAGAGGCGTTGTCGTAACGGCTACGCTGCCAGGAGCTGCTGCCGCAATTGTTGTTGCAGCAGCGGCAGGCGCATCATTTTTAGTAGCGTCAATTGCGGGTTTTTTGGTGGCAACCAAAACGGCCAATACCAGTACGACTGCGCCAAGTACGCCGCCAATGATGCTTAGTTTTTTCTTATCTTGCATTAAAGGAATGGGTACAGCCGCTTCAGTATTTGACGAAGTCGAGGCGCTTACTTTTTTTGCACGCTCAGAATTGCCTGATTTTTTATCAACGGAAGCAGCGGGTTTATTGCGCGGGTTGGTCGCAGCCGCGCGATCTTCCATGCCGGATTTAGCTTTGTTAAACGCTGCCGCAGAATCACCCACCACGTAGATTTCATGCTCGCGCACGTGTTTATCGGTACGTGAACCTTCGTATTTGAATAGCTGCGCGTATTCGTCAGAAATGACCGAGACAACATCAAAATAGGATCGGGACACGACGACTTGACCGGGTCGCGCAAAACTCATGATGCGTTGTGCAACGTTAATGCCATCACCTACAATATTTGGCTGGCCGTTAATGTCGCGCACGAGTTTAATCGGACCTAAGTTAATGCCGATACGTAAAAAAAGATCGCTGCTACTTGATGTTGATTGATCATTTGGCTCAGCAGCGCCAGGGGTTACATCTTTCAACATGTCACGCATATTCATGCCGACAAATAATGCGTCTTCAGGGTCGCCGATAAAACTTAAGGCAGCACCATCACCGGTATCGAGAATAATGCGTTGGTCTGACGAAATATCTTTGAGTGAATCCGAAAGAAGCGACGTGAAGCGATCCTTCATGATGATCTGATCGGAGACGGATTTTTTAGTGTAGCCAACAATATCGACAAATACGACGCTGCCGATAAAGGTACGATTGCTTTGATCCATAACGGTGCTCATGCATTCCTCATTGTTGGGGGCATGGAAAATGTTGACGAGCGCTTACTTGTCGCCTTCATAGTCATGAGCAGAGATGGATTAGCGCGATTTAGCAACATAAGTTGGAGTTGATGGCCGAGAGCACTTTTATAAGTTTTGTGTCTTGCAGTAGATAGGCAATAACAAGCAACTAATGCAAGCTTGCTGGTAACTATCATAGACGTTAGTTTAACCAATTATCGTGCCACTGCACCAGCAAATTGAGGCTAAAACGCGCCATACCGTGATTGCGACAATCAGAAGCCGCGCATCACGGCAATAAATTACCTATTAACTAACAACAGCTTGCTGGCGTTTACGCTTGAAAGTGAGCAGGCGAGGGCGCAAACACAAATGGGGCATCTTGCTTGGCCTCCATTTCACGACAAAGCATATATAACAGGGCGGAAGCTATGGATTCAATAGCGGGAATCTCAGATTGATGCTCGCCAGGATGACTCATTGCGCGCATTTGTGACTGAATAGGGCCAGGTACAAATACGCCAAAATGCATGGTCGAATCAGCCGAAATTTCATCGTTCCAGATTTTTGCGATGTGAGTCAAGCTCGCTTTAGTCGTTGCAAACGCGCCCCAGTAGGCTTTGGGGGCAAAGGCATGTGTCTCAGATAAAAATGCCACGCGAGCACTTGCCGCGCGCTTTAACATCGGCAAGCAGTGGCGCGTAATGGCGACAGGCGCGGCAATATTAACCGTCAAGTGCGCGTTCCATGTTGCCAAATCTTGAAGTGCTAGTGGCGACAACGGTGCCATGTGACTCGCCGCATGGAAAATACCATCGAGCCGCTTAAAGGTTGCAAAGACGGTCTCCGCTAAACCTTTGTAATCAGCTTCTTTCGCGTTTAAAAAATTGAGTGCGAGGCTAGCCGGCTGCGGATAACCAGCGGCTTCAATCTCGTCATAGAGCTTGTCGAGCGACAATTGCCGACTGCCATGCAAAATGACCGTCGCACCGTGTTTCGCATAGGTAAGGGCAGCCATGCGACCGATGCTGCCAGTGGCTCCTGTGACTAAAATTATGCGGTCTTTTAGACAATCGGCAGCAGGGGCAAAGTTAACAGGAATGTGATGGATATCGGTCATATTGAGTTTGTTGCATTGATGGCAGCATCGGCCGCTGCAACGCCGTTTCTTACCGCGCCTTCAAGGGTGGCTGGATAATTTCGCCCGGGGTTTGCCACATCATCGCCTGCCAAAAAAAGACGCGGCGATTTGGTTACGTGAGATGCACGTGGTGCGGTTGGCGTGCAGGCAAAGGTCGCAAATTTTTCGCGAATTACTTTTTGCCAAGTCGGTGCTGGTAGCGAGGGTGCGTAGTTTTTTAATTCACGCAACACTTGCGTCGCTAAGCGCTCGTTATCAAGATCATCATGCGGGCCATTTGCAGAAATCACAGCAGCAACGATTAATTCTGGCGCATCTGGTGTGTCTGATAATTGGCGACGGTCAAAAAACCATTGCGCTAATCCGGTTGCTTGTCCGAACATGGGCTCGGCTAGTTTTTCAGATGATGCAAAGCCATAGTAAATGGTTGTAATAGATTCAAAGTCTAATATTGGTGAGCTAATTGAAGCATTATTGGCTGAAACGGCAATCCCTAAGCTATCTCTTTGATGTGGCCCTGTGGCAATGATCACCGCATCAACGCTATCAACGATGTCGCCGACTGTCACCAACATGCCATGTTCGATGACTTCAACGTGCGACACCTTTACCCCAAGTTTGACCTCACCACCTTGCGCTGTAACCCAAGCCGCTGCAGGTTCTGGAAAAAGTGCGGATAAATCCACCTTTGGCAGCAGCAGGTCGCTGGCTTCGCGTTCCCCCGCGAGCGCATCGCGCAAGACGTTGGCAAATACTTGCGCTGAGGCGGTGGCAATCGGTGTGTTTAACGCAGATACTGTTAATGGCTGCCACAGGTATTGAATCAAATTCGCAGATTGTTTATGTTGCTGCAAAAACACGGCAACGGTTAGTGTGGTGTCAATCGCAAATTGTGCTTTTTCAAGCGATCGCATGAAACGAATCGCGCTTAATTTATCGCCAACGGTAAGACCCTTGGCGCCCAATAATGCAAATGCCATATGCAGCGGTGCAGGCAGCAGCGGGGCGCGCAATCGAAAATGCGGCGGCATCGATAGTTTTAGGGGCACGCGATCATAAACACGCGCAGAGACGCCAATGACATCCATCAGCCGGAGTAATTCACGATAGGCGCCCGATAAAATATGCTGTCCGTTATCGAGCGTACGACCTAAATACTCAACTCGGCGAGCACGTCCACCTAAAATGCGTGCTGCTTCATAAACGATGGCAATACCGCCGCGCTCAGTAACGCGAATTGCCGCCGCCATGCCAGAATAACCACCGCCGATAATAGCGATTTTTGGGCGCTGTCCAGATGGCATTACGCTGTTACCCAGGTCTTCCATGCCAACCATAATTTACGAATAGGCGTGAGTGACGTGCGTTGATTGAGCACCCTGTAACCATCACTAGCGATTTCGTCTAATAAAGTACGATAGATGGCGGACATAATTAGTCCGGGCCTTTGTGGACGGCGGTCTTCAGGCGATAATGCTTCAAACGCTGCGCTGTATAAAGACTTTGCTCGTTCTGTCTGAAACGCCATTAATGCCACAAATGCAGGTGAATGTTTGGCATTTAATAAATCGGCTATGGGTACGTTGAAACGATCCAGCTCCTGTTGCGGCAAATAGACGCGGTCGCGTCGCGCATCTTCGCCGACATCGCGAATGATATTGGTCATCTGGAAAGCTAGGCCGAGATGCTCGGCATACTCGATGGTGCGTGGATTGGAATAGCCGAAAATACTCGCGGATAGTTGCCCAACCACGCCAGCAACACGGTGACAATAAAGTTGTAATTCGTCCCAATCGCGATAGCGTTTTTTAACTAAATCCATTTCCATACCGTCAATGATTTCGTTTAAGCGCGCCGCGTCAATTTGAAATTGTTTAGTTGCTGGTTGCAGCGCAATCGTAACGGGATGCGTAGGGTGATCATTAAACAAATTGGCAATTTCTGCCCGCCACCAGCCGAGCTTAGCGCGCGCCACATCATGATCGGTAACCTCATCGGCAATGTCATCCACTTCGCGGCAAAACGCATAAAGTGCGGTGATGGCGCGGCGGCGTTCTGGCGGTAAAAAACGAAAGCTATAGTAAAAGCTTGAGCCGCTGGCAGCTGCTTTATCAGCGCAATACTGATCTGCAATGGAGTTTTGAGGGTTCATTAGAATTTTAGTAGTGCTGCAGGAGCAATCGTTAGCCAATCCCACGTCGTTAATTTAGGGCGGTAGCGAAATATGTCACCATCAGCAGCGTCAATTTTATCGACAATCGCCATCCCGCCCGCGACAATTAAGCGCAGCTCAGCACCAAAACGCCCCGTCATTTTTCGAGAGAGCGGCGCACCGCGCTGCATCATGCTGCGCGCCCGCGATGTTTGGAAACGCATCATCTCACGCCATGCGGGACTACAGTTGCTGCCTTTAATATCTGATTTCGATAGACCGTAATAGGCCAATTCATCCTTTGGCAAATAGACGCGCCCGCCATCATTTTTTTGCCAATCAATGGCGACATCTTGCCAGTGATTAATGAGCTGCAAGGCTGAACAGATGTCATCACTCATTGCTAAATTATCTGCCTCGGTGGCGTGAAATAAATGGAGCAACAAACGTCCAATTGGATTCGCCGAGCGTCGGCAATACTCCATTAACTCGGCAAAATTTTCATAGGACGTTTGGGTTACATCCTGTGTAAACGCATCGAGCAAATCGCGAAACAATTGCAATGGCAATTGATGCTCTCGTATTGTTGAAGCCAATGCTTGAAACAATGCGGATTCGCTTTTAGTGCCAGCCTCAATTAAATCAAGCTCATGTGCGTACGCTGACAAATTCGCCAATCGCTCGGCAATCGGCACACTTCCCTCGTCCGCAAAATCGTCAGCGCTGCGTGCAAATTGATAAATGACCTCCACCGGCCGCCGCAAATGCGCGGGCAATAAAATAGAGGCTACAGGGAAATTTTCGTAATGATCTACTGGCACGGGAGCAATAAATTTAGAGCGATGAGCTGAGGACTTGCATTATAAGCAGCACATTTCCTGTTGCGCCTTTAAACAAAGATTGAACTCAAGCTCGATAGGAATGTGTTGCAAAAGCTGTGCATCCCCACTAAAAGACCGGATTTGTTCGCAAATTAACAAACCAGCAGCGTTTTGTCCTGATTCAGTTATAATTTTAGGCTACCCAGTAATATCACGCGTGCGAGTGTGGCGGAATTGGTAGACGCACTGGATTTAGGTTCCAGCGCCGTAAGGTGTGTGGGTTCGAGTCCCTCCACTCGCACCATTTTTATTCTTGATGTCGCGGCTCATGTAATTCATGAGCGGCGCATCAATTCGTGCTGCGCCCGTCTGCTGATGTTTTTGACACAGCAATGCGGTTTTATTTCAGGAACGTCTCATGCAAGCTCAAACTTCTGCTGCAACCCCCACTACCACAAACAACTTGATTCGCAATATCGCGTTGTCATTGCCGGCAACTGAAATTGAATCTGAAATTACCCAGCGCTTAAAGCGTATTGCGCGTACCGCCAAAATGTCTGGCTTTCGTCCGGGTAAAGTGCCATTCAATATTGTTGTGAATCAATATGGTTATCAGGTACGCCAAGAAGTGATGTCAGATGTGGTGCAAAAGTCATTTGCGGATGAAGTTCAAAAGCAACAATTTCGCGTTGCAGGTTATCCACAATTTGCGCCTGCAAATTCTGGTCAATCGGCTGATAAATTTGAATTCACCGCCACGTTTGAAATTTATCCCGAAGTCACAATCGGCGCATTAGCCGGAAAAGCATTAGAACGCGCTGCTGTTTCTGTTGCAGAAGCTGATGTTGACAACACCTTAGAGACCTTGCGTAAACAGCGTGCGTCCTACGATAAAACGGATCGTGCTGCACAAAAGAGTGATTTTGTTGTTGTTGATTTCAACGGCACAATGAATGGCGAGCCGTTCCAAGGTGGTCAGGCAGAAAATTTTGGGATTGTGCTTGGCGAAGGTCGCATGTTGGCCGATTTTGAGGCGGCAATAACGGGCATGAAGGGTGAAGAGCAAAAAACCTTTGATTTAACATTCCCCGATAACTATCAGCCTGAACTAGCTGGAAAGACCGTGCAATTTAGCGTTACAGTAAAGGTTGTTAACGCGCCAAAGTTGCCAGACATCAATGAAGATTTTGCCAAGACGCTAGGCGTTCTTGACGGTAACGTTGCAACAATGCGTGCAGAAATTAAAGCCAATCTGGAGCGCGAGTTGAAAAAGCGTTTACAGGCCAAATCTAAAGATCAGGTGATGGATGCGTTAGCGGAATCAAGCTCGCTTGAACTGCCGCGCTCCCTAGTTGACAACGAAATTGCCCGTCTTCAAGCAGAGGCTGTCAAAGATTTGGAAAAGCGCGGTATGACAACCAAAGATTTGCAATTGCCACCTGAGTTATTCATGGAGCGAGCGGAGAAACGCGTAAAACTCGGCTTGATTTTGAGTGAAGTGGTGAAACAGAATTCTTTGCGCGCTAAACCTGAGCAAATTCGTGCGATGGTTGAAGAGCATGCAGAGAGCTTTGAAGATCCGGCGCAGATGGTACGTTGGTATTACAGCGATCCTCAGCGCTTAGGTGAAGTTGAAGCCATGGTGCTGGAAGACAACGTTGTTGAATGGGCAGCAGCACAAATGCAGGTATCAGCACCTACTAAAACATTCGACGAAGTCATGGATATTAAGCGCTAGTTTGTAAGCGCTAGTTTGCGAACCAATCGTTATCTTGCGCTGTCACATATTGCAATAGGAGAAGTAAATGAAAAATTTCGTTGATTTTCAGTCCCGCGCATACGATATCACTGGTATGGCGCCAGGTTATAACGAGTACGGTCAGCCACAGGGCTTGGGTTACATCCCAATGGTTATTGAGCAATCTGGGCGCGGTGAGCGCGCGTTTGACATTTATTCGCGGCTATTAAAAGAGCGCGTGATATTTTTGGTCGGCGAAGTTAATGACGCGACCGCGAATGTGATTGTCGCACAAATGTTATTTTTGGAAAGTGAAAATCCTGATAAAGACATTTCGCTCTACATTAACTCTCCTGGCGGTTCAGTCACAGCGGGTTTGGCAATGTATGACACGATGCAATTTATCCGCCCAAATGTCGCGACACTTTGCACAGGTTTTGCGGCAAGCATGGGCGCCTTCCTGCTAGCCGCAGGCGCAAAAGGTAAGCGCGCCTGTTTGCCGAATTCACGCGTAATGATTCACCAAGTGTCCGGCGGGTTTCGTGGACAGGCATCCGACATTGCCATTCACGCTAAAGAAACTTTATTCCTTAAACAGCGCTTAAATGAAATCATGGCTAAACACACTGGGCAAGCCATTGAAACGGTAGAAAAAGACACGGATCGCGATAATTTCTTGTCTGCTGAAGAAGCGCAAAAATACGGTATCATCGATCGCATATTAGAAAACCGCGCCCAAGCATAATCTTGGGAAGAGTATCAACAGGATGTTGGTGCGCTGCGGTAGGCGATGTGCCTCGTGATTTTGGAATGAAAGCGCAGCATGTCTGAAAAAAACAGTGAGAAGCTATTGTATTGTTCCTTCTGCGGCAAAAGCCAGCACGAAGTGAGAAAGCTCATTGCTGGCCCGTCAGTTTTTATTTGTGACGAATGCATCGACCTTTGTAACGACATCATTCGCGAAGAGACGCAAGCTGATCCGAATACTAAGTCTAGCAAGCACGAGCTGCCTACGCCTCATGAGATTTGCAACATTCTCGATGAGTACGTGATCGATCAGTTACAAGCTAAAAAAATCCTCTCCGTCGCGGTGTACAACCACTACAAACGGCTAAAAGCTAGCCCAAAAGAGGCAGAAGTTGAGCTTGCTAAATCAAACATATTGTTAATTGGTCCAACAGGCTCCGGCAAAACATTGCTGGCTCAAACGCTCGCTAGATTGCTTAATGTGCCCTTTGTGATTGCAGATGCCACCACGTTGACAGAAGCAGGTTATGTCGGTGAGGATGTTGAAAATATCATCCAAAAGCTTCTGCAAAAGTGTGATTACGATGTAGAAAAAGCCCAGCGCGGCATAGTCTATATTGACGAAATTGATAAAATCTCACGCAAATCTGATAACCCCTCAATCACCCGTGACGTGTCGGGTGAGGGCGTACAGCAAGCATTACTAAAACTAATTGAAGGAACCATCGCCTCGGTACCGCCACAAGGTGGGCGTAAGCATCCTAATCAAGAATTTGTCCAGCTTGATACCACCAACATTTTATTTATTTGCGGTGGCGCATTTAGTGGACTAGAAAAAGTTATTCAAAACCGCACCGATAAAGTTGGTATTGGTTTTGATGCCGATGTACGAAGCGAAGAAGATCGCAACGCCACTAGCAAATTACTGCGCGATGTAGAGCCCGAAGATTTAATAAAATACGGGCTGATTCCTGAGTTTGTCGGACGATTGCCAGTCGTGGCAACATTAGAAGAGTTAGATGTGAAGGCGCTGGTGCGTATTTTGACAGAGCCAAAAAATGCGCTTACCAAACAATACGAAAAGCTTTTTGCAATGGAAAATGTCTCACTCGAATTTCGAGATTCCGCATTAGCGGCTATATCAAAACGCGCGCTAGAGCGCAAAACCGGCGCCCGTGGCTTGCGGTCTATTATTGAGCATGCACTGCTCGATGTGATGTTTGACCTGCCTTCGATGAGTAATGTCGAAAAAGTCGTCGTTGATGAAAACACCATTATCGGCAACCAGAAGCCACTATTGATGTACTCAGATCAGCTCAAAGCGGTCGGCGCGGATTTATAAGTTGTTGAATATCAACTTGTATTTTCGTCTTGTCATCCCCATGTCATCTCCTCTAATTGACTAAACACCGAACACTCCAATCGGTGCCATTAAATAAAGACCTTAGCTATGACACCCACCGATAATCCCCAAGAGACGAACCACGAAATTTTGCCACTATTGCCATTGCGCGATGTGGTGGTATTTCCGCATATGGTGATCCCGCTTTTTGTCGGACGCCCAAAATCAATCAAGGCTCTTGAAGCGGCTATGGAGGAGGGTAAAAACGTTGTGCTGGTCGCGCAAAAATCCGCCGCCAATGATGACCCAACGCCTAAAGATTTGTACGACGTTGGTTCTGTTGCTTCTATCTTACAAATGCTGAAGCTGCCAGACGGCACGGTCAAAGTATTGGTCGAAGGCATTCAACGCGCGCGAATTAATCACGTGCTTGCGGTTAAAGAAAATTACGAAGCTGACATTACACCTGTTCCTCAAACAGAAGCGGATAACAATGAAGTCGAGGCGATGCGCCGCAGCCTTTTTGGTCAATTTGATCAATACGTAAAACTGAATAAAAAAATTCCCGCTGAAGTATTGACTTCACTTTCGGGCATTGAGTCAGCAAGCCGACTTTCAGACACAATCGCCGCGCATTTGCCATTAAAGCTCGAACAAAAGCAGCAAATACTCGAAAATTTTGATGTGCCATTGCGCTTAGAGCAGCTATTAGGTTTGCTTGAAACTGAGATTGACATTCTGCAAGTTGAAAAGCGCATTCGTGGTCGCGTTAAGCGCCAAATGGAAAAATCCCAACGTGAGTACTATCTGAATGAGCAGGTAAAAGCGATTCAGAAGGAGCTTGGCGAGACAGAAGAAGGCGCCGACATTGATGAGCTTGAGAAAAAAATCAAAGCCGCGCATATGTCGAAAGATGCCAAGGCGAAATGCGAGTCTGAATTAAAGAAATTAAAGCTGATGCCACCTATGTCGGCAGAAGCAACCGTAGTACGCAACTACATCGATACGGTTGTAAATTTGCCGTGGAAGAAAAAATCAAAAGTATCTAATGATTTGCCAAACGCTGAAAAAGTGCTAGATGCAGATCATTATGGTTTAGAAAAAATCAAAGAGCGGATCGTTGAGTATCTCGCGGTGCAATCGCGCGTTGAAAAATTAAAGGCGCCGATCCTTTGTTTGGTAGGCCCGCCTGGTGTAGGCAAGACTTCACTAGGTCAATCGATTGCTAAAGCAACTAACCGTAAATTTGTGCGCATGTCACTTGGCGGCGTGCGCGATGAATCAGAAATTCGTGGACATCGCCGCACTTATATTGGCTCGATGCCTGGCAAGATTTTGCAAAACATGACCAAAGTCGGTGTGCGTAATCCGTTATTTTTGCTCGATGAAGTTGATAAGATGGGTATGGACTTTCGAGGTGACCCTGCTAGTGCGTTACTTGAGGTGCTTGATCCCGAGCAAAATCATACGTTCCAAGATCACTACGTCGAAGTTGATTTTGATTTGTCAGACGTCATGTTTGTGGCAACGTCTAACTCATTTAATATTCCTCCCGCATTGTTAGACCGAATGGAAGTCATACGTTTGTCTGGTTACACTGAAGATGAAAAAGTCCACATTGCGCGTCAATATTTGTTGCCAAAACAAATGAGAGCGAATGGCGTTAAAGACGAAGAGCTAAGTGTTGCAGATACAGCATTGCGTGATATCGCTCGCTATTTCACGCGTGAAGCGGGCGTGCGCGGCATGGATCGTGAGATTGCAAAAATTTGCCGCAAGGTTGTTAAAACACATTTGACAAAAGCCAAAGAGGGCAAGTCGCAAGTGACTGCAAAAAACCTTGATAAATATTTAGGGGTGCGTCGTTATTCCTACGGCATTGCAGAAAAAACCAATCAAGTTGGACAAGTTACCGGCTTGGCATGGACAGAGGTCGGTGGTGAATTACTTACAGTAGAAGCAGCTGTGTTGCCTGGTAAAGGCGTGATTAAGCGCACAGGCAAACTAGGTGACGTAATGCAAGAGTCGATTGAAGCGGCAATTTCCGTAGTACGTTCACGCGCTAAGTCACTCGGCATCGCGCATGACTTTTACGAAAAGCATGACTTGCATATTCACTTACCTGAAGCGGCTACACCAAAAGATGGACCATCAGCTGGCATCGCTATTACAACCGCGCTTGTGTCGGTGTTGAGCGGCATTCCAGTACGTTGTGATGTAGCGATGACTGGTGAGATTACACTGCGCGGTGAAGTATTGCCAATTGGTGGCCTCAAAGAAAAATTACTGGCGGCGGCACGCGGTGGTATTAAGACCGTACTCATACCTGAAGAGAACGAAAAAGATTTGGTCGAAATTCCGGTAGAGATAACGCGTGATCTCTCCATCGTTCCGGTACGATGGATTGATAAAGTATTAGAGATGGCGCTGGAACGTAAGCCTGTACCAATTGTGGATGCAGATGTAATAGTTGTAGCCGCTGATGTGGTGGCGAGTAGTGAAACGAAGCCTGTTGAAAAGCCTGTGGTGACTAAACATTGATTTTTAGTATTTATTCTTGACACGCATAGCAATAAAACGCTATAAAATAAGCTTCGCTTAAAAAATCCTGCATTGGCTGATTAAACGATATTTTTTTGGTAACGGTAGCGGTTAAAGCGTACTGTTGCTACATTTCATGTTAATACCCCCGCGCAATTCATTTCAAACTTGATACGCGCCAATTCCTTAAGAGAGGTTTCCCCTTGAATAAAACCGAGATGATTGAAGCGGTTGCTAAATCAGCCGATATTTCGAAAGCTGCTGCTGGACGCGCTGTTGAAGCCGTCATTGCATCAGTGCGTAGCACATTGAAAAAAGGCCAAATGGTCACGATGGTAGGTTTTGGTACTTTCTACGTAGGCAAACGAGCCGCACGTACCGGTCGTAACCCACGAACTGGTGTAGCGATTAAGATCAAGGCCGCAAAAGTTCCTAAATTCAGAGCTGGTAAAGCGCTTAAAGATGCGTTAAACTAGCAGGCTGTCTTGGGTGCTTAGCTCAGCTGGTAGAGCGTCGCCCTTACAAGGCGAATGTCGGGGGTTCGAGCCCCTCAGCACCCACCACGCGGTTTGTGACGAACTGTCGTGAGTTTGAAATTAGGAGTGGTAGTTCAGTTGGTTAGAATACCGGCCTGTCACGCCGGGGGTCGCGGGTTCGAGTCCCGTCCACTCCGCCAATAACTAAAAAGCGACCACTTGGTCGCTTTTTTATTTTCAAAAACTCTATGCGCTATGAGTGTGTCAGCTAATGACTGAAATCGCAGCGAGAAATTGTCGTCTCATAGTAAAATTATTGCCTTGTTTGTGTGTTTGCTAGCATGCTGTTTTTATCCACATGCATTACTGTTACTTGTAATGCAATATTTTTTTTAAGTGAGTCGTTGCTCTTATGTTAGAAACTATTCGTTCAGCCGCAAAAACGTGGGTGGCTAAAGTTGTCTTGGTGCTAATCACAATTCCATTCGCTCTTTGGGGCGTTGAGTCCTACATAAAGCCTACTGCTGGTGCGAAGACAGTTGCCAGCGTAGGTCGCGACAATATCAATGAGCAAGAGTTTGATACCGCCGTCAAAAATCAGTTAGAACGTTTCCGTCAACAATTTGGCGGCCAGATTGATTCAACTGTAATGGATAACCCAGAAATGCGTAAAGGCATTTTGGATCAGTTAATTGATCAGCGTTTGCTTGATAAAACAACGCGCACATCAGGCATGGCGATCAGCGATAACCGCTTGAAAGAGTTGATATTGACTAACCCAAATTTTCAAGAAGCAGGTCAGTTTTCGCCAACACTCTATGAGCGCGTATTAAAAGCGCAAGGTTACAACGCGGCCACATTTGAAAATCTATTGCGTCAGGATACTGAGCGGCAACAGTTTTTAGAGAGCGTATCTGGCACGGCATTTGTTTCTAAAACCAGCTTGCAAAATTATTTACAGGCGAATGAACAATCGCGCGAAATTGCGGTAGTTACGATTGCGCCGGAAACATTCTTATTGAAGGTCAAAATAACACAAGAAGCTGCCAAAGAATTTTATGAAAAAAATACCAAAGACTTTACTATCCCTGAACAGGTTCGAGCTGAGTATGTTGAGCTCACGCTAGAAGCATTAGCGCCCTCAATTAAAGTGCCTGCAGAAGAAATCGCGGCTTACTATGAAACTAACAAAGCACGTTATGTCACCAAAGAAGAGCGTAAGGCTTCGCATATCTTGATTAACGCGGCTAAAGCTGCGAAAGAGGAAGACAAAAAAATCGCCGAAGCAAAAGCCAATGAATTGTTTGCACAGATTAAAAAATCTCCCGCAAGTTTTGCCGACTTAGCGAAGAAAAATTCACAAGACCCAGGCTCAGGTGCAAATGGCGGCGACCTTGGATTCTTTGGTCGCGGCATGATGGTTCCACCCTTTGAAAAGGCCGTGTTTGAAGGCAAAACAGGTGAGCTTCTTGGGCCGGTATTGAGTGACTTTGGATATCACATCATTAAGGTAACCGAGATTAAGCCTGAGAAGGGCAAGTCGCTTGCGGATGCAACACCTGAAATTGAGGGCGAATTAAAAAAGCAAAAAGCCTCGCGTAAATTTGCCGAGTTAGCAGAAAAATTTTCGAATGCCGCATTTGAACAATCTGCCAGTTTGAAAGCTGCCTCTGAAGTTGGCCTTGCCGTTGAAATTGCTGCATTGCCGATTAAGCAATCATCTTTTTTTGCAAAGGGACAAGCCTTTCAGCCGCCATTTAACAATCCTAAATTATCAGCTGCGGTGTTTGGTGATGATGTGCTTAAAAATAAGCGTAATTCAGAAGCTGTTGAGATTGGTCTTAATTCACTCGTCGTTGCGCGGGTTCTTGAATCAAAGCCTGCCATTGTGCGACCACTTGCTGATGTGCAAGTTGGTATTATTCAGCGTCTGGCACGTGAGGAAGCTGTCAAGTTGGCAAAAGCAGATGGTGAAGCTAAGCTCGCAGCGTTAAAGGCGGGTAAAGATGATGTTAAGTTTCCTCCGCTATTGGCAGTGAGTCGTGCGGTGACAGGGGGATTAGCGCCCACCGTGATTGATGCTGCAATGCGTGCGAACCCACAAAAGCTTCCTATCTTTACAAGCCATGCTGATCCCACTGGCGCATTTACATTAATACAGGTGGCAAAAGTTATTGACGCGCCAGTACCTGATGAAGCCAAACTCACAGCAACGCGCACGCGCCTGCAGCAAACGATCGGACAAAATGATCTTGTGTCCTTATTAGCACAGATGCGTAAAGAAGGTGACGTCAATGTCAAAGCAGGTGCGACAGATAAAAAGATAGAAAAATAATCGTTGACGTGCTTATAAATATAAAAAAGCCCGCATTGCGGGCTTTTTTAATAAATTGAAAATTAAAATTCGTTTATTGGCGGTCACTTTGAGCAAGTATTGCTTTGAAACTCCCGCCAATATTAGGGTTTTAGTATTAATGCACAAGTTTTTCTGCGATGGTTGCGAGCCGTTTGCCTAGCGCAAATGCCAATTGTTTTTCAACGTCACTAATTGGCTTCGCCCCATTGCTCCCAGCAATATGACTCGCACCATATGGTGTTCCACCTTCAGTTGTCGTTGATAAAGTGGGCTCGGAGTATGGAATACCTACGATCAACATGCCGTGATGCAGTAGTGGAAGCATCATAGATAGTAATGTCGATTCATTGCCGCCATGCATGGATGACGTGGATGTAAATACGGCGGCCGGCTTTCCGATAAGCGAGCCACGCATCCATTCGCCGCTGGTGCCATCGAGGAAATACTTTAATGGCGCAGCCATATTGCCAAAACGCGTCGGTGAACCCATTGCCAAGCCGACACATTCGCTTAAGTCGGTCAACGTGACATACGGCGCACCTGATTCAGGTACGGGCGGCGCGGCGATTTCCGTTACGATGCTAAGTTTAGGCACAGTGCGAACACGCGCGGACATACCGGCAACACTTTCAACACCGCGTGCGATATGGTTAGCTAAGTCTTTTACGGCGCCCGTGTGTGAGTAATACAAAACTAAAATATCAGCCATAACGATTTTCTCAATATCTATAAAGTGCAACGAGAAGGAGTAGAGCATATTTCTCCACTACACTACAGATTGCTCGACTCTTAGCGGTCAACTCCTATATTTTTTTCTCCATATTGGCATTATTTATAAAACCAGTGAAATTCATTTTTGACCTAATACATGCCCTTATCGCATACGCAAAGTATTTAGCCAATCGCGTGGTGGCGGATCGTTGTCTTACTGTCGCTGGTAGTCTGACGTTCACCACCTTATTGGCATTAGTACCGTTATTCACCGTCACTATTACGCTTACTTCTAAGTTGCCGTTCACGCGCGATATTATTTTGCAACTCAAATCATTTGTGCTGAAAAATTTTGTGCCAGAGATGTCGAGCAAAATGGTTGGCGTTTATATGGATCAATTCGCGCTTAATGCGTCACGCTTAACGCTGATCGGCCTGTTGATCGTACTTGTCACCGCGATTGCTCTTATATTTACGATTGAAAATACGTTTAACGATATTTGGCGCGCCAACCGTCGGCGTACGTGGGGGAAGCGACTGCGCTGGGCAGTGTTGCTACTAATTGTCGGCCCCGTTTTGATCGCACTGAGCTTATCCGTGACTACTGATCTGGTACGCGCCGCGCACACTTTTGAACGCGCATTACCGTTGTTAGACGATGCTTTGTGGCGAATGATTCCGGTAGTTGCTACTGCACTAACGCTTTATATGGCGTACCGCTGGATTCCCAATCGGTTTGTGCCGATGCGTCATGCGCTAATCGGTGCGGTATTGGCCGCGCTATCATTTGAAATGATGAAGCAGGTGTTTGTTATCTATGTTGTCAAAGTGCCGACATACAGCATGGTGTATGGCGCGTTTGCAAGTTTCCCGATATTTTTATTGTGGATATTTTTGTGTTGGTTGGTGGTGTTGCTAGGCGCTGAAGTTTCCGCCACGCTCTCATATGTTCGTCATCGTGATGCACAACGTCAGTCTCTAGTGTTAGATGATGCCAAGGTGCGTATATTTGCAGCACTCGCTGCTGCCGATGCGCCGCGCACTTTTGAGGAGTTGCGCGCGGCAGCACCCATGCCAATTGACCACGCCGAGGATGCGTTATATGCGCTTTTAGATGCGAACGAAGCGTCGGTCGTTTTGACAAAACCGCCGCGATATGTAATTAACGCCTTGCCCTAGCCTATGACGGCTGAAATTGAAATAAATCAAACTTAGACGTACGTTCCACTAATGTCATTGCCCGCACATTCGTCGTGTCACCGTGGTCATTTAATTCAAATTCACGCAAATCAGAGAATGTGTCTGCCACCGTCATTACGCTGTCAGATGGAAATTCAGGATTCGAAGATGCGAGTAATACTGCCTGAATAGGGCGGCCATTACTGCCAATAGTGGGCTCTATCGTCACCGCATAGCCTGCAGGTGAAAGTAACTCCATACCAAATTCAAGTGCGTTGCCATCAAGCAACGTAAGCCAACGCACCACACCAAGATTCCAAGCTCTACCACCAACAAAACGCACACCGACGGCCTCACCAACAGAAACGCCGACGTTACCACCTTGGTTGCGGTGCATACGAAGGCCATTCGCGCTTTGATTAAGCACTTGCCATTCTTCTACGCCTATTAATTGCGACATTGGGTCTTGCGGTATTTTTAATAATGGGATGGTACGTCCATCACGAATGGCTTCAGCATCTGCTTCAAGATTTTCATTTAACGCTAATTCCGCAAAATACGAAATTGCTTTAATACCCGAACAAAGTGCAACACCAGTGTCAGCTGGGTTACGTCGAAATTGGCGTTTAGGCGGGTCACCCCATAGCCGAATGAGTCTACCGATCAAGTCGTTCATGTCGTGAGATGCACGGCTTTTAGCCGCTGTTGCCGCAGTATTTTGGTTGTTAGCGGCTTTTAGTTTTTGCTGCAAACGTTCAACGAGCTTTGTAGGATCAACTAAACGTAGCACATTGCCTGCTGGGGGGCGGTTGCCAAGTATCAATGGTTTAGGTGGCGCATCCGCATCAAAAGCAACGACAAACGCGCGCGTTTGGTCGACGCCTTCAACGGAAGTGCGGAACGCAACTTGCCCTCGGTTTTGACGCAATAATTCTAATACCCGATCAACTTCCCGATGCATTAAGCGGTACGGATCGGCTAAAGACAGCATCAGCATTTCATAATAAATATCAGCGATACATGATTTAGTTTCAGCTTCAGCAATCTCCTTTGCAAAGCCTTGCTCTTCCGCATACAAATATAGTGCACTGGCTTCCTGCCAAATGCCAACAGGCACAGGGTGATAAGTTTTATAGCTTTGCACCATCATTGCCAACTGGCTGGTCATGACGCGATAAATTGGTAGCAGTAACGCTTTTTTAGTGCCGAAGGCAATCATCTTGCCGGTTTTTTCGAGCACCAACATTTTGTAGGCAAAGCTCGATTCGGACGATATTAAGTGCGCAAGATCAAAGGCTTCTTTTTGCTTGGGTGGCAGCGGCAGTGAGGCAAATTCGTAGATGGCATCCAACTCATCGAGTAATACGTTAGTAATCGGGCGATATACCTCGACTAACGCTATACGTTCTTCAGCGCTCAGTTTGCCGCGATTTAAGGATTCAATATTTGCAGCCACAATTTTTGCCGAATCCACTACCTTGGTCAGCGGTAAACCTTCAACCCATTGCCGCGCTTTTTTGGGATTCGTTTCGATTTCTTTTGGTAATGGCCTTGTTGATACGGGCACAGATAAACTTAGTTGCATTCAACCCTCTTTGGTTGTGGCGCGTTGTAGTTAAGTCGATGCTTAGCTACGAACAAAGTAAAGCGTTAGATTTTTAATATTGCATAATTATCGTCCAAATATTTAACAGAGGCAAAAAATGCTTGAAACTCAATTGGTGATGCAGCTTAATCGATTACGTATTTTCGTTCTTGTGTGCTGCTTGTTTGCGGCGCTTTCAGCGACAGCGTTTAGCGTGAAAGATACCGATGGTAAAACACATCAATTGACGGCGTTAAAAGGTAAGTGGGTGGTGATTAATTTTTGGGCGACATGGTGTGCGCCCTGTGTGAAGGAGATTCCCGACATTGCCGCGTTTGCAACCGCAGAGGCCGCCAAGGGCGATAAAACTCGCGTGCTGGGCATTGCAATCGATTGGGATGAGACAGAAGATAAGGTTAAGGATGCCGCCAAACTCAAACGCACAGCAAAACGTTTTGGCCATACTTATCCGCTGGTATTGAGCGACGCTGATACTGAAAAGGTATTTGGCAAGATTAAAGGCATGCCGATGACCTTGGTCTATAACCCGGAAGGTAAGTTGGTCTACAATAAAACAGGTCTAGTCACTAAAGAACTACTCACCCGCGTGGTCAATGGTGAGGATGTAAAGTAGTGCATTCGCAACATTTATAAATGCTGCGCTGCACAAAATAACTGTTGCATTACAGGCACATAGCGGCATATTTCATACAGATTGGGTGATTATTACGCGATAATCTGCAATCACAATAAGTTGTTAGCAACATATTGATTTACCGTCTCACACTTCCCAATAATAATTTAACTATCTCGCGAGGAGTTCTATATGTCACATCAGTCAAAAAAGTCATTTGCTAAACGCATGCTGCCAGCAGTTGTTGCCGGTGTTCTTAGTGTAAGTGGCGCGGCCAATGCGGTCAGATTTCAAGGTGTACATGTATTCGGTGATAGCTTGTCGGACGCTGGTTATTTCCGTCCCTTTTTATTGCAGATAGGTGTGCCTGCCGCAACTGCCGCCCAACTTGGTCGTTTCACAACAAACCCAGGTCCGGTTTGGTCGGAGCTAATCGCGCAGCAATATGGCGGCAATGCAAACCCCTCTAACGTGGCCGGTGGTGGCATCTTTGCCCAAGGTGGCGCGCGCGTGACCGCAACATCGACTTCTACCCCACCTGGCGGAGCGCAGCGACCAGTATCCACACAAATTACAGAATTTTTAGCCGCTAATGGTGGATCTGCGAACCCGAATGGTTTGTATGCGATTTGGGCGGGCGCGAATGATTTATTGCAAGCCGGAGCTGCGGGTGTCGGCTCGGCCAATGAGATAGCCGGACAAACCGCGCGTTTACGCGCAGCTGGCGCCAGACATATATTAGTTTTCGCTTTGCCAAATCTTGGTTTGACGCCTGCCGCGCAAGCAGGTGGTCCTGCGGCAGTGGCGCTGCAATCACAAGCTTCTGCGGGCTTTAACGTAACGCTATTTAACGCGTTAGCCGCTACTGGGCAGCGCGTTATCCCAGTGGATGTATCTACGATGCTGAACGAAGTCGCGGCGAATGCGAGTGCGTTTGGTTTTACTAACATTAATACGCCATCATGCGGCCCGTTTCCCCCATTCGCGCCAGCAGGCGTTAATTCACAATTTTGTTTAGGGTCCACCTTGGTGCCAGGTGCAACGCCGACCAATTATTTATTTGCGGATGGTATTCATCCATCAGCGGGCGCGCACGCCGTCGTTGCTGATTTAGTGAAATCCCTCATTGATGGTCCGAATGCTTACTCCACCATGGTTGAAGTCCCGCTTGCCTCACGTGCCGCGCACATTCGCACACTTGACGCTGGTTTGCAGCAAGGTGCAACATCTGCTGTTGGTAAAGTTAGCGTATTCGCGGCTTACGATGGTGCCAAGTTTGACATTTCAGCTGCCAATAACAACCCAAAAACAAATAGCAAAAATCGCGCCGCCACGGTTGGTGTGACGATGCGTGTTTCTGAGGCCGTCACGGTCGGTGTTGCCGTCGGCAAAAACACCAACGATGTCACCATGGGCAGCTTGGGTCAGTATGAATTAGATGAGACCGCGTTTTCACTTTTTGCTTCGGCTAAGGTTGGTGGCTTTTATGGTAACGCCACGTTCAGCAATGCCGATTTGAAATTTAACGGCATTCGCCGCAATGTGCGTCTAGGCATTACTAATCGCGTCAACAATGCGTCAACAAATGGCTCCAACACATCCGGTAGCGTGATGGCGGGCTACGATTTCCAATTTGGTGGCGTCGCGGTTGGCCCATTTTTGGGAATGACAAGTCAAAGCGTTACCGTCGGTGGCTTCCAAGAAAATGCGAGTGCAGCAGTCGCACTTTCGACTGACCTGCGTCTTTCTGAGCAAAGCCGCACATCGCGTGTGACTAGCGTCGGGATACGTGCCAGTGCCACCATCGGTAATTTCACACCGTATGCGCGCGTTTCGTTTGATAGTGATGGCAATAACAACGAGCGCTTCATTACCGCCTCGCCCGTGTCCATCGCGCAAAATATCAGATACGATATGCCAGCCTATCGCGGTGATGGCAAATGGGTAACAGGCGTTATTGGTATACGCGGTAACATCACGCCACAAATTGGTTTGGGCTTAAGCTATTCAGCTGTAAGCAGCAAAGAAGGCGTGAAGCAAGACGGTGTAACGGCTAATGTTAATTTCGCGTTTTAATTATTAAGTCTGTCTGTTAAATAAAAACCGCTGGCGCGTCCAGCGGTTTTTTTTGAGCGTTAAACTAGCAACATGAAACGCGTCTATACCGCTCCTAATTTGCCCGATGCACATTTGCTCCGCGACCTGTTGCGTCAAGCGGGTATCGCTGCACATGTGTTTAACGAAAATGCCGCGTCCCTTGTTGGCTTTATGCCAGTGGCTTCGAGTCAACCGCAAGTCTGGATCGCGCAACGACATCAAGAATCCCACGCCAAAGACATCATTGCCGATTATCAAAATCGTGCAGCTACAGGTTCGTCGTGGCAATGCAGTGCATGCGGGGAGATGAATCCAGGCGAATTTGAAATCTGTTGGCAATGCGGTAAAAGCTGAAAGTCGTTGTTGGGCGGGCGGCTTGCGGCAAAATTGGCTGAAAATGCCCGCTGATAAACGACTTTCAGTAATGATTTTTTTGTTACGCGGCTGCGCGTTGGCTCTTCAACATTGAGGTAATTTCTGCCACCGTAAGCGGTTTGGCGAACAAATACCCTTGGAAGGTATCGCAATTGTTGGCGCGTAGAAATTCGAGCTGCGCCATTTCTTCTACGCCTTCGGCAACCACGTTTAACTGCAGACGCTTACCCATTGCGATGATGGCTTCTGTTATCGAGCAGCTATTGGCATCGTGCGGTATCTGCGATATGAAGCTACGATCAATCTTGAGCGTTTGTGCGGGCAAGCGTTTTAATTGCCCGAGCGACGAATAACCCACACCAAAATCATCAATCGAAATGGTCGCACCCAAGCGGCGTAGCTCGCTTAATATTTCGATAGATTGTTCGAGATTACGCATTGCCATCGTTTCGGTAATTTCTAGATCAATGCGAGTGGCAGAAACACCCGTCTCCAGCAATGCTGATTTCATCGATGGCAATAACTTGCGTGAGATAAATTGTCGTGGCGACAAATTGATCGACACGGTAAGGTCGCTATACCCTTCAGCGTCCCAAATTTTAATTTGCTGGCAGGCCGTGCGAAATACCCACTCACCTAACGGCACAATGAGTCCTAGCTCCTCGGCGATAGAAATAAAATCTTTCGGGAATATTTCGCCATGCTGCGGGTCATTCCATCGCAGTAATGCCTCAAGGCCGACTATCTTGCCGGTTCGCACATCGACCTGCGGCTGATAGCGCAAATAAAATTCATTTCGTTCAATGCCACGCCGCAAGCGCGACTCAACTTCAAGCCGTTTTGAAAGCAAGAAATTCAAATCAGAAGTGAAGAACCGCGCGGTGTTACGGCCTGCATCCTTCGCTTGATACATGGCGGAATCAGCGTGTTTTAAGAGATGCTGCACATCGGTCGCGTCATTTGGATAGTGCGATATGCCGATAGAAGCGGTTACGGTCAGCTCGTGACCAGAAACTTCAATTGGCCTAGCTAACTCAATCAAAATTTTATTTGCCACGATTTGTGCGGATTCGGGTTTTTCTAAATCAGGCAAGACAATCACGAATTCATCGCCACCTTCACGTGACACCGTATCGCCCTCGCGGACGACCTTGGCGAGCCTCTTAGCGATGTCGCGCAATACGTAATCGCCTGTATCGTGACCAAGCGTGTCATTAATAAGTTTGAAGCGATCAAGATCGATAAACAACAAACCAACATGATGCTGCTGGCGGCGTGCCGCTAAAATCGCTTGATTTAGACGATCCTGCATTAGTCGTCGATTTGGTAAGCCTGTTAGCGCGTCATGATGCGCCATGTAGTGGATGGTGCGTTCGGTATTGAGGCGCTCAGTAACATCCTGTACGAGGGAAGCAACACCGATCACTTTATTGTTGTCGTCTACAAGCGGGGTGTTGTACCACTCTGTATTGATTTCCTCGCCACGCTTTGTTTTATTTGTTATTGAGACGCGGGTTGAGTGTCTGGTCTGCATCAGTTCCATCCACATACTAGCGAGCCGTTCGCTATCTTGCGTGCCACTAACCAACATATAGCCAGATTCACCTATGGCATCTGCAGCCATATGCCCAAAGATGGCTTCTGCGGCGGGGTTCCACGTGGCGACGCGAAATTCCATATCCCACTCGACGACACCCAGCGGTGTGCGTTCAAGATGCAGCTTGAGACGTTGTAGTGCTAAGAGTTCAGAGCGTTCGGCTTTGCGACGATCAAGTGCCTCTGCCTCTAGCGCTTTATTGGCCATTTCGACGCGCGTTTTTTCTTCTTCTAGGCGCATTGCGATCAGCACATTATCAAATCGTGCGGTTAGCGAATCGAGTAATGCCTTGTGGACTTTGCTATGAACGATAACGAGCAAGGCCGTCAGTATGGCAATTGACGCACCCAACATGGAGCCTGCGCCGTCGCCAAAGCCAAACGTCATTACACCCATAGGTAATAACGACACGAGTGCAACAATAGTGAAAAGTGATTTGTGTGAGGCTAAATAAACCACTGCAAATGTGGTTAAAAGTGCAATTAACATCATTACGGATAATTGCGTAGGCCCCGACTTTGGGAGTAACGTCGAACCCATAATGCCCCACAATATTGCCATCAGTACCGTGCCGATAACGAAACGGTTGTCCCAAATTGGCAAGCGCTCGGTGACGGGATTCGCGCGAATGAATAATTTGTAGAGTCCATATCGACCTACCATTACAGCGATGGCTGCCATAAACCAGATGAACAATTCAGGCCGAATATTTAACTCATTCCAAAGTATTGCACCCAATAAAAACGTGACCATGAACTCGGCCAAGTAGCCCGCTAGTGAAAACCGATACAACAAGCGAATTTGCTCCGCGTATATGTGCTGCGCAACAAAAGCGCGATCATTCGGGGTGGCGGGGGCAGTGAGCGATAAACCCGGTGTGTCTAGGGACGAAGATGTGATCGAATCATCGTTTGCTGCGCGATTTTTACTGTGCGTATTCAAATGCTCACCCTCAGTTGAACTGCATTGCATCTTACTCATGTGTGAGCGATGCATTTATAGTGTTTTGGTCTATTGTGTTTACGACTTATATATTGGTAATGACAAATTTTCAAATAAAAAACTATTTCACAAGGTTATAAAATACGTTGTAAACAGCGCGTATGTTCTTGTTATATAAGCAAACTACCTAAATTTTAAGTTCCTATAGTAGAGGTTAGTAGGGTTCGAGCAGCGCGTCAAGCTTACCCGTCAACAAACTGGGTTTTGTGACGTGATTAGGGTACAACTAGTCGTTTTCCTTGCTTTTTGAACACTTTTCTTCGTTTAGGCGTGTTAGTAGCACTACACATCTTGTTAGCCTTCCACCAGCTATTAGCCACCGCAACAGCAAAAAGGATGTTGCCCTTTGCATCTGTATCAAGCTTGGTTTTAATACAATTCGCACTAGTAATACAGGTAGCACATGCCAACATTGTCGTTAAAATGCATATATGCGTGTGCCCATTCTTGCTCTACCTGAATTACTCATAAACCAAATCGCTGCAGGCGAAGTGGTCGAACGCCCTGCATCTGCGTTAAAAGAGTTGCTCGAAAATAGTATTGATGCGGGTGCCTCTGACATTCGCATTGAGCTTATTGAGGGCGGCATTAAGCGTATTCGCGTGGCAGACAATGGTGGTGGGATGCCCGCTGCTGAATTAGTGCTCGCCGTAAAACGTCATGCGACCTCAAAAATCCGCGATTTGAATGATCTTGAACGTGTCGCAACGATGGGTTTTCGCGGTGAGGCGTTGGCGAGTTTGGGTGCGATTTCGCGGCTTACGGTAGCCTCGCGCGTTGTTGAGGCGCCACACGCGTTTCGCTTGCAGGTACTGGGTGGTGATATTGGCGAAACAGAGCCGACGGCATTAGCCGTGGGTACTGTTATTGATGCGGAGGATTTATTTTTTAATACGCCCGCGCGGCGTAAATTTCTTAAAACTGAAGGCACTGAATTCGGGCATTGTGAAGATGCCGCGATACGGGTCGCGATTTCTTATCCTGCTGTAGCCATCTCGCTCACACATAACGGTCGGCAAATGTGGGCACATGCGCCGCAAAGCCATGAAGCACGCGCGATGGCAATACTGGGTGACGAATTTGCGGGATCATCTTTGCAGATTAACGAATCACACACCGCGTTTTCATTAAATGGTTTTATTGCCTTGCCACGTTATTCACGCGCGGGGCGTGATCAACAATTTACGTTTGTAAATGGCCGTTTTGTGCGCGATAAATTATTGCAGCACGCCATTCGTGCGAGCTATGCTGATGTGCTGCATCACGGCCGTCAGCCTGCGTTTTTGTTGTTTGTCACGATGGACCCTGCGTTAGTGGATGTCAATGTACATCCGGCCAAAGCGGAAGTGCGTTTTCGCGATTCGCGTGCGGTGCATCAATTTGTGTTTCACGCCCTGAATAAAGCACTATCCGCATCGAGTGCGGAAATATCCACGCCAATGGCGGATCCGTCGCAATTTGTCTCGGCCAATATGCCTTCATCTGCCACACGTGATTGGCCGCGAGCGGTGCAAGGGCAAATGGCAGTTGGTTCAGAATATGTGGCCGTATCTTTTCCGCAGTACGTTGCCAATGAGCCTAATCAAATCGCCAATCGGTTTTACGACGTCATGCGTGGCGAGATGGCCAATATGCCAGCCGCCATTGCAATGCGCGATGACACCGTTGCGCCGCCGCTAGGCTTTGCGCTGGGTCAGTTACATGGCATCTACATCCTCGCGCAAAATCAACAAGGCTTGGTTGTCGTCGATATGCACGCGGCGCACGAGCGTATCTTGTATGAAAAATTCAAGCTCGCGGCAACCTTGCACGAGACTGCTAGTCAGCCTTTGCTTGCGCCGATTGCGTTTGCGATTGCACCGCGCGAACGCGAGCTACTTGATGACAATCGTGCACTTTTTTTAGAGCTTGGATTTGATTTTGCTGAATTAAGCCCGAATGAAATCGCCATACGCGCAGTGCCAGCACTGCTAGAGCGCCGTGAGCCGCATGATTTACTTCGCGAGATGTTGGATGATCTTAGCCTGCACGGCGCATCGCGCGCGGTTGAAGAACGGCGCGACGAAATACTTTCCACCATGGCCTGCCACGCTGCAGTGCGCGCTAATCGTACGCTCACACTGCCTGAAATGAATGCGCTACTGCGGCAGATGGAAGAGACTGAGCGCAGCGGACAATGTAATCATGGCCGCCCGACTTGGTATCAATTTGCCATGAGCGATTTAGATAGATTGTTTATGCGCGGTCGGTAAAAGCCGTCGCCATAATTTTTTAATGCACAACCAAGTTATCTTTCTACTCGGCCCCACGGCTACCGGCAAGACAGCACTAGCGTGCCGCCTGAGTGAAATATTTCCGCTCGATATTGTTAGTGTTGATTCGGCGCTGGTGTATCGCGATATGAATATTGGCACGGCAAAGCCAGATACTGCGACATTGGCGCGTTATCCGCATCGGTTAATTGATTTGATCGCGCCAGATGAGTCGTATTCCGCAGCACAATTTCGTCGCGATGCACTCGCGGCTATTGCGGCTAGCCATGCACTAGGGCGCACACCGATTTTGGTCGGTGGCACCATGATGTATGTAAAAGCGTTACTTGACGGACTCAGCGCGCTACCAATTGCAAACCCTAATATCCGTGAGGCGATTGAAGCAAAAGCGGCTGAAAGTGGTTGGCCTGACTTGCATTTGCAATTAGCTGAAGTTGACCCCTTAACAGCCGCACGGCTTTCGCCGAACGATAGCCAGCGTATTCAGCGTGCTTTAGAAGTGTATGAAATAACGGGTGTGCCGATGTCTGCGTTGCAAACGCGACACGAAGTTGCATCGCCACTTCCCTTCACAGCCACCATATTAGCGTTGCTACCGTTGCAGCGTGACGTGCTGCACGCGCGCATTGCTACGCGTTTTGACGCCATGATTGACGATGGTTTAGTCGATGAGCTTGTGTCACTGCGGGCACGATATACGCTTCACGCTGAAATGCCTTCAATGCGCTGCGTGGGTTACCGACAAGCGTGGCAATTTTTAGAAAATCAAATTAACGCCAAACAATTTCGTGAGCAAGGTGTGATTGCTACTCGCCAATTGGCAAAACGGCAAATGACGTGGTTACGCGCTATGCCAAATGTAGAAACGTTCGATTGCTTGGATGCAAACGTAGAGTCAACAATCTCCGCACGCATCCAAGCTATTCTTGCTCGCTAATTAAGCATCGTGATACTTAAACGACAACTTCATTTTTGCGCGGAATAACATACCGCCGTTTTTATCGACCTTCACGTCGAGCTTAGAGACTTCTGCAACGCGAATATCACGCACAGTTTTAGAAGCCGTCTTAATGCCATTACGTGCCGCATCTGACCACGATACGGTGCTAGTACCAACAAGCTCAATTACCTTGTAAACCGATGCGCCGCTTTTTGCAGCTACTTTTTTAGCCATTTTATTCTCCGAGTGGTTAATGGAAAATTCAGGTTACGCCTCAATTGGTGGTATCGCAAGGGGTTGCAGTGTATGGGGACAACTAGTAATGCCCGAATAAGTGCAAGCCGAAGCGTACAATTTATTCTGTACGATAAACCACGCGCAGGGAGGTTGCGATGAAAGCAATAAAATCAGTTGCACTAATCACGCTTATAACAATCTGCCTCGGGCTGACAGCGTGTGCGAATCGGCTGCCGTCGCAATCGGTTGAGGCGTCAATCGCGCTACTAGCAGATGCGAAATTTCAGCCGCCCGCGACGGCAATTTCTGCCGTTGATATCTTTAGCCTCGATACGTCGATGCGGCAATATTTGCAGCAGCAATTGCAAATTTCATCTGCACATGACAACAAGCGCAAAGTGCTGATAGAGGCATTATTTAATAGCGACCAGCTACGGCTTGATTACGATAGCGCAACAACACGTAATGCCCGCGAAACCTTTCATGCGCGCGCTGGTAATTGTCTTTCGCTTACCGTCATGGCGGCAGCCCTTGCGCGTGAGCTTGGCCTGAGTGTGTTTTTTCAGCAAGTTAATAGTGATAGCCTCTTGAGCCGGCACGGTGATTTTCAACTCTCAATCGGGCATGTCAATTTGGTCATTGGCGAGCGCGTGGCAACTACGCGAACACGCCTCGGCGACAACGCCATGTACACCATTGATTTCATGCGTTACGCGGAGAACCAATTGCTTTCCACAAAAGTGATTAGCGAGCCAACAATTGCGGCGATGTTTATGAATAACCGCGCGGTAGAGATGTTGACAGCAGGGGATATCAATCAAGCCTATTGGTATGCGCGCGAGGCGATTTTGCAGGATGCAGATTTTGTGGCGGCCTACATCACATTGGGGGTGATTTATCGGCGTCACGGCCAAAGCCAGCTTGCCGAACGCGTGCTGATGCATGTGCTCCGTGAAGAGCCTGCCAATACTCACGCGATGTCGAATTTCATCATGCTACTAAATGCGGATGGACGACATGCGGAATCCAAAATTTGGCAGCAGAAATTAACCGCCGCGCAACCAGTTGCGCCGTTCTACTATTTAGACCTTGGCAAACGTGCACTAGAACGCGGCGAATACCGCGCCGCACGGGATCATTTTTTGCGCGAACTCAATCGCGGCACAGGTGGCTACAACCATGAAGTGCATTTTTGGTTGGCCAATGCGTTTTATCGACTGGGCGACTACGAGCAAACCAAAAATCACCTTGATTTCGCAGTCGATTACAGTCCTACCCGCCAAACGCGTATGCTGTATAGCGCTAAGCGTGATGTGCTGAGTGTTGAACGTTCGCAGCGTAAAACTAGTACGCAATAATATTGTTGCAAGTGCTTATGTTCAGCAGCAAAATTACAGGTTTAATCATATTGTTGTCATAATTATTAATCCTTAATCATTCGCTCAGCTGCACCCAACTTGAAACTCTTCTACGCCGACCAATTTGTACTACCGCTGCCCGCAGGTCATCGCTTTCCGATGGAAAAATATCGGCTACTACGTGAGCGCTTGGCAGCGTCGGGTGCATTTTTACCAAGTGATTTTTGCGTACCGCCGGAGGCCACATTTGCCGAGTTGAGTCGTGCCCATGCACCCGACTACATCTTGCGCGTAGAGGCGGGTGCGCTCACGCCGCAAGAGCAAAAGCTAATTGGTTTTCCTTATTCGCCAGAAATGGTGACGCGCTCTAAACGCTCCTCAGGTGCGACGATTGCCGCTTGCCGCGCGGCAATTGCAGATGGCGTTGCGGCTAATTTAGCAGGTGGTACACATCATGCGTTTTATGATCGTGGCGAGGGCTTTTGTGTTTTTAATGATGCCGCCATTGCCGCGCGTGCCATGCAAGCCGAAGGGCTGGCTTCTCACATTGCAGTCATTGATTGTGATGTTCATCAGGGCAATGGCACAGCGTCGATTTTGGCGGGGGACGCGTCAATTTTTACCTTCTCTATTCATGGCGCTAAGAATTATCCATTTCGCCGCGAGTATCCGAGCGACTTAGATATTGATCTTGCTGATGGCGCAACGGATGTTGATTACTTGGACGCCTTGCAATCAGGATTGGGGAGTGTATTTAATCGAATCACACCAGATTTAGTCATCTATCTGGCAGGTGCCGATCCATTTGCCGATGATCGTTTGGGTCGGCTTAAGTTGAGCAAGCAAGGTTTGCTCAGTCGCGATGAAATGGTATTGGCAGCATGCCATGCTCGGCAGATACCGGTTGCGATTGCGATGGCGGGTGGCTATGCACGCAATATTGTGGAGACGGTTGATATTCATGCTGCAACGATAATGCGTGCGAATAGTATGTTTAATGCTGATGAATGAAACCCTAATATCTACGGGCATTTACAAGCAAAATGCCGCGAAAACAGCCGTCAATGATTGGTTTTCACAAAAATTATGGCAGATATTCGATTTTCAAACCGACGTGTGGGATGCCTACGCGCGAGGTGAGTCTGGCTTGATTCACGCCGCGACGGGCACGGGTAAGACGCTAGCCGCTTGGTTAGCGCCTGTGCTCTTTCACGATCACCCGCAGCCGCTAACGGTGCTGTGGATTACACCTATGCGTGCGCTCGCTGCCGATACGCGGCTCTCATTGGAAGCACCAATTGCCGCAATGAATCTCGATTGGACTGTCGGCGTAAGAACAGGTGACACCACTACCGCTGAGCGCACCAAACAAAATAAAAAAATGCCTGCCGCACTCATCACCACGCCGGAAAGTTTGTCGCTCATGCTCTCGCAAAAAAACGCGCGTGCGCAATTGCAAAATGTTGCGTGTGTCGTGGTGGATGAATGGCACGAGATGATCGGCAATAAACGCGGCGTGCAGGTCGAACTAGCACTCGCACGGCTGCGCCGTTTTAATCCTGCGCTTCGTATTTGGGGGCTGTCGGCCACGCTTGGCAATGTTGACGAAGCGATGTCCGTATTGCTTGGCGCAGGCACAGCTAAGCAAGGCCTTCTAGTCGAAGGCGTAAAAGATAAAAAAATTATTATTGATACCTTACTACCAAGCAGCCAAGTCAAAATTCCTTGGGCGGGGCATCTTGGATTTGCCATGTTGGATGATGTTGCGCGTGAAGTGGAAACAACCGCCAAGGCAGGTGGCGCGACACTTATTTTTACCAACACGCGTAGCCAGGCTGAGCTTTGGTATCAAGCCCTACTCGCTGCAAAACCTGAGTGGGCGGGTGCGATTGCGCTACACCACGGCTCACTCTCGCGTGATGTGCGCGATTACGTTGAAGCGGGCTTAAAAAATGGCGCGCTGATGGTAGTGGTGGCAACCTCCAGCCTAGATTTAGGCGTGGATTTTTCACCTGTGGCGCGGGTGCTACAAATTGGCTCGCCCAAAGGTGTTGCGAGACTGTTGCAGCGGGCAGGGCGCTCAGGCCACGCACCAGGCCAAGTCTCTCGGGTGACAATGGTACCCACACATGCGTTTGAATTTGTCGAGTCACTCGCCGCACAACGCGCCGCATCACGCAAAGAAATCGAATCGCGCCGCCCCGTGCTGTGCCCGCTGGATGTGTTGGTGCAACATATGGTGACCATTGCATTAGGTGAAGGCTTTGAGGCCGATGAATTGCTCGCGGAGCTACACACAACGCACGCCTTTGCTGATTTAACCGAGACCGATTTTGATTGGGCGCTTGATTTTGTGACGCGCGGCGGCGAGGCGCTGAACGCCTATCCCGAGTATCAAAAAGTAGTGAAGCTGGATGATCGATACGTGGTTGAAAGTAGCGACATTGCTCGTCGTCATCGTTTGGCTATTGGCACGATTGTTTCCGATGCGTCGATGGATGTGCGCTACATGAATGGCACAAGACTTGGGCATGTTGAGGAAAGTTTTATCGCGCGCCTCTCACCGGGCGATGCGTTTACATTTGCTGGGCGCACGTTAGAGTTAATTCGGGTGCGCGAGATGGCAGCTTATGTAAAACCCGCGAAGACCATTAAACGCTTAGTGCCACACTGGGCGGGTGGGCGCATGCCACTCTCGACGCAACTTGCTGCGAGCGTGCGAGATGTACTAAATGATATTCGTCAACAGTTGCCTCATACACTTTCAACGCATGAGATTAACGCCGTGGCACAGATTTTTCGCCTTCAGCGCGCGATGTCGGTCGTGCCAAATAGTCAGGAGCTTTTGATTGAGCAAATCACCACGCGCGAAGGGCAGCATTTTTTTTGCTACCCGTTTCAAGGCCGCCATGTGCATACCGGTCTGGCGGCATTAGTGAGTTATCGGCTAGGCCAAATTACGCCCGCGACATTTTCATTTTCGGTCAATGACTATGGCTTTGAATTGCTATCGGCCACACCATATACGATAAATCACGCCCTGCTAGACGTGGTATTTTCACCAGACAATTTATTTGCCGACATCATCAAAAGCCTGAATGCGGCAGAGCTTGCTAAACGCCACTTTCGTGAAATCGCGCGAGTGGCGGGGTTAATATTTACCGGCTATCCGGGCGCCAATAAAAGCAATAAACAATTGCAAGCAAGCTCGGGCTTAATCTTTGATGTATTTAACCAATGGGATAACAAAAATCCTTTGCTCGCACAAGCTACCCGCGAAGTTTTAGCGCGTGAATTAGAGCTAGAGCGGCTGACTTTAGCGCTTCAGCAATTCAAGCTTGCACGCATCACCATCATTCGCACAGATCGCCCAACACCGTTTTCATTTCCGCTAATGGTGGAACGTTTGCGCGAAAAACTCAGTACCGAAAAACTCGCTGATCGCATTGCGAGAATGCAGGCCGTTTTTGATAAGGTGTCGATTTGAAAACGATTACACTCGCGAATCAAACCGTCATGCTGCATCCTGAAAAAGCGCTCTACTGGCCCGAAGAGGCAACCCTTTTTATTGCTGATATTCACGTCGGTAAAGTCGCCGCATTTCGCGCGGCGGGTTTGCCATTACCACCTGGCTCAACTACCGCTGCACTCACACGCTTGAATCGCGTCATCAGCGATACCAATGCGAAGCGCATTGTTTTCTTAGGCGATTTTCTGCACAGTCGTGCTGCACGTGCAGATCCTACCTTTGCCAAATTTCTCGCATGGCGACAGACGCATCAACGCATCGATATCACGCTGGTGCGTGGCAATCATGATAAACACGCTGGTGATCCGCCCGCTGATTGGCATATGGATTGTGTTGAAGAGGGCGAAACACTCGGCCCATTCTGCTTAGCACACCATCCGAGTCCCAGTCCCAATGGCTATGTTCTTGCCGGCCACATTCATCCGGCTATCCGACTCAATGGCGCCGCAAATGATTCGCTAAGGCTAGCCTGCTTTTGGGTAGGTGAGCAGGTGATGGTGCTACCCGCATTCGGCGAATTTACTGGCACTTATGTGGTGAAACCAAAGCTTGGCGATAGGGTGTACGTAGTGGCGGATGGGGAAGTCGTGGGTGTCGTTTGATTGACGCGCATCGTCAGTTAAAAATTTGCAGTTTCGCCGGGCGCACTATAATTGACTATCAATTCAATAATTCGACATGTTAAAACCAAATCAAACCCCTGCATGGCGCAAACTTACTGCTGCCGTAAATACCATTCCTTCAACCACTCGTTCCTCCAGCGCCATTGCACTCACTAGTGCTTGCAGTATTACGGCGGATTTCTCGCGGCAGGCCATCAATGCCGATGTATTTTCAGCATTGTCAGCGTTTGTTGATGAGATTGGCTTGGCATCGAAAGCGGCTGACTTAGTGGCAGGTCGTGCCTTAAATCCGACTGAGTTGCGCCCAGTTTTGCACACGTTATTGCGCAGCAATGCGGCAAGTGATTACCAAAGCGTCATCGCCAATGAGCTTAACCGCATTAAGACATTTAGCCACCAAGTGCGTACTGGTCACAGTCTATCGCGTAGTGCAGCTGATAAAGCGTACACAGATGTCGTGGTTGTAGGTATCGGCGGCTCTTTCTTGGGCCCTGCATTGGCAGTAGCGGCGTTAAAGTGTTTTCATGACGGCCCGCGCATCCATTTTGTGAGCAATATTGATAGCGCGGCGATGGCTGATACGCTCGCGTTGCTATCGGCGGCGTTGACGTTGGTCGTCGTGATTTCGAAGACGTTCACGACCGAGGAAACAAATATTAATGCCAATGTGGCGCGCGAATGGTTGACAGAAGCACTTGGTGAGGATGCGATAACGCAGCAATTTGTTGCTATTACCGCGAACCCAGCTGAAGCGGCAAAGCAAGGCTATGCGCCTAGCCGTACGTTTGTCTTTTGGGATGGTGTAGGTGGACGTTACTCGATGTGGTCGAGCGTAGGTTTGCCGATAGCACTTGCTGTCGGTTATACGCGCTTTGCAGAAATGTTGGCTGGTGCAGAAGCAATGGATACACATTTTGCTACTGCGCCATTCAATCAAAATTTACCGATGCTGATGGCCGCTGTGGGCGTATGGAATCGTAATTTTCGCAGCATCGGCGTGCACGCTGTGCTGCCATATGCCGAGCGACTTGGGTTGTTGCCCAAGCATCTGCAACAGCTTGAAATGGAGTCCAATGGTAAGTCGGTTGATTTAGACGGTGCTTTGGTGGATTACGCGACGTGCCCGGTCATTTTTGGTGAGGCGGGCACCAATGGTCAGCATTCGTTTTACCAATTACTCCATCAAGGAACAGATTTAATTTCCGCCGATATTATTGTGTTGAATGAACGCGAAAGTCAGCAATTTAGCCAAGCGCAGGATCAACACCATAGGCTCAATACCAACGCAATCGCGCAAGCTGAGGCACTTTGGCAAGGCCATGCACCTGCTGGGCTTAATACTCATAAAATACATCCCGGTGGCCGACCTGTCACAATGCTCGAATTAACGCGACTTGATGCGCGTCACTTGGGTGCTTTGGTAGCACTCTACGAAAATAAAGTATTTGCACAAGGTGTGATGTGGCACATCAATAGTTTTGACCAATGGGGAGTAGAGTTAGGTAAAGTCATTGCGCGCGGCTTGTTACCAGAAGTCAAACGCTTTAAAAAGGACGAATCCATTCTTTGCCAACTTAACGTAGTCAAAAAATAAATATCATTTGTAATGAAAAACGCCAGCCAATTACTTGCCGCACTGAATCAACCAATATTTGAGCTCGATCTTGACGGGATCGTTATTGCGTCAACAGAGGCTGCAAGCATTCAGGCAGGTCGCGAGGCGACCGTTGTTGGCTTTGCGCTTGCTGATATTTTCAGCAACAAGGCGCAATCGCGATTTGTCCAAACGTTGAAACGTATTGCCGACGGCAAAATTGCCAGCGCGACCATTGACGTCATGTTGATAGCGGATGCGTCAGATCAAATTGAACGACCAATGGAAGCAAAACTCGCCAGCATCAACAGCGTTAACGGCAAGCCAGTTTCCGTTGCGGTATGGCTACGTGATTTGTCCATTGAGAAAGCCAACGAAGCAGCGGCCAATGTACAGGGCACGCACTTACTTGACTTGGTCGAGCATGTGAATGATGCCTGCGTAGTAGAGCGTCAAGACGGCACTATTGAAATGTTAAACGACGCATTTTGTCGATTGTTTAATATCAAATCTGCGCCACAATCGATGGTGGGTACAAGCTGTGCGGCGTTGTTTGAAGACGCTTCTGCCACCACTGAAAAACGCATTGGCCCACTCTACTTTCCGCTGGATGCAGGTGGTAGCAATAATCAGCATGACCAGCTGGAGTTTCGACTTGAAAGCGGCGAAAAAGTAGTACAAGCCACACTCGCTGTAGAAGGCGAAACAGGCATCGCGGGGCGATTGCATTTATTCCACCTAAAAATCGCGCGTCCAGATGCAGAAGATGATGGCGACAAACCGTCCGCAGGCATGCTAGCCACCCAAATGGCGCTAATTGAAAAAATTGCACGAGAGCTAGTTGTGGCACTAGAAGGTGCAGGTAGTGCAGTGCTACGCGGCGAGCAACTGGATTTGCCGAGCCCAGTGCTAAATCATTTTCGTCGGGTCGAGCAAGCTGCAACGTCGGCATTTGATTCAGTCGCAGGTCTGCTCGATTTTTCACGTATTGAAGGCACGGCGATTACCTTAGAGTCTAGCCAATTTAGTCTGCGCGAAAGCATTGCAGTGATGTTGGCTAGCATCGTGATGCACGCTGAAAAATTGCATGTCCAACTACGTGTAAGTATTGAGCAAGACGTACCAGATAAAATGACTGGTGACGGTGCGCGCTTGATATTAGCGTTACGAAATTTGATGGATGCTGCATTGATGCTGTTACCAAATGATGTAGCGGTGCAAGGCGAGAAGCCACCAAAACTAATCCTCACTGTAGCACCTGAATACGAATCTGATGCCAAAATTTACTTAGCGTTTACCATTGAGTTGCTAGTACGTGGAAAGGCCGCTAAACCTAAAGCATTGTCCCCATCAGCGGTAATGCAATTAGCCCTAGCGCGACAAATTGTGCGTGCTCTCGCCGAAGGCAAAGGCAAAGTGGACACGATTGAGCGAAAGCTCGGTGTCACCCATACATTCACAGCGGCTTTTCCATTCGATGCCTCTCGCACACCGAAACCGCGTCCGATGTTTGTCACGCTCACAGGTTTACCTGTGCTAATCGTCAGTGAAAATATTGAAGAACGCAAACAATTGTCTGAATGGATGAAAAGCTGGCGCATGCTACCGCGTGAAGCGGATAACGCAACCATGGCGATACGTTTGCTTAGCCGTTTAGCAGAGGAAAAAAGTCCGATTCCACTTGTAGTGACAACCAACCAGTTACCCATGCAAGATGGTTTTTTAATGGCTTTTCGTATCAAACAGCACCCGCACCTTAAGCAAACGGCCATCATTATGTTGGCGACCGGTGGCAAACCGGGTGACGCTATTACCTGTCGTGAAAATGGCATCAGTGCCTACCTGCGCCAGCCAGTCGCGCCGCAGCAACTTAATGAAGCGATCACTGCTGTTATGGGCGCTGAGGATGATGCGAGTGCTGTTGGCACCTTAATTACGCGTCACTCTTTACGTGAGCTGAAAAAAGCCAGCGTGCTTATTATTGATAAAGACCGCGACCAAGCGATGTTTGCTGGAGGCGGTTTAAAGAAACGCGACTACCGCGTCGTACTTGCTGGTGACGCCAAAGAAGCCTTTGACGCGATGGCGCAAGAAGAGTTTGATGTAATTGTCGTTGACCCAGATGAGGCTTTATTCGAAGAAGGCATAACGATTGTCGCCGCGCTCAACAAAAACACTGGTACAGATCGCCCCACACCAAAAATATTGCTCGCCAGTGAATCGCCAGCTACTGATTTGTCAGATTACGATGGCTTTGTTTTAAAGCCATTTGCAAAAGACTCATTGGTTAATGCGGTGGCCGAAATTTTGTTAGTGGGTGACAAAGTTGATGATGGCGACGATGCTGAGCTGGTCGCATAGTTAAGCGGTTATCGACTCACTCTGAAGGCTTTAACTGCGCGCAAAAATTCCGTGACACTTAGCTTTGATGTTGGCGCGTAGCGGGTATGAATGTAGGCGTCAATGACTATTTTGGCTTGTGGGTAGTTGGCGGGCTGTGCTTGTTTGATGCGCGCTAGAAAATCTAATGGGCCTTCATTGGGTCGTCGAATCAAGCCCTGACGTGCCATTTGAGCACAAAAACGTTCAAACGCCGCAATGACTGGGGGCTTTCGATTTCTATATTCCATTAGCATTAAAAATAAACCGACGCTGCCGCCTGCCGCAAATACGCCGACGATTAGATAAATGGCGAGCGTTTGCCAATCAATTTTTGGCATACCGAAGCCATCAAAAATTGACTGTTGTTTGTCTTGGTTAAAGCCTACTACCCAACGATTCCACTCGGTGTTAATCGCGTCCCATGCGTACACGGCTTGTTTCAAAATGCCGAATTTATCTGCTTGGGCGATTGTGTCGTAAATGCCTACGGGACCTAATGCGGCGCTGATGCCGCGATTAATTCTGAGCGGTGAGACAGCAAATGTTGGGTCAACACGCAGCCAGCCTAGATCGTCGAGCCAGACTTCCGTCCAGGCATGGGCTTCGGCTTGGCGAACGATGAGCTGGCGTGTGATGGGGTTCACCTCGCCACCTTGATAGCCAGTGACCACGCGCGCTGGTACACCAGCCGCACGCATGATGAGCGCGAAGCTGCCGGCATAATGCTCGCAAAAACCAAGCTTGGTGCCGAAGAAAAATTCGTCAACCGGGTCGGCACCGAGCTTAGGCGGCTCAAAGGTATAGCCAAATTCGATGTTATAAATCCGCATCAATTCATTGATGAGTTCTTTCGTATCAGGATATTTTTCGCGCATTGTTTTTGCGTAAGCAATCGTGCGCGGATTGATGCGGGTGTTGTAATTTAGGTAGCGATTCAAATCACTTGGCGGCGCATTTAGGCCGACGCGATAGCGCAAGTGTGAAGACATATCATAGGCTTGGACATTAGTAACAGGCTGCTTGGCGCGTAATTGGTAGTCACTCAACATCAAAGCGTCTTGTGGTGGCGCGGTCGGCATATCGAGCGCAAATAGCCACTGTTTATTGTGCGGTTGCAAGGTCACGCGGTAATTAATCGCAGGGCCTTCAGCTTCATATTTCAATTCATTGATTGGAGGCGCATCCATCATTTGCCAGCCGCGACCTGCTTGTAATCCGAGCACAGGGCCGCGCCAATAAAGATCAAGCGTTTGTGGCACAGCGCCTTCAAACTCCACTCGAAAGGCGAGCGCGTCTGATTGCGAAAGTTTAGAAATATCGCCCGGTGACATGCTGCCAGATAGCCCAGTGCGCGCGCTGTCTTCTTGCGGCATCGACCAAAGCGGGCCGCTGAGGCGTGGGAATAAAAAAAACAATACAAGCATCATCGGTAGAGCTTGCACCATCAGCCAAAGCGAAGGCACTAGTCGTTCACGCACGCTAGGCTCAGTATGAATACGGTTAAAGCCAATTAAGGTGGCGATAAAAATCCACACGCAGGTAAACATATACGCGCCCATCGCGATGGTTTGCGAATATAAAAAATTAGTCAGCGCTAAAAAGAAACCTAAAAATATCACGACCATGGCGTCGCGCTTCATCTTCATCTCAAGCACCTTGAGACATAGCATCACAATCAACAGTGCCACGCCCACTTCACGTCCAAACAAACGTCGATACTCGACAAATGCGCCTGCAGTAATCGCGGCGGCAATCAGCGCCATGACCCACCACGGCGGCAGACGAAAACCATTGCGTGCAATCCACCAGCGCCATGCACCCGCTGCAATACAAGTGGCCGTCATCCACCAAGGCAGGCGCTGCATATGCGGGGCAATCACAAATCCCATTGCGGCGATGAGCCAAGTGATATTAGCAAGTGTGAGGGCGGTTTGGTTCAGCATTGTTATGCGGCCAATCCATAGAGGGCCAAGGCACGTAAGCAATGGTCGCGGTGCTGGCGTCCCATCGTTGGCTTGAATGTGGTGTCTGGCAGCTTCAAGCCGTAGGGTAGATTAGCGCGCTCTGCTTCTAATACCCACCACGTTAATCGAGATAGTCGTTGTTCAACGCCTAAACCTTCAAGTTGCGCATAATCAAGCCACAAATCAGCGCTGGTGGTTGAGCCAAATTCTTTAACGAGCAAGCCCTGCTCACGTGCAAGTGCCTTCCAGGCGATTTGCCTGAGCGTATCGCCTTGACGATAAGCGCGTAGTGATTGGAACTCTTCGTCACCTGCTACCGGCATATTGCCTTCGCCATTGCCATTTGCCGAAATCGGCAACGCACCGCCACCTTGGTCAGGCTTTGGATAAACCAAACAAGTCATCCCGAAATCGACGTACGACCAAGCATGAAATAAGCCGACCGGATATTCCGTAAAGATTTCGATTCGACCGCACGACACCATGCCGCGAGATGCCATCGCCATCGGCAACATTAAATTAGTGCTGGTGTGCGTGATGCCCGCATCACCAGCCACAGCACCGGCTACATCACCAAAGGTTGGCGGCGCATCGCGAAGTTTCGTGCGCTTGATGCCGACAGAAAAGCGCGTCGCACTTGGGTTGTGCATGATCAAATGAAATTCCGCATTCTCACCGGCAAACACCGGCTCGACTTTGCCTGGCGTGATTGAGAGCCTCGCCAAATTGCGAAAGGTATGCAGCATTGACATGCTGCCCATGCCTGCCAGTAAAAATGTCAGCAAATAGCCGAGCGATAAGCTGTAATTTATTGACGCAACGAGCAACAAGAATAATACAAACGCAAAGAAGTAGCCGGTGCGTGAAGGCAATATAAAAATACGCCGTTGAGTAAGTACTACCGGGGACGTCTCTGGAAAACGTGCTCGAAAAATCCAGTCTGATATACGTTGACGAAGATTAAACGTGAAATTTGCAAACACCGTTCTGTGACCAATCTATTTAGGGATAACTTTGCTAGTTGCTTTAGGCGCGGGAGCGACGTCAATTGGGGTAGCCAGATACGGCTTCGCTAAATCACAATCTTTAAAGCCGAGTTGATATTTACGTAGTGCGGACATTTCCTTGCTATCAACACCAGCGGCCTTTGTAATTACACTTGCGCGTGCTTGAAAATCAACCAACACTTCATTTAATTCAATTTGTCTATCTTGTTTCACTTTCCAAGCTGCTGGCTGTTTCGCTATTTCGCCTTTGCGGCTGGCTTCTGACATTTCATTGGCGAGTTTTTCGCGTTCACAAAGTCGTGCAAAGTAATCAACAAATAATTTTTCAAGTTGCACCATCGGGTTACCAACAGTGCGGGTGACAGCGCCGGTGCTAGCCTTTGGTTGATCGAGCGTGCTTTTGGTTGTCTCACAGGGGCGATCAGAGTATTCGACCTTGCCATCAGCACCTTGGCACTTGTAGGCGGCGTGGGCGCTGAGTGTAAATGCGCTGACAATTAATGTAAGTGCCAATCTAGAGATGGTAGTTTTCATTGTTGTGATTTTTGTGAGTGTGAGGGTTGGTTAAAGAGTTGTTATGGAATCGGTACAGCTTGTATCAACGCTTCGGCGCTATCTAGAATTTTGCTACTTGTTTGGTTACCGCTGGCGACGGCGCGAAGTCGATGGCCAACCACGGCAGAGGCTACGGCTTGCACATCTTCCGGTAATACTAATTGCCGCCCAGCCAATAACGCCCAGGCTTGTGAGGCACGCAGTAACGCTAATCCTGCACGCGGTGATAATCCCATTTCAAATCGTGCTGAGTCTCGCGTGTGATTGACCAGCGCTTGCACATAATCTATTAGCGCATCTGAGACATGCACATTGGTGACTTTGTTTTGTAATTCTGTCAATTGCGTAGTGCTCATGACGGGCGTAATTTTTGTGACCATCGTGCGACGATCTTCGCCTTTGAGTAACGCGCGCTCGGCAATTTGATCAGGGTAGCCTAATTTGATGCGCATTAGAAAACGATCAAGCTGTGACTCTGGTAGTGGAAACGTGCCAATTTGATGTGAGGGATTTTGCGTTGCAATGACAAAAAATGGCGTCGGTAAAGGCATGGTTTTGCCGTCAGCGGTGACCTGATGTTCTTCCATCGCTTCTAGTAACGCTGACTGCGCTTTTGGACTAGCGCGGTTAATTTCATCAGCTAAGATTACTTGCGAAAAAATTGGACCAGCATGAAACCGAAAGGTAGATGAGTCACGGTCAAAAATCGACACGCCAACAATGTCGGCAGGCAATAGATCGCTGGTAAATTGAATGCGTTGATATTTCAAGCCTAATAAACTGGCAAGAACGTGTGAGAGCGTAGTTTTACCTACGCCCGGTACGTCTTCAATTAGCAAATGCCCGCGCGCCAATATGCAGGCAAGTGCCATCCGAATCTGTTGCTGTTTGCCTAAAATAATGTCACTTGCGCGCGATAGCACTTCGCCAATCGGGCCATCAGGATGATGCGCATCGGATTTATGTCGGGCAGTTTTATCGACGTTTTTATCAAATAAAGATACGGTCATTTTTTTCTCACTTTGTCGCATTTTAGCGTGTGTGGTGCGAGGAATCGAAACGCGATTAAGGGTGGATTTAATTTGCCTATCAGTAACCGTGGCTAAATCAGTTCTTGTCCTTGCTACTTTTACGTAATAAGTACGCAAATGGATGGACAACATTAAGCGCAGGTTGTATTAATGACCATATTTGGCGACAATAGTTTGATGGACATCAAAAAAACAGCGCTAATAACGCATCCCGTTTGCCTGCAACACGAGATGGGCCCGAATCATCCAGAGTCGCCCGCTAGGTTACGTGCCGTATTGGCGCATCTTGCTAGTGCGGGTTTGACGTCGCAAATGGAAATGGTTGAAGCGCCAATGGCGAGCGAAGCCTCACTTTGTGCAACCCATTTGCCTGACTATGTGGCGCGCATATTTGCGGCGGCACCGTTGGATGATTACGCCTATCTTGACCCAGATACCTCCATGAATACCTACACGCTAGATGCGGCAAGGCGCGCGGCGGGGGCGGTGATAGAAGGGGTCGATAGAGTCATGTCGGGCGCGAATCAAAATGCATTCTGTGCCATTAGACCTTGTGGGCATCACGCGACTTATGCACAGGCGATGGGTTTTTGTATATTTAACAATGTCGCCGTTGGTGCGCGTCACGCCATTAACCAACATGGACTCGCGCGCGTGGCGATATTAGATTTCGACGTGCATCACGGTAATGGCACGGAAGATATTTTTCACGAAGACCCGCGCGTTATGCTGTGTTCGAGCTTTCAGCATCCGTACTATCCCGGCACAGGCGCACATAGTGGTAATGACCATATTATTGCGACGCCGCTAATGGCGGGGACTGGCAGCGCTGCATTTCGGCGCGCAATCGAAGCCACGTGGTTTCCCGCGCTTGAACGATTTGCGCCTGAACTCATCATCATTTCAGCCGGTTTTGACGCGCACAAGGATGATCCGCTCGCCTATCTTGAATTAGTCGAGGACGACTATGTGTGGGTCACCGAAGCAATAAGCGCGATTGCCAATAAACATTGTAAAGGTCGCATTGTGTCAGCCTTAGAAGGTGGCTATCACCTAGAAGCGCTGGGTAGAAGTGCAGCGGCGCATGTTGGGGTATTAATTGGCTAAACCCTTTATAGAGCGGGCGTTTTGACGTATTTGTGCTTGAAAGTAGCCGTGAATAAACGAGTATGACGTTTTTCGCAATGTTGCCAATCCTGAAGTGGCATAAGCTGTGCTTTGCTTTCTGGCTAATGTAATAAGTCGCTGATCTCGTGGTGGCACAGCCTGTCGTAATCACAATTAAAGACGCCGAATCCCTCACACCAACGCCAAAAATTACTCTATCACCACAAATCCAGAGGGCGCCATTCCTGCGCCGTCAATGACTGTCGGCTGGTTGATGACAGCTGGATTCATCAGCCATAGTAGCAACGATCCATCGGCTTTTTTCCACACAATATCCATTGTGCCGTCGCCGTCAAAGTCACCTGCGGCGTAGAACGACGTGCTCGCGGCAATAGAGTGCATATCAACATCTAGCGCAATATTGACGCCATTCATCAGCCACACTTTGATGCGACCTGTGGCGTCTTTGAAGATAAAGTCGCCCTTTCCGTCTGCATTCATGTCGCCAAGTTTAACGACGCTGTAGTCCACTGGTAGTTGACCAATACGTTCATTGACCCACGTACGTCCAATTTTAGAAGTGAGGCTCCTGATTTCATTGCTCGGACTTAACCACAAAATGTCAGCCTTACCATCGCCATCTAAGTCTGCGCTGTCAATGAGCGACCAAGTCAGTGGCGCACCGCCACGGTGTTTAACTTCGTTCACATTAAGACTCGCTTGGTCGTTGCTTGCCATATACCAAGCAAAGATAACGCCGGAGTCGTTGCTGCCAGGCTTCGTGTAGCGCCATAGCATGTCAGCTTTGCCGTCACCATCTAGGTCAACGACTGACTCTAGCTTCCAATCAATTTTTGCTTTGCGAATAATCGTGGTCGCAAATGTTGGGTTCTGTGAGATGGTGGTGTTTACATCCAAGCGTATGTCCTCAAGTGCGTTGCGTGAGATGAGGCTACTGCGATTGCTACCGGTAATGTCGCCTGCGCCGAGCACATTCCACGCGTCACCTACATCTGCTATCGGTGTGAAGGTAAAGCGTGTCCCATCAAAGCGTCCGATCATGGCGCTGCTGGTTACCGCGCTTTTGAGGTAAATATTGGCAAAACCAGCAGCATCAATATTGATTTGGTTACGTAGCGCAAGCGGGACGGTATGGAGAGCTACGCGCGCTTCATTGGATTGTGCACTAGCGCTGGTGCTAGCTTGGGCGGTGAGCGTACAGGTGTAGCGGCCCACTGGCGCATTAGTTATCGTGGCTTGCTGCTCATTGGCAGCAACAGTTGTTTGCAGCGCAACCCCGGTTGTGCTCAAACAATACAAGCGATAGCTTTGAATTGGATTGGCATTGACGCTTATCGACTGCGCGTAAATACAAGTTAAGCTGCCATTACCGAGGACAGTGGTTGAGGCGGTGCAATATAAATTTGTTGGCGCAGTGGGAGGCGGCGGGGGAGGGGGCGCTACGATGCCCAGCATTGCCGCGACAATAGGCGAAGGCGATGTGAGCCAGTCCGTAACGATTACCGACATATTGCCTGCCACACCGCTTACATAGGCGTCACCCGTACCAATCGGTGCAGGTCCATTGGCGCTTCCCCAAAAATTTTGGTTCGCGTTGATGATAGTTGTGCCCGCGCCACTGGTTTCCCATTTGCGTAAGCCAAAATCGGTATTCCCAACAAAGCCATTATTGGTGACGGTAATCATGCCGAGCGTTGTCGCGTTGCCGCGATCAAAGTACTGCGTTTGTGGTGTGGCATTGGCAGATGGGCTATCACCGGGAGCATTGGGTCCACCGGCTTGAATTTGTAGGCCTATGTTATTGTTTTGCAATACATTATTGGTGATGGTGTGATTCGTGCCTTCAATCAACATGCCAAATGCGTCGCGTGTCATGCCTTGGCCGGGGCCTGCGGCTGCGGGGTTGCGGATGTAGCCTGCGACTAAATTATTTTCAAGCCACACACCCGTTGGCTCAGTAGCACCTCCGGGTGAGACGGCTACTGCGCGACGAAATACCGCGATACCTGCATAGTCGCGTAAATCTGTCGCTGCCAAGGTGCGAGTGACGCGGTTGCCACGTACCACGACGCTGCCTGTGCCGACGTTAAGTCCATTACCGCTAGGGTTTTTGATTTCAATGCCAAAGCGACCATTATTGGTAACGATATTATTTTCCACCAAGGTAATACGCCCACCGGTGGGTGCGACGAATGACTCAACAACACCAATCAGGCCGATGCCAGAGTCAGCATTACCGACAACAGTGTTGTTACGTACGATAGTGCCGCTACGAATGCCGCTATTAAAATCAATACCAACCAATAAATTATTATTAAACGTACTATTCTCAATGGTCACATTGCGTTGATCGCCCAGCAGCCAAATGCCGCGATTTGGTTTGCCTGCTGAGCCATTATTGTTAGCTGTGACGCTGCTTACCAATACGCCGTCGATGAGCGTTGATGGCGTATTAGATATTTGAATGCCATTGCCCAGATTGTTGTTAGTCGTTAAATTACGCAGCGTGATATTTGTATAGTTGCCAGCGCCTTGGCTGCAACTGGTGGCATTATTTGGATTGGTATCGGCAAATGAAATGCCGCAATAGAACCCTGTAATGGTAATGCCTTCAATGACGGTGTTTGTGCGAGAACTAACGATGGAAATGCCGTTGCCTAAGCCTGCCCCTTGAATAGTCACTAATGCTTGCCCAGCCCCACTGAGAGTGATATTTTTGTCGATAAGGCTTGCTTGGGTATATGCGCCCGCCGCTAAAAATACTGTGCCGCCGCTATTGACTTGATTAATTGCGATTTGAATTGTCGCGAGTGGCGCGACGATGTCGCCCGAGTTGGCGTCGTTACCCGTTGGTGAAATGTAGCAAGCCGTGGTGCAGGTGGGGGCTGCGAGAGTGGGGCATGCAGCAAGTGCTAAAAACGCAACACCAATCGTATGGCTGATATAGCATGCAGCGTTGTAGATTATTTTCATTTTTATAGATTGTCCCGAGAATGGATGAGACAAATATAGCAATATCGTCAGTACCCAGCTGTGTGAAACCGCACATAGCGTTTAAGAATGCGGCGTTTTAGTTTGCCGCACCTATCGCTTTAGCGCGTTCAGCCGATGCGGCATTTTCAATTTTTGCTTTTTCGGGCTGCCAATCTGGGCTAATCCAGCCTTGTAAATTATCTAACGCAATCGTCGTCAACGCGCCAACATAGGCTTGGCTATCGTTAGCCACCGGTAAATAATTAAATGACTTGCCTCCGGCTTCTAAAAATGTTTCTTTACCTTCCATCGCGATTTCTTCAAGTGTCTCAAGGCAATCACAGGCAAAGCCGGGACAGATAACATCAACGCGCGCAATGCCTTCTTCGCCTAATTTTTCAAGCGTTTTATCGGTGTAGGGTTGCAGCCATTCGGCTCTGCCAAAACGCGATTGAAAGGTGACGATGTATTCGCCTTTTTGCAATCCCAAACGTTCTGCGATTAAGCGTGCGGATTTGTGCGATTCGCAGTGATAAGGGTCGCCTTTATCTAAGTGAAATTTCGGTACGCCGTGAAAGGTCATGAGTAAGCGGTCAGTCTTAAAATTTGGGCGGCCTATTTTCTGCCAATGCGTTTCAACATTAGTGGCTATTGCCGAAATGAAGGCAGGGTGGTCGTGGTAATTACGTATGAATCTTAATCCTGGCACGTTGCGTTTATTCATCAACACCCGTGCAACTTGGTCGAAGGTTGAGGCGGTGGTGCTGGCCGCGTATTGGGGGTAGAGCGGCAGCACTAATATTTTGTTGCAGTGGGCGTTTTTGAGTTGATTTAGTCCCGCTTCAATGCTCGGATTGCCGTAGCGCATCGCAGGCACAACCACAATTGGTGCGTTGACTTTTTCGCCTAAAAATCCGCGCAGCATTTGCGCTTGGCGCTCCGTGTAAGTTCGCAGCGGCGAACCTTCTTCAGTCCAGATGGTTTCGTATTTCGCCGCGCTTTTGGCAGGGCGCACATTCAAAATAATGCCGTTTAAAATTAACCACCAAATGGCTTTAGGAATTTCCACCACACGCGTGTCGGATAAAAATTCTTTTAAGTAGCGACGCACGGCAGATTTTGTCGGCGCGTCTGGGGTGCCAAGGTTAACCAGCAAAATGCCGATTTGCGCTTGCGTACCGTGGGTAAATGCAGGTTCTTGTTGGTATGACATTTAAGTTAAAAGTCGTTTATTGACGGTAACTTTGCAGCATAAATGCTTGAAGGAGGCCGTGGATATTAGTGTTTAGGTTTTAATGTTGACTTAGTGTTGACTTAGCGCGGACGACAATAGTTTAGCGGTCACATCGACAATCGGTATCACGCGCTCATACGCCATACGTGTGGGGCCGATGACGCCAACGGTGCCAACGATTTCACCATCCACCTCATAAGGTGCAGAGACTAACGAAAATTCATCTAGTGGCACCGTATCAGACTCACCGCCGATGAATATTTTGACGCCATCGGCACGTTGAGAAACATCGAGTAATTCAAAAATTTGAGATTTGGCTTCAAATAAATTAAATAGTTTTTTCAAGCTCACCATGTTGGAAGAAATGTCGTTCACATTCAGCAAATTACGCTCGCCCGACACCACCACACCGGATGACTCCGCTACGCTGCCGCGCGCCTCGACCACGGCTGTCATCAATACCGAAATATCATTATGTAGCTGCGATAGCTCACTTTTAACGCGGTCTTTGAGCAAATCAAAATCAACGCCCGAATAATGCGCATTGATGTAATTAGCGGCCTCGACCAATTGCGCGGGTGAGTATGGCTTTTCGGTAATTAATATACGATTTTGTACATCATTATCCGTAGCCACAATAATGAGCAGCAGACGCCGCTCTGAGAGCGGCATAAATTCAACATGCTTTAAGCCTACGCCCGCACGGCGCGGCGTCATGACCACGCCCGCAAAATGCGTTAATTCTGAGAGTAAATGTGACGCGGCGGCAACAACTTGGCGTGGATCATCTGGGCGAATATGGTCTTGCAATTGTGCGCGGTCGACTTGCTGTAACGGTTGAATTGTCAATAGCGTATCGACAAAATAGCGATAGCCCTTCGGTGTCGGGATGCGGCCTGCGGAGGTATGCGGGCTGGCGATGTAGCCCATTTCTTCAAGATCAGCCATCACGTTACGGATAGAGGCGGCCGATAATTCCATGCCGGAAAACTTTGACAGCGTGCGCGAACCAATCGGTTGCCCGTCAGCGATATATCGCTCGACAAAAAATTTTAAGAGAGTTTGGGCGCGGTCGTTAATCATTTAGATAATATTGTAACGGGTCAGCGCTGTTTTCTCATTAGTGTTGATGAAGGAATATGATTTAATCGTAAATATGGCCAAACAAAAAATTCCTCGTCTGCCGTTTCAAACTATCGCTATCGTCGGCAAGCCTGACGGCGTTGGTGTCGCTGCACCTCTTAATCAATTGCATGCGTTTTTAACAACGCGAGGCTTAACGGTACGCATGGATAGCGACACTGCCAAGCTGGCGGAGACGCCGCCCGCATTAACCTTGCCGATTCCTGAAGTGTTTGTCGGCGCGGATTTGGTTTTAGCCCTAGGCGGCGATGGCACGCTACTCGGTATTGCTCGCGCGGTTGCTGATAAGGACGTGCCATTGGTTGGTATCAACTTAGGTACATTAGGCTTTTTGACCGATATTCCAGCGGATCAAATGGTGCCGATGTTGGCCGCAATGTTAGACGGACAATACACCGAAGAAGCGCGCCTATTACTAGATGCGGAAATCGTTCGTGACGGCCGCACAATACTCTCAACCGTTGCCTTTAATGATGTGGTAGTCAGCCGCGGCGCGATGGGCTCGATGATTGAATTCGCAGTTGAAGTGGATGATGAATTTGTCTATAGCCTACGCGCTGATGGTTTAATTGTGACCACACCAACAGGCTCTACTGCCTATTCACTATCCACTGGCGGCCCGATATTGCACCCCAGTCTGCCAGCACTTGGGTTAGTGCCTATTTCACCGCATACCTTGTCAAACCGCCCGGTTGCCATACCGAGCGATAGCGAGGTGCGTATCAAACTCTTGCGTGGCAGTAATGCGCGGGTAAATTTCGATGTACAGTCTTTTTTTGATTCAGAATCCGACGATATTGTTATCGTCCGTGGTCATGACCATACCTTGAAGTTGTTGCATCCGTTGGATTACTCCTACTACGCTATGCTCAGGACTAAGCTGCATTGGTCGGAGCGTAATTCGTGAATTGGCACAGATTAAAGTCAAAACCTTTTAGCCACAGATGAACACAGATAAAAGCGGATAAAAACAAAATCCACAATTCTGTCATCCCGAGCGCAGCCGAGGGATATGCAGTGCTGTAATGCCATTAAAAAGCATATTCCTCGGCTGCGCTCGGAATGACAAATTATTTATATGTTTGCTTTTATCGGCGAGTATTTTTGTGTATCGGCGTCCATCGGCGGTAAAAATGTTTTTGCTTTTATCTGTTTTTATCTATGTTCATCTGTGGCTAAAAAACTCTTTGTATTAACCAAACCTTAACCCAAATATGCTCACCTCCCTCACCATCCGCGACTTTGTTATTGTTGATTCGCTTGAGCTTGATTTTGATGCGGGCTTTACGGCGCTTACGGGTGAGACGGGTGCCGGCAAGTCGATCATGATTGATGCGTTGTCACTGGCTTTGGGTGCTCGTGCAGAGGGCAACCCGGTCAGAGTGGGTCAACAAAAAGCCGAAATCGCCGCTGAATTTGACCTAACCCACAATTCCGCTGCACGACAATGGTTGCGCGATAACGAATTAGCTGATGACGACGTAAACGTTTGTATTTTCCGTCGTGTCATTGACGCGGCGGGGCGCTCAAAATCGTTTTTGAATGGCATTAGCGTGACGCTTTCGCAGATGCGTGATTTATCAGAGCGGCTGGTCGATATTCATGGTCAACATGAACATCAGACTTTGTTAAAGCGTGACGCACAGTTAACGCTACTTGATGATTTTGCAAGTCATCCGGCATTGCTCGCCGACACAGCAGCCACGTACAGTACTTGGTCGCAGCTTGCCAATATTCGCGCTGCGCGAGAGGCAAATGAAGCGGCCATCGCGCGTGAATTTGAAGATTTAACGTGGCAGATTACAGAGGTTGAAAAATTAAATTTCACGCTCGCGCGTTGGGATGAAACCTTGGCCGATCAGCGTAGGCTGGCGAATGCGTCTAGCTTGATTGCATCAACTGAAGCGGCTATTAATGGCTTGGCGGATAGCGACAATGACATTATTTCGGAAATTGCGCATTTATCGAGCGATCTAACCAACGCTGCCGCTACCGACCCGGCGCTCAATGAAGCAGTCACGCTCATTAATAGCGCGAGTGTTGAGTTACGTGAGGCGGTGTCAGGCTTACGGCATTATTTGCGCAAGCTAGATTTGGATCCAGCAAGGCTTGCTGAGTTAGATCGCGACATTAGCGACGTGCAAGAAGTGGCGCGCAAATTCAGAATAGAGCCTTCACGTATTCCGGATTATCTGCAACAAAAACGTGATCGACTTGCAGCCCTTGGTGGCGGTCAAACGTTAGATGATTTATTAGCTAAAGAACGTGAAGCCGAAGCCGCGTATCAAATAGCGGCCAAAAAACTCACCAAGTCACGCCAACTTGCGGCGAAAAAATTCTCCAGTGAAGTGACTAAATCGTTACAAATGCTCGCCATGCCAGGCGGGAAATTTGCGGTTGAATTTGCCCCGCGTGATGCGTCTGCCAGTGGGTTAGAAAGTTGTGAGTTTCAAGTCGCTGCATTTGAAGGCCAAACCTTAGGCTCGCTGGCTAAATTTGCCTCTGGTGGCGAGCTATCGCGCGTTTCGCTCGCCATACAAATGATGGCCTCTGCAAAAGGTGGCGTCACCACCATGATTTTTGACGAGGTAGATGCTGGCATTGGCGGACGCGTGGCAGAAGTCGTCGGGCGACTGTTGCGCGCCTTGGGGGCTAAAGGCGGCGATAAAGCGTGCAAGAACCAAGTCATCGCAGTGACACACTTGCCGCAAGTTGCGGCCTGTGCAATAAATCAATTTCAAGTCGCTAAAGCCTCGCGCGATGGTGTCACCACCACCACCATATTGCCTTTGAATAAAAAAGCGCGTGTGGATGAAATCGCGCGAATGTTAGGCGGCATTACCATTACACCAGCGACAAAAAAAGCGGCGGAAGAAATGTTGGCGCTAGTCGCAACTGCACCAAAGATTGCCAGTAAATGAGCGAATCAATCATCGCTGAACCCACCCCAAATGTTGAACGCACGCCTTACGTAATTCTTGGCGGTGCAGCTGTCGTGCGTCGTTTGGTCGATACGTTTTACGACCAAATGGATAGCGACCCCGATTACTTCGGCATTCGTAAATTGCATCCGCAATCGTTATCACAATCGCGGGAAAAATTTTTCATGTTTTTATCCGGCTGGCTCGGCGGGCCGCAACTCTACACAAATGAATTTGGTCACCCTAGGCTGCGTGCGCGGCATATGCCATTTCCGATTGGTGGGTCAGAGCGCGACCAATGGATGGCCTGCATGGTACGAGCGATGGATGCAGTTGACGTTGAAGCGGATATGAAAGCGCGCCTGATTGCTTCATTAGCTAATACGGCGGATTGGATGCGCAATAAGGACGGTTAGCTTCAATGCCATTCAACTACCACCGTTCACCCTGAGGTATCGAAGGGCTTACACCAGTAAAGCCCTTCGATATCTCATGGCGAACGGTGGGTATGACGCTAGCTTATTAGGTTAGGTAGACCAGTCTGACAAAGAAGACAGCTTTGCAAGCCGCCCTTTCCATTTGGCTTCAACTGTGGCGTGATCAATCAATTCCCCTCGGTCCGCCTGTGCTATCCCTTGCTCAATGGCGCTATTCCAAAAATCGTCAGTTTGCGAGGTCATTTTTGCCTCAAGACTGTGCAAGGCGTTGTCAGTCTCACGTGAGGGCACTTTTTTCATATGGGTAAACCTTTGTAATCAATCGTTAAGTATGTCATTTGCAACATAAATATACTGCTTTCATAACGCTAACCCTGTGATTTTTATGGTTTTTTGCACTGCACAATGCTAAAATCGCGGCTCCCATAATCTTACTTACATAGCTGGAAATTCCAATGCCGCGCGCCCTTAGAAATATTGCCATCATCGCTCACGTTGACCACGGTAAAACTACCCTGGTTGATAAACTGCTTCATCAAGCCGGCACCTTTGCCGCGCACCAGCACATCGCCGAACGGGTCATGGATTCCAATGATTTGGAAAAAGAACGCGGCATTACTATCCTGGCTAAAAATACTGCCATTGATTACGAAGGCGTGCACATCAATATTGTGGATACCCCGGGTCACGCGGATTTCGGCGGTGAAGTCGAGCGCGTGTTGTCGATGGTGGATGGCGTACTGCTCTTGGTTGATGCGGTTGAAGGCCCAATGCCGCAAACGCGTTTTGTGACCAAAAAAGCGTTAGCGCTTGGTTTGAAGCCAATTGTGGTGGTTAATAAAATTGACCGTGACGGTGCGCGTCCTGATTGGGTTGTTAATCATACCTTTGACTTGATGGACAAACTCGGCGCAACCGAAGCGCAGCTAGATTTTCCGGTGATTTATGCATCCGCTTTGAATGGCTGGGCGACGATGGATTTGGCCGAAAAGCCAGACAATATGCGCGCCTTATTTGACGCTGTATTGAAATACGTACCAGAGCCAGTCGGCAACCCTGAAGAGCCATTACAGTTGCAGATTTCTGCGCTGGATTACTCAACTTATGTAGGTCGCATCGGCGTTGGCCGCGTGCGTCGCGGCAAAGTGAAGGCTGCGCAAGATGTGATGCTGATGGCAAATGGCACGCAGAAAAAATGCCGTGTTAATTTAGTACAAGGCTTTCAAGGCTTAAATAAAGTCGCCCTTGATGTCGCCGAAGCAGGCGAGATTGTGTTGATTACTGGCATTGAGGATTTATCCATCGGCTGCACCATTGCCGATATTGAGAAGCCAGAAGCGTTGCCGACCATGGGCGTCGATGAGCCAACGTTAACCATGAATTTTATGGTGAATGCATCGCCACTCGCTGGTCAAGAAGGCAAATTCATCACCAGCCGACAGATTCGTGACAGGCTAGATAAAGAGTTGCTGGTCAATGTGGCATTGAAAGTCGAAGAAACACAAGATACCGACGTGTTTCGTGTCTCTGGTCGTGGTGAATTGCACTTGACTATCTTGCTCGAAAACATGCGTCGCGAAGGCTTTGAGTTGGCAGTCGGCAAGCCAACAGTTGTTTTCAAAGAGATTGATGGCGTGAAGTGTGAACCGATTGAAATGCTCACCGTTGACGTGGAAGATTCACATCAAGGTGCTGTCATGGAAGCGCTCGGCGCGCGTAAGGGCGACCTCGTTGATATGGTCTCAGATGGCCGTGGTCGGGTGCGTTTAGATTACCGTATTCCGGCGCGTGGCTTGATTGGTTTCCAAACTGATTTCATGAACATGACACGCGGCACCGGTTTGAAGAGTAACGTGTTTGATGAATACGCACCTGTCAGAGGCGACATCGCCTCACGCCGCAATGGTGTGCTGATTTCAGCAGAGAAGGGCGATGCTGTTGCCTACGCGCTATGGAAGCTCCAAGATCGTGGCCGCATGATTGTCTCGCCAGGCGACCGCTTGTATGAAGGTATGGTGGTAGGCTTGCATAGCCGTGACAATGATTTGGTGGTGAACCCGATCAAAGGTAAGCAGCTTACCAACGTACGTTCGTCCGGTACTGACGAAGCCGTTGCCCTCGTACCGCCAATTCAGATTACGCTGGAATCTGCCATTGAGATGATTGAAGATGATGAATTGGTCGAAATCACACCGAAGACCATTCGTATTCGTAAGCGTTTCTTACTTGAGCATGAGCGCAAGAAGGCGTCGCGCGAAGCGGCATAGTACTGCACGTAAGTTGAATGACTACTAGACGTTGAATAAAAAAGCCCCGCATCGCGGGGCTTTTTTTATGTTAGAAACTCGCCTATTGGCGGGTGTTTTAAGCAATAAATGCTTCACACTGCCCGTCAATAAACGAGTTTATGGTTTTACTTAACGGTCACAGTGAAAGCAACTGTACCGGTTTGCATCGGTAACAGTATTCCGGTGAGGCTCCATTGAATTGGACCGCCCATATTCACGGCTGGCTGTACGCTGACGTTGCAAACCGTCACCATCATTGGTAGCGGCATGATGCAGCTAGCACTCGTAAATCCAGAAAAGGCTGGCGTGCCGTCGTTGATAACAATATTGTTTAAGCTAAAGGCGGAAACGTTTGTGTATGTGATGCGATATTCGAGTAGATCCAGTGGCCTTGCGGTGTTGGATGTCACCGCTGCACCGCCTTGCGTCACATTACGCACCGATTTAGAGAGCGTTAAGCCGCTACCGGTTGTGCCAACAGTGGTGATATCTACCCGGGTGAGCGTGGTGGTAGCGCCCATAGTCGGCACAAATGTCGACGTGACATTAATCACGTTTTGTGCGCCCTGTGGCGCATTCGCCGGAATGTTGGATTTAACAATGATGCAAACTTGATCGCCAGGCATTGTCGCAACGGCCGCCGCTAACACCATCGCCCCTTCAATGCCATTAAGTAGGCCATCGCAGTTAGTATCACGATAAAGCTGCGTGGTCCAACCCATTACCATCGGTGAAGGTGTATCGGTTGTGCTAAAGGTCACATTGCCCGCAAGCCCTGCATTAAAAGTGTGCGTATAAAGCAAGCTCGCGCCGGGCGGACCAGAAAGCGCGCCATCCGTCGTAAAGGTATTGGTGCCAAGCATATTCGCCACAACCATGTCGATGGCGGTGTTATTCGGGTTATTTGAAGCTGGCTCGGCACCGCCACTAATGACTGCCGTATTGGTAAAGCCTGGAACAGCCATCGCACCAACGGCTACCGTCAGCGTGATTGGATTGCCGGACATACCCGTTGCGATAACCGTACTTGATGTACAAGTGACAACCTGCATCACGGCGCTACAAGTCCAGCCAGTGCCAGTACCAGTGACAAACGTTAAACCAGCCGGCAAGGTATCTACGATGGTAATAACGCCGATGGTAGGGGCGCTACCAAGGACATTTCGTGGCGTTAGTGTAAATACACCATTCGTGCCAACGGTAAAGTTACCGACATGGGTCTTGGCGAGTGTTAAATCAGGCGCCAAAATAATGGTCGGGTCTATTGCGGTGTTGTTTCCCAAATCACTGTCCGTGCCAGCATTCGATACCGTCGCCACATTGTTTACTAATGTGGTTTGCGCGTTAACGTTTACGGTAACGGTGATGAGCGGATAGCTTGCGCTCGCAATTAAGACATCGGTACGGGTGCAGGTGAGTGTCATTAAGACGCATGTCCAGCCTGTTCCTGAAATGGCTGTGGCGGTGAGCCCCACTGGTAGCGTATCTACTACTGTTACCGTCGTGGCAGCTGGCTTAGGTGAACTACCAATATTGGCAACCAAAATAGAGTAAGTTGCACCAACTTGGCCTTGCGTGAAATTACCAACGTGCGTTTTGCCGATGGTCAAATCGGGCAGCGCTTGTACCGTCAACACAGCGGTATTAGACGTTGCACCAGCACCTGTTTGGGTGGAGGAGATGGCGGTCGTGGTGTTATTTTTCATGCCCGCTGTTACACCGGTGACGGTCACGGTGATCGTGCAGTTAGAAGAAGGCGTTAATGTGCCACCTGTAAATACCAGCGTATTGCCACCACTGACCGCCAATGTGCCACCGCAAAACATATTACTGCCGTTGACCGCCGTTAGACCAGCGGGGAGTGTGTCTGTAAAGGCAATGCCGGTTAATGCCGCTGCTGTATTGCTATTAGCCAAGGTGAAGCTCATCACAGAGGTGTCACCAATAGCGATAGATGTTGGCAAAAACGACTTGGCGATAGTGGGTGCAGTTGGTGCCACCGTAATCGTGGCGGTATTACTCACGCTACCGGTGCCGCCTTGTGTTGATGAAATAGCGGTCGTGGTGTTATTTTTGATACCAGCTGTTGCGCCAGTCACCGTCACCATGATGGTGCATGACGAGCCTGAAGCCAATACACCGCCCGTGAAGGTGAGTAAGTTGGTGCCAGTAATTACTAAACTACCACCACAGACCGCAGTCGCGCCGTTGACGGCAGTTAAGCCAGAAGGCAGTGAGTCGGTGAAGGCAACACCGGTAAAGCTAATGGTGTTATTTGGGTTAGTAATGACAATGCTAAGTGTTGCTGTACCAGCCAACGGGATGGCGGAGGTTGAAAAAGATTTTGAAATACTCGGCGGTGCATTAACCACAATTACTGCGGTATTACTTGGGCTGCCTGTGCCGAGGCTGGAGGTGAGCGCGGTGGTTTGATTCGGCCATAAACCAACGGTCACGCCAGTGACAGTAACATCGATATTGCAGGTGCCGTTCGCAGCAAGACTGCCGCCCGTAAAGGTTAACGTATTACCACCTGTCACCGTGAGCATTCCGCCACAAGTAGCGGTTGTGCCATTCACTGCGGTTAAGCCGGTTGGCAATGGATCATTAAAGGCAAGACCCGTCACCGCTGTGCCTACGTTGGTGATGGTGAAGCGCATGGTGGCCGTGCCACCAAAGGCGACACTAGCCACTAAAAAGGATTTAGCAATTGAAGGTAAACCAACTAAGACCGACGCGGTGTTTGAGGCAACACCAGTCAATGCTGTGGGGCCGGTCGCGCTGACTGGTCCGGTGGTGTTATTTTTAATGCCAGCGGTTGCACCTGTTACCGTGGTGTTGATAATGCAATTTGACGCTGCCGCAATAATGCCACCGGTGAGTGTGACTGTTTGCGAAGGTGACATGCCCGCAATGACCAACGACGAGCCAGTGCCACAAAGATTTGCCGTCGTTCCATTTACCGCCGTTAAGCCAGCAGGCAATGTGTCGCTCACAGCAACACCAGTGATGCCAACTGTATTCGGATTGTTAATAGTGAATCGCATGGTGGTTGTGGCACCAGTACTAATAACGGCATTGGTAAATGATTTCACCAATTCAGGCGGTGTTAGTACATTAAGCGTTGCAGTAGCTGCGGTCAGTTGCACGCCCGCATTACTCGTTTGTACCGTGCCGGTTGAGTTGAAATAGCTCGCTGAAACACTGCTCGTTACGCTCACGGTCACCGTACAAACCCCACTCGGCCCTAATACGCCGGTTGAAGAGCCTACATTTGTACCGCCCATCACGCCGGTTAAGGTAAGCGTGCTGCCAACGCCCGTACACATGAATGTTGGTGCGGAGGCATTGGTGATATTCGAAGGGTAGGCGTCATTAAAAATAATGCCGTTGATGGTTGCTGTTGCGCTCGGGTTGGTCAGCGTAATCGTTAACGTGGATGTGCCATTTTCTTGAATATTGACCGGCGAAAATGATTTCGCAATCGTTGGTGGCGCCACGGTGGTGACAACTAAATTAGCGACGGCTGCCGCGCCTGTACCAGCATTGGTGGTGGTGATAGCGCCCGTACTATTAGCAAACGTATTGGTAGGCGCAGGGAGGTTGGTACTTCGAACGCTGACGGATAACGTACAGTTACCATTTGGCGCCAAGGTCGCCGCACTGATGCCAAGCGTATTACCAAGCGCTACACCGCCGACTAAGGTTGCACTAGAGCCCGCCGTACAGTTGATAGTGGTATTTGCGGGGGAGGCATTTTGCATAGCGCCTGCGGGTGCGCCTGCAGGATAGGTATCCGTAAAGGCCACGCCTGTCATCGTGAGCGCGGCGTTTGGGTTAGTGACAACGATAGTCAGCGTGGATAACCCGTTTTGAGCCACTGACGGGGGAGAAAATGTTTTGGTCGCAACTGGGTTGGCGATTACATCTACGGTGGCACTCGCGGGCGCGCCAGCTGTACCTGTCTCTAATGAAGATACGCCTGACGTCGTATTTAATTTGATGCCACCGGTTGTGCCGATAACGTTGACGGTAATGACGCAAGTGCCAAAGGCAGCAATGCCGCCACTCGCTAAATTAAGCGCGGTATTACCCGCCATCGCGCCAGGGGATACCGTGCCACCGCAAGTGTTCGTTAAGCCTGGCGTGGGTGCTATTTGCAGCCCCATGGGGAAACTATCGGTAAAGGCGACGTTGGTTAATGGCACGCCTAGCGGATTATTCAAAGTAATAGTCATTGTGGTGGGCACATTGGCAACAACTTGCGCCGCGCCAAATGCCTTGGCAATGCCTGGTTTACCCACGGATAGGGTTGCAGTGGTATTGCTCAAGATCGCGCTGCCGCCGTTATAGTTAACGGCAGTAATGGCATTTAAGTGGTTGCCATTCGCCGTACCGGTAACGGTAACCGTAATAGTGCAACTGCCGCCCAAGGCGATGCTGCCACTTGAAATGCCAATGGTATTGCCACCTGCCACACCCGTGCCGGCGGCGATAGAACCGCTTGAGCCGCTACTACAGGTGATCGTTGGGTTTGGCATCATGGCATTGACAAAGCCTGCCGGATAAGTGTCTGTGAGAGACAATGTATTTAGCCCGCCTGTATTGTTAGAGGGGTTGGTAATAACGACCGTTAATACGGAGTTGTTGCCTAAATTAATCGGCGTAGGGCTAAACGATTTAACGACAGTAGGCGCTGCGCGAATACCGGCGGCAGCGGCAGCGCTGCTCGCCGAGAACATAGCGCCAATGGTCTGCCCTGAATAGACGATGCCTGCGGAATTAGTAATAAGCGTGCCAGCGGGCGTATCTTGATTTAAGGTGGTATCAAATGTGATGGAGGTAGACGCAGTAAAGGGCAAGTTGCCGCCCAGCGTAGTTGTTGCGCCAGCACCTAATCTAAACACGACGCGTGGCGGGCCTGGCATGTCGATGTATTCCGCTTGATCGTCCCCAGCCATATCAGTTTTAGTTGGTGGCGCAGAATTGGCCCCCGTTACAATGCGTAAGCTGCCCGGTACGTAGGTCGTAAAGGCGGGAATATTGTCAGTCAGAATGAGCCCCGTACCCGTATCAAAACCGGTATTACTTAACGAAATTGTCCAGCGGATCACGTCTCCTGGTAGTAGATCGCCCCCATTCACATCGGTGAACGTTTTAACAATGTTAGGCGTGATGATGGGAACATAAATGTCGGTGATAAACGAAATCACCGGGACGAGCACAGTCTCATTGGTGGATACCACACGAATAGTTGCACTGGTTTGGCCATTGAGAATGGCGCCGGGCGGCGTATTTACGCGCAGCAAATCCATGCCAAGCATATTTCCCCAATTTGGGAAACGGTTAGTGTTGATAACGCCAAGGTCATTGTTTGAGGAGCGGAAAAAGTTATCTAGCGCGCCTCCTTCTACCGCTGGTGTATTGACACCATTGATTTGTAATGTATCGCCATTAAAACTACGATCACCATCAAACCCGAGTACGCCAATGCGCGATACGATAGGTCCTGAAAAAGGGGTTAAAAATCCACTGACTGGGACGGTTACAGCATTCGTAGCATTAACGTGAATGTAGCCATCAAATATCGATAAATTGCGTAGCGGCAGGGTGAAATTTTCAAACACCACAAACAATGCCCAGCCCGCATAACGATTTACATTTGATGTAAATACGACGTTTGCCCCAAAATAATCACCGGTACCACCCGCTTGTACCAATGTGGTGACATTGGCAAAGCTTGCATACGTATTGCCAATCTGACCACCGGCATTAAATATATCAAACTGTTGTGCATTGATGATGTTGTAACCTGACCCCGCTGGGGTGCGCAATTGCATTTGATTGCGACCCACTTCTGTCGTGTCTGCAGACCCACCCCAATACAATCCCGCCCACAGTACGGTGGAACTGGGCGGGATATTTAGATTTGCTCTTGACGACGCGAAACGACCTGCGCCCGGATCAATATTGACATAGGCCATTGTGAAGTCATTGTCATTGCCGCCGCCATTGCCGCGCGCCGTTTGGCAGGCAGCATTACCGGAGGGCATTGCTGGATCTGTCAATGGGCAGTGCGCGATCATATTGCCGGCAAGCGCAACATCACCGTTGGTATTAACTGAAAATCGCGAGTTAAACGGCCGAACGATTTGAGCGTCAGCGATGGAGGGCAACAAATGCAGAATGGCGATTAAAAACAAACTAGCCAGACTGGAATAAGCGCGGTTATTTCTGGAAGTGGAGTATGTAGGCATTTGGACTAGATTCTAAGGAGGTATTGCCAGATACGCTATGAATTTATACACACTTGTTGTGAATTTGTGTTTCCGCATTCTTTTGCAGTGTTTGCAACCCTATTTTGTGCCAAAAATCTTATCGCCAGCGTCACCAAGCCCTGGGATGATGTAGCCAACATCATTTAAGTGCGAATCAATCGCAGCAGTGAATATTTCGACGTCAGGATGTGCCAGTTCTAGCCGCGCAATGCCTTCTGGTGCGGCGACCAGCACCAGACCTTTGATGCGTTTAGCCCCAGCCTTTTTGAGCATATCAATGGTGGCAATCATTGAGCCAGCGGTAGCTAACATCGGGTCTAGGATGATTGCGGTGCGTTCATCCAGCTTGCCTACAAATCGCTCCAAATACGGCTCTGGTGCTAGGGTTTGATGGTTTCGTGCGATGCCCACCACGCTGACTTTGGCCGACGGAATAACATCCAAAACACCATCTAACATGCCCAAACCCGCCCGCAAAATTGGCACAAGCGTGACTTTTTTGCCTTCAATTTGTTCGATGGTCACGGTGCCACACCAGCCTTCGATGGTGGTTTTTTCTAACTTGAAGTCGCGGCACGCCTCATAGGCGAGTAAACGCCCCAGTTCCTGCGTGATTTCACGAAAACTCTTGGTTGAGATGTTTTTGTCGCGGAGTAAGCCAATTTTGTGCCGCACCAACGGATGGTGAATTTCGATTACTGGCATAAGGAAGTGTGTTTTCGTGGGAAAGAAAAGCTTTTTTGCCACAGATGAATACAAATAAGTGTAATAATTTTTGTAACCGCCGATGGACGCCGATACACGCCGATAAAGTCAAAAGCTTCATTAAGTTGGCCGCGATCAGTATGACAAGTTTATAAATGATTTGCTTTTATCGGCGTCTATCGGCGTCCATCGGCGGTTAAATGTTTTGTACCTCATCCATAACAAAACTTAGTTATGCAAAATCTTCGACAAGAAATCTTGTGTGCGCTGCTTACGTGGCGAGCCGAAAAATTCATCTTTGGTGCAGTCTTCCAGTATCGAGCCGCCTTTTTCCATAAATATCACGCGGTGCGCGACTTTTTTAGCGAATCCCATTTCGTGGGTTACGCACATCATGGTCATGCCTTCTTTAGCGAGCTCCACCATCACGTCGAGTACTTCGTTAATCATTTCAGGGTCAAGGGCAGAAGTCGGCTCGTCAAAGAGCATACAGATTGGATCCATCGACAAGGCTCTGGCAATCGCCACGCGTTGTTGTTGCCCACCTGAGAGCTGACCTGGAAATTTATCTTTGTGCTCAATCAAGCCGACGCGATCCAGCAGTTTTAAGCCTTTATCGCGCGCCTCTTCCTCAGAACGCTTTAAGACTTTCATTTGCGCGATGCAGAGGTTTTTAGTCACGCTCATGTGTGGGAACAATTCAAAATTTTGAAACACCATGCCGACTTTGGAGCGTAACGTGGAAAGGTTGGTCTCTTTGGCGATTAAGGATTGACCATTCACGACAATATCGCCTTTTTGGAAAGGCTCTAGTCCGTTTACACATTTAATGAGTGTCGATTTGCCAGAGCCTGATGGTCCGCATACCACCACGACTTCGCCTTTGCTCACATTGGTTGAGCAATCAATCAATACTTGTTTGTCGCCGTACCACTTAGAGATATTTTTAATTTCAATCATGATTTTTCCTTGGATTTTTTTATATGTCGTTAGCGGATGATGGCGATTTTGACTTGCAAGCGCTTCACTGCAAACGAAAGCGCGAAGCAGAGCACGAAATACACTACCGCGACCGCAATATAAAATTCGACTAAACGTGAATCACGTTGCGCGATTTTTGATGCAGCACCCACGAAGTCAGTCACATTTAAAAGTGAGACGAGTGAGGCGTCCTGAAATAGCACGATTGTCTGCGTGAGCAATATCGGCAGCATATTACGAAACGCCTGCGGCAACACCACTAAGCTCATGCTTTGCCAGTAGGTAAAGCCTAATGCATAGCCTGCATTAACTTGGCCCTTGGCAATACTCTGAATACCCGCGCGCATGATTTCGCAAAAATACGCCGCCTCAAACATGATGAAGGTAATAAATGCCGACTTATCCGCGCCGATGGAGGGTGGCCTTTCTGCGCCAGTGATGGCTTGTGCGATAACAGGTGCTAAAAAGAAAAACCAAAAAATCACCAGTAGCAAAGGAATCGAGCGCATCAAATTCACATAGCCTGCGGCGGCCATCGACAATGGCTTGATAGACGATAAACGCGCCATCGCCAATAAAGTACCGAAAATGATGCCGCCAATGGCTGCCGTAAACGTGAGTTGTATGGTGTATTGCAAACCTTTCCAGAGAAAAGGCCACGCGTTAAAGACGGCGCCGAATTCGAGATCACCCATGATTATTTGCCTCCCATGATGTAGCCCGGCACAGCGACTTTGCGCTCAATAATGCCCATGATGATGTTGGCTGTCATCGCAATAGTGATGTAGACGAGCGTGGCCGCGCCGAAAGCGTGGAAGTATTGAAATGTCTGTTCACCCATCTCGCGGGTGCGGAAAAATAATTCCACCAAGCCGATAGAAAATGCGGTGGCGGTGTTTTTAATCAAATTCATCGTCTCAGAGGTCAATGGCGGAATGATGATGCGATACGCCATCGGCAGCAAAACATGCCTATAGGTTTGCGCCTCCGTTAAGCCTAGCGCATAGCCCGCATTACGCTGACCCGTTGAGATAGAGCCGATGCCCGAACGCACTTGCTCAGAAATACGCGCAGAGGTGAAAAGTCCAAGACAAACACAGGCGGTCAAAAATTGATGGGTGGTGGGATCCATCGCAATCACCATCGCCTTAACTGGCGGGAAGATGCCCGGAATCACAAAATACCAAACAAAAAATTGCACCAGCAGCGGGATATTACGAAATAGTTCAACGTAGGCGTTGCCAAGGTTAACCAGCCATTTATTTTTCATGGTGCGGATCACGCCGAGGACGGAGCCTACCGAGAAGGCGATGACCCATGCGACGGCAGCGGTGGCGAGCGTCCAGCCTAAGCCAGATAGCAGCATTTCCCACCACAATGGTTCGCCCTCAGATGAGGCTTGAAAAAATATATCCAACATGATCTTCCTTTGTGATGTGTGGTGATGCAATACAAGGGCGTCGGTCAGTACAACAATCCCTAGTGGCTGAACAAGGATTGCAAATAATTTTTTATTTTTTTGAACTTATTGCCAATATGCCACACATCGCGAACGCATTTCAAATCGAATGTGATTGTGCGGTTGCAGCATTCTTCAGCAACATCAACTTGCACAAAATGGGCGCGTAAAAAAGCCGATGCGCCTTTCGGCGCATCGGCTTGGTGCAAATTTACTTATTTACGTGACGACGATGACTTATTCAACGCCCTTGTCATTCGGTGCAGCGAATGCAGCTTTGAGTGCTGCGCTTGCTGGGAAATTCAAATTAACGTTCTTTGGTGGAATTGCGCTCATGTACCACTTCGTGTAGATTTTTTCAATTTCACCTGATTTCATTAAGCCAGCCAACGTGGTGTCAACAACTGCTTTGAATTGTGGGTCATCTTTGCGTAGCATGATGCCATATGGCTCAACGCGCAGTGACTCGTTCAAAATCATATAGTCGCCAGGTGCTTTGCTGTTTGCAATCTGACCCGCCAAAAGGATGTCATCCATAACAAAAGCTACTACGCGATCATCAGCAAGCAACAAGAACGACTCAGCATGGTCTTTGCCGTAGATTTCTTTTACATCTGCATTTTTTGCTTTCTCATATTTCTTAATGAGTGGAACGGCAGTGGTGCCTGATGTGGTGGAAACAGTCTTGCCATTCATATCAGCAAACGATTTAATACCAGATGATTTCTTAACGGCAGCAGTGACGTTGATGACAAAAGTTGTATTGCCGAACGCAACTTCTTTTTGGCGAACAACGGAATTTGTTGTCGAGCCACACTCTAAATCAATGGTGCCGTTCTGCATTAATGGAATACGGTTTGATGATGTCACAGGTTGTAATTTCACAGCCAAATTTGGCAGCTTTAATTCTTTTTTAACGGCGTCAACAACTTTGCTGCATAAATCCATTGAGTAGCCGATAGGCTGCTGCTTATCGTCAAGGTATGAAAACGGAATTGACGATTCGCGGTGACCGATAGTGATCGTGCCGGTTTCTTTAATTTTTTTCATGGTGCCGGTTAAGTCTTGGGCGATTACCGGTGTGGCTAGGATGGCGCCAGCGAAAAGTCCGCCAACTAGTTTTGCAATTTTAGACGTATTGGTCATGCGAAGTGCTCCTCAGGTTTTGTTGTATGGAAAACAATGTGCTGCAAAAAAATAGTAGCCACGTTAAGGCCGGCAGATAAAGACAATTGATGGCATGCGCGTGACATTTGTGACATCACTACAACGCCAAAACAATTCAAAAGTTTACCTGTTTCGTCTAGGTTTGTGCAAAGCACCTTTGCGGCTTGCCTAAATGGTAACAACTCGGTAGCCTAATGGCGATGTGCATTCGCACAATATTGTTAAGTGTATTGTCAAATATAAAAGGTGGAGGCAAGATGCAATTAATTCTTTGGCGGCACGCAGAAGCGGAAGATGAAGCCGCCTCTGACCTGTTGCGGAACTTAACCCCGAAAGGTAAAAAGCAAGCCGCTCATATGTCAGCATGGCTGCATAGCCAATTACAAGATGAGATCGTCGATTGGCAAGTCGTTGCCAGCCCCGCTAATCGTGCACAACAAACAGCAGCGGCGTTAGGCTTGCCAATTGTCACAATTCATAGCATCGCGCCAGATGCGCCTTCAAGCGCCATCATTGCCGCCGCAAATTGGCCAGCTAACCAGTGCAATGTCATTGTTGTTGGCCATCAACCAACACTTGGCATGGTAGCCGCGCAGTTAATCAACGGTGTTGATGGCTATGTGAGTGTCAAAAAAGGCGCGATGTGGTGGTTTGACCTCAGAACCCGAGACGGTCAAACGCACACCCTATTAAAAGCGATGGCAACGCCAGATACAGTGTTGTGATGCGGCAATGATGTCGCGCTGGATTACCCTAGGTTATCCAATTGCGGTCTTGCATCGGTTTTGAGTGCAAATGGATCGCGCGGGTTTGACAATGTTGCAATATCATCCAAACGCATCTGCACAGTCGCCATTATTTTGGGGTGAGTAAGGATATAAAATTTGTTTTCGCGAATGGCATCAAAGGTTATTTGTGCTACATCGGCTGCCGATAATTTGCCCGAGCTTACCGCTTTGTGCGTCATTGATTGCGCTAGCATCATAGACGCAGTTGGTGTTTCTGTATTTTGCATATCAGTGGGGCGCGAGCGATGCGATTTGCTAATGCCGGTGGGCACAAACGCCGGACACAGTACGCTGCAATTAATTTTTTGCGCGCTACCATCATCCGTTTTTTGCGCGACGATTAGGTCTTGAAATAACGTTTCGGTCAACGCAACTACTGCGTGTTTTGATGCGTTGTATGCGCCCATCAAGGGCGGCGAAAGCAGCCCAGCCATCGAGGCGGTGTTGACGATATAGCCCTCATAATTAGGGTCTGCTTTTGCTGCCGCCAACATCAGTGGCGTGAATGCACGCACACCGTGAATCACACCCCATACGTTTACACCCAGTACCCACTCCCAATCTTTAACGGTGTTTTCCCAAATGAGGCCGCCGGAGCCAACGCCTGCATTGTTAAACACGACATTGACTACACCGTAACTATCCATCGCTAAGTTGGCGAGTGCTTCTATATCAGCGCCAACACTGACGTCACAACGCATGCTGACAACTTCCGCATTTTTTTCTTTCAGCATCGCAACGGTTTCAGCGAGTGGCGCTTCCATCACATCCGCTAATACGCATTTCATGCCGAGGGACGCGCTCATTAAGGCAAATTCTCGACCAAAGCCTGAGCCTGCGCCAGTGATTACCGCGACGCGATGTTGAAAAATTTTCATAATTTAATTTGGTAAAGTCTAGTAGGGGCGGGCACTTTAGAGCAATATTGCTTCAAAATATCCGCCGAATAAGGGGTTTATCAGTAGGGCACTTCTCAAAACCACGTGTCTTCCCGGCGAAGGCCGGGATCCAATTTTGTAAGCTGCTGATGCGTAAAGAAAATTAGACCCCGGCCTTCGCCGGGGCGACAGTTTTTTGAGGTTTTTAGAAGTTCCCAGTAAAAATATCTATTGAATCAGCCATTAAATAAGGCAAATAATTTGTTCATCCAGAGCATTGCCGAGGGATATGCTTTCGTTTTTACGTCGTACAGCGAAACAGCATATCCCTCGGCATGACGCAGTCATGTTTATCCTGAGCGTAGTCGAAGGGCTCGGGATGACAGCTTTACTGTGGCATCCCAGACACCACCGTGTTAAAGCCGCAATCCACATAAGTCACTTCACCTGTTACACCGCTGGCTAAATCACTCATCAAAAATGCGGCGACATTGCCAACTTCTTCTTGCGTTACGCCACGGCGCAGTGGTGCTTGTGATTCAAAAAAACTCAGCATTTCGCGAAAGCCTGAAATACCGGCTGCGGCAAGCGTTTTAATCGGCCCAGCCGATATCGCATTGGCCCGGATGCCACGCGGGCCTAGGCTGGCGGCCAAATAACGCGTAACGGCTTCTAAGCTCGCCTTCGCCGTGCCCATGGTGTTGTAGTTAGGCACGACGCGTTCTGCACCTAAATATGAAAGTGTTAAGAGTGCAGCAGTCGGGTTAAGTGTCGGCAGCGCTGCCTTGGCCATCGCAGCAAAGCTATAGCTCGAAATGTCATGCGCAATACGAAAATTTTCGCGCGTAATGCCCTCTAAAAAATCCCCCGCAATCGCTTCTTTTGGTGCAAACGCAATCGCGTGTACAAAGCCATCAAAATTGCCCCATTCGGTTTTGAGAGAATCAAAACACGCGGCTATTTCATCATCTTTTGTAACGTCACAAGGCAATACTAATTTATTGTCGAAATCACCCGCCAGCTTAATCACGCGATCACGAATACCGTCGCCCGCATAAGTAAACGCCAAGGTCGCACCCTCACGCTGCATCGCTTTGGCGATACCATATGCAATGGAGCGATTTGAAAGTAATCCGGTAATTAGAATTTTTTTGTTGTCGAGAAAACCCATGATGTTGCCCTCGTAAGACGTAAAATGAGCGCCAAGTTTAGCCCAATCAACCCCTGAAATTTATGCCCCGCCGAATCCTCATCATCCGCCGCGACAATATTGGCGACCTAATTTTGACCACGCCGCTCATCACAGCGCTGCGTCGCGCCATGCCAGATGTCTATATTGCTGCACTGGTGACTTCATACAACGCGCCTGTGCTGGCGGGTAATCCGGCCTTAAATCAGCTGCATATTTATACCAAGGGAAAGCACGCAGGCGGTTTTTTTAACATGTTTCGTGAGCGTCTCAAACAGATGCTGCTATTTGTCAAGCTTCGTGCTGTATCGTTTGACGATATTGTGCTCGCTGAAATGGGTTATTTGCCGCGTAATATTCGCCTTGCCAAGTTCATACGTGGGTTCAATCACGCCACCCGTATCATCGGCTTTGAACACGCCAATGGGGCATCAGCGGGGCTGGATGTGGTGATCTCCAAGGCGAACACAGACCATTTGCAGCAAGGGCAATATATTTTCCTACTTGCCAGCGCGTTTGGGATCGACACCTCGCCCGCGCTGGTGCCACCCTGCGTGGTGTACCCAGCAACGCCTAATGTGCCCAGCGTGACCAGCGCCACTAAACGTATCGGCATACATATCAGCGCGCGCAAACCCTCGCAACAATGGTCGGCGGAGGCGTTTATTGCACTCATAAAATTACTGCATATTCATGCCGACATCACACTATTTTGGTCACCCGGCGCGACCGATGACCCACTGCATCCGGGCGATGATGACAAAGCCGCAGTGATACTTGCCGCATTAAAACCATTGGCCTTAAGCATTACACCTAGCCCAACTGCTTCGCTGCGTGATTTGATTAATCAAATGGCCTTCGTCGATATGGTGATTTGTGCCGATGGCGGCGCGCTGCATGTGGCGGCAGGGCTTGGTAAACCCGTGGTTGCTCTTTTTGGTGACTCGGAAGTGAAACGCTGGCATCCGTGGGGCGTGGCTTATGTTGCGCTGCAAAAGCCGTCTTTGACTGTCGCTGATATTTCACCTGATGAGGTTTTTGCCGCGTTCATGCAGCTCAATGAAAAGTTGAGTAAATGAGTCGGCTATTTTGTTAAGGCCGAGAACGAAGACAAACTAAAAATGCTGGTTGTTCGTATGAATCTTATGTCATGATGCAGCTTGCTGGGCGTGTCAAATGATTGTCACACAAGGTATAGTGCGCGTTACTTTTTAACCATGCTTCTCAAACCATTAACGTTTTTTTCAGTGTAACTAGGTAGCTGCCATGTCATTGTTTTTACGATTATTTTTTAGCAGATTTTTCATCGCCACCTGTGCAGCACTCGTCAGCTTTGTTTCAATTACGGTTGTCGCGCAAACGCCCTATGCACCTGATAAAAATAAAGTTATTCGCTACGCATTCGAAATCGCCGAGACCAGCATGGACCCGCACAAGGTCTCAGATGTGTATTCCACCATCGTGCATAACGCTATTTTTGATACGCCGCTGCGTTATGACTATTTAGCACGCCCACTCAAGGCCGTACCTAACACCTTGGCGTCGATGCCGGAAGTCTCTGAGGACTATCGCAATTATATTTTTCGTGTGAAGCCCGGCATTTATTTTGCTGACCATGAAGTCTTCGGCGGTAAAAAGCGTGAGTTAGTTGCTGAAGATTATGTCTATTCGCTAAAGCGGCTATTTGACCCTGCATTATCGGCGCCGCTATTAGCTGAGGTAGATGGCTACATTGTCGGCTCTGAAGAATTCATGAAGCGCGTGCGTAAAGCGAACAAGATGGATTACGACACGCCACTAGAAGGCTTACGCGCGCTCGATCGCTACACGTTTCAAATCAAGTTAAACGACCCAAAGCCTGGCTTTATTTTTGCCTTGACTGATTGCCGTGTCGCTTGTGCAGTGGCGCGCGAAGTGGTGGAGAAATATGGCGCCGATATTGGCTCGCATCCAGTTGGTACGGGTGCTTATAAGCTCACCACATGGAAACGTGCGTCGCGCATGGTGTTTGAGTACAACCCTAATTTTCGTGAGGCCTACTTTGAAGGCGAGCCCGCCGCAGATGACGTAATAGGCCAAGGAATACTCGCCAAGATGAAAGGCAAACGAATACCGCAAGTACATCGCATAGAAGTGGCGATTGTTGAGGAACGTCAGCCGCGCTATTTAGCGTTCTTAAATAATGAATTTGATGTGATGTGGTTATTTCCAGAAGATTTTGCCAACATGGCATTTCCAGGAAATGTCATCGCACCTGGTTTAAAAAAGCAGGGCATTCAAATGCAGCAAGTCGCAGCCCTCGACATTCACTTTGTCTATTTCAATATGGAAGACCCACTTGTTGGCGGCTACACCAAAGATAAAATTGCACTGCGGCGTGCTATTTCACTCGGCTATAAAACCGAGGATGAAATCAATATTATTCGTAAAGGCCAAGCCATACCGGCCAACACGCCATACGCACCGGGCGTGCAGGGCTATGATCCAAATTTTCGCACTACCATCGGTGAGTACGACCCGGCTAAATCAAAAGCCTTGCTCGATTTATTTGGCTATAAAGATATTGATGGCGATGGCTATCGCGAAACGCCCGACGGTAAGCCGTTGGTGTTGCTCTACTATTCCACACCGACCGAGCGCGATAAACAGTACGATGAATTGTGGACGCGCTCAATGGACGCCATTGGCCTAAAGCTGCAAGTGCGCAAAGGTAAATGGCCGGATCACTTAAAAGAATCTAACGCCGGCAAGCTCATGATGTGGCAGCTTGGGGGCTCTGCCACCACACCCGTCGCCGATACGTGGCTACAAACCTACTACGGACCAAATTCGGGATTTAAGGGCAATCGTTCACGCTTTAAAAATGACGCTTACGATAAATTATTCGAAGCCTCTGAGAAACTAGGTGATACGCCTGAACGTACCAAGCTCTACCAAGAAATGGCGCGCATCTTGACCGTCTTTGCGCCGATGAAAGTCAATGTACATCGTATCTTGACGGACCTCTATTACCCCTACGTGATTGGCTTTCGTCGGCCACCCGTGCAGTCGCAATCATGGTGGCGCTTTGTTGATGTGGATGTACCGCTGATGCGCGAATTTGAGGCGAGACGGTGAAAACAGCAATGATTATAAAGTCGCCTATTGGCGGGCACATCCAAGCATTTATTCTCCAATTCGCCCTACTAGCATGCACTTTATGCTTTATGTCTCTAGCCTCTGCTCAAGCAGACCCGAACAAAGTATTGCGCTGGGCGTTTGAATCCGCTGAAACGGGATTTGATCCACCACAAACATCCGACTGGTATTCGCAATATGTGTTTTCAAATATTTTTGATACACCGCTTACGTATGACTATCTTGCGCGCCCGCTCAAACTCAAGCCCAATTTGCTTGAGTCGATGCCAGAGGTATCCGCTGATGGTTTGACGTACACACTCAAATTTAAGAAGGGCATTTACTTTGCCGACGATGCGGCATTTGAAGGCAAAAAGCGCGAAGTGGTCGCCGCAGATTTAGCCTACAGCATGAAGCGCGTCTTTGATAACAAAACCAAATCGCCTAACTTGCAATTTCTCGACAACAAAATTGTTGGGATGGAAAAATTAAAACAGCGCCAACGCGATACCGGTAAGTTTGATTTTGATATGCCTGCTGAAGGCTTAGAAGTGGTTGATCGCTACACGCTTCGGATACGACTTGTTGCACCAGATTACAATTTTCTCTACATGCTCGCTTATAACAACGTCACTGGTGTTGTGGCGCGCGAGGTTGTGGAGAAATATGGTACCGACATCATGGCGCATCCGGTTGGCACGGGGCCATATAAGTTAGAGCTTTGGAAACGCTCTTCTAAAACCATTTTGGTGGCCAACCCAAATTTCCGCGAAGAATATTGGGATGCTGAGCCGCCAGCAAATGACGCCGCAATGCAGGCAACCTACAAAAAACTTAAAGGCAAACGAATTCCGATGATCGGTCGCATTGAGTTTTATGTGATCGAAGAAACGCAGCCGCGCTGGTTATCGTTTTTGAATATGCAGCACGATTACATTGATCGTGTGCATCCCGATTTTATTAACCAAGCCTACCCGAATGGTGCGTTGGCTAAAAATTTACAGAAGATCGGCGCGCAGGTGAGTCGTACGCCATCTATGGAAGTAACATACGCCTACTTTGCGATGGAAAACTCGGTTGTAGGCGGCTACACTGCGGATAAAGTTGCGCTGCGCCGTGCGCTTAGCCTGGGCTATAACATCGGTGAAGAAATCGCGGTGAACCGTAAAAATCAAGCCATCGGTGCGGAGGCGCCGATTGGACCAGGTGCGTTTGGCTATGACGAAAATTTCCGCACTGAGACTAATAACTACGACCCTGCACGCGCCCAAGCGCTGCTCGATTTATACGGCTACAAAGATAAAGACGGTGACGGCTTTCGCGATAATCCTGATGGCACGCCGTTAGTGATTCAAATGTCGTCCACGCCCACATTGCGCGACCGTAATCTCGATGAAGGCTGGAAAAAAAGCATGAATGCCATCGGCATCAATATCCAATTCCCCAAAGCGCAATGGCCTGATTTATTAAAAGAATCGCGTGCCGGTAAGCTCATGAGTTGGCGGCTATCGTGGGGCGCATCCTATCCGGATGCTGATGCGTTTTTTGTCATGCTATACGGGCCAAACGCAGGTCAAGCCAACCATTCTCGATTCAAGAGTGCGGCCTTTGATAAGCTCTACGAGCGCGCGCGTACCATGCCGCCGAATGAAGAGCGGCTCGCTGTTTATCGCGAAATGAACCGCATCTTTTTAACCTTGATGCCGTGGCGGTTAGGCGTGAGCCGCATTGATACTGATTTGACCCACAAGTGGATGATTGGCTATCACCGTCACCCCACCATGCGCGGCTCGTGGAAAATGGTGGATATGGATGTTGCCGTTAAAAATGAAATGATTAAATAATGGGTTGTTTCAATGCAGTCATGATGGACATCTGTTCAGCTTCCCCCTTTGAAAAAGGGGGATTGAGAGGGATTGTGTTGGGGCGAAGCGATTCTCTTATTCTTCCGTGTGCTATTTCTATCAACGCAATCCCTCCTAACCTCCCTTTTTCAAAGGGAGGAACTTGATGGGAACTTCTAAAAACCTCAAAAAACTGTCGCCCCGGCGAAGGCCGGGGTCTAATTTTCTTTACGCATCAGCAGCTTACAAAATTGGATCCCGGCCTTCGCCGGGAAGACACGTAGTTTTGAGAAGTGCCCTGATGTTAAAGTCGTTTATTAGCGAGCGTTTTCAAGAATTTATGCCCCAAACTGCCCGCCAAATGGCGAGTTTTATATTATTGTTGCTTGTTGTTGTTGTATCCATCACGCCCACATTTACGTTCGCTGCCGATAAAAAAGTCGTCAAATTTTCATTTCGTGCGGCTGAGGATGGTTTTGATCCCGCGCGTATTTATGATCGTTACTCGGTTGGCGTGTGTGAGAATATTTTTGAGTCGCTCCTCACTTATGACTGGTTAGCGCGTCCTGTTAAATTGGCGCCGCAAGTCGCCACTGCCGTGCCAGAGCCTGAAGAAGCTGGCACGCGTTACACCTTTCGTATTAAGCCCGGCATCTTGTTTGCCGATGACGCCGCATTTGGCGGTAAAAAGCGTGAGCTGGTGGCGCGCGACATGGAGTACGCGGTGAAGCGTTTTCGTGATCCCGCCAATCGCTCGCCCTACGAATGGTTATTTGAAAATAAAATCGTCGGACTTGATGAATTAGCCGAGAGCGCTAAAAAATCAGGCAAGTTTGATTACGATGCACCTGTGGCGGGCATTCAGCTACTTGATAAATATACGATCAGCTTTAAGTTAAAAGCGCCGGATTACAATTTCCTTTATTTTTTCGCACTCCCCAATGTAGCGCCCGTCGCGCGTGAGGTCATCGAAAAATACAGTCAAGACACGATGGCGCATCCTGTCGGCACCGGGCCTTATGTGTTGAAAGAGTGGACGAGGCGTTCCAAGATTGTGCTTGAGCGTAACCCCAACTATCGTGGTCACACGCTCGATACTAAGTATGCCGATGCCAATGACAAATGGGATCAGAATGTCATCAAGGCGCTTGCGGGAAAGACCTTACCGTTGGTGGATCGCATTGAGATTTATCCGATTGAGGAAGAACAGCCGCGCTATTTAGCGTTTGTTAATAACGAACACGATTGGATTGAAGAAACCAACGCTGCCTTTATTTCGCAGCTACTGCCCAACGGCGTCTTATCTGACGCGATGAAAAAACGCGGCGTGGATGTTTTTCCGGATGCACAAATGGAAATCACCTACTACGTTTTTAATATGGACGACAAACTTATCGGCGGATATACGCCGGAGAAAGTTGCACTCCGGCGCGCGATGGTGATGGGCCACGATAGAAGGGCAGAGGTCAAAATCATTCGCCATGATCAGGCGATTGCGGCTGAAACGCCCGTGCCTGTGGGCGTGGTTGGGCACGATCCCTTATTTCGTACGCGCGATGTGAATTACGATGTGGCACGCGCTAAGGCGTTGTTGGAGACCTACGGCTATAAAGATCGTGACGGCGATGGTATTCGCGAAACCCCTGACGGCAAGCCACTCATCATCGCGCATAAATATCAATCTAATGGCGAAGACTATCGGCAGATGGCCGCACTTTGGGCAAAATCCATGGCTGTCTTAGGCATCAAGATTGACGCCACCCCTATGCAATTTGCCGACCTGCTCAAAGCCAAACGTGTTGGTCAATTTCAAATGGCGGATTCAGCATGGATAGCGGACTACCCCGATGCGCAAAATTTTTTGCAATTATTGTATGGGCCTAATACCGAGCAATCTAACGAGTCGCGCTATAAGAGCCCCGTCTATGACAAACTCTACGAACAAGCATTAGCGCTACCAAATAGTGACGCCAGAAATAAAATTTATCGTGACATGTATAAAAATATTGTCGCGAATGCACCGTGGCGACTTGGCGTACACAGGTTGTTTAATCACTTCATTAACCCGTGGGTGTTGGGCTATAAAAAACATCCGATTTTGATTACCAGTTTTAAGTATTTGGATATTGATGTGGCGTTGCAAAAGAAATCGATGCAGTAATGGTTTTGTAGGGTAGGGTGGCAAGCTTCATCTGCCCACCGAAGGCTCCTCCCTTTGAAAAAGGGAGGTTGGGAGGGATTGCGGTGGTGAAGCAATTGTATGTCGACATATAGACTGCGCGTCACCACTAAAATCCCCCTCAATCCCCCTTTGAAAAAGGGGGAAGACAGGCAGGAGCGATAGCGATAAAAAACGCAGCATGTTGAGCAATAAAGAAAGGCTCCTCCCTTTGAAAAAGGGAGGTTGGGAGGGATTGCGTTGAGGAGAGCGCTGCACACACAAATATGTGCAACACTTCGCTTCAACGCAATCCCCCTCAATCCCTCTTTTTCAAAGGGGGAGGTTAGTAGCAATAACACCTACAAATAAGGGATGCACATGGGCGCCTATGTATTAAGAAGAATTCTCCAGATGATCCCCACACTTGCGGGTGTGATGTTGCTCATCTTTGTGCTGTTCAATGCAGTTGGCGGCGACCCTGCATTGCAGTTGGCGGGCAAAATCACCAATAAAGAGCAGATCGAAAATATCCGTAAACAGTTGGGCGTTGACCAGCCGTTTTACGTGCAGCTTGGTTACTTTGCGTTTGAAGTTGCCACCGGCTTTAATTGCACCTGGCGCAGCTTTACGGAGAAGCCAGAGCCACCCAAGGTTGACCCGAAGGCAGATCCCAAAACGGTAAAGCCGCCACCGCCAAGTGGCTGCCAAGCTGTGCGTTCCTGGTCCACCAATGAAGAGGTGCCGAAGATTTTAGCCACCCGTATCGGGCCGACGCTCACCATCATGATTCCCGTGTTGGTCTTGGAAACTATCATCGCATTAATACTCGCTGTGGGTGTGGCCTACATGCGCGGCTCGTTGACAGATCGTATGATCATGATGCTCTGCACCATCGCGATGTCGATTTCGTTTTTGGTGTACATCATCGTTGCGCAGTACTTCTTCGGCTTTAAGTGGGGCATGTTCCCCGTACAAGGCTGGAGTGAGAATTTTTGGAAAAACGTGAGTTACTACGCGCCACTGCCCATCATGCTCGCAATATTTGTCGGCTTGGCACCTGCGCTGCGTTTATACCGCAGCTTTTTCTTAGATGAAATTAATAACGACTATGTGCGCACCGCACGCGCCAAAGGCGTTTCTGAAAATAAGGTAATGCTCAAGCACGTGTTGCGTAACGCAATGATTCCGATTTTGACCAACGTCGGCATTGCACTGCCAAGTATTTTTGTCGGCTCTTTTTTGTTGGAGTCATTCTTCTCCATTCCAGGCCTAGGCCGCGAGATTTTAGTTGCAGTCAATCGTTCTGATTTCCCTGTTATTAAAGCGGCCACGGTATATCTGGCGATGGTAACAATGCTGATTAATTTATTAGTTGACGTGCTCTACAAAGCCGTTGATCCAAGGGTGACATTCAAATGACATCTCAAAACAAATCACGCTCGATTGTATTCACCAGTAAGCCTTCCCCCGAGACCTTGGGGGAAGGTTGGGATGGGGGATGCTTGCTACGAAGTGCCGCACGCGTTATTAACCAGCTTAAGTCACAAACTGCATCACCAAGGAGCATCCGATGAGCGCCGTCATGAATCCAACACCAGTGGCCGCACCACCACTTCACCAGGCCTCGCCCGGCCTCTGGACACTTGCATGGCGTCGCTTAAAACGCGACAAAATCGGCATGGTGTCGATGGTTATTGTGATTTTTTTCCTCTTGATGATGGTGGGCTCCTATACGGGCATCGTCGCTAAAAATTGGGCAAAAGAAGTCGGCGTGTCATACGCCAACCCAGTCTTTATGAAAGGGGCGGAAAATTTAGAAGCACAGCAGCAGGGCGCGAAAGCCGCAGTTAGCACCGTACCTTATGTTGACTTAACTGATATTGATCCACTCGCGCCTAAGTATGAAGAATGGGCAAAACGCACAGCTGAAATTAAAGTCACCGAAACACCTCGCGCCGACACGCTACTATTTGGCGGTGATAAATGGGGACGTGATGTTATTCAAAAAGCGATTAAGGGTGCAGAGACTTCTATCTTTGTTGGCTTAGTCGCAGCACTCTTGGCAACGTTTATCGGCACGGTGCTTGGTGCGGTATCGGGCTATATGGGCGGTAAGACCGGCGATTTTTTAGAATGGTTTTATAACGTCTTTACGTCTATCCCATACATCCTGCTTATCTTGGCATTCGCGGCGGTATTTAAGCGCGGCATAGACACCATCATCTTCATTTTGGCGCTCACTGGCTGGACGGGTATTTATCGCCTGGTGCGTGCGGAGTACATCAAGCACTCATCTCGCGAATACGTAAAAGCCGCGCAAGCCATTGGTGCGACACATACGCGCCGGATGTTTGTACATATCTTGCCGAATGTCTCGCACGTTTGCTTAGTGCAGCTATCACAGCACGTGGTGCAGTTTATTAAAGCTGAAGTTATTTTGTCGTTTTTAGGGCTAGGAGTGCCGGTTGATTCCGTGTCATGGGGCACGATGTTGGCTGAGGCGCAGTCTGAATTGGTCATCGGCAAGTGGTGGCAATTGGTCGCAGCATCATTGTCGATGGCGATATTGGTCACAGCGTTTTCGATGCTCACTGATTCACTTCGAGACGCGCTGGATCCTAAGATTAAATAATGAACCTTATTGCAACCGCCGATACACGCCGATGAACGCCGATAAAAGCATTTCATGCATAGTTTTTGACTTTGATCTTATCGGCGTGCATCGGCGTGCATCGGCGTTCATCGGCGGTTTCAAAAATTACTAATGCGCAACGCTAATCAGAATTAACTAGAAACGAGACCCGCATCATGGATAACCTACTCGAAGTCAAAAACCTTAACGTCAAATTCCGTCTAGATGGCGGCACCATATTTGAGGCGGTCAAGGGCGTGTCGTTTGATGTGCCGCGTAACTCTACGGTGGCGCTCGTCGGCGAATCTGGCTCAGGCAAGTCGGTCTCTGCCATGTCGATTGTCAGACTGCTGCCGCGTGAGCAAGCTATCGTTGCACCTGAGAGTGAGATTATTTTTAACGGTACGAATTTACTCACGCTACCAGAAGACAAAATCCGCGCCATTCGCGGCAAAGACATTTCGGTCATTTTTCAAGAGCCGATGACGTCGTTGAATCCTGTTTACACCTGTGGCGATCAAATCGCCGAAGTGCTGCGTATTCACACCAACATGACGAATAAGCAAGCATGGGCAAGAGCGGAGGAATTGATGAATGAAGTTGGCATCCCCACGCCAAAACTTCGCATGCATTCATTTCCGCATGAAATGTCAGGCGGCCAGCAGCAGCGTGTGATGATTGCCATGGCAATCGCCTGTGAGCCGAAGCTACTCATTGCAGATGAGCCAACCACCGCGCTGGATGTAACGATTCAAAAACAAATATTGGATTTAATCGCCAAGCTACAACAAACGCATCAAATGTCAGTGCTATTTATTACCCATGATTTAGCAGTGGTGGGTGAAATTGCTGACACGGTAGTGGTAATGCAGCAAGGTGAGATTAAAGAAAAAAATACCGCCAAAGGTATTTTTGAGTCACCGCAGCACCCATACACCAAAGCGCTATTGTCATGCCGCCCGAATGTGGATTCGCGGCCAAAACGTTTGCCGGTGATTGAGGATTTTTTACGGCCTGAAGGATTGAGTGCTGATAACTTAGCACAGCGTACGCGCGGCTATGCGGCGGGTGATGAGATTGTGCTGGAAGTGAAAAATCTCTCGAAAAAATTTCAACTCAAAGACGGCCTCTTCAAAAAGCGCGAAGTCGCAGCGGTCAAAAGCGCAAGCTTCAAACTCGCTCGCGGCAAAACGCTTGGCCTCGTTGGTGAATCGGGCTCAGGTAAAACAACAGTAGGCTTAACGCTCATGCGCCTACACAGCGCATCCGGTGGCGAAGTGTTATTTGACGGCGTGGATTTGTTAAAACTTTCTGAAAAAGAGATGATGAATTACAAACGACGCATTCAAATCGTCTTTCAAAATCCATACGCGTCACTCAACCCACGCTTCACGGTTGGTCAAATATTGATTGAGCCAATGACCATCCACAATATTGGCGCGAATGAGCAAGAGCGCGTGCAAATGGCAATGGCGCTGTTAAAACGTGTCAGCCTGCCCGATGTATCGTTCTACAAATATCCGCATGAATTTTCCGGTGGTCAGCGTCAGCGTATCGCGATTGCGCGTTGCCTCACCATGAAACCAGATGTGCTGATTTGTGATGAGTCAGTATCAGCGCTAGATGTCTCGGTACAAGCGCAGGTGCTTAACTTGCTGCAAGATTTGCAAGACGAATATCAGATGAGCTACATCTTTATTTCGCACGATTTAGCAGTGGTGAAATACATCTCTGACCAAGTGATGGTGATGAGTGAAGGCGAAGTCATCGAAGTCGCTAACTCGGATGATATTTACCTAAACCCGCAGCAAGAATATACGAAGAAGCTGCTAGGCTCGATTCCGAAAGGTTGGGATGGTGGCGCGGCGGCAGCGGCTTAATTTGCCCGACTAATTCGCGGCGAGACGATTTATCCGCAAGGCAAATTAAGCATGCAAAAGAAGCGTTGACTAAGTGTTGAAATAACCCCCTAATATTAGCTGGCGTTTTGAGCAAAACTCCTTGAACACCCCGCCTTATGTCATCCTGAACCCTTCGACTACGCTCAGAATAAACATGGCGTTGCCCTATCATGGGAGTTATTTGTCGCGCGTCCGTAGCACAGCGCATTTGCCGTCTGGACTGCTGGATCATCACTTTTTCAGCGTCGCAAAGTCGGTGACTCATTCGCCTTTTTTTGTGCTGGCCTATGAAGCATCGCTCACACAAAAAACACTACCATCTACTGCATTGCAAATCTAGCAATGAAGCCGCTAACGTAGTGAAGAACTAAACGTCATGCAATCCCCAGTACTCCCCTTTTTCAAAGGGGAGTACTGGGCGGTGATAGTTTGCAAAAATGGAACTAGAGCCTTAGATCGGCTCCTCCCTTTGAAAAAGGGAGGTTGGGAGGGATGTGGTGATCAATCAACGCCCACGCAAAAAATACCTTATCAGAAATTATGTATACCTATCGTTTGCACGCAGCTTGGACAACCTATTGGCTCATGAAACTTGTCCACCCTAAAGTGTTATCAGCCCACTCAACGTGTGCTGTGGTGGACAGATAACTATTTAAGTCTTGGTTGCGGTGCGGGCGTGTTATTCGAGCGTAACAATCAGGTGGTGTCACTCGCTTGAAATCTACTGTGTTTTAACTTTTTCAAACCGCCACTCGATGCCGCGCGCCAAGCCTTGCATGGAGCCTTCGATACGCGCCTTGAGTGCGCCGTCTGCCTCGATCCAGTACAAAATGCGTTGTGGAAAATCATTTGTGCGATTTTCAAACGTCACTTTTTTATCACCCATTTCTTTGAGTTTGAATTCCACTGGCGGTTTTCCGCCGGGGCTAGCGAAGTAGCTTAACCCCTCTGCGGTTTCAACAATACGCAAAAATTCATAGCTAGTACCGCGCCGCGCAGACACCGTAAGATTCACGCCAACCATCACTTTATTGCGCGGTCCCAACCACGATTCCTCGACGCTATCTTTATCTTTGGACTGCAACCACGCACCATTCATCCAAGTAAGCTTGTCGATTTCTTGTGCCATGATTGGGCAGGCGATGAGTAGGCTGAACAACACAAGTAAGAGTTGCTTTTTCATTGAATTTATCTCAGTAGATTAAAAAATTTGAGCAAATTTCCACAGGTCGATAGCGAAACCGTCTGTGTCGTTGACCAAGTATGAGAGCACACGATAGCGAGTTCACACCAGGTTTAATTGTACGAATCCGACATCGCCAGAGAATTATTGCTAGACACCATCGCGGCCGATAGACCCTGCATAGAACGATAAAAGGCTTGCGGCTGCAAACCAGCAAACCGTTTGAAGTCGCGGATCATATGTGGTTGATCAAAGTAGCCTGCGGAAAGTGCAGCTTCAGTCCATTGCGCTGCCTTTGCGTTTGGGCTTTCCATAAAATTAAACACGCGACGAAACCGAAAAATACTGGCTAATAATTTGGGTGAAATTCCTACTTCATTTAAAAATCGGCGTTCTAGCTGCCGTGACGATAAATTCGCCGTGTATGCAAGGCGATCCATTGAAATTTCACCTTCAGAGCGGTAGAGCGACTGTACGCAGTGCATCACTGCTGCGTGTTGGCGGGTAATTTTTTCTGTACGAGAGCTGTGCAATAAATGGCGTATCAAAAATCGTTCCATGACCGCCACGCGTGCTGCTACATAACGTGCTGAATACACTTCATCAATTAGCGTAGAGGTACTTGCACCAAGTATCTCGCCCGCATCCAACCTCTGATTGGTTACCTCATTCATGGGTAGTCGCATTAACGTCCGTGCTGCGGCGGGCCAAAACCGTGCCCCAATCACACCCGCATTAGCGCCGGATTGTAAGGTTAACGGCCCGGATATTTGTCCCGCAAAAATGCAGCGTGATTGCTTTTTTGTAATGCCGCTTGCATCAACTTCATGGAAGTGATCACCGTAATGCACAATCAACTCTGGAAATCCATCGGGCACGATACGCTGTGATTCGCCCAAGCCAGCTACGTCACATGATTCGAATATCCATATGCAGCGCACGAATGGCGTTAGTGAAATATGCGGGGTGAATTCTTCGTAGAACATAGGCGCGTTTAATGATTCTTTTGGGAATCTTCTAAAAATATTGATGAAGCATTCTAGTCAATATTACTAAAGTGTGAAAAATTAAAGCCCTAATATCAGCGGGTGTTTTGGGCAATAAATGCTTCAAACTGTCCAGCCAGTCTTATTGTCTGTAGGTTGGGTAAGACAGAGTCGCTATCGCGGTCTAGGTTGCGGCGCCATTGGTGGCGGAACTGGTGCATCATTGAGACGTAAAAACTTGAAGCCTGCTAATAATTTGCCTGGCTTACCTGCCTCCGCTTGGCGTACTTCACGATCAGTTGCGCGTTGAATAAAGGCGTCAAAGGATTCCTCGCGCACCATTGGCTCTGCTGAATGCAGTAAATTACGTTCGCCATTTTTACCGATGACAACTATGCCAACGTGGGACGCCCAAAATCCCCCGTTTTGTCC
>JANNWG010000017.1:0-120876 GCA_031414695.1 Burkholderiales bacterium
CGCCGATCTTCTCTAGAACGTCATCGGCGTTTATCGGCGTGCATCGGCGGTTCCAATGTTTTTAAGACACTATCTAAACCAACATGACAACCAAACAACATTTCGGCACCCGCGCCATTCATGCAGGCCAAGTTCCTGACCCCACCACCGGCGCGGTGATGACGCCCATTTACGCCACCTCCACATACGTGCAAAAAAGCCCTGGCGTTCACCAAGGCTACGAGTACGCACGTACACATAACCCAACGCGCATGGCGTTTGAACGCTGTGTGGCAGATTTGGAAAATGGCGTGCAAGGCTATGCGTTTGCCTCTGGCCTTGCTGCTACCGCCACCGTGCTCGATACGCTCGATACCGGCTCGCACGTGATTGCCCTCGATGATTTATACGGCGGCACTTATCGCCTATTTGAAAACGTGCGTAAGCGCTCCGCTGGGTTGTCATTTACGTTTACCGATATGTCAGATGCCGCCAAAATTGAAGCGGCAATTCAGCCAAATACCAAAATGATTTGGGTCGAGACGCCATCGAACCCATTATTGAAATTAGTGGATTTACAAATGGTCGCCGCCGTGGCAAAAAAACACGGCTTGATTGCGGTAGCTGACAACACTTTCGCCACACCGTATGTGCAGCGCCCGCTCGACCATGGTTTTGATTTGGTCGTGCATTCGGTCACTAAATATTTGAACGGCCACTCTGATATGGTCGGCGGCATGGTGGTCGCACGGGAAGCGGGTGCGTTGGCTGAAAAGCTGCAATATTTACACAATGCCGTCGGCAGTATATTGGGTCCCTTCGATAGCTTCCTTGCCATGCGCGGCTTGAAAACATTGCATTTACGCCTGGAGCGCCACTGCCAGAGCGCGATGGATATTGCAACATGGCTATCAACACATCCGAAGGTAGATCGTGTGATTTATCCGGGCCTCGCCTCACACCCGCAGCATGACATTGCCAAAAAACAGATGCACGGATTTGGCGGCATGGTCACCGTAATATTAAAAGGCACGCTAGAAGAATCACGTCAATTTTTAGAGCGCCTACAAATTTTTGTCTGCGCGGAAAGCTTGGGTGGTGTTGAAAGCCTAGCCGAGCATCCTGCCATCATGACTCATGCCTCTATCCCCGCGCATATTCGCGCTGCATTGGGTATTAATGATTCGCTGGTCAGGCTCTCCGTTGGTGTGGAAGACGTAGAAGATTTGAAAGCGGATATCGCGCAGGCGTTGTCCTAAGTTATTAAAACTCGCCTATTGGCGGGCATTTTAATAATAAATTGCTCCAAAGCCCCCGTAAATAGGCGACTTTATGATTTTATTGTATGCGCCCGAAACTCCGCATAGTCAATCAAACTCAACGGCGGATACGCGCCAATTTGTTTGGCAGTGTCGAGTCTGACGATTAATGAAAAACGTTTCAACGTCTCGATCGGCACATCGCGTTCACCGCTTAGTAATTGCGCGGCCTTAAAGCCTGCAAATTGACCAACTTGGGTGAATTTTGAAACCAAACCCATCAGCACAGGCGCTTCACTATTAAGCATTGATTCAACGGACGCAAAGGTGGCGAGCCCGTGCGCACTGGCCGCGCCCGCCACACTCGCAAGCTGGCTAAATAGATAACTATCTGGTCCTAGATATAGCCAATTGACGCCAGCTTTAACGAGCCTTGCAACCATCTCGGTATGCACATTTGCATCTGCGGCATTGAGCTTGTTATTGGTTATCGCAAACGCTTCACTGACCACCTCAAACCCATGCGCTCGTCCCAGCGCTTGCCAAGCGCTGACATTTGCTACTGAGTTAGGTTCTAGCGGGTTATAGATGATGCCTAGTCGCGTAATGGCGCGATAGCTCTGCATAGCTGCCAATTGTGTAGCCATTGGTGCCACGTGTGACACGCCTGCCAAACGACGGCGATGCGAAGTCAGTGACTGCGTCAGATTTGCGGCAACTGGATCTGCCACGATTGCAAACACCAACGGAATAACACTACCAATCAGCGGATGCGGTTTATCTGCACTTCCGGCCAAGCCTAACGTGGCAGGTGTGCCCCATGCATAAACGAGGTCAGGCTTTGTCTGCACAATATCAGCCGCAATTGCGGCGAGCTTATCGGCACGTTGTGCCGCGTCTTGCCAGATAAATGTAGGCTGAATTTGTTGCGTTTTCCAAAAATCAACAAAGCCCGCTTCCGCATCTGTTTTGCCGCGCCACGTCACCATATAGATGCGCGGTTTAGCGATGGTCGTTTGCGCAATCGCGACACGGCTCATCGCTAGTGTCGCGACCAATAAAAATTGGCGACGCTTAATCATGTTCACCTACTATCGACTCTCGCGATGTCGATGTCGAAATGTGCAGCAATGCGAAGCCAATCCCACACGCCAACACGATGGCGCCCAGCACAATAAAGGATTGCCGAAATGTCACCCATTGTAGAAGTGCTGCTGCCACTAATGGGCCGACCGCGCTGCCGATGCGCTCAACTAATCGGTAGTAGCCATACACTGTGGCCTCGCCGCGCGCGGCTATCTCTGCACGCGCGAGCTGCGGCACCATCGCCGCTTGCGGGGTAATGCTTAATGCTTGCGCGACACCCAGTATGCTCACCAGTACAGCAGCAGCGACGATGTCATTCGGAATTAACATCGCCAAGCCCGCGAGACCTGAAAGCGCAATACCAATGCTCACAAACCAAACTTGACTATTAACGCGTCTGGCCTGATTAAATCGATCCAGCATATCGGCAGCGATTGGCACAAACAACACCATCAAAACGGAATAGATCATGATAATGCGACCGGAGGTGGCTGCTGAATGACCGCTCGCCGTGAGATACAGCGGCAACAGAAAATAACAATACGCCACCAAGATAAGTTTGGCAGGCACTGCCGCAAGCAATAGTAAGCCTAAAAATTTTAGATTCGTCAGCGGGTGCGGTTTTACGTGTGACGATGGTGTGCTAATTTGCGTGACGACGCGCGTAGGTATTGGCTTATCTTGCGGCAGGCTCAGCCAGCCAACAATCAGCGAAAGCACCGCCAATACGCCGGCAACAACAAACGTAGCGCGATAGCCCAGCCCATCCGCCAGCAAACCACCTACCGATGGACCGCATGCGAGTGAGACCATGATGATGCTGACAAAGCCAGCTAAGCCTTTCGCACGTGTACGACTATCGGTGTAGTCGAGTACCATGCCCTGCGCGGCTACAAAGGCGATGGCCCAAGCCGCGCCAGCAAGACCGCGCCATACCAGTAAACCCGCCAACGTTGTTGACTGCGCGGCGAGCAAATGCGCGGTAATCGCACATATTGCGCCAATTAAAAATGCACGTCGCCTGCCGACACGCTCACTCCAGCCGCCTAACACGGGCTGCGATACAGCAACAATAAACATGAATAAAAAAATGGGCAATCCGACCACCCAAGTCGAAGAAATCGACAAACTACCGACAGCCATCGTTGAAGCATAAATGGGTATAAAACTGCGTGATAAATCCTCCGCCAGCAGCATTAAAAAAAACGGCGCTCGCATTCGCCCTAATGCCGTTGATGGGTCGATGACGATGGATCGTGCTGTCTGTGTTGAGAGTCCAAATTGATTACGTAATTGACGAAGCTGTTGAATCACATTTAATAAGGCAATTTTTTCAGCCTCCGTGGGACATGCGCGATAACATGCCAATCGCTTTCGTAAACCACTTTTTGCAGCGCGATACTCATTCACTAGCGAATCCTGTTCAATACGTAGCGACATGGCTAAAGTTCGTAACGCACCTGGAAAGCGCCCCGGAATCGCACCAACAATTGCCCCATTCGTTAAGTTTGAAATAGACATCGTGAGCGAGCGCAAAGGCGACACCACAATTGGGCCTGCTAAAAAATAAATAAGCTCAAGTGTTATAAATACTGAAACGACTAATATCACCAAAAGATCGATGGCTAATTCACCAAAAAGCCGTTTGATATAGCGCGGATCAACAATGACTTCGAGTGTGCCGCGTTGCAAGCCTTCTGCTTCTGAAACAATATTGATGGCCGCAGTTGCCGTTAGCGACGATAGCGGTTTATCACGTTCATCGCGCTCATCACGTTCATAGCGCAATTTGGCCGAATGTAATTGAACGCCATCCAACACCACCGAAATACGTTGAAGCTCCACATGCTTAGCGCGAATACGCTCTAAATCCGCCGCGACAGCAGGCATTTTGTCGAGCGGAATACCGAGTGCTGCCGCTTCATTCATCGTCGCTGCCACGGCATTCGCAACGCTATCGGCTTTTTTGACCATCTCAAACGTGAGGGTTTTATCGGCGTAATCGTAGGCTGCGCTGCAAATAATAATCATGCTGACAGTTAGCATCAGCAGCATCGAAGCAATACTTATCACTGCAAGATTTTTGCCGGGTAGCGGCGCTAACTTTGGTTGCTTAATCGTTGATGCTGTTTTCATGAGGTCACGACGACTGTCGCCAATTGGCAAGTGCCAATCGCGCCGCTGTAAGTCTCAACGCTAATGGCCGTAATGCACCCTGCCACCCGCTATCATTTTGTAATTTGATCGTCTCATCTGTATTTAGCATTTGCTTAAATACGCTTGCGGCATGTGTGGTATCGCGTTCAAAACGTCGCATCAATATCGCCAGCAATACAAACAATAATATTGCCGTCACCACTAACGTCGTCAGTACCGTAGGCAACAAGGCTGAAAATAATTCAGACCGTACTGATGCGCCTGTTGCTGTGCCCGCTTTTGTGCCATATTGCACCGCGATAAATCCTTCTTGCACACCAAAACTATTGGTCACGATCGTGCCTGCGACTGACTCTGCATCGCCCCAATACTGCCAGCGATAGTCTGCATTTTTTGCACCAGCGGTTAATGCCTGTTGCTGCCGCACAGCGGCGCGCCATGTCTCGGGTATTGATTGCCCAAGGTGTGTTGGCTCAGTTGAATAAATAATGATCTCATTACGACCAGCCACGTTTATTGCCACAATAGCCGCATCAGCCAACTTACGCCGTGCAAGTGCCGTCGGTAGTGCGGTTAATTCATTAAAACTTAACCCCAGCGTAAAACTTTTTTCAATCACCTTATCAACATCGCGTGCGACTAAATCATAGCGGCTATGACGTAGTGCGTGATACGTATTATCAACCTTGAAGGCAATCAATAAAGTAGTCATACCAACCGCGAATAACGCAATCAATGTGGCAAGTACAAGCAATTTTCGATTTAGGACACTCACGTTAACTTGTACGTGCCATTAAGTGCTCTAAATGCACCTCTACTGCAGGCCATTCACTATTGAGCATGCTGAAGTAAACCGATGAGCGCGGCGTACCGTCGGCCAAAATAATATGATTTCGCAAGACGCCTTCACGGTGTGCGCGTATTTTTTCAATAGCGTCGATGGAGGCAAAATTGCGTTGGTCAATTTTGAATTGCACGCGAACCACATTGAGCCTTTCAAAGGCGTGCTTTAACAGCAAATATTTGCTCTCAAGGTTAAAGCCTTCACGCTGATAAGGTAGGCCAATCCAAGTGCCAATTTCGACGACGCGATTATCAATGTCAATTTCCATATAGCGTGTCGTGCCAATGGCATGGCCTGATTTATTTTCAATAATCGCGAATGGCAAATCTGTGCCGTCAGTCTGCCGCGTGAGCAAAGCCGACACCAAGCCCTGCATACCTTGCTCGCGATAAGTGCGTGCATCGAGCAGATAACGCCATATAGAACGTCTGCTATCGCTTGCATCCATACAGGCATTGTCGAGTGCTGAAATGTGCGACATCGCGAGCGGCACAAGACTTATATGCGCGCCAGTTAGTGTAAGAGGTGTAATGTTCACGAGCGCCTTTTTTGATTAAAAAAAACCAAGCTACATTACTAAAGCGTATTTAAGGCGACTCAACTATCACCAGCAACTAAAGTCTTTGCTAGATGATGAATTATTGATGAAGGGTGCAAATTGTTCGGCTACAATCATTGGCTACATAGATTGTAAGCATCCCACGTAGATACTAGGTGAGTTATATGAGGCATCACAAACAATACCATTGCAAACGCAATATCTTTAGTTTTATGCTGGCATCAGCACTATTGTTGTCGATATTTTTTGCGCCCTTGCAAACCTACGCACAGCCGCCTGTGCCTGCATCGCCAGCACCACAACCCATCGACATTACTGACGCTGTGCTCATTGCATTACCCAAACTTTCAGAGTCACAGGTGCGGGAATTAGTTGGCGACGTGGCGATGCAATATCGACTGACAGCAGGTTACCGTGTTGTTAGCCCTAAAGATATTAATCTCATCGTACCGTCTGGGGTGACTATACAAGGCGCGATGATGCGTGGCATGGGCGCGACAAGTGAGACAGTGGTGATGGGCTACATCATGCCACCACGCAGACTACCGCAGCTCTGGGTAGCCGCGTGGACGGGAGAAGTCGCTAGCCGCTCGCCGTGGCCTGCACTAGCGCAAGGTGCATCGGGCGAATTTGGTAAGGCAGTACAGTTATTGCTAGCCGAGCGCAATAAAGTTTTGTCTAAATTATCACTTTACGAATTAGAGTCGCGCGTCTTAAGTTTGAGTTATGTCGATGCAGACGCAGCGCTATTTGCGCTTCGCGCGATGGGCTACGCCGCCATTACCGATACTGACGCACTCGCTACTGATGATTCTTATAAAGGTAACGAGACCTTTGGCGCGGAGCCTCCTGTAGCGGCGGCAGCCAATACTAACCAAGCACAAAATGCCGCGTTGCAGGGTTTGCCGCCAGAGGAGATAAAACGCCTCTTACCAAAATTTCCAGCGATTCGCAATTTGCCGACCAATATTAATTTTGACCGTCTGCCGCTGGTTGTGCGTTTGCCGGCTACGGAAGCGCGCAATATGGGACTGGTCGGCGCAACCGACGGCCAAGCTGCAGCGGCACGCGATCAACTGGGGCTCACCATCATTCCGCAAGCTGCCGCACAGTTAAATGAAACCGTGACAGGTGGGGCGTCACAATTGCTGGTGATGTTTCATCCGGGCTACCCAGAGCAGTTTCAAAAATTACGACGCATCATAACTGACACCATTGATCGCCCCGCGCGACAGGTGTTTGTTGAAGGTTTGGTGTTAGAAATATCGAGCGAGGCACTACGCGAGCTAGGCGTGAAATGGGAGTTACAAAAAGGCTCGCAACTATTTACCTTAGGTGGTGGCGTGACGCCTGGCACGGCAGTGGATACAACTTTCTCTTTCGCACGCACCGCACTCAATATTTCGCCTTCGCAAATGCTCGCCAATATCAAGGCGTTAGTGCAGACAAATAAAGCCGAAGTGTTATCGCGCCCGTCTATTCTCACACTCGATAATCGGCAAGCGACCATTCGCGTTGGTAGCGATATTCCAATTGCAACCAGTAAGGATGCCTCAGACGGTAAAAGCGGGCGCGTGTCGTTTGCGTTTCAATATTTACCGACGGGGATTTTGCTAAATGTGCGGCCACGTATTTCTGAAGATGGCACTGAAATCAGTATGCAAATTGATGCGACTGTTTCGGCCACCGTGCCTAATCAAGACTTGCGCGTGATTGACCCTACTACCCGCGTCACACTCGCCTCAGCACCCACTATCTCGACGCGTCGCGTGCAAACCTATGCACGCATACGTGACAATATGCCGCTGATTATTGGCGGACTGGTCAGCCGTGATCAAATATCGACGACTGACAAAATTCCGCTTGCAGGTGATATTCCATTTTTAGGCAAATTATTTGGCCGCGAGTCTTCACAAGACCGTAAGCGCGAAGTCATTATCGTGCTCACGCCGTCGGTGGTGACAGAAAATATTCGCGAAACGCGCGCACAAAATCCGCGTGACTCTGATTATTTTGATTTGCGAGATACCGCGCTTTTCAAAGAGCACTACCGCATTCGAGCGGAAGATTTAGTCGATAGTTCCTACATTCGATTTAATCGACGCTTTTTAAACTATCGCGACATTGCTAATCGCGTTATCGAGCGTGATGCCGGCTTAGCGAACCGTGCGCCAGTGTCTTTATTTGCGGGCACTCGTATACCGGGCGAATTCATTTTTGTTAGCGGCATGATGTATCGCATGCTAGACCGCATGGATGCCAATGAAGCGTTGAAACTTGAAAATATCATGACCTTTGAGCAAGTTGGCGCGGACAGAAATGAACGCCGCCAAATAGCACTGGTTGATTTACTTGCGCGTTTTGGCGATGGCAAAAACTACCAAAGTTTCTTCGATAAAAATCTCGGCAAGGCGTTGGCACTTCGCTTTAGTCTCACCCGTAACTCCACCCGTGCCGAAGATATGTTCACCGAGCCTGTTGCCAACATTAGCTTGGTGGATGTCGCCAATCGCGTGGAGTGGCAGCAAAAATTATGGGACTTAAACCAACCTGTAGGCGTGGGGGCTGCGGCAACGCCACAATTTACGATCCTCATTCACGAGCCGAGCGACCTACGTCGCTTGCAATTAGCGATTGCGACACAAAATACGGTACTCAATAACGGTGGTACACAGGGCATGGTGTTTGATCGATGGTTGCCAGGCCGTATGCTGCATCTGCAAGAGACTTCCGCTAAATGGGAACGCACATTATTAGCCCCCATCGCGCAATATTTTTTCATTGGTGAGCACTACATGAAATATTTTGCCGCCGAGCACGAACGTGCCATTGCCAACTTAGATCGCACCTTGCGATTGCCTGAAAACAAGAAACTTACTGAAGGCATAATACTTCCTTAAAGTCTTTTATTGGCGGGCATTTTGAAGCGTTTTTGCTTGAAAATAGCCGCCAATAATAGAGTTTACTAAGGGGAAACTTCTCATAATCCGCCGTTCGTGCTGATCCTTCGAATCTCAGTACAGGGCAAGCTACGCATATCGAAGCACACGCTCTTAAGTGCTTGATTTATAGGGCTTGAACAACTCTTCGATACCTTAGGGCGAACGGAATTTCAGGTTATGAGAAGCTGCTATGGGGGATATGCATCAGGCGCAGGTTTTAAGCACACCCAACAGAAAATAAAAAGAGTAAACCCTAATAAAGGCGGCGATTTTCAAGTGTTTATGCTTGAAAATTACCGCCAATACTAGGGTTTACTAAGGGGGTATGTTCGCGTAGTGGTGCTGCTTACTTTTGTTACTTACCTTTGACGGTCGTTTCGTTCGATGGCGGAATACCCGCTTTCAAAATGCGCCCCTGAATCGGCGTAATTTTTGCCGCACCAGTTGTGGCGGGCGCGCGTATTGCGCTGGCTCTCACGCCCGCAATCGCGGTTGGTGTAGCGCGACCAAAAGTAGATGCGCTTGATTGCGACGAGGCGGCGGTCTCAGTGGTATTGCAATCCGCAGCCGTTAAAGTCTGTGGTGATGCGGCACGAAAATCCCCCATTACCCCATTCACACCTTTGTAGGTACCAGCTAAAGTAATACGACGCTGGGTATCGGTTAAGAGCGTATTTAGATTGCCGTTGACCACTTTGCTAGACGGCAGAGGCTCAATTTTCATAGAAGAAAATTTATCGTTACGGTCTTTACCAACATTGCTATTGCTACCGGTCAGCTCCATGTTCCAACCTTTGTAATTAGTGTCCTGATAAAGCGTGACTTTGGCGTTTCCAGTTACTTGCACGCCGGTGACTTCGTCATTGATATTCTTATTGCTACCATCCCATTTTTGATCTTTGAAATTAGCGATGTTCTGTGTTTGCGAGCTGCTAAAGCATTTCTTTTTACCGCCATATCCACTGTTCTCATACAGGCATACAGTGACGGTGCTGGCAGGCTTATCGTAATTTAATTCCACCGGTCCTGACACAAGTGCATCGGTCGACCAAGGGATATTGTTTAACTCTTTGGTTGCCACCACAAACTGCCACACCACCGATTGCATTGGGCCGACGGGCACGTCATTACCGACATTCCATGTGCGGGTTTTGGTTTGGGTTTTTTCTTCAGTTTTAGTGCCCGATATTTCAAATGATTGCGAAGCCGAGCCACTCAAGCCGATAGGACTTTGGTAGCCGACTTCGATAGTGGTGGTGCCACCCATGGTTTCGGATTTAGAAAATGTCTCTGAATTTTCAACGGACTCTGAAACATCAGCACGGCCAGTAATTTCACGATTATTGCAATTGGTGACACGGCCTTGCATGAGCACCGATGGCACTTCAGGCACCACCGAGGGCAGTACAAATCGTAAGCCCGTCGTGTTGATATCACCTTTAAATTTAATACTCGATAGCGAGTAGCCATCGGAAGTACGTGCAGCGGTCGTCTTGAGTCGGCTCAATGTCTCAGCCACCGGATCAACGATGCGCGGCGCAGCTTGGACACTAAAGGTGGATGTGACTGCACAAGACATGAGTGATAAAGAAATAACACGCAATGTGCGCGAACGATTTTTGTAGGTTTGCATGATGATGCCTTTCAGAAAAAAGTAAGTGAGTAAAAGTGAAAATGTGGAGTGTGCCAAGCTAAGGATATTTATTGAGTCGCCCTTAATTGATTAAGCGGATTGACTTGGTGCGACCTATCAAAACATCTAAATTTTTTTTATCAATTGATTAGCCAACGTATTGGCATGGCCAAGTTGCCAGTAAGCGCCCGTCAGCGGCGAGAGCATCGACATTGAACGCCACGCGATTAGCCGACATCGATTTTGAGATTGTCGTTGCGTTACTTGCACTGACGCTTGTGGTGATGTCACGACCATCGCGACCATCTCGACCATCTCGAATAAGCAAATATCCATCGTGTGCGTCAATACGAATACCGGCTTTCGGCAGCGCAGTGTTGCCGCACCAAATATTTTTTGCGTTAATTACTGCTTCGACGTTGACTTGAACATTGTCGATTGCAGGCGATAGCACTGATGAGATGCCAGGACACATGCGCTCACCCGTCTTACAACAAAAATGCGCGCCTGCTGGCAAGTGGCGCAGTGTCGGATTAGCGGCTATAGCAGCGCCATTCAGTGCCGCCGCTGTGCCGACACGCATAGTTTGTTGTTTGGTCTTGTTATAAACACAAAACCCAAAAGGCGCGACGCCAACTGGCGTTGGTTGTGGTACGAGTGATGGCGCTGGCGTGACAGCATAGGAGGGGCGCACAAATAAAATTAGCGTGATCACACAAATGACGTGCAACAAAAAAGACGGTAAACGATTGCATATTTCTATATGAACAGTGTGAACGACGCGAACAACGTTCAGCGTATTAGTTTGAACTTGGGTCATGAGCATCTACGTTTAAAAAAGCCAAATTGAGACATTTCAATTTGCCTTACTGTTTTAAGCGTAATTACACGGGTCAGACTATCAAGTGCTAGCAAATGCGCGCTATTGGGATAGGGGCGATTGTTGTTAACTGTGCCGACTGTTCAACAGACCACGGATTGACACTACACTAGCGCGATGCGCTAAGCGACATCAGGGCTGTCATTTTTGCGTGATCAGGCGCATTTGTTGCGAGCTGAGGCGTCATTCGCGGGGCGATTTCTCGCGCCAGTGTTGCAGCCGCGACATTGTCCCCAGCACGTGCTAGTGCTTGCGCCACATCCATCTCGGTGCGCAAGGTATGTAAATGCGATTTACCAAATTCGGCGCTCGCAAGTGGCACGCGCAATCGCCATAAATTTACAGTGGGCGTCCAATCAGACGCCGTATTTTGTACCAACATGGTTTCAGCAAGCATCGCGCGTGCACGTAGATACGCGAGATGCGAGGTTTTACGACGCGAAATAATATTGACATCCACGTTTTGTAGTCGTGTTTGCGCGCGCGTGACGGCGGCTGATTCAATATCGTTGACGGCAAGACTCACGAGCGTGTCTTGCGTATCAATATTGTTAACACCTAGCTTGGTCAATCTTGTTTGGTAAGCACGCGTCAATAGCGTCTCAGCCTCACCAAATTTTGCGCGTTTTAAGAGTAGGCGTCCTAGATTATGCTCAAGGCGTGCAACGGATAAATCATCTGCAGCCAAGCGTGCCGTGCGCGCCGCTAACGACACACGATAATTATCTTCAGCACGCGCTAAGTCACCGATTTCTTCATACAGCGTCGCTAGATTATTAACGGCCACTGCGTAGCTGACAGGCCGACGGCCACTGGTGTCAGCGGACCTTGCAGGATTATTCATTGCCTCAAGATAGCGTGTTGTCGCTTCGCGGTAGCGCCCCATATCGTGTAACACAGATGCCCATTCATTCGCGGCAGCGGCGACTAACTCACTCGTCTCACCATGCAACAGTAATCGTGTTTGATGCGCTTCTGCAAGCAGCGGCTCTGCATCATTTAATCGTCGTTGTCGACCAAGCAAATTTGCCAACACCACAATTGTATTGAGTGTTTTTGGATGACGTTTACCAAAAAGTTGATTTTTAATCGCGAGTGAACGACGATAGTATTCTTCTGCCATTTGGTTTTCAGCAGGTTCAATGCTGCGCGAATAGTTGATACCCAAATTATGTAAGGTAGAAGCAACTTCTTCTGAATTAACACCGAGTAGCGTCTCACGCGTGGCGAGCGAATCGTTTAAAAAGCCACGCGCTTCAGCCTGACGACTTAATCCGTTGAGGGCGACGCCAAGCGTGTTTTGCGCATCTGCAATGCGTAGCTGATGCACTTTCATATCAGTGACGGGTAAGGCTTGACGAATGGCTAACGACTGTCTTGCGCTGATCTCGCCAGCAGCCGAGTTTTCGCTATTATGTTCAACAATGGCTAATCGACCAAGTGCTGTCGCGCGATGCGCGGCGTTACCTGTAATAGCACGCGACTCGATGTCAATGACTTCGCGGTAAAGCGCCTTGGCTTCATTGCTGAGGCCAATATTTTCATGAATGCGGCCAAGCACTAATAACAGGCTTGATTTGAATTCCGCTTGCTCGAGTGGCAGTTTGGCGATGCGTTCACGACCGCGTGATAGTAAATCACTTGCAGATATTTTAGGGTTGCCGCCAAGGTTAGGGTCGGCACCGTCAAACAGGGAGAATAAAAAATCACGCGCTTCACGGGTGTTGGCACTTTCTATTTGTGTTTTGGTTTCAGCTTGTAGTGCTCTCAGCGTTTCGACACGACTCAATGCTTCGGCTCGTAGCGCACGGTCACGTCCACTGACGGCGGCTTTGCGCGACTCTATTGCCTCAAGCTCTCGCTGTGTTGCACGCAACTCAGACACCTGTGCGCGATCACGCTCTGCGCGTGCAAGGTCTTCCGCGCTAAGGGCGCGCGCGAGCTCAGTCGCCGCCATTTTCTCCGCACGTAATGCGCGGTCACGTTCACGTACCAAGCCATGTGTAAAACCAACCGCGCCAATAAGTAATGCGCTGATGGCTAACATGGCAGGCCAGCGACGCATCAACATTTTCTGCAATTGATAAGCTAAGCTGCCATCAAATGCTGATACGGGCTGTAATGTTAAGAGTCGGATTAAATCCGCACGCATCTCGCCTGCGCTGCGGTAGCGCACACTGATATCGGCGTGCGTAGCCCGACTAATGATGGCATTGACTTCGCGTAAGGAAAGGGGTTTTTTACGGTCACTGCGGCTTGTAAATTCGGTCACTAATTCACGTAACACAACGCCCAAACTATAAATGTCAGTGGCCGTTGATAGCGGCATGCCTTGGCGCTGCTCAGGGCTCGCATAGCGCGGTGTGAAAATACTCTCGCGTATTTTGTTGATTCCTAACGTAGTGCCGTCGGCCTCAGTGCGGCTCACCATTTCGGCAATACCAAAATCTAACAGCTTGGGACGATTATCACGATCAACCAAAATATTGGCGGGCTTTAAGTCGCAATGTAATATTAGTTTTTGGTGTGCGTATGACACGGCCTCAAGCACCGATACCATCAGCCCTACGATATCTTTTAAGCTAGCGGTCAGTTTCAGGCAATGTGCGCTGATATCAAGTCCATCGACATAATCCATCACAATATATGGCTTGCCATCATCTGCCGTGCCGCCGTCAATGAGGCGCGCAATGTGCGGGTGTTCTAGGGCGGCCAGCGTTTGTCGTTCTGCGACTAAACGGGCTGCGGCGTTTGTAGTTGAGAAACCTGACAAAAATTTAATCGCTACCGTCTGCTGAAATTGACCGTCAACGCGCTCCGCGCGATATACCGCGCCCATGCCTCCTTGACCAATTTTGTCTTTAAGTGTCCAAGCGCCAACGCGCGTGCCGCTACGCGATATACGCGTCTCTGACTGTAAGTTAGAGAGCATTGCGCTGACTGGGTTGGTAGGTGTGAAATTACTTTTATCTTTATCGAGCAATCGGCGCACCGCGATGCGTTCGTCATCGGTCGCGTCCAGTGCGGCAATCGATGCATCTAACAAAAATCTATCTGCATCCGTCTCATGCGGCATGTCGCATACTGCGGCAAATAATGTTTTTAGACGCGTGAGTGCGACACTGCTTTCATCAGCATGTGCATTGACTGGTGAGGCAAGATTAGCCAATCTCAGTACCTAGCCGATCAGATAGCCAAGCGCGTGCAAAGCGAAGCTCGCGGTCAACCGTTGGTATTGATAAATTAATAAGGGATGCGATTTCTTCGCGCGACAAACCCGCAAAGTAAGTTAAGTGCAATATTTCAGCACCACGCGTATCAATTAAAGCGAAAGCCGTCAGCGCTTCATCAAGTGCGATTAAATCGGTAATCACCGACTCTTCCGCATTTAGCGCGTGTGATAGCGTAACGTGCACCGCGCCGCCGCCGCGTTTATCAGCACGTCGCGCCCGCGCCCGATCTACCAAAATGGTGCGCATATGTAGCGAGATAGTGGCAAAAAAATGCGCACGATTTTTCCACATTGCATCATCAACAGGTGTGGTGAGTGCAGCTGCAGTCTCTCGATCCGCGCGATGAAATCCTTGCTCCATGATCACTAACAAGGCTTCATTCAAGAGATCCGCTGGGGTGATGGTGGCGTTGTCTTCTCCACGCATCCGCGACTCAGCCATTTTGGTTAAGTCATGCATGATTTCAGCCTGCACCCGATCAAATGCGCTCGCGTCGCCATCGCGCCAGCGGTTCAATATTTGGGTCAGTGAAGAAGATGTGTTGTTATTCATTTTTAAAATGCGGCCTGTTGAAATTGCACTTATTAGGGAAAATGTGCAATTGTTGATTTTGCCGGAAACACGTCAGCAGAGCTGGAAAGCTAAAAATTGTAAACGTAATGTTGGGGTGTGTGATTTACACTAAAACGATAAAATTATCGGCGTTAAGAATGATGAAATTGTAATGTGGCGCATGTCGTTACAGTATGCTGCAGGATAATGCCTTTCCTACGCGCTGGTAGCAACATGTCGTAGCAACAATATGTTATTTCACTAGTGTCCCAACGTTTCTACGTTAAACCACTTTAAGCGAATGATTTTATTGGGGAATTTGGTTTTTTTGTTTGGTGACGACTTGAATTTCATGAGCCAGACTAATAGTCTTTTGTGCCTAGCTGCGAAGGCTCCCCGTGTACCAAGGCAAGCTCGTCTTCGCACAACTCATGGCGCATCTTCCGCTTGGTGCGTTCGCACGCATGGTGGCTGCGCATCGTGGGCAACACAAGGTTAAGGATTTCTCTTGCTTCGACCAGTTTCACGCAATGGCCTTAGCGCAACTGGCGCGGCGTCCTTTTTAGTAAATCCCTTCCACCTTGAACGAAATCTTTCGCGTATTGAGCCTGAATCTGTTCGAATCGACGCCAAAGCGAACCCTGCTAAAACCTTACCTCGAACCAGACTCGCCCCAAGACTCGTCAGCACTAGGCTCCGCTCTTCTAATCGCTGGGATAGAAGTGACGGCAAACTACTAAAGTCTTTATTCCACGCTCATTTACAGACATTTAGTGTTGAATATGCCCGCCAATAGGCGAGTTACAATAATTAATCATCGCAAAAAGAATTTACTCCACCACCACCCCACCCACTGGTGCCATGCCTGCATTATCAATGATGATGGGCTGATTGATGACGATACGATTCATCAGCCATAGTGTGAGTGTGCCATCCGCTTTTTTCCACACAATATCCATCGTGCCATCACCATCAAAGTCGCCTGCGGCGTAGAACTGGGTGGTGGCTACCACGGTTGGCAGAGCCGCATCTAGCACAATGGTTGTGCCATTCATGAGCCATGCCTTAACACGGCCGGTTGCGTCTTTGAAGAGAATATCGCCTTTGCCGTCAGTGTTGATGTCACCTAACTTGATGATGCTATAACCCGCTGGCAATTGACCAAGTCGCTCGTTGATCCATGTGCGGTTAGTCTTGGAGGTAAGGCTACGAATTTCATTGCTCGGACTTAACCAAATCAAATCCGCCATGCCGTCGCCACCTAAATCAACACCACCCACGAGTGACCAACTTAATGGTGCACCACCACGGTGTTTGACTTCGTTGATATTGAGAGTAGCTGCATTGTTACCAGCGCTATTGCCTGCATACCACGCAAAGATAACGCCGCTGTCGTTAGTGCCAGGCTTTAAGTAGCGCCACACCATGTCTGCCTTATCATCGCCGTCTAAGTCGGTGACGGCTTCGAGTGACCAGTCGGCTCTAGCGCGGCGTAACAGAGTTTGAGTCATGGCGAATTCCGCAAAGACTTCCTCACTAGCATTACGCGTCACAAGCTGCGTGCGGCCAATACCTGCCATGTCACCTGCACCAAGCAGCGCTTTATCTGTGCCAACATCGGCAATCGAGGTAAAGCTAAATTTTTGTGTGACGATGTTGTAGCGGCCAAGTTGGCTTACTACGGCTGATTTAGTGGAGAGTTTGTCAATTGGCTCTGAAGAGGGGGTAGCAACAGTACCGCGCAGTAATATCTGCGCGAAGCCCTGACCATCCATATCAATCTGATTACGCAACGCCAATGGCACATCAGAGATAGCCACCAGACTACCTGCTGAGACTTCACTCGCGCTGGTCGTACCCTGTGCCGCCACTGTGCAGCGATAGCGTCCGGCAGGTAGCTTGTCGAGCGTTGCGCTGAGCGTGACTGCCTGTGCATGAGCCAACACTGTTGTTTGTGCGGCTGCACCGTTGTTACTCCCTGCTTCACTTAGGCAGTAAAGACGATAGGTCTGTATTGGGTTGGCACTGCTGCTAGTGGATGCGTTGAATTGGCACTGAATCGCACTGATACCTGCGACCATACATTGCAGATTCACAGGCGTGCTCGGTGGTGGTGGTGGCGGTGGGAAGCCGATGGCGATGTTGCGATCGACATTGGTGGCAGCGAGGTAATTGGTATTGCCGGTTTGACTGGCGCGGATGGTGCAAGTGCCAGTGACGTTACTGACTAAGGTGATGGTAACCCCATTCATGCCAGTGCTGGTACAGATGGTGGGCGTGAGCGTGGTGAAGGTGACCACATTGCCTGATGCACCACCCGTGGCATTAACGGTAAAGGCGGGGGCGTTGAATAGTATGCTGGCAATAGGATTAAAGGTGATGACTTGTAGGGCTTGGGTGATGGCGATCGACTGTGTGACTTGCGGTGCAGCATTGAAGTTAGCATCACCCGCTTGATTCGCCGCGATGATGCAAGTACCTACTGTAACTATCGTCACGGTGCTGCCAGACACCGTACAGACGCTAGTGGTTTGCGAAGTGAAGGCAACCGTTAACGCTGAACTTGCCGTCGCTGACACCATGAACGTTCCTGATGCTACAAAATTCACCGGGCCGGGGTTAGCACCAACGGTAATTGCCTGCAACGCAGGATCAACGACAGAAAACGCAAGTGCTACTACACTACCCACCATCGGGCTGTTGGCCGAACCGTTGCCTGTGCTGCCGCCCGTCGCTCCGCCTTCAAGGCTATCTACCGCGTAGGCGAGCAAGACGTGATCGCCTTTGGCAAGCGTAGGTAAGGTGGCGCTGAAAGGACCAGGTCCTGTGCCCGTGGCTTGTGTCCACGCACCAGTACCACTATTGAGCTGGTAGTAAACCGTGCGAATGGCAGGCCTCTGCGGCGCGTAAAGGCTAGACGCGGTGAATGTGAATGACGGCGTTGTATTGCTCGTTGTGTTGCTGAAACCAACGATGAATGCGCTACTTGATATCACTGTGGTCAACGGCAGTGTGGTGTCGGCGCTTGGGGTAATGATGGTGACGTTGTTGCTGGCGAAATTCGTCACGTAGATTTTATTGGTCACTGGGCTCACGGCGATGGCGAACGGGTTCGTCCCCGCCGCGACAGTGGTGGGGCTATTAGTCGCGCCGTCGATCACGGTGATGTTGTTGCTATTGAGATTCGCCACGTAGATTTTATTGGTCACGGGGTTGATGGTGATGGCAAACGGATTCGTCCCTGCAGCGACAGTGGTGGTGCTATTAGCCGCACCGTCGATCACGGTGACGCTGCTGCTGGCGAAATTCGCCACATAGATTGTATTGGTTACGGGGTTCACGGCGATGGCAAACGGGGTCGTCTCCGCCGCGACAGTGGCGGGGGTATTAGTCGCCCCGTCGATCACAGTGACGTCGTTGCTGACCTGATTCGCCACATAGATTGTATTGGTCACGGGGTTCACGGCGATGGCAAACGGGTTCGTCCCCGCCGCGACAGTGATGAGGTTATTAGTCGCCGCGTCGATCACGGTGACGTCGTTGCTGTTGAAATTCGCCACATAGATTGTATTAGTCACGGGGTTGATGGCGATGGCCCTCGGGCTCGTTCCCGTAGCGACTGTGGTGGTGCTATTAGTCGCCCCGTCGATCACAGTGACGCTGCTGCTGCCGAAATTCGCCACGTAGATTTTATTGGTCGCGGGATTCACGGCGACGGCTGCCGGGTTCGTCCCCGCAGCGACAGTGGTGGGGCTATTTGTCGCCCCGTCGATCACGGTGACGTTGTTGCTGTCGTAATTCGCCACGTAGATTTTATTGGTCACGGGGTTGATGGCGATAGCAAACGGGTTCGTCCCCACAGCGACAGTGATGGTGGCATTACTCGCCCCGTCGATCACGGTGACGTTGTTGGCGCCCTGATTCGCCACGTAGATTTTATTGGTCACAGGGTTGATGGCGAGGACTACCGGGTTCGTCCGCGCAGCGACGGTTGTGAAGGTATTACTCGCGCCATCGATCACGGTGACGTTAGCGCTGTTCTGATTCGCGACATAGATTTTGTTGGTCACTGGGTTGGCGGCAATGGCAGAGGGGTTCATGCCTGCCGTGACCGTAGTCGTGTTGTTGGTCGCGCCGTCGATCACCGTTACGTTGTTGCTGTTGTTATTCGCAACAGTGATTTTGTTGGTGACAGGGTTGACGGCGATGGCAGTGGGGCTCGTCCCTACCGTGACCGTAGCCGTGCTATTGGTCGCCCCGTCGATCACAGTGACGTTGTTGCTGCCCTGATTCGCCACATAGACTTTGTTGGTGACTGGGTTGACGGAGATGGCATGGGGGGTTGTCCCCGCCGTGATCGTAGCCGTGCTATTAGTTGCGCCGTCGATGACGGTGACATTGGTGCTGCCCCGATTCGCTACATAGACTTTGTTGGTCACGGGGTTCACAGCGATGGCACTCGGGCTCGTCCCCACTGTCACCGTCGCGGTGGTGTTAGTCGCGCCGTCAATCACGGTGACGTTAGCGCTGTTGTTATTCGCGACATAGATTTTATTGGTCACCGGGTTGACGGCGATGCTAGTGGGGTTCGTCCCTGCCGTGATCGTAGTCGTACTATTGGTTGCGCCGTCAATCACGGTGACGTTGTCGCCGTTGATATTCGTCACATAGATTTTATTGGTCACCGGATTGACGGCGATGGCATTGGGATTCGTCCCTACCGTGACCGTAGTCGTGTTGTTGGTCGCCCCGTCGATCACCGTGACGTTGGCACTGCCCCGATTCGCCACATAAACTTTGTTACTGGCTAGGTTGACGGCGATGGCAAAGGGAGTCGTCCCCGTGACGACTGTCATGGTGGTATTGCTCGAACCGTCGATTACGGTGACGTTGTCGTTGTTCCGATTCGCTACATAGACTTTATTGCTGACTGGGTTGACGGTGATGGCAAAGGGGGTTGTGCCTGCCGTTATAGATGCAGTGACTGATTGCGCGTACACATTTGTGACGGCAACCAGCCAACCGATGGCAGTGGTGGCAGTGATGGCAACGATAGCCAAACGCAGTGAGCGTGCACGGGAAATGAATTGACGCGCATAAAGTTGGCGCACATTAAACGGCTGTGAATTGGTTAGCATGTTGCTTTCTTAAGTATTGGACCGTAAATCAATCTGAGCGTTTTGGTGCTGTGTTACTTCGTAACTAGCATTGGCGACTTAAAAATAAAAACACTATATTAGACGGACGTTTACAGCATTTTTTGCCTCGAAACGCCCGTCCAACGGCGTGTTTACTTTTTATCTATATCACCTACACCACCATCCCACTAGCAGATGCCATGCCGACGTTATTGATAATGGTGCGATTCATTAGCCACACAATTTGCACTGACTCTATTTCAGTTATTTATTAAGCGTAATCGCCACATACAACCTATCAACAACCTATCAATCAATTAAAAATTAATGTTGCAGCACGCAGCTGGCCGCGATTTGCACACATAAGGTGGGTTAAAGATTAGGCGTTGCGTCGGGCATCGCATTGCATCGCATCGCATTGCGCTGGGCGCGGCGATTGCACATTGCAGTGATAGTTGTGTGGCGCTAAAGTTGGCGCGGGAGGGAAATTTGCTGAGATCGAAATTGACTAGCGGCCAATGCCTTAAAAACTGTAAACCCTCCAGTCTGACAAAGTCGACATACACTGTGTCCATGACGTAGTAGGAATCAGGTGTTGCGCGAGATCATCTTGCAACGAGAGCCCAAGCGATATAGGTGCCTTGCTTGTGCGCGAAGATTTATTTCGATGTCCCTTAGAGAGTCGCGTCCGGTCAACTGTGCAAAGGCGAGCGCGAGAAGCTGGTCGAGACAGGTGAACGCATGAACCTTGTGTTCGGCGCGGTGACGCTTCATCGTTCGCAAAAACGCCATGTGTGGCAAGTGCTGCATGATTTGCGGAAAAACTAGTTGGCCTGATCGTACGACAATCCTTCAGTGCTGAAAGCCCTGAAGGATGAACTGAATCGCACGAAAAATCGCCGTTGTTAACGGCGCATAAGCGCATTATCTATGTATGAATCATGTGGCTATAGCGTGTTATCTCCAAAACGTTGGGACACTAGTGATGTTATTTGTTAAACCCTAATATCGACGGCTATCTTTGGCTACAAAGGCTCCAAAATAGCCGCAAATAGGCAAGCTTGTAGTTTTGTGACTATGTCAGGTGGCTAGCGTTTACGCGACCGCTTTTGGGTCACAATATGCGCTCAATAACAAACTACACGCACACACCATGACATACGCCGCCCTCACCGGCTGGGGCAAATGTTTGCCACCAGCGATTCTCACCAACGCCGACCTCGCCGCCTTTTTACCCACGGACGATGATTGGATTGTGCAACGCACTGGCATGAAAGAGCGGCGCATTTCGCATGTCGCCGGATTAGAGCTATCTTACGTTGCTGCTAAACGTGCGCTAGCCTGTGCGGGCTTAGAGGCGAGTGAGCTAGATTTCATCATCTACGGCTCATGCAGCTTTGATGAGCATGTACCCAATACGGCATCGGGCTTGCAAGTCAGACTCGGTGCGAACAAGGCTGCGGCGATGGATGTGAATACCGCCTGTACGAGCTTTCTCTACGGCATGTCCACTGCCACTGCATTTATACAATCGGGCATGGCTAAGAATGTATTAGTGATTGGCGTAGAGCATATTTCAAAATTCATGGATTGGGAAAATCGTAACGTCGCCGTGCTGTTTGGCGATGGCGCCGCTGCTGCCGTATTTCAGGTGAGCGATAAACCAGAAGGCGTTATCGCCCAAAAACTACAGTGCTACGCCGATGCACGACAAACACTGCGAGTGCGCGGCAAGGGCGCACTCTACTCAAATACGGGTGTCGTCTATGGCGATACCAGATGGGATTTTGACGGCCAAGAAATTTTCAAAAAAGCTGTCACTGGCATGGGCGACGCTTCCGTTGATGTTTTAAAGCAAGCGGGCGTGACCATCGACGATGTCGATGTCGTCGTGCCGCATCAGGCAAATTTACGCATCATCGAAGCCGTCGCTAAACGCGCTGGCGCGCCGATGGATAAAGTATTTTTAACCGTACAGAAATACGGCAACATGAGTGCCGCCACCGCACCAGTCGCACTGGTCGAAGCCATTGAAGCAGGCCGCATCAAGCCAGGCGGCTTAGTGTTGATTCCCGCGTTCGGCGCAGGCTTAACGCTTTCCGCACACTTGATACGCTGGGGTGATCGTGTCACGCCAATTGCAACGTCTGATGCAGAATTACCACCCTGCGATAAAACCGCGTTGGAAATGGTGCAAGAGTTAATGGCGCGGAAATTGCCGCGTGAACGGTCGGAGGCGGGGTTGATGGGGGTGGAGTTTTTTGAAGCAAAACGATAGCAGCTGCCAAATCAGTTGCGTCTGCAGTATTGATAGTAAGCCTAGGCGGCAAACGGCAAACGTCGATTAGAACCTAACGCCACGCAATCCCCACTAGCTCCCCTTTTTCAAAGGGGAGAACTGGTTGGTGGTTTTTTTGCAAAATGGAACTAGAACCCTCGATCAACTCCTCCCTTAGAAAAAGGGAGGTTGGGAGGGATTGCTTTCGTCAACTCACAGACTACATTGCATGACACATCCGTCGGCACATGCTACCGATCCTCATACCAATACGCGCGCGTAAATTTTTCGACTTTACTTTTGTCGATAAACATCCAAAACCCCACGCGCGGCATTCGTGTGAAGTAGTGCCAATCACCGTACTTATCAAACTTGCGCGTTGAGGTAATGGCCTTCACATTTTTTGGCCGCGCAAAATGTTGGCCTCGTGTGCGGCCTAATTTTTTCAAATCTTGCAGCAGCTTGATGTCTTCGGCGTATTGCAAGTCTTCGTCATAGCCGCCGATGGTCACAAAATCTGCGCGGCGGCAAAACACGATACCTGAATCTACGTTGGTCAAATACACCACAGGCAGCGCACAAAGCCAAGTGCAAATAATGCCTAGTGACCACCGATCAGGTTTCACACCTGTCGCGCCGACAACAATATTTTTATGATTGATTAAATCGTCAATGGCATTAAATGAGTCTGGATGGATACGTGAATCTGCATCGATAAAACACAGCCATTCACTACGCGCTATCGCCGCACCGCCATTGCGTGCGGCGGCGATCGCACGCTTCTCCACTTGGGCAACATTACAGCCTCGTGCGATGGCAATGGCAGCTGTGTCATCGGTGGATTGGTTATTGCCGACAATGACTTCGATGCTGTCTGCATCACCTTGATAATTTTTGCGCGCAGCATCAACACTATCGAGTAATGGCATGAGCCATGCGGATTCGTTATAAGCGGGGATGATTAACGAGAAGCGAGGCGGCGTTGAAATTGGTAAGTTTGGTAGCTCGGTACTTGTCACGCCAAAATCCCCTCTAGCTCCCCTTTGCAAAAGGGGAGAACTGGATGGTGGTTGTGCGGCTTGTAGCGCATGGACTTCACTAATAGTTGATGTGACTTATTCAGACGCTGTTTTTTTCGCTGCTTTTGTTTTTGGTTTTTCAAGCGCCACCGTTAATAAGCCCGTGACTAAATCATTCATTTGGACGTCATCTGCTTTTGCGCGTTCATGCAGATGATTGATGAGTGCCATCGGCAGTTTGCAGGCGAAGGGCACGATGCCGGCGGCTTGGTCGCGTTTGCGCTGCTCTTTTTTATCATCAGTGGCACTGCCAGCGCCGAAGCGATCAGGCACGCCCGCGATGCGTACTGCATGAGTGGCTTTCACCATTTTGTTTTTGGCGAGTTCGGTTCGTTTCATTGTCATTTTGTTTCCTTTTGCGATTAAAAATTAAGGGTGTAGTGCTAAGGGTGGTTCATTCATCGCGCCGACTTGTTCACGCAAAGCTAGTACTTGATTTTGCCAGTAACGCTGTGCGTCTTGCCCAAAAAACCACGGAAAGGCTAATTGAAATGCGGGGTCGTCCGCACGTGTGGCAAGCCAGTAGCTGTAGTGCAACATGCGTAGTGTGCGAAGTGCTTCGATTAAGTGTAATTGTCGATAATCAAAATCGGCAAATTCGCAGTAGCCATCCAGCACATCGCGTAGCTGCATGGCCATTTCTTCACGCGAGCCCGATAGTAGCATCCACAAATCTTGCACCGCTGGCCCCATGCGGCAATCATCAAAATCAACAAAATGCGGGCCGTCATCGGTGTATAAAATATTACCGATGTGACAATCACCATGCAGACGAATTGCGTTGACTTCCCCCGCGCGCGCAAAGGATTGTTCAATTCCCTCAAGGGCTAAGTCTGCAACTGAAAGCCAAGCAGGGCGGATGTCTTCGGGGATAATATGGCTCAAACTCAGCCACTGGCGTGGTGTTTTGCCAAAGGTCTCAATATTTAAGTGAGGCCGTGTTTGAAATGGCGTAACGCTTCCAAGCAAATGAATGCGTCCTAAAAAGCGCCCAATCCACTCGCGCACATCCGCGCGATCAAGCTCAGGCGCGCGACCACCACGTTTTTCAAATAAGGCAAAGCGATAGCCTTGAAACGCGTGCAAGGTACTGCCGCGGTTGAGGATTGGCGGCACAACAGGAATCTCGGCGTCTGCCAGCGAGGCCGCAAACGCATGCTCTTCTAAAATTTGCGCGTCGGTCCAACGCGCAGGTCGATAAAACTTGGCGATGATGTTGTTGGGAGCATCTTCCAGCCCCACTTGATAGACACGATTTTCATAGCTATTGAGTGCTAATAGTCTGCCATCACAGCGATAGCCGAGTGACTCCACCGCATCAAGCAAAACATCTGGCGTGAGTGCGGCGTAGGCGTGGGTTAATGGTGTGGCTAAATTAGACATGCGACATTGTAGGCGCTAGTCGCGTAGTTCAGTCACAATTGTCGATTAGCATCAATAACGTTTAGCAAGACTATCGTTAACTACCCACCGTTCGCCCTGAGGTATCGAAGGGTTCTTTTACCATGGAGCCCTTCGATACCTCAGGGCGAACGGCGAAAACCCTTTAAACGAACAGTGTTGCGTATAGACATCACTCATCAGGAATCTCACATGCCTAATTCGCTGTTCGACCAATTACGTCAATTTGAGTCACGCACAAAATTAATTGCACCGCATTTGTCGCGCCGTCATTTTTTACAAAGCGCGTTGTCCCTTGCAGCGGTGAATGTACTCGCCGCCACGCAATCCTCCATTGCTTACGCGCAGTCAACATCCAGCATTCGTTTCACCGGCTATCCATTCACACTTGGTGTAGCTTCTGGCGCACCGCGTGCTGAGAGTGTAGTGCTGTGGACGCGCTTAGCACCTGAGCCGATGTCGCTCACAGGCGATGGCGGCATGGGTGTGGAACGTATCAGCGTCAACTGGGAAGTGGCCGATGACGAGGCATTCAAGAAAATCATCAAAAAAGGCGCATAGCGCGCCATCCCAGAGCTAGCCCATTCACTGCATGTGGAGGTGACTGGCTTACAACCTAGTCGCTGGTATTACTATCGATTTATGGCAGGCAATGAGGTGAGCGCAGTAGGCCGCACGCGTACCGCCGATGTGCGCTCGGATAGCTTGCGGTTTGCATTTGCCTCCTGCCAACAATATGAGCAGGGCTATTTTTCCGCCTATCGACATATGGCAAAGGAAAATATTGATTTGGTCGTATTCCTCGGCGACTATATTTATGAGGCGAATTGGGGCAGTAATTTAGTACGCCGCCATGCGGGACCTGAGATTGAAAGCCTCGCGCAATACCGTGGCCGCCATGCGCAGTACAAACTTGATGCTGACTTGCAGATGATGCACGCTGCCGTACCGTGGATTGTCACTTGGGATGACCATGAGGTCGATAACGATTACGCGAATGATCAATCTGAGCACCTCGACCCACGATTTTTACAGCGCCGCGCCGCTGCCTATCAAGCCTATTACGAACACATGCCGCTCGCGTTAAGCGCATTACCGCGTGGTGCGGATATGCGTTTGTATGATGAATTTTCCTATGGCGAACTCGCGAATTTTCAGGTGCTCGATGATAGACAGTATCGTTCGCCACAGGTGTGCCCGCGTCCGGGCATGGGCGGCAGCACATTTGTTGAGTCGTGTGCGGCGCGGCTAGACCCATCACGCTCCATGCTCGGCAACGCACAAGAAAAATGGCTACTCAACAATCTAGCCAACTCAAAAGCGCGCTGGAATATCATCGCCCAACAAACACTGCTCGCAAAGTTTGATCTCAAGGCTGGCGCTGGCGAATCACTTTGGACTGACGGCTGGGATGGCTACCCCGCCTCGCGTGCGAAGCTAGTTGATTTTATGCACGATAAAAAAATTGCTAACCCCATCATCATCGGCGGCGATGTACACACCCATAATGTCGCCGCGATTAAACGTGACGTTGATAACCCGCGCTCAGTCACCGTCGCCAGTGAATTTTGCGGCACGTCAATTACATCAGAGTCAGGCGCACAAGATAGACTCGACGCGGTGCGCGGCGATAACCCACACATTCTATTATCCGATGGCCGCAAACGAGGCTATGTGCTGATGACGTTATCGCCTAAAGAAGCGCGCGCTGATTTGCGTGTGATTGATAATGAAAAATTGCGAGAGAGCCAAGTCTCTACACTGGCGAGCTTTGTGGTGAGCGCAGGTAAGGAGACGGTGGGGCCAGAGCGGGTGTAGCCTGCTCAAATCAGCACGAATTTGGTTGATTCCACTGACATCAGCATGACACAGTAAAATGCACCATTAACGACTCTTTACCACTACAACATGTCCACCCGCCAACTCTCCTGCCAAGCCATCCTCAACAATCAAGCCGAAGCCGAAACGCCCATCACAATCAAAGGTTGGGTGAAAACGCGGCGCGATTCTAAGGCCGGCATTTCGTTCGTGAATGTCTCGGATGGCTCATGCTTTCATCCGGTGCAAGTGGTCGCGCCGAATACGCTCTCTAACTATGCAGATGAAGTGCAGCGACTCACCGCGGGCTGTGCAGTCGAGTGCACTGGCGTAGTCGTGCCATCGGGCGCGAAGGGTCAGCCATTTGAAATGCAGGCCACCGAGATTAAAGTGATTGGTTGGGTCGAAGACCCCGATACGTATCCGATACAACCTAAAGCGCATACGATGGAATTTTTGCGTGAGGTCGCGCATTTGCGGCCACGCACCAACACCATTAGTGCGGCCACCCGCGTCAGACATACGGTGGCGATGGCAATTCATCGGTTTTTTGATGAGCGACGGTTTTTGTGGATTAACACACCGATCATCACGGCGAGCGATGCCGAGGGGGCAGGTGAATTATTTCGTGTCTCCACGCTCGATATGGTGAATCCGCCAAAAACAGCGGATGGCAAAATTGATTTTTCAAAAGACTTTTTTGGCCGCGAAGCCTTCCTTACAGTCTCAGGGCAATTAAATGTTGAGACCTATTGCATGGCGCTCTCAAATGTTTATACCTTCGGCCCAACATTCCGTGCGGAGAATTCCAACACTTCGCGTCACTTGGCCGAATTTTGGATGATCGAGCCTGAGATCGCGTTTGCCGATTTGGCTGATGATGCCACGCTCGCTGAGGCGTTATTGAAATACGTTTTCAAAGCGGTGCTCGATGAACGTGCGGACGACATGGCGTTTTTTGATGAGCGTATTGAGAAAGGCATCGTCACAAAACTTGAAAATATTGTGAAGTCAGAATTTGTGCGAATGGACTACACCGAGGCGATTAAAATTTTAGAAAATTGCAAAGAAAAATTTGAGTACCCCGTGAAGTGGGGCATTGATTTGCAGTCCGAGCATGAGCGCTACTTGGCGGAGAAACACGTCAATGGCCCCTTGGTATTAATGAACTATCCAAAAGAAATTAAAGCGTTTTATATGCGCTTGAATGACGACAATAAAACGGTCGCCGCGATGGATGTATTGGCGCCCGGCATCGGCGAGATTATCGGCGGCTCGCAGCGTGAAGAGCGGCTTGATGTGCTTGACGCACGCATGATTGAGGCAGGGCTTGACCCCGCGCACTACAGTTGGTATCGCGATTTGCGTCGTTACGGCACTGTTCCTCACGCGGGCTTTGGACTAGGCTTTGAGCGCACTATTTCGTATGCGACTGGCTTATCAAATGTACGTGACGTAATTCCATTTCCACGCACACCAGGCAGCGCGCGTTACTAAGTCATCATGTCGCTCATTGATCAAAATCTTGACAGTTTGTTCCGCAATAATCAGGCGTGGTCAGAACGTACCCGCGCGGATAATCCGCATTTTTTTGATTCCCTCGCCAAGCAGCAAACCCCCAAGTATTTGTGGATCGGTTGTTCAGATAGTCGCGTACCCGCCAATGAAATTGTCGGCCTCATGCCGGGCGAAGTGTTCGTCCATCGTAATATTGCAAATGTGGTGGTACATACAGATCTAAATTGTTTATCAGTGATTCAATTTGCGGTGGATGTTTTAAAAGTGGAGCACATCATGGTCGTAGGCCACCACGGCTGCGGCGGCGTGCGCGCGGCGTTATTTGATGAGCGGCTCGGTTTGGTGGATAACTGGCTGCATCATATTCATGACGTGCGAGATAAACACGTTGAGGCATTGGCGGCAATTGGTTTGGACAATAATCGCGTGAATCGTTTATGTGAATTAAACGTGATCGAGCAAGTCGCTAACGTCTGCCAAACAACGATTGTGCGTGACGCATGGGATCGCGGCCAAGATTTAGCCGTGCATGGCTGGGTTTATAGTTTGCAAGATGGCTTGCTGCGCGATTTGCGCGTCACCCTCACGCATCGACCTCAGTCAGCAGAATTTTTCACCACCGCGATTACAGCGCTAGCTTAATTTTTTTAAGAAAGACAAATCATGACCGCACGCGACGCCATTCCACAGCTATCACTGAATCACAGCCAGCTTGTTGCTGATGTTGATCAGAAATGGGACGATGAAATTATTCCTGCACTTTCGCACTACATCACACTGCCTGCTCTGTCTCCTGGCTTTGATGCCAATTGGGCTGCGCACGGTCATCTTGCTAAAGCAGTGGAAGAGGCGCGCGCATGGGTTGCTGCACAACAAGTCAATGGGTTAACGCTGGAAGTCATACAGATCGAAGGCCGTACGCCAGTGTTATTTTTCGATATTCCTGCTACTGATGTAAACGGTAGCGATAAGACAATACTTTTCTACGGACACCTCGATAAACAGCCTGAAATGGTCGGCTGGCGTGAAGGCTTAGGCGCGTGGAAACCTGTTTATGAAGATGGCAAACTTTACGGTCGCGGTGGCGCAGATGATGGCTATGCGGTCTTTGCTGCGCTCGCCGCAATCACTGCGCTGGACAAACAAAATGTGCCACGCCCGCGCTGCTTAGGACTAATTGAAACTTGCGAGGAGAGCGGCAGCTATGATTTGCCCGCCTACCTAGATTGCCTAGCGCCGCGCATGGGCAATGTCGGGCTGGTTGTCGCACTTGACTCTGGCGCAGGTAATTACGATCAGCTCTGGGTCACGACATCATTGCGCGGCCTAGTCAATGGCACGCTAACGGTGAATATGCTGACGGAGGGCGTGCACTCTGGGGATGCCGGTGGTGTCGTACCATCGAGTTTTCGCGTTGCGCGGTTGTTGCTGGATCGTATTGATGATTCGCGAACAGGTGTAGTCAAGCCATCCGCGTTTAATTGCGCCATTCCACATGAGCGCATCGCGCAGGCGACCCAAGCCGCAGAAATTTTGGGCGAAGCCATGTGGCAGCGTTTTCCATGGGATAGCTGTTGTGGCGACGATGGTAAATTTGTCTTCGTGCAGCCCACCACGCGCGACCCTGTGGAGTTAATTTTGAATCGCACGTGGCGTGCGGCATTAGCTGTGGTCGGAGCAGATGGCCTGCCGCCAATCGCCACAGCGGGCAATGTGCAGCGCCCCTACACCGCGTTGAAATTATCACTTCGCTTACCGCCACTGGTGAATGCAGATGAGGCCGCAAAAATCCTTAAACAAACGCTCGAAACCGATGCGCCATACAGCGCCAAGGTAACGTTTCAATACGAGCAAGCCGCAACCGGCTGGAATGCACCTGCCACCGCGCCTTGGCTCACTGCATTGCTCGATAGTGCCTCGCAAACCAGCTTTGGCAAACCTGCCGCCTACCTAGGCGAAGGCGGCACCATTCCATTTATGGGCATGCTCGGTGCAAAATTTCCCGATGCGCAAATCGTTGTTACCGGTGTACTCGGCCCAAAATCAAACGCCCACGGGCCGAATGAATTTTTACATGTGCCGTATGCGAAGAAACTAACGGCGGCGGTCGCGATATTGGTGGCGGGCATGCCTGTCAGTTAATTGGCAAACTCGCCTATTGATGAGCGTTTTGGGGTGATATGTGCTCGAAGTAACCGTGAATAGGCGAGTTTAGCAGCTTAGTGGACACCTTCTTTTGTTTGAATACGTTTGTTGACATTTGTATTCATTCGTATATAGTTCATGAATTATGAGTCAAGACACCAAATTCACTAACACAATGGTTCCCGTTTCTGGAAGACTGCCGGAGCCGTTATACCATTGGCTTTCGACATTGCCAATGGACAGTGCGACGACGGTAAGTGACAAAGTGCGCGTTGCGGTCTCAACATTAAAGCGGTTACATGATGGCGACTCAGACTATATGGGGGCGCTGGCGATGCAGCGCGATCTTGGTCGCACGACCCGCGATCAAATTGCCACACTAGAAAGAGCGCAAGGCGTGCATTCAGCGGTATTGGCGGCATTTTCAGATCACTTGCCAGAGTTAATGGCTACCTTAAATTCAGCGCAAGTCACGACCGCCAAGCAGGCGAGTGAGCTTGAGGCGCAATTAGTGCGACGGTTATTTCAACTGACTGAGTCAATGTTGCGACAGGCTGTTACCGCTGAGGCGGCAGCGTTTGATGTCAAGGTTGTGCATAAACAAGCGCCACGTTTTACTGACTTGGTACAAGCAATTATTTCTAACAATCCTAAATAAGGAGATCGACATGGCTGATTCACTTAAAACACGTGTAGCACGCATCATTGCTGGTGGCGCACATGCACTAATAGACAAAATTGAAGATGCAGCACCAGTCGCTATGCTAGAGCAATCAGTACGCGAAGTGGACGCAATCATCGATGAAGTGCGTGCAGAGCTTGGGCTCATTGCCGCTAATCGGCATCTCGCACAGCAACAACACCTCAATCTTAACCGCGAACACGAACAACTCGCGGCCTCCATTGCCACCGCGCTAACTGAGTCACGTGATGATCTCGCCAAAACAGCCATCTCGCGGCAACTAGATATTGAAGCGCAACTGCCAATATTGGAAACAAGCCTTGCAGAATTAGGCGCGCGCGAAAAAGAAATGTCAGGCTTTGTTGATGCGTTGCTGAGTAAGAAGCGCGAAATGGAAACCGCCATTCGTGATTTTGAATCTTCACGCCGCACAGCAGATGCTAATACTGCAATGACGGCAAATGCCACCAATAAAATGGGTGCAAAACTCGATGCCGCACAATCTGCGTTTGATCGTACCTATCAACGCCAGTCTGGGCTAACACCAGCGGCGCGCGGTGCAACATTAGAGCAAGCCGCAAGACTGAAAGAATTAAATGATATGGTGCGAGACAACAAAATTACCGAACGTCTTCAAGCACTTAAAACCAACCAATAAAGCCAATGCTAATTTTCACTGCCCCAGAAACGTGGCCATTTGCCAGTGCACTAGTCGTGATGGTTGGACTCAGTGTCGTCGAAGGTGTTGGCCTTTTTATGGCGTCCAGCCCATCCAATCTACTTGACAGTTTGATACCCGACTCAATTGACGGCCCAAACGGTCCGCTAGGCTGGTTGCATGTAGGCAAAGTGCCCATCTTGGTACTGCTTATTTTATTTCTGACTGGTTTTGCAATTTGTGGCTATGCAGTACAGGCTATTGCGGTTGCAATTACGGGCGGTCTCTTGCCTGCGTGGTTAACCACTATTCCGGCAGTATTTACTGGCATATCGACAGTGCGCGGCATTGGCGCTTTGCTTGCAAGGATTGTTCCCAGTGATGAGTCGTCATCAGTGAGTGAGCAATCCTTAATTGGCCGTGTTGCGGTGGTAATACAAGGGCGCGCAACAGCAGACCTAGCTGCCCAAGCCAAGGTGCGCGATGTTAACGGTGGCATGCACTATGTGATGGTGGTACCAGACATTAACGACCAAGCATTTGAAGAAGGCAACACAGTGTTACTTGTTAAAAAAGTTGGCGCACGTTATCGTTGTATTGCCAATCCTCACCCTGAACTTTTATAGAAGAAGTCAACTATTAATGCTTGGCTAAGCCAGCAATTCGTAATACCAAACAAGGGAGCGTTTCACATGCCATTAGACACACTACTCAATATCGCTATTCCAGCCGGAATTGCATTATTTGCCCTGCTGTTCATAGGGCTTGTCTTTGCGCGTCTTTATCATCGTGCAACCAAAGAAACCGCATTCGTTAGAACTGGGCTAGGCGGACAAAAAGTCATCATGGATGGCGGTGCGATCGTGTTGCCAATTTTTCATGAAATCATTCCCGTCAATATGAATACCTTGAAATTAGAGGTGTTTCGCAAGGAAGAACAAAGTCTCATTGCGCTAGATCGTATGCGTGTGGATGTGGCTGCTGCTTTTTTTGTGCGCGTTAAACAAGTCGCTGAATCGGTTAGCACCGCTGCCCAGACGTTAGGACGTAAAACCATGGCGCCCTCCGAGCTTCGCACCTTGGTTGAGGATAAATTTGTTGACGCGTTACGCGCAACAGCCGCGACAATGACCATGCAAGAGCTACAAGATAAGCGCCGCGAATTTGTACAAGCAGTACAAAACGCAGTTGCTGAAGACCTTGAAAAAAACGGCTTAGAGCTAGAGTCAGTTTCGTTAACAAGTCTAGATCAAACAGCTAAAGAGTTTTTTAACCCAAGCAATGCATTTGATGCTGAAGGATTGACCAAACTAACGCAAGAAACAGAAACACGCCGCAAACGTCGTAACGACATTGAGCAAGATACAGAAGTACAAGTACGCACAAAAAATCTTGAAGCTGAACGTCTAAAACTCGACATTATTAAAGAGCAAGAATTAGCCACCCTGACGCAAAAACGCGATATTTCAAATGCTACCGCCCAGCAAGTCGCAGAAATTGCAAAAATCGAAGCGGAGCGCCAACGCGAAGCTGAAGAAGTTCGAATCAATGCCGATAGGCTGGTGAAAGAACGCAAAATCGAAGCAGACCGTACTGTCAACAATGCTGAGATTGATAAAAATTTATCAATCCAAAAAAAGCAAATTGAATCTGATCGTGAAACGCAAATTAAGCGAGCAGAGCAGCGCCAATCAATAGAAATTGCCAATCAAGAAGCGGCAATTGCGATTGCTAAAAAATCAGAAGAGCAATCGCAAGCTGAAGCAGCAGCAAATATTGCGCTAGCCGAATCCGTTCGAGCCGAAGAACATGTGAACACCGCGCGAGAAGTTGCCATTGCTGAACGCAGCAAATCGATTCAGTTAATTGACGCCTCACGCGAAGCTGAACAGCAAGCACTTGCGGTAACAGTTGCCGCCGAAGCAGAACGTAGCGCCGCTGAGAACCGTGCACTAGCTGTGAGAACTGAAGCTGATGCCGGACGTGCAGCGGCCCTTGCACAAGCAGAAGGTATCGCCGCAATCAACGAGGCTAAGAACAAACTAAATGCGGCACAGATTGATCTGGCGATTCGGATGCAACTGATTCAGTCATTGCCGCAGATTATTGAGCAAGCATCTAAACCAATGGAAAAAATTGACTCAATTCGCCTGTTTCAAGTGAATGGTTTAGGGATGGGTGGCACTGGCAGTGCAGGCACTGAAAATACGCAATCTAGCGGCGGTACTTTGCCGGAGCAGGTGATGAATTCAGCGCTACAGTATCAAGTCGCCAAACCTATCGTTGACGCCATCATGAAAGATGCTGGCCTCTCTAATCCAACGCTGACTGGTATATCGCAGACGTTGGCAGAGATGGTTGTGCCTACCGCTGAGAAAAAATCGCAGAATTCAAATGATTGATTTAGCGGTTAAGACGTAGAGAGCTTCAATCTTCCTCCCCCAAAAACCCACCACTCTGATGCGCCCATAGTCTTGCATAGAGGCCGTTCATCGTCAGTAGGGTTTGGTGGCTGCCTTCTTCTACGATCTGTCCTTTATCCATCACGATGAGCCTATCCATCGCGGCGATAGTAGAGAGCCGATGCGCGATGGCGACCACCGTTTTGCCTTCCATCAAACGGTAAAGGCTTTCTTGAATCGCGGCCTCTACTTCTGAATCTAATGCGGAGGTCGCCTCATCAAGCAGCAATATCGGTGCGTCTTTGAGCATGACGCGCGCGATGGCGATGCGTTGGCGCTGGCCACCTGAGAGTTTGACGCCGCGCTCACCCACGTGCGCGTCGTAGGCGCGGCGATCTTTGGCATCTGCTAGATACTGAATAAAATCATCAGCTTCGGCGCGTTTGGCGGCGTGAATCATGTCTTCATCATTAGCATCTGGTCGGCCATATAAAATATTGTCGCGCACTGAACGGTGCAATAAAGACGTATCTTGCGTGACCATGCCGACCTGCGCGCGTAGGCTGTCTTGCGTGACGTGTTTGATATCTTGTCCGTCAATCAACACGCGGCCTGCCTCCACATCGTAAAAACGCAGCAACAAATTTACCACCGTAGATTTACCTGCGCCAGAGCGACCGACTAAGCCAATTTTTTCACCGGGCTTGATGGTGAATGATAAATTTTCAATCACACGTTTGGCGCTATCGACACTGCCGTATGAAAAATGCACGTGGTCAAATGTGACCTCTCCTTTTGTTACCGTCAATGGTTTTGCATCTGCCGCATCTAGCACTGTATGCGGCTTGGCGAGCGTGCTCATGCCATCGCGCACGGTGCCAATATGTTCAAAGAGCGCCGCGAATTCCCACATCACCCAATGCGATATCCCATTTAAGCGCAATGCCATTGCGGTGGCAGCGGCCACTGCGCCCACGCCCACTTGGTTTTGCGCCCATAGCCAAAGTGCGACGCCAGCCGTTGAGCCTATCAAAAATACGCTCATCATTTGATTCACGATTTCAAAGCTAGAAATGAGTCGCCACTGCACATAAACCGTGGACATAAATTCTTGCATCGCACTTTTCACGTAGCTTGATTCACGATTCGCATGTGAGAATAATTTTACCGTCGCGATATTGGTATAGGCGTCCGTCACACGCCCGGTCATGAGAGACCTAGCATCAGCTTGCTTTTGTGCAATGTCACCCAAACGCGGCACGAAATAAATCAGCGCACAAATATAGAGGGTGAGCCAGCCAAAAAATGGCAGCAACATCCATAAATCAAAGCCGCCGACCACCGCCACCATCGTCACAAAATAAATCAGCACAAATACCATGATGTCGGCCAAGATCATCCACACATCGCGCACCGCAAGTGCTGTTTGCATCACCTTAGTGGCGACGCGTCCAGCGAATTCATCTTGATAAAAACTCATACTCTGACCCAACATCATGCGATGAAAATTCCAGCGTAGTCGCATCGGAAAATTTCCCATCAATGTTTGATGTTTGGTCATCGCCTGTGCGGCGGCCAGCAGTGGGCTCGCGATTAATATCGCGCCGAGCAGCATTAAAGAAGTGCGATGCTCCGTTAAAAGTGTGGCAGGTGTGGCGGTCGCAAGCCAATCCACAATTTTGCCCAGCATCGCAAACAACATCGCTTCATACACGCCAATGGCCGCAGTGAAAAACGTCATTGCGCCGATGTAGGCGCGCGTGCCTTTGGTGGACGCCCAGAGAAAAGCAAAAAAACTTTTTGGCGGTGCGCTGGGGATAGCGGCGGGATACGGATCAACTAACTTTTCAAAATAAGAAAACACGGCACAACTCTTATGAAAAACTAAAAATGAGATGTTACGCTAGTAGTGTTAAATTTAATGACAAAACGCAAAGGAAAATATGTCACTCACTCTCGTTATCGCCAATAAAAATTATTCGTCATGGTCAATGCGGCCTTGGGTATTGCTGACTGCGTTTGATATTTCATTTGCTGAAACCATGCTGAAATTTCACTCTGCCGATTGGTCGCGCGAGCTACCGCGCTTGTCACCATCAGGACAGGTGCCAGTATTGTGGGATGGCGAAGTCGGCAGCGCGAAAAGCATTTGTGTCTGGGATAGCACGGCCATCATGGAATACATTGCGGAGCTTTTTCCACATCACCACATTTGGCCTGAGGATAAAGCCGCACGCGCGAACGCACGATCAATTGTTGCCGAAATGCATGCGGGTTTTCGCGCTCTTCGCACGTCAATGCCAATGAATATTCGTGCGTCACATGTAGGGCTTGGCATGAATGCAGAGACTCAAAAAAACATCATGCGTATTGAAGAAATTTGGCGTGAAGCGCGCGCAAAATATGCCAAAGGCGGGGCATATTTATTTGGCGAATTTTCAGCCGCCGATGCAATGTACGCACCGATAGTGATGCGCTTCATGACCTATGAGCCGCAACTAAGCAATGATACGTTGGCCTATTGTGATGCCGTGCGCCAACATCCGGCGGTGGCGGCATGGATGAAGGCCTCGAATGCAGAAACTGAATTTGTTGAAGAAGATGAGCCATATGCAACGCTAATTAAAAAAGACTAAACACTAATATTGACATCTATCTTCGAGACATATTGCCTCAAACTACCCGCCCCTATTGCACTTTACATATTTAATTGAGGCTCTATGCGCTACTTATTTTTGTTGGTTTTTTTCTTGTTTAGTGCCACAGCATATTCGCAAGTCTCGCAACGCATCAATATGGGTGAATGTCAGCTTGAGAGTGGCGCAAAAATTCAAGACTGCAACATTGCCTACACAACGGTCGGTACATTAAATCAAGAGCGCTCCAACGCGATTTTGTTTCCGACTTGGTATGGTGGTAAGAGTGGCGATATTTTGAAATATTTGGCGCCTGATTTATTAGTGGATACCTCAAAATATTTTGTCATCGTGGTCGATAGTTTTGGTAACGGCGTGTCATCGTCACCATCAAATAGCGTCACACAAAGCGGCGCGGCTTTTCCAGCGATAACCATTCGCGATATGGTGCGGATGCAAAAACGTTTGTTGAATGAGCATTTTAAGCTCGACAAGCTGCATGCCGTCATGGGTATTTCGATGGGCGCAATGCAGACGCTTGAGTGGGCAGTACGCGAGCCTGATATTGCTAAAAAGTTTGTCGCCATTGCAGGCTCACCACGGCTCGCACCATTTGATATCGTATTTTGGGAAACCACCGAGAAGCTACTACAAACAGTGATTGATTGCAAATGTCAGCGGCCAATGGCGATATTGAGCGGCATGCGATTTTTAATGCAAGGTGCAGATTATCAAGCCGCCAATGCGCCGTTTGAAATGCTCACCAAAATTCGCACCGATATCGATAAAAGCAATATGCCTGAAGCGATAGCACATGATCGTATTTTGCAATTGCGCGCGATGGTGATGCACGATGTGTCAAAAGACTTTGCTGGTGATTTAAGCATCGCCGCGAAGCGTGTCGGCAACAAACTCATGGTGCTAGCAGGCAATAAAGATAGTGTGGTCACACCGCAGCCGGTGCTCGCGTTCGCCAAGGCTGGTGGCGCAGAGGCGCTGGAGTTTCCCACCTGTGGGCATGATATTCCGCGCTGCTCGGCCAATTTAATCAATCCTGCAGTGCGAGACTTTTTAGCGCGTTAAATACGTACTTTTTTGCCACAGATAAACACGGATAAAAACAGATAAGTACAACTACACTGAGATGAAATGTCACCATTTTTGTTCGTGCTCATCGCATTCATCTGTGTTTATCTGTGGCTCAATATTGCCTCAGCAGCAACTAATAATTAATTTATGAAAATTTACACCGTCGGCGGCGCTGTCCGCGATGAACTCCTCAATATTCCTATCACCGACCACGACTATGTGGTGGTAGGCGCGACGCCGCATGAAATGATTGAGGCGGGCTATCGTCCGGTGGGTGCAGATTTTCCGGTATTTTTGCATCCCACCACACATGAAGAATATGCGTTAGCACGAACTGAACGTAAAACCGCACCGGGCTATAAAGGCTTTGTGTTTCACGCCGCGCCGACGGTGACTATTGAAGAAGATTTAATGCGACGTGATCTCACCGTGAACGCCATGGCGAAAGATGCACATGGTGTCATCATTGATCCGTACGGTGGTCGCGCTGATATTCATCACAAACTATTGCGCCATGTTGGTGAAGCGTTTCGTGAAGACCCGGTGCGAATTTTGCGCACGGCGCGCTTTGCGGCACGCTTTGCGCCGCTGGGTTTTACGGTCGCCCCTGAGACTATTTCACTCATGCGTGAAATGGTGATTGCAGGTGAAGTCGATGCCTTGGTCAGTGAGCGCGTTTGGCAGGAATTTGCGCGCGGCTTGATGGAAGATAAACCCTCTGCCATGTTTGCCGTACTCAGAGACGCAGGTGCACTGGCACGCTTGGCACCAGAGATTGATAAGTTATGGGGCGTACCACAATCAAAAAATTCGCATCCTGAAATTGATACGGGTGTGCACGTCATGATGGTGCTTGATGCCGCCGCAAAGATGAATGCCAGCTTAGCGGTACGCTTTGCGGCGCTCATGCATGATTTGGGCAAGGGCATCACGCCAACCCAATATCTGCCGCGTCACCCGGGGCATGAGGAAAAAAGTGTTGCCTTAATTGAAGCGCTTTGTTCACGCTTAAAAGTGCCGACCGACTGTCGTGAATTAGCGATAACGGTCGCCCGTTGGCATGGGCAAATTCACAGCGCACTCACGCTAAATGCTGAAAAATTATTGGCACTACTTGATGGCTGCGATGTCTTGCGTCGGTCTCCACGTTTTCATGATGTGCTCGATGCGTGTGCGTGTGATCACCTGGGCCGCTTAGGTTTTGAATCGACCCCGTATCCGCAAAAGCCGTACTTACTGCGCGCACTGCTTGCACTACAATCTATTGATTTTGGCGCGATTGCGAAAGCCCATCCTGACAATGTGCCTGACGCTATTGCGCTGACAAAATTTCACACGCTACAAACATTTATTGAAACGGAAAATAAAACATGAGCCATGTCATTAATGCTTACGCCATTCGCATCCATCAACACGGGGGACCTGAAGTATTGCAGTGGGAAAAAATTGACGTGCCCGCACCCGCTGAAGGTGAAGTGCGCCTACAAAATACGGCATTAGGTTTGAATTTCATCGACACCTACCATCGTACCGGCGCATATAAAATTCCACTGCCTTCTGTCATTGGTCGCGAGGGCGCAGGTGTGGTGGAGTCAGTTGGCGCTGGGGTGACGGATGTCGCCGTCGGTGATCGGGTGGCGTATGCCTCGACACCAATTGGTGCGTATGCACAATTTCGCCTCATGCCAGCGCATCGTGTTGTCAAAATACCCGCCAACGTGACTGATGAAATCGCCGCATCCATCATGCTCAAAGGCATGACCGCGCAATATTTATTGCGCCGCACCTATCGGGTGAAAGCGGGCGATATTATCTTATCGCAAGCTGCCGCTGGTGGCGTGGGCTTGATACTTGGACAATGGGCAAAGCATTTGGGCGCAACCGTGATTGGCACAGTAGGCTCAGATGAAAAAATTGCGGTCGCAAAAGCCAACGGCTGTGATCACGTCATTAACTACCGCACCGAAGATTTTGTGGCACGCGTGAGTGAAATTACCAATGGTCAAAAATGCCAAGTAGTTTATGACGGTGTCGGTAATGATACTTTTTTGAAGTCGCTCGATTGCCTAGCGCCGCTCGGCTTAATGGCGTCATTCGGCGCAGCTTCTGGTCCTGTCGCGCCATTTGCGACTGGTGATTTGGCGGCGAAGGGCTCACTCTATTTAACCCGTCCCACGCTCGATACCTACACCGCCAAACGTGAAGATTTGCTGGAATCCGCGGCAGAGTTGTTTGATGTCGTAGGCCGTGGCATTGTTAAGGTCAGCGTGAATCAAACCTATGCGTTAAAAGATGCAGCTGAAGCGCACCGTGATTTAGAAGGGCGCAAAACAACGGGCTCAACAGTATTGATTCCGTAATTTGTGACGCGTAAATTACGCGTCCTTATCTATTGCACTAAGCTCACGCGCGGCATGCCATATGCGGTGCACGATGACACATTTTTTAGCTTCAAGTACGGCGTACACCACGCGATGCGAGTGGTAGTTAAACGCACGGTAGGGAAAATTTAATTCTTTGACTTCGTTGATTAACGCGAATCGGTTTGGGTTTTTAACCAGCGTGGATATTTCAACTAAAAGGTCATCAAGCCATTTGCGAGCGGCCTGTGGTTCCAACTTCACTTGGCTTATATACGCTGCATATTGTTTGGCGTCGCGTTTTGCAATAGATGAAATTTGCACCCGATACGACTTATAGGCCAAGCTCACTCCGAATCTCTGCGAAAGCGACATCAAGGTCTTCAGTTTGCCCAGCGTTCACTGCCACTTCACTTTCTCGCATCGCTGAAATGAAGCGACGATGCGCCAATTCGTCCACCATGCTCTGATACGATGCAACATCTTGAATGATGACTTCAGCATCACCATTGATCGTTAACGCCATTGGGCTTTGGGTTGTTTTTACATGCTGAATATACGCTTTTGCGTTGCGGGTAAAATCGGTGAGTGAGTGAATGTCAGTGGCACGAATCATAAAATTTAAATCTCATGTAATTGCTTGTGTAATTACATGCTATCAGAAAAAATAATAAATGACTTTTTACAAGCCATCATTTTTTTGCGCGGATATCAGACTTCATTCCTTAATTTTCGCGAACAGGTATTATCTGGCAGCACGCTATAAGTTTTTTCTATAACAACAGGAGGCCACATGATTCAACGTCGTAAAGCACTATCCGTCATCATCGCAACTTTAGCCATTAGCTTAGTGCCAGCGTTAAGCTATGCACAAGCTTACCCAAATAAAATCGTTCGCCTCGTTGTGCCCTTCGCACCAGCTGGCACCACTGATATTGTGGCGCGCATTGTTGCTGACCAATTGGGCAAAGAGTTAGGCCAATCGGTCATCATTGAAAACCGTGCAGGCGGCGGCGGTTCAGTGGGCATGAATGAAGTTGCCAAGTCAGCACCAGATGGTTACACCATCGGCATGGCAACGGTATCCACCATGGCGGTTAACCCAGCGACGAATGCCAAAATACCGTACAGCAATTTCAACGATTTAATTCCTATTACGAACTTGGCTTCTACGCCAAACATAATGGCAATTAACGCGAAAGTACCGGCAAAAGATTTTGCCGAGTTGCTCGATTTGCTGAAAAAAAATCCAGGCAAATATAGCTTCGCCTCATCTGGCACCGCCGGTATCAGCCACATGATGGGTGAATTATTTATGGTTGCTACGAACACAGACATGGTGCACATTCCCTACAAAGGTGCAGGTCCTGCGGTAATTGATGTCGTCGGTGGTCAAGTGCCAGTTTTGTTTGATAACTTACCGTCTTCAAAAGGCCAAATCGACGGTGGCGCACTGCGTTTAATCGCCGTTGCTTCACCAAAGCGATTGCCGCTTTATCCCACTGTCCCGACCTTCGCCGAATTAAAATTAGGTGATGTGAATGATCCGGCTTGGTATGGTTTAGTTGTCCCCGCCAAGACGCCTAAAGACATTGTCGATAAAATTCACGCGGCAGCGGTAAAAGCCGTGAACAACCCCGCTGTGCGTGAAAAACTCGCGCAACAAGGCGCTGATCCTATCGGTAACACGCCTGCACAATTTGCTGCGCAAATTAAGGTGGAGTTTGACAAGATGAAAGCGCTCGCGACCAAGCGTGGCATTAAGTTGGATTAACGAAACACCGTTGCACGTCGCACAACAAAAAACCCGATGCTTGCATCGGGTTTTTTGTTGTTTATCATTTATATAAACTCGCCTATTGACGAGCATTTTCAATCATTTATGCTCCAAAACGCCCGCAGATAGGCGAATTTTCTTAAAGGGAACTTCTCAAAACCACGTGTCTTCCCGGCGAAGGCCGGGACCCAATTTTGTAAGTTACTGAAGTGTAAAGAAAATTGGACCCCGGCCTTCGCCGGGGCGACAGTTTTTTGAGGTTTTTAAAAGCTCCCTAAAGGGAGCTTCTCATAACCTCAAATTCCGTTCGCCCTGAGGTATCGAAGGGTTGCTCAAGCCCTATAAATCAAGCACTTAAAAATGTGTGCTTCGATACGCGTAGCGTGTCCTGTCCTGAGCTTGCCGAAGGATCAGCACGAACGGCGGGTTATGAGAAGCTCCCTAAATATAAACTACCCCACCAACGCCCTCGGCTTACCTAGTTCATCAATTGCCACATAGGTAAGCGTGGCTTCAGTTACCTTCACCACTTCACTTCCAAAGCGTTGGCGCTGTGCAAAGACTTCGACATCAATGGTGATTGAGGTGCGCCCCGTTTTAATGACCTTGGCATAAAAGCTCACCAAGTCACCAACAAACACAGGCTGCTTAAAAATAAACGAATTTACCGCTACCGTGGCTACACGCCCCATCGCACGCTCACATGCGGGCACGCTACCGGCTAAATCCACTTGTGCCATGACCCAGCCGCCGAAGATGGTGCCATTCGCATTGGTGTCGGCGGGCATCGGAATAACGCGCATCGTTGGTATACGGTCTTTGGGTAATTCGACGATGGGGCAATATGACGTGCCGTCATCGTTGGTTTTAATCGTGTCGTTGCTCATTACGCGTGTCCTTTGTACATGTCCGCAATCGCAGGCGCATATTTTTGAAACACCACATTACGTTTGAGTTTGAGTGTGGGCGTCATGAGGCCATTATCGACCGTCCATTTTTCGCGCGCGATGGTAACTTTACGTACCTGCGCGTAGCCAGGGAAATTCTTAATGCGCTTCGTTATACGTTGAATGAGCAGCTTCTCCGCTTTGCCGTCATTGGCTGATGCGTCTAGTTTTGCCTCGGCAGCGGCTTTTGCCCACTCATCATCATTGAGCACCACAATAGCGGATAGATACGGCTTGGCCTCACCAAACACCAGCACTTGCTCAAATACAGGGTCAAGCTGGATGGCTAATTCCATATCGACGGGTGGGATTTTTTCACCATTACCCATGACGATAATTTCTTTGAGCCGTCCTGTAATGGTGACAAATCCGTGCTCATCAATCTTGACTTGGTCACCTGTATTGAGCCAGCCATCGTCGGACAAAACTTGGCGCGTGGCGTCGGGATTATTCCAATAACCCATCATCACATTCGGACCACGTGCGAATAGCGCGCCATTTTCAGCGACGCGTAATTCCACACCCGGCACGGCTTTGCCAATCGTAGCGGGATTATTTTCGGCAATCAAATTTACCGTCAGTAATGGTGCAGTTTCGGATAAACCGTAGCCTTGGCAGAGCGGTAAGCCTAAACCGATAAACACTTTCGCCACTGGTAGTGATAGCGCTGCACCGCCTGAAATCGCAAAACGTAATTTCCCACCAAGACGGTCTAGTAACTTACGCGCGACTAATTTTTCGAGTAGCGGCCAGAGTAAAAATTGTGGCTGCCATGCGCCGCGACCATGCTCGTATTCAAATTTTGACCAGCCAGTTGCAACGGCAAATTCAAATAATTTTTGCCGAACTGGTGAGGCTTTTTTAAGTTGCTCATAAATAGCCGCATAAAATTTTTCATAAATGCGCGGCACGGAAAAAATAATGGTCGGCTGAATGGTGCGAAAGTCTTCTGCCAATTGTGGGATTGATCGTGCAAATACGATAGAAGCACCCGACACCACATTTAAATAGTAATCACAGGTGCGCTCAAACATATGTGAGAGCGGCAAAAACGACAGAAAAACATCTTCCGACAAAACTTCAAATACCGTAAGACCTGACTCAACATTGGCCAACATATTACGGTGCGATAGCATCACGCCTTTCGGTTTACCAGTAGTGCCGCTGGTATAAACAATCGTGGCAAGATCACTTCCTGTAGTCGGCGCTCTATCAAAAGTTGTGGCGACACTTGGCAGCCATGTCTCAAGCGAAACCAAGCGCGGCTCATCCGCATCCTCAATTGGCTTCATCGAAATAATACGTACTACGCTAGTTAATTGATCGCGCACGGTTTTGAGCCGTTTCCAGTGTTCCTCGCCGTCAATAATGATGACCTTCACATCCGCGTCATTCAAAATGTAGGCAACATTATCAGGGCGATCATCAACAAATAAAGGCACCGGCACCATGCCCTGTGCGTAAGCTGCTTGGTCAAAGAGCACCCAGTTGATGCTATTTTTCATCATGATGGCGATGCGCTCGCCGGTTTGAAATCCGTCACGCTTCAAGCCTTCGCGCGCGCGCGCAACAAGCTCTCCTATCTCACGCCAAGTTACGCCACGCCACTCTTTAGAGGCGGCTTCATATTCACGGTATGCGGGCGCATTCGGCGAAGTGCGGCAGCGCAATTGAAATACATCAGCGATCGTCGCGTCATCGTCGAACAATATGTAGCGCGTGCCGTTTCTGTTTTGCAAGATACTCGACTCAGCCATCAGGACTCCATTGAATGGTTTTTTAGCCACAGATGCACACGGATAAAAACAGATAAATACCGTGTTTACATATGCTGTGTTGTGGCGCGTTAACTTAAAAAAATTATACGCGAGTCATCTTGTTTCCTCACCTGATTGCGGAGGTGGTTTTTTTGTTTGACGTGAATTTAATCACGCGCCTTTTTCGGACTCACCCACATCGTAATATCAGCAATCGCCACCACATTTTGATGAAGGTCTTTAATTTCAACGTGCACGATAACGTCGCGTGCGATACCTTCGCCACCGTGTTCAACTTCTGGTGCGGTGCAATAGGCATCAACATTGGTCTCGGCCTTTTTCAAATATTGCACGGTCATACCTTTGGGCAACCAACGCATGGATGGCGCTAGGCTTGTCTCCATCATCGTGCCAGCGCCAAGCTCGGCTAGATTGCATAGCGCAATCGCGTGTATGGTTTGAATATGATTGTGTACCGCACGGCGTTTAGGCATTGATACATGTGCATAACCACCGCGTAATTCAACAAAGCATGGTTTGATCGAGCCAAAATAGGGCGCTTTCCAGCAGACGATTTTAGAGAAAAGCATTTTACCGAATGGCTTATCAGCGAACTTAAGCCAAGTGGACATAGCGGCATTTTTCATCGCTAGACGCTTTTCCATACGGCATCTTTAGCAAATCGCGCGCCGTGTTTTGTAGCCAAGGCATCCATTTCTGTACCTAGAGCGTCCTGCCCCGTTTCACGCAAATAATTAATTGGTCCGCCACGGTGAGGCGCGAAGCCAGTGCCAAAAATAACGCCAGCGTCGCATAAATCTGCATCGGCAACAATGCCTTCACGCACGCACGCTAGTGCTTCATTAACCGCTGGTAGCGTCATCCGCATCCACAGTGGGGCAAGATCAACGCTGCCCGCGCCATGCGATTTTTGCGCACGACCATCAACCCATTTGTAAAAACCTTCACCGGATTTTTTACCCAGTTTTTTGGCTTGCACTAATTCTTGTATGCGTTTGGGTTGTGGATTGCCAGACTTGTATAGCTCTGTGCCCACGGCCAAGCCAACATCGAGCCCGACGGTGTCGGCTAATTCAATTGGTCCCATCGGCATACCAAATGCTTTAGCGGCAGCGTCAATGGTTTCAGCATGAATACCTTCATCAAGCATCGCCTGCGCCTCAACCATGTACGGCGTCAAGATACGATTAACCAAAAAGCCCGGTGCTGATTTAACTGGCAGCGGCAGCTTGTCAATTTTTTTCACGAAGGCGAGTGCGCGTTGCATCACGGTTGCCGAGGTTTGAGCGCCCTCAACAATTTCAACCAACATCATCATCGCGACGGGATTAAAAAAATGTATGCCAACGAGCCGCTCAGGATTTGCTAACCCTACCGATAATTCTTTTAGCGGTATAGACGATGTATTAGTCGCTAAGATCGCGTCAGCTTTCATTCGTGGCTCAAGGCTCGCGTAAAGGTTTTTCTTAATCTCGGCGTTCTCAACAATCGCCTCAATCACCAAATCACAATGCGCGACGCCATCGCCGTTCACGTCTGGTATCAGGCGATCTAACGCGGCTTGCTGTAAATGCGCTTCCTTAAATTTTTTCTTGTACAGCAGCGCGGCGCGTTTAATGGCTGGCGCAATACGCGTGTGGTCAAGGTCTTGTAGCGTGACCGTAAAACCCTTGAACGCGCACCACGCCGCAATATCGCCACCCATCACGCCAGCGCCGATAACATGCACGTGCTTGATGTTAGCGTCGCCACTACCAAGCGCTTTTAATCTATCTTGTAATTTGAAAACGCGGATTAAATTGCGTGCGGTAGGATGCGTGAATAATTTTTGCATCGAGCAATCAGCGTCTGCGGGAATACGCCGTGGGTCGCCGCCATATTTCTCCCACAAATCAATGATGGCATATGGCGCCGGATAGTGCGCTTTGCTGGCGCGTTTGGCGACTTGTTTCCGCGATGCGTTGGCGACAAAGCCGCGAATGATAGGCCAATTAGTCACAGCATCTTTGAACGCGGGTTGATGCGGTGCCGGTGGTTTTTGAAGCAGCATTTTTGCCGCATTCGCAAAGTGACGGCGCGGCGTGATGACATCCACGATGCCCATACGCTTTGCTGTTTTTGCATTCACCGCACGGCCGGTGAGCATTAAGCCCAACGCTTGTGCCGCACCGATAAGTTCTGGCAGCCGCTTAGCGCCACCCCAGCCGGGTACGATGCCAATCATGACCTCCGGCAACGCCATTTTTGTTTTGAGTGCGTCATCGGCAATACGGTATCGACATGCCAAGGACAATTCCAAGCCACCACCCATACAAAAGCCGTGAATCATCGCGACCGTCGGAAAGGGCAAGGCAGCTATTTCGTCAAATGTATTTAAGCCTAACGTTGTCATCGCATCGGCTTCGGCAAATGTGGTGAAGCTAGTGAATTCATCAATATCCGCACCTGCCGCAAAACCATTTTCTTTTGCCGAAAAAATAGCGAGCCCTTTGATCGTTTGCGCGCGCAGGTGCTTACAAATTTCACTCAGCTCGCGCAACGTCTCAGAGGAAAATGTATTGGTCGAATCACGCGTGCCGTCTGGCTTGGCGCGATCAAATGTGAGCGTAGCGAAGTTGGCAGCGTCAATGGCAAGATGCCAGTGTTTGCAGTTATTCATGTTGGTATTTTTCTTAAAAGTCGCCTATTGGCGGGATGTTACGAGCAATTATGCTTGGAAGTGCAGGTGGATATTAGGTTTGGTGATCGTTTGAACGGACAACATATCCCTCGGCTACGCTCGGGATGACATTAAAAAAATGATTAGAAATTATTGTCATCCCGAGCGTAGCCGAGGGATATGCTGTTAGGCAGTCCACCCAACCGATAAATCTTCCCACGTTGGGTTTTTAAGTTCAATCAACATCTCCTTTTTACAGCGCCGCCAATTTTTCAATTGTTTCTCTCTTTCAATAGCTGCCATGACATCATTAGTTTCTTCAAAATAAACCAGTCGGTAAATGTTGAATTTTTCGGCGTAGCCATCAACCACTTTTTCACGGTGCTGCCAAGTACGCTTTAGCAAATCACTAGTCATACCGATGTAGAGCATTCTTGATTTACTGGCAAGCATGTAAACATAGTAGATTTTAGACATGTATTTTTAATGTGGCAGTTTAAAAACTAGACAGCATATCCCTCGTCTGCGCTCGGGATGACAAAGGTTTTAAAAACTATTTATTTGTTGTGCAAGCGATTCATCCCACTTCTTAAAAAAATTGTCATCCCGAGCGCAGCCGAGGGATATGCTTTTGGTTCGTTAACCACTTTACCCAGCAAATTAAACCCGCTCCAACAACATTGCCCCACCTTGACCGCCGCCAATACAGAGTGAGGCCGCGGCATATTTCCCGCCGGTGCGTTCTAATGTTTTTAGCGCATGCAGCACCACCCTGGCGCCGGATGCGCCGATGGGGTGGCCGAGTGCAATCGCGCCACCGTCAACATTAAATTTGGTCTTATCAACTTTGCCGAGCTTGCTGATGGCCTCGTCATTTAAGCCGAGCACATTTTTACAATAGTCGTCTGACTCCCATGCGGCTAAGCAGCCTAGCGCTTGCGCGGCGAAGGCTTCATTAATCTCTAACGCGTCGAGCTGATGTAGGCCGATCTGATTACGCAACAGCATTGGCGTGATCGCGTGCACAGGGCCTAATCCCATCTCTGCCGGATCAAGTGCGCTCCACTGCGAATCAATAATTGCGCCTAACGGTTGCAAGTTATGTTTCGCCACCGCTTCTTCGCTCGCCAAAATTAACATCGACGCGCCATCGGTGACTTGTGAAGAATTACCGGCAGTGACATTGCCATAAACCTTATCAAACACTGGGCGTAATTTTGCAAGACGTTCAGGGGTGGAATCAGTACGCACGCCGTCGTCTTCTTGATATACATTGCCGCGCCCATCAATGAGCGGAACGATTTCACCATAGTGCCCTGCGGTGCGTCCGGCGATGACTTTTAAGTGTGATTCTGCGGCAAATTGATCCATCATCTGCCGTGTAATGCCAAACCGTTTGGCAACGATTTCGGCCGTCTGACCCATGGATAACTTAACGATGGGGTCAGTCAGGCCTTTTAAAATTGCAATCACCGGTGCTAAATAATGTGGTCTAAATTTGACAGCAACACCGGCACGTTGGCCGAATGATTTAGCGCCATACCAATCGGCTAACCAGTTCGTCATTGCCGCGCTAAATAGTAGCGGCGCATGGCTCATCGCATCAGTGCCGCCAGCGAGCACAAGATTGGATTTCCCAGCCAAGATATTCATGTAGCCTGAGTCAAGCGCCTGCAAGCCCGACGCGCAATTTCGCATGACGGTCCAGGCAGGTACTTTATCGCCGCAGCCGACGCGCAGTGACACCACCCGTCCAATATTGGCTTCATCAGCAGATGGCATTGCCGCACCAACAATGACTTCATCAAATGCGGTAGGCGAAAATGTTTGCCGTGCGAGCAACGCACGCGCACACCCGACCGCTAAATCTCCACCCGAAAATGGCCCTAGCTTGCCTTTTGCTTTTAAGAATGGGGTGCGTGCGCCATCGACGATATAGACTTTTTTCATTATTAGTTTTCGTTGGTTACGTTAAGTGTGTTTAGCCGCAGATACACACAGATAAAGGCAGATGAAAAAAGCACATCGCTTTTCGCATTTATCTGTTTTTATCTGCGTTTCTCTGTGGCTAAAAAGTTTTTACTCAGCCGCTTCCGCATACAGCTGCGGCGTACGATGGACAACAGCCAGCCCAAAGTTTTTATCAAAGTCGTCAACCCGCACGACTTCTTTAGTAAGTGCTCTCGTGCGTTTCCACATGGCTAACTCGGTTTCAGTAATGACCGACAATGCGAGTGCTTCTTGCATCACATCTTCAATCGCATTCGCACCAGCCTTAGCAACTAAGCGTCCCGCTTTTTGTGCGGTGCGTACCTTGGCTTCAATTGGCTCCGTGGCGACGACTGCATTCATTGCGGCATTGAGTTGACCCATGATGTCAGCTTCATCATTAGGCAAATACATACCGGCAACAAGACGGTCACGCGCCGCACATGGCGTGATGAGTATCTTGGCAACTTCATGTCCAAGCGCGTCAGATGGCTGAATCAAGGTCATGCCCTTTGGGAATACCAAGCGACGAAGTACCCATGCAATCGGACGATTCGGGAAATTTTTTAAGATGCCATCCATCGCAACTTGCATCTTAAACGCGCAATCGTAGAGCGCCCATTTCAATAGCGGCAATTCGTCTTTTTGCTGACCACGCTCATCGTAAAACTTCAACGCGCACGACGCTAAATACAGATGCGACAACACATCACCCAAGCGGGCCGATAATTTTTCCTTGCGCTTGAGCGAGCCGCCAATCACAAACATCGACACATCGGCGAGTAATGCAAAGGCCGACGAAAAGCGTGTCATTTGTTGATAGAAGCGGATAGTCTCAGGACATGCTGGGGCTGGCAATCCAACACCGCCCGTGATGCCTAAAAATAATGAACGACCTGCGTTCGAGATGGTGAATTTTATGTGCCCCCAAAACGCTTCATCAAAATCGCTAATCGAATCTGCACGTGCAGACTTCATTTCTTTTAGCACCCACGGATGGCAGCGAATCGCGCCCTGACCAAAAATAATCAGTGAGCGCGTCAAGATATTGGCACCCTCAACCGTAATGGCAATCGGCACCTGTTGATACGCGCGACCCAAATAATTATTCGGCCCCATGCAAATGCCTTTGCCGCCATGAATATCCATCGCGTCATTCACCACCTGACGCATACGCTCGGTGGCGTGATATTTCGAGATGGCCGATAACACCGACGGCTTCTCGCCTAAATCAAGTGCGCCTGCGGTTATGGTGCGGGTCGCGTCCATTAAATAAGTCATCGCGCCGATGCGTGCCAGCGGCTCTTCAATACCTTCAAATTTACCGATTGGCGTTTTGAATTGCTGACGCACACGCGCGTAGGCGCCAGAGGAAAAGCTACCAACTTTACCCGCGGCAATCGACTGTGCGGGTAATGAAATAGAGCGTCCTGCGGCCAAACATTCCATCAGCATGCGCCAGCCTTGACCCAGCATAGGCTGTCCACCGATGACCCAATCCATTGGGATAAACACATCTTTACCTGAATTCGGGCCATTCATAAATGCTGCATTCAATGTCATGTGACGACGGCCAATATTTACGCCTGGGTGCGCCGTCGGAATCAACGCACAGGTAATGCCTAAATCAACGGTATCACCCAATAATTTCTCAGGGTCATAGGCTTTGAATGCCAAGCCTAGCAAGGTCGCCACTGGGCCTAAAGTGATATAACGCTTTTCCCACGTGACGCGTAAGCCGATCGTCTCTTTACCTTCCCACATCTCTTTGCAGACAATGCCAACGTCAGGCATGGATGCCGCGTCTGATCCAGCATCAGGTGCAGTTAAAGCGAAGCAAGGGATTTCTAAGCCCTTCGCTAAACGCGGTAGGTAGTAGTCTTTTTGTGCTTTGGTGCCGTAGTGTACAAGTAGCTCGCCCGGGCCTAATGAGTTGGGCACCATGACCGAGACAGCTGCCGTTGCCGAGCGGGTGGAGATTTTCATTACTGTCTGGCTATGGCCGTAGGCGGAGAAACCTTTACCACCGTACTCCTTCGGAATAATCATACCAAGGAAGCCGTTTTCTTTAATAAATTGCCATACTTTTGGGTCAAGATCATGGTCTTCATGCGTGGTTTCCCACTCGTCAATCATGCGGCAAAGCTCATTGGTCGGGCCATCGACAAACGCTTGCTCCTCCGCCGTTAAGGTGGCTTTCGGCACATTCAACCATTTGTTCCAATCAGGTTTACCGGAAAATAAATCACCATCCCACCAGACCGTGCCCGCTTCTAAAGCTTCCTGTTCGGTAGTAGACATCTGCGGCAGTATTTTTTTGTAAATCGCAAATATCGGCGCGGAGAGTAATGCCACACGAATCGCTTTCACATTGGCAATAATCGTTGCTGTTAAAAAAACAAACCATGTCACGCCCGCAAATGCACCGGCGATGACGCCAGTAGCTGTGCCAGCAATGAGTAACAAGCCAATTACAGCTGACCAAGCAATGGCCGATACAGCATGATAGGCTAGCGCCCAAAAAGCGATAACGGTGATAAGTATTGCGATAAATATTTCCATGATGTTTCCTTTTCTCTAACCAAATTCAAAAAAATTGTTGAGATTGCGTTTCGTTTTGTTGCGTTGCGGGATAGCGTGATGCTGTTTATGTTTCATTAAACCATTGATGCTTATCGGTGCTGGAGGCAACAGGTGCGCGTAGTCCTGCTGCTAAAAATGGTGCGAGTCGTTTCAGAAGCAATTCATCATTGCCGATGTCACTCGGCTGGTATTGCGCGATCATTTTTAAGACGTCGGTGCCGGCTAAGGTGAATGACAATGAGCCCATCACAAAGTGCAGACGCCACGATAATTCTTCACGCGGTATATGCGGTAGCGCGCGACCAAATGCGGCACGAAAACGACTCAACATATCGGCGTACTGATTCGATAAAAATTCACGAATAAACGGTGCAGGGTCGGCATACGCGCGGCCAAGCAAACGCAGAAAATTTTTGCCACCTTGCTCTTGATCGCGCGATAGTTTTAATGCGGGGATAAACATCGCCGAAATAATTTTTTCGCAAGTCAGCGGCTGCGCCTTCGGGTTCGCCAAAGCGGCTTCTTCAAATGTGGCGAGCAACGTCAAGCGATCCCGATTCATCGGATCAAGCCTGCGGGTAAACACCGCCTGAAACAATTCCTCTTTCGAGCCAAAGTGATAATTCGCCGCCGCCAGATTCACATTCGCCGCTGTCGTAATCAACCGCAAGCTTGTCGCCTCAAAGCCGTGCTCCATAAACAACTCTTCAGCCGCATCCAAAATGCGTGATTTGGTATCAACAATTTCAACTTTTTCAGCCAACTTAGGCGCTGCTTCAGCGTGCCCGTGAAGCGCTGTGACATTAGTAGACTGTGTGGCCAAGGAGGTCATAAATTTAGAGATAAATAAAAATGCCGTTAATAATCATACGGTTACCAACATTTTGAGCGCAAATAATGTAAATTCAAACGCTCGTTTGAAACAAGCGTATTACTTTCTCTTGGGAGCTGTCAATCACATTCGATTGTGCGGTGCAGCATTGCTAATGATAAAAAGCAGAATAAGCATGATTTAGGCGCGTGATATATTAAGTATTATCAAAAAGTAATACCTTATTCACAAATGGAGCCAAAATGGCGACGTCAATCAAAATAGACGACACCCTCAAAGCGCGCGTGCAACAACTGGCAGAACAGCGACAACGCTCGGCGCATTGGATCATGCGAGAAGCGATTAGCCAATATGTGAGACGCGAGGAAGCCCGCGAATCATTTAAGGAAGAGGCAAACGCCGCTTGGACACAATTTCAGGAAACAGGGCAACACCTCACCGCTGATGAGACAGCAGCATGGCTAGCAACGTGGGGAACTGATGCTGAAACACCGCTTCCGCCGTGCCACACTTAATCATTACGGAGGGTGCTGCAATAGGGTTAGAACGCTGCCGTCAATTTTTAGCGCCGAAAAGCAAGGCCGCCGCAAACCGTGCGGGTCTCGCCATTCAACAAAAATTCACCGCGCTGAAAACCGACCCCAACATCGGTCGGCCATTTGATGATGTGCCAACACTACGTGAACTAATGATTAGTTTTGGCGATTCAGGCTATGTGGCGTTATATCGGCATGTGCCAGCAGATGATGCTATTTATGTATTGGCGTTTCGGCATCAGAAGGAAGCGGGCTATTGATTCGCGAAGATAAGGCTTCTAGTTAAAACAGCTAGTCACTTATTTGAATACCACTCTTAAGCTCAACCGTCATCTTGATGGTGAGCGGCACACCATTACGCAGCGAAAAAACGCCAATCACCGAACGCGCATGCAGGCCAGACGCGCTAAACACTTACACCAGCAAATCGGACGCGCCATCTAAAACGCGGGCGTGATGTTCAAAATCTGCAACCGTACAAAGTGACCCGTGCAATTCGACCACGCGTGCGACATTGTCCAGCGAGCCGACCACACATTTTTAATGTGGCAAGCAGGTCAATGCACGCCGAACGGGCAAGCGCATAACCGTCATCTGTTGAATATTCAGCGCCTCAATGTTTTTAGCGTCCCTTTGCTGGTTTCCCGTCAATCGGCAGCGGCGCTTTGCCGGATAGGAAAAGTAGCTGGCCTGATTGTGCTGCCTTTATATAGTTGCCTGCGGGGCCGCTGGTCGTCGGGAGTTCAGTGCCTAAGTCTTTGATTCGTTGTTCTGCGCTCATGGCGTTTAGTTCCTTTTGCTGAAGACTATTGGGCGTTTGTTGTAATCGTTTAGGTTGCACGCAGCTTTAGGCTACATCGGGACGCGCAAGCTCATACATCGCTTCGCCATCTGGGTGAAAGTCCACAAATTTCCATCCCGCTGTTTCGTAGAAGCGTTGTGCCCTCGTGCCCGGCGCCGTACCCAACGATAGCGTAACTAAGCCTTGCGCAAATAGCCATGCGGTCATCTCATCGTGTAGCTTTCGACCGATGCCTTGCCCTTCCGCTTGCGGATCAACAAACAATGCCCAGATATTGCCCGTTTCTTTATTGCCGACTGCGAAGCCGCGAACCTCATCGTCCACCACGGCCACCCATCCTTTGCCGGTCTCTTCAATGGCGGGCGGGTAGTGCTTCTCCGTGATGGCTGTGGATGTGAGTCTGTTCTCACGAACCGCGAGGCGAACGCGATGCATTCCGGGGATATCGGCGCGGGTGGCGGGGCGGATATGGTTAGGCATGAAATTTATTTAACGTCTGCGCTAAAAGGCAAAGCAACGCGTGGTTCGGTTAACCTGACACGCGACTACGTTGACGATGCTAGTTAGTCGGTTTAACAAACACGACCGTGCCAAGCACAGAATCTGCTAACTCCAGAAAAACTCTTTCCGCATCTACGCTTCTGCTCTTTGCAAGATAAATCGCCTCCAATCGAGCCATACGGGATTTATCTGTGGGTAAGCGGCAGATCCAACCCTTGCGAAACTCCAGCCCTGCTTCCTTGGTTTTCTGACGGATAATTGCGTCATACACCACGCACGCAACACCTTTATTATGTGTGTAGTTATAGTGTCGGCTCAACAAGCCACGCTCTACAAAATGCCTCTCCAACGTTAGCTCGGTTTCCTTTAAAAACGTCTCATCACTAACAGACTCATCAATTTTGGCGGTTGTGAATTCCAACATTGACAACTCATGAGCGCTTTTTCGTTCGTAGCGGACTGTATCGTTCCCACTCTTAACGCGGCTCCACCCATCCCCGTCGGGAACTTTCACTGAAAAGCCTGGAAGCGAAATTGATTCGGCATAAGCAGGTGGTTGCGATGCGATCATCAAAACGATGGACAGAAACAGAGTCAAGGCAGTTTTCAACACGATGTGCTTCTCCAATTTTTGTAGGTAGACAGGATGTGGGGTCATGTACCTTAACTTCAAGCCAGTCTATTTGGTGTGTGAAAAGCTTTTCACTGATGTCGTATTTTTCCTGCCTGTCAACATAAAGAAACGTTGCCGGATAAATAGGTTCGATCTATGCAATTAGTGATATGCGAGAAGAGAAAACATGAAAGTGCAATATTCACGAACACTTTCAGCCATTTTGCCGTTGAAACGCTCGCCAATATTGCACTTTCATCTACTGCCATCGTGAAATATCTAAGTCGTTTTACGACCGCGAAGATCCCCTTGATTACCAACGTACTCACGAAGTACGCCATCCATTCGCGATTGCCAGCCAACACCTGTGCTTTTGAAATAGGCGAGCACTTAGGGGCTGTAGCGAACTGAGACGAGAAGTTTTTTATTCTCAGACTTTGGCCGTCAACGAACCGACTTCAACGGCACCATCGCTTTTAATTGTGCGTCGGTCAGCGGCTTTGCGTCTGGGTCACGTTTCGCGCGGCAACGATCTGTCGATTCTTGTCCGCAGTTGGAATGACAAACACGCGCCTAGGTGACATTTTCGACATCTTGTTTGATTTCAGTTAATTCAACGAAAAGTTATGTTCGATTACGTGCATGTTTCTGGCATTCCAACTACGACACCGAATTGAACAGTCTGGCCTTTATATCTGTAATGCCCCGCTGAAACGTAGCATTGATTTCGGTCTTCTGTTTCTAAGAAAAGTAAAACCCGCCACATTGTCTGGAGCACTTGTTCGACTTCTCTCTTACCCACTTTGATAGGGTTGACAGTCAAGCCCAGAACCTTTGTCTTACGGGAACTTTCGTCGACATTGTTACGATATTTGGAATCGCCGGTACTTCGCTTCATCGCGCTCGTTATCGACATTCCTTCCTCTTCCCAAACGAATCCGAACTCCCATAGATGGTTATGAACGATGATGTCGCGAAGGATATAAATCTCTATGAGCTGATCGTTGTAAGGGAAATGGGGGTAAAGCTTGCATAGATAACTGACCACTGGAGTCCGATCAATGTCTTGTTGATTCGCTTTATGGACGAATCGGACTCTCATTACGTATGACTCTAGGCATGCTACAGCCAATAGGCAGATCGACGCGGCAAAACCATTTACATAGAACCCTGACTGCACATCACTTTTTTGCTCTTCAAACTTCTCTAGTTTTTCAAGGAGCGTGCAGATCGGCACGAAATACGAGGCACCAATGATTGTTACAAGGTCGTCTCTCATAACGTTTGAGCTCAGCCGCCGCCAGAGGCGGTCGGCTGAAGCGATTGATTTGGGCAGCCTAGCCTGCGCCAAATAGCGTAGAACACCATTGCACCGACAAAACCATGAAGCCCGAAAAATAAAACGTTTTCCGCATATGTGAACCATGCGTATTGGGTTGGAACTCCATTGATGTAAATATCAACATAGTAGCCGTGCCAATTTTGCCCAGATGAGTAGCCTTCCATCCTGCTTGGCCAAAAGAACACCACAGGAAGCGCGCCAAGAAGAAAGCCTGCAAGACCAACTGATGATCTGTTTTCTCGCCCAAGCTTACGAAGTATGAAAAATGTTGGGAGACCGACGAGTAGGAGCACAGCTGCCGCTACTGCGATCACAGCCAACACCATGAAACCCAAGCCGTAGATAGGGTTTGTTGAACCAATCAAATCTGGTGCAAAGCGGATAGCCAACACCACAGGTTGTACTAATACCGCTGCGACGGCGGCAACCCAAGTTCTCTTGAGCCCAAAAGATGTTTTATTTTGCATAACCGCAATATAACTGTTATCCCAGCAATTGGATATAACAGCGAAAAATGTCTCAAAAAGCCCGCCAATATTAGAGTTTCGCAATTTAGCGATATGTAAAATGCGTATAACAGCCGAATAAAAAGGAGCAGTACCGTAACGCTTTTCGCCGTCACATTTCGCGACAACCCCACGCTCGTAGAATCGTACAATATCGACTGTTCTTTTACCTACACCGACACCCACATCATGCCAACTTTGAAAAAACTATCCCAAGCCATTGCAATGCTGTGTACTGTTACGGCAATAACGCCATCCATCACGACTGCCGCAACATCTTCCGCCCTCACCGACAAACCCGGCATCGACACCGCCTTTTTCGATAAATCCGCCTTACCCTGCACCGACTTTTATCGCTACGCCATCGGTCAGTGGCAGGATAAAAGCCCGGTGCCCGCAGATCGTGCGCGTTGGGGTGCGTTTGATGAGATTGAGGCGCGTAATCGTTTGGTGATGTTGGATGTGTTGAAGGCGGCGGCGAAATCTAGCGCTAAAGCGAATACGGTGCAGCGTCAAGTTGGTGATTTTTATATCAGCGGAATGTCTTCGCAGAATAAAGAAGCGGCTTTAAATCGTGCAACTGATATTGCCCGCACGCCGCAATACGCTAAGAGTTTGGCCGATGCAGTTGGTTTGTTGCATCGTCGAGGCACGCCAGCGGGTTTTAGCTTTGCGGTGCGGCAAGATCAGCGTGATTCGACACGTTATATCGCGCAGATTTTCCAAGGCGGGCTGGGCTTGCCGGAGCGTGAATACTATTTTGCGAAGGACGAACGCGCAACCAAACAACGTTCCATGTATGTCGCCCATATCGCGGCGATGTTGCAGTTGGCGGGCGCGGCAGATGCAACGGAACAAAGTGCCAACATCATGGCGCTCGAAACAAAATTAGCCGAAGCCGCGATGACGCGTATTGAAGCGCGCGACCCTGATAAAACTTATAACTTAATGACCTTGGCACAATTGCAAGCGCACGCACCAGAATTTGATTGGACGACGTTCTTTAATGTCGTCGGTGCTGCAAATGTGGGCGACATCAACGTCGGTCAACCCAATTTCTTCAAAGCATTCGCCACGCTCGCTGCGACCACGCCAAAAGCGACATGGGATGCTTACACGCGTTGGCATACGCTACGCACGCTCGCGCCACACATGGGCGAGCCATTCGAGAAAGAAAATTTCGCGTTTTTCGGCAAAGAATTGACCGGCGTGGAAGAAATGGAATCACGCGAAAAGCGCGTCGTCGCCACGATTGATCGGACGATGGGCGAAGCGCTTGGTCAGCTTTATGTCGCTAAAGCATTTCCGCCTGCGTCAAAAGCAAAGGCGCTGGATTTAGTGGCGAATGTTCGCGCCGCATTGCGTGAGCGCATCGCCATTCTTGATTGGATGAGTGCCGAAACTAAACGCGAAGCCACCACCAAGCTCGATGCGATGGTGGTGAAAATTGGCTATCCTGATAAGTGGAAAGACTATTCAAATGTCGCCATCAAACGCGATGATTATTTGGGCAATGTGATTCGTGCAACGGAAGCGGAATTTCAACGCCAAGTCGCAAGATTAGGTAAGCCAATTGAGCGGGGTGCATGGGGCATGTCGCCGCCGACGGTGAATGCGTATTACAGCTCAGGGCTCAACGAAATTGTGTTTCCGGCGGGCATTTTGCAGTCACCATTTTTTGATGCGAAGGCAGATGACGCCTCGAACTATGGCGGCATCGGCATGGTGATTGGCCATGAATTGACGCACGGCTTTGATGACCGTGGTCGCAAATTTGACGCCAAAGGCAATCGTCGCGATTGGTGGACAGCCGAAGACGCTGCACGCTACACCGCCAAGGCCGACGCCATTGCCAAACAGTACGATGCTTATGCGCCACTGCCTAATATGAACATCAACGGCAAATTTACATTAGGTGAAAACATCGCCGATTTTGGTGGGCTGCGCGTGGCGTATTTGGGTTTGCAAAAAGCGGCAGTCAATGGCGCAACCAAAACCATTGATGGCAAAACTGCATCACAACGGTTTTTTATCAACTACACGCAGTCATGGCGGCAAAATATTCGTGAGGCAGAATTGCGCCGCCGCTTACTAACCGATTCACACTCGCCCGCGCGCTTTCGTGTGTTGGGGCCGTTGGGGAATTTGGCGGAATTTGGCAAGGCATTTGGTTGTAAGGCGGGGGATGCGATGATTCGGGCGGAGACGGAGCAGATTACGATTTGGTAAACACTAGCATTGGCGGGTATTTGGGGACAACTGTGCTTGCAAATGCCCGCCGAGATTGATTTTCGTACTTTTTTACTGACTCCGTGCAGCTACTTTATGAACTACAACCTACCTCTACTAATATTAAAAGCTCTAACGAACCCGTTATTTTGTATCTCTTCGCACAAATGCTTTTAGCTCGTCACGAGCGATACGAACCAACGAGTCCTTAGACACATCAACCGGATTGTATAAAAGATCCTCTAGATGACGATCAGCTCCAAAACTATCGGCGGCAATATCTGGTTCGACACCGTTACCATGTATTTTTTTACCTGCTGGCGTATAAAGAAAACCTGTTGGCATTTGCAATGTATGTTGAAAATCGATTGGCACAAGTGTATTGATGTAGCCTAGTCCCATTGTGCGTGTACCAATCAATTTTGCACCGCGCTCTTCTCTCATTACCGCTGCAATTAATTCTGCGCCTGCTGCGGTCGATGACGAGATCAAGACTGTTATCGGTATTTCTTTAAAAATCAACGGTATCTTACCAACAGGGTCTGCAATCTGGCTGCGACTAGATCGTACTTGTCGTGTGTTTCGTAACTGCGCATTTGCTTCAGCCGCACGACCTTCGGTAACGAGAACTAATTTCTCCTCAGGCAGAAAAATCCCTGCTAAAGCAACTGTTGATCTTAGTTCTCCACCTTCACACCAACGTAAATCAAGAATCACCCCCCTTGGCGGTCGTGTCATTTTTGCAGTCAGCATTTTCAATTCCAACGCAATAGCCTCAACGCTGCTTGGGTAATATCTAAATCCGCAGTTGACGTACAAAAAATCATCATCTATGTGCTCAACTTTAGCTCTACTGGGAATGTTTATGACCTCTCGCGGAATAACATTATGGATAGGTGACCTATCCTCAGCTCGCTGAATGACTAGTGCCACGCTGCTTGGCAACTCACCGCGGAGACGCATAATTGCTTCCTTCAAATCAAGCCCGCGAACAGTTTGATTATCAATCGTCAACAATACGTCACCACGTCGTAATCCTGCTTTAGCTGCTGGCGTATCTTTCAAAACCCCCGCAATGATAATGTCGGCACCTTGCTTTTGTAGTGAAAGCCCAATGGCGCCCATTTTTTTTCCATCACTGTTATTTGAAAAGGCATCCAGCGATTCAGATCCATGTAGCACACCTCTCAATTCAGCAACTTCAATAGCAGCTCGTACACAACCAACCGCCTTGGCCTTACTATCTCCAATAAGTGCCATTGCTTTAGCTAGGTGCTCAACTGAAGTTGTCTGCCCTAAATTTACAGTGGATACCCCAAGGAAAGTTGTACAGCGTCTAAGCATTTCTAATTCATCAATTTCTGACAGATGCATTGCTTTAACGGATTCAAAGGCTTTGCGTACAAAGGCTTGCGAATCGAGCGCGATAGGCCTTATGTGCTGTGGAGCGGCACACCCCGATAATGCTGCCAATAAGATCAACACAAACACAACACACCGTTGCCAAGCCTCTTCTTCTTTAATTTTCATTTCATATCACCCAAAATTACACAATATCGTAGGTTCACTTTCTAGACTATTTATGTCAAGCAATTAAATATAGCGTCTAGCGAAAGTGCCGTGCCATATTGAAGATTGAGGCCATTTCACATACCAAAACCATTGATGGCAAAACATCTTCGCAGCGTTTCTTCACCATCTACGCCCAATCGTGGCGGCAAAATATTCGCGAGGCCGAGCTACGCCGCCGCTTATTAACTGACTCACATTCGCCTGCACGTTTTCGGGTGTTAGGACCGTTGGGTAATCTTGCTGAGTTTGGTAAAGCCTTTGCCTGTAAGCGAGACGATGCCATGCTGCGGCCAGAGGCAGAGCAAGTCACAATTTGGTAAAAGCCCAATATTGGCGGGCATTTTGGAGCAATTTTGCTCGCAAATGCACGTCAATATTAGAGTTTGCATTTCCATATTGCCGTGTAATCTATCGCCAATACGCACATCCAACGTTGCGCTAGTCACGTAAAGACAAGTTGACTGTACACACCCATCAACTTAAGGAGTCAGGCGATGCGAGCCGACTGCGTAAATCCGTTTGCTGCTTTATTTTCCACCACATCAATTGAGCCAGACATGCGCGGCTTTATGCGAGCACGTGCGACCAATGCTAGTGGTGTCAGTAACGCTTCCATGCCAAAATCTAGCATCCGTGTGAATCGTGCAAGATCGATGAATAAAAGCCAGAAGACAGTAAAACCGTTAGTAGAAATAGAAATGCTGATTGATGACGCTATCGTTGCAGATGCCGCATTACGCGCCTTGGTTGATGATATTGCCAGTGACAATGAAGCTTCACTTGAGGCGTTTTACGATGCCACGGTAAGCCGTGTTTATGGTGTGGCAATACGCATCGTGCGTACGCCAGAATTAGCGGAAGAAGTGATTTCAGATGTCTATATGCAAGTCTGGCGTGATGCTGGGCGCTATGATCAAACACGTGGTCGTGTGCTGGGTTGGCTACTCATCATCGCTCGCACCCGCTCGCTTGATTTATTGCGTAAAAAAGATGAAGCCTTTAGCCATCCAAACCCACATGAATTAGTACATGAGCCTGAATCACAGCGCGATAACCCGGAAGATTTATTAGACGCCGCGCAAACCAATAGCAAGCTCTATCAAGCACTCGGCACTCTTTCGCCACTGCAGCGCCAATTGCTCTCGTTAGCATTTTTTCGTGGCCTCACCCACGCCGAGATTGTTGAGCACACCGCATTGCCACTGGGCAGTGTAAAAACGCATATTCGCCGCGCCTTGCTTATTTTGCGAGACGAGCTTGGTGAAGCGCTACCCAATATTAGATGATGGTAATAACAGAAAGCAATAAGATGAAAAGAACAGCCAACACGATCGAAACTTCACTTGCACCAATCATGGCGCAAATTTTGGTTTCACTTGAACCCATCGCCCCCAGCCCTGCACTTGCGCGCGCGATCAAAACTGACATCATGCAAAAAGTGGCTGACACCAAACGCACCATAGAGCCTACCATTGTGCGAAATGCGCTAAACGCCGATGCCAACTGGATTCGCGTTACGTCTCGCATCGACTGCCAAGTTTTATTTGATAACGGCCTAACTAGCGCGCATCTAGTGCGCTTTGCCGCCGGCGGTGTATCACCTGGCCATCGTCATGAACACGACGAAGCCGCGATGGTCATGCAGGGCTGGTGCATGGTGGGTGATTTGCGACTCGATATGGGCGACTATCACATGGTGCCTGCGGGCGCTTCGCACGGCGATATTGTTAGCCCTGAAGGTTGTGTACTGTTTTTGCATGGGCCCAGCTACGTACCTAAATCGCAAAATCAAGGCGCTTCGATACGCGCGTAATTGCGTGACAACTTCTCATAACCCGGCGTTCGTGCTGAGGTATCGAAGCACACATTTTTAAGTGCTTGATTTATAGGGCTTGAACAACCCTTCGATACCTCAGGGCGAACGGAATTTGAGGTTATGAGAATTTTCCGCATGACAAACCCTAATATCGACGGACGCCCCCAAGCATAACTTTGCCAAGACGCCCGCCAATAAACGACTTTAACAATTTATTGCGGCGTGACTTCTTTACGGTTGCTGCCTGCAATGATTTTGTATTCGTAGAGTCGGCATTCGATCTTGCCGTTAAACAGTGGCGTTTTGCGGCTGGTACTGAGGCGGATTCCTTTGGGCAAGGTGGTGTCGCCAGAGAAAAAATAGGCGCGCCAACCGGCGAATTTTTGCTTGAGTAAGTCACCTAGCTTGGGATACAACTCACCTAATTCGGTTTCATCGCCGATGCGTTCGCCATACGGCGGATTGGTGATGAGCACGCCGCTATCACTCGGTGCCGAGACTTCTAAAATATTGGCTTGCTTGAGTTGCACGCAATCGCCCAAGCCATTCGCCACTAAATTTTCGCGCGCAAATTTGAGCTGATCGCCGAACATATCCGAGCCAAAAATATGCGAAATCGTTTTGGGTTTTTCTTGTGCCTTGGCATTGTCAACGAGCTTTCGCCAAAGGGTTGCATCAAAATTTTTCAGTTTTTGCAACGCATAAGCGCGCACATGGCCACCTGATAATCCCGGCGCAATATTGAGCGCTAACTCAGTCGCCTCGACCAAAAATGTGCCGCTGCCGCACATTGGGTCATAAAACGATGTATCTGGCTGCCAGCCCGAGAGCGCGATGATGCCTGCTGCGAGATTTTTTTTAAGTGGCGCTTCGCCAGTGTGGTCGCGTAATCCACGCTTAAATAGCGGTTCGCCAGATAAATCAATATAGAGCGTACATTCGGTCGGGTTGAGGAAAGCGTGCACGCGCACATCAGGCTCGCGCACGGCCACCGATGGCCGCTCGTTCATGACCTCACGAAATTTATCGGCTATCGCGTCTTTAATGCGAAGTGTTACAAAATCTAAACTCTTCACGGGTGAGCGTTGCGCGTTGATTTCCACCTTGATGGTACGCTCAACCGTAAACCATGATGTCCACGCTAAGAGTAATGCCGCTTCGTAAATATCGTGTTCATTACCGTATTCAAAATGCGCCACACGCCACAACACACGGGTGGCAATGCGGGAATGCAAATTCACTTTGTAGGCACATTCCCAATCACCTGAAAATGACACCCCCGCATCTGCGGGCTTGATGTCAATCGCGCCACAATGGGCTAATTCGTCAGCGAGGACATTCGCTAAACCGCGTGGGCAGGGCGTAAAAAAATTTTCCAAAATTCGCCGATCAGAAAGGTTTGACGATGACAAGGATGACGATGCCGATTAAAGCGGGCAGTGCAGGTATTTCATTGAGCCAGCGATAAAACACATGGCTGTGTTTATTGCGATCGTGCTTGAAATCACGAATCAATTTACCTAAGTAAAAATGATGCGCGACCAATACGGCAACGAGCGCCAGCTTGGCGTGCATCCAGCCTTGACCAAAGCCGATACGGTATTGACCCCATAGCCATAAACCCAAGACGAGTGTAATCACCATGCACGGCGTCATGATGCCCATGTAGAGTTTGCGCTCCATAATTTTGAAACGCTCAATCGAGATCGTGTCCGTGGCTTGTGCGTGATAGACAAACAAACGTGGCAAATAAAAAATACCCGCAAACCACGCCACCATAAAAATAATGTGAAACGATTTAATCCAAAGCATAGCTACCCCAAATAATGATTAAGCGCGGCAGCGTAAGTGCCCTGTGCGCGCATGATGGTCTCGCAAAATTCACGCACCGCCCCATGCCCGCCGTATTTTTTTGTCACCATATCGACGCGGCATTTCACGTCGTCTGGCGCGCTTGGCACACTTGCCGAAAACCCACAATTTAGCAGTATGGGCAAGTCAACAATATCGTCGCCAATAGAGGCTACTTGATGTGTCTCTACCTTTAATTTTTTGCACAGTGTGCTGTAAGCGGCGGCTTTTTTATCCACACCCATCATGACGTGGACAATACCTAAATCCGCTGCACGTTTGGCGAGTGCCTTTGATGTGCGGCCTGAAATAATCGCAAGCGTAACGCCACTTGCGGCCAGCATTTTTAAGCCGTGCCCATCTAACGTATTGAAGATTTTTACTTCTTCGCCGGTAGCGCTGTAATGCAAGCTGCCGTCGGTTAAGACGCCATCGACATCGAAAATAGCTAACGAAATCGGTGCTATTTTTTTTGCGAGCGCTTTTTTGATTTTCATCACAGCACACCCGCGCGCATTAAATCAAGCACATGCACCGCACCGACTAATTTTTGATTTGCATCTACCACTAGCAAGCCCGACGCGGCGATATTGTGTCGTTGAATAATGTCGGCTGCTTCGACGGCGAGCTTATCGGCGCTAATCGTTTTAGGCGAGCGCGTCATCACAGCATGTATAGTTACCGTGCGAATACTGTCATGACTCTCCAGCACGCGTCGCAAATCGCCATCGCTAAAAACCCCCACCAGCATGTCGTCAGCCGTAACAACCGCTGTCATGCCGAGGCCTTTTTTCGACATTTCTAAAATCGCCTCGGTCAGCGGCGCGTCATCACGCACTTTAGGCAAGCGCTCACCCGTGACCATGACATCGCTCACCCGTACGAGCAAACGACGGCCAAGCGAGCCGCCAGGGTGGTGCATCGCAAAATCTTCTTCGCCAAAGCCGCGCGCGTCAAGCAGCGTTACCGCGAGCGCGTCACCGAGCGCCAAGGTGGCGGTGGTACTTGCGGTAGGTGCTAAATTAAGCGGGCAGGCTTCCTTCGCCACACTTGTGTCTAAGTGAATTGCGGCGGCCTGCGATAAGGTAGAGTCGGCGCGGCCGGTCATCGCAATAATCGGCGTGCCTCGGCGTTTTAATTGCGGCAATATTTTGACAATTTCATCCGACTCACCCGAGTTTGAAATCGCAATGACCACGTCATCCTTGGTAATCATGCCTAAATCGCCGTGCGAGGCTTCGCCAGGATGCATGAAAAAAGCCGGGGTGCCGGTGGAGGCTAAGGTAGAGGCGATTTTGGAGCCGATATGCCCACTTTTGCCCATGCCCGTCAACACGACGCGGCCTTTATTTTCAGTCGTCTCAAAAATTAATTTATGCGCAGCTAAAAAAGCATCGCCTAACTGGTGGTGAAGGGCGAGCTTATCAGCCATCGCATTCACTGCATCGGCTTCGATTTTTAACGTCTCGCGAGCAAGCGCGAGTGTTTTTGCTGTGTCAGCAAGGCTTCGGGAAGGTATGATGGAAGGCATATGCTATTTTAGGCGTGTCAATGAGAATGTCCAATTTTGTTCAACATCTGTCGTTTAAAAATAGGCACAAACGGCAAACATTCACTGCCCCACTCCTTCCCCCCGAAAGGGGGAAGGCCGGGATGGGGGTATTGTTCAAATGGACTTGGCTCGTGCAATATTGAGCAACACCCTTGATGCTGTAACTCAACTTTCGTCTCCTGATCAACGCTCGCCCCCATCCCATCCTTCCCCCGCCGCCGGGGGAAGGGGCGGATTCGCAAATGTTGGTACTGTAGTGGCTGTTTTCAAACTATATTTATTTTCTCAATATGCATTCATCCACATTATCACTCGTTGTCATTTTGCTTGCGACTGCCGTCGTGACGGTGGTGTTGTTTCGCAAGCTCCATATGCCAGCGATTTTGGGCTACTTGATTGTCGGTATTGCTATCGGCCCGCACGCGGCGGGTGCGGTGCCAGACTCTGAGGGTACGCGCTATTTGGCGGAATTTGGCGTGGTGTTTTTAATGTTTTCAATCGGGCTTGAATTTTCGCTTTCGCAGTTAAAGGCGATGCGAAAAATCGTCTTTGGCTTTGGTTTTGCGCAAGTGGGTTTGACCATTTTAATTGCAGGTGGCATGACCATGCTCGCTGGGCAAACTTGGCAAACAGGGTTGATTGTTGGCGGTGTGATTTCGATGTCATCTACTGCCATCATTTCTAAAATTTTGTCAGAGCAGGCTGCTTTGCATTCCGCACACGGCAAACAAACCATGGGCGTGTTGTTGTTTCAAGATTTAGCAGTGATACCGCTACTCGTACTCGTACCTGTGCTGGGTTTATCCACCGAAGCGATGTTGTCCGTAGTGGGTTGGTCATTACTCAAGGCTGCCGCCGCACTGGTGGTCATTCTGTTTTTAGGCCAACGCTTAATGCGCCCTTTGTTTCATTTGGTGGCGTCACAAAAATCGTCAGAATTATTTGTCTTAACTGTATTACTTGTCACGCTTGGTTTAGCGCTCGCCACCGAGCTTGCGGGTGTCTCACTCGCGCTTGGCGCATTTTTGGCAGGCATTTTGATCGCAGAAACAGAATATCGCTATCAGGTGGAAGACGACATCAAGCCGTTCCGCGATGTGCTGCTCGGCCTATTTTTTATTACTATCGGCATGTTGCTCAATTTTTCTGCACTCTGGGCAAACCTCGTCTATGTGCTGCTCGTGTTAGTCGCATTTTTGACGATTAAATTTTTGTTGGTATTTGGCATTGCCACTTATTTGAAGCACGACCGCGCCGTGGCACTGCGTGTCGCCCTTGCCTTAGCGCCTGCGGGTGAGTTTGGTTTTGTGCTGTTAGCGGTCGCGGATAAATCAAACGCACTACCCGATACCGTGCTGCAAATTGTCTTAGCTGCCGCCATTATCTCGATGTTGATGTCGCCACTCATCTTCAAGTACATGGAGAAAATTGTTCTTTATTTAGTCGCCTCAGAGTGGGAAATGCGCGCGGTACAGCTGCAGCAGCTAGCTGTGCAATCGATGATGAAAAAAGGCCACGTTATCATCGCAGGCTACGGCCGCTCAGGGCAAAGTCTCGCGCGCTTTTTAGAAGCCGAAAAAATCGCAGTGATCGCCTTGGATGCCGACCCGATGCGCGTGAAGCAAGCCGCTGCCGCAGGCGACTCAGTTATGTTTGGAGACGCCAGCCGCCGCGAAGTCTTAACTGCCGCCGGATTAGCCCGTGCATCGGCCTTGGTGGTGAGCTTTGCGGATACGCACATGGCGCTGAAAATTCTCTCGCATGTGCGCGATTTGAAGCCTGACCTACCTGTAATCGTGCGGACGTTTGACGATAGCGATGTTGAAAAACTCAAAGCCGCAGGCGCGGATGAAATTGTGGCGGAGGTCATCGAAGGCTCACTCATGCTCGCTACACAAACGATGCTGCATCTGGGCACACCACTTAACCGCGTGTTGTCACGGCTACGCGCGGTGAGAAGTGAGCGCTATGAATTGATGCGCGGCTTTTTCCCCGGTGCTACCGATAACGACGATGGTGGATTAGATAATGAACAACCGCGTTTGCAATCGATATTGATTGATAGCGGTGCGGCGGCTGTCGGTAAAACGCTGGAAGCCATTGACATCGGTCGGGAGGGTGTATTTCTCATGGCGCTACGCCGTAGTGGTGTGCGCATGATGACACCCGCCGCTGATATGCGGGTGGAAGCGGGGGATGTATTGATAGTAAATGGTTCAGTGGAAAATTTAGCTAGGGCAGAAATGCGATTGTTGCAGGGGTGATTTTTGCAGAACTCATTTATTGGCGGGTGTTTTGAATGATTTATGCTTGGAAGTGCCCGTCAATAAAGGAGTTCTTAAAATAAAAAAGCCCGCATAATGCGGGCTTTTTTAAGGTTGTGAAAATTAGAACGTCATGCAAACGGTGTAGCCCGTTGTGTCGAAGTCGGCGACAGTTGACGCAATAGCGGCTGCTGGTGCTGTGACGGTGCTGCCTACTACTAATGCGCGAGTGCGAATTGAGCCAGTCGTTGTATTGCCGTCATCCATCGTCGTATCCAGCTGCTTCGCGAATTTACCAAGAATACCGCTTGAGCAAAATACATATGAGCCTGTCATGCCTGTAATTGGAACTTGCGTCACGATGGCGCCGGTTAAGCCGAGCCGACCACCCTCTGCATTGATAGGGTAGTAGTCTGCAAGAGCAGGGTCAGATGGACCAGATGCAAAATTTGCTAGCCGCACAGAACGCCAATACTTAGCGCTTTCATCTGTCACTACAGTAGAGTTCCATTCACCGTCAATGCGGCCATTCGCATTACCGTTGTCAGTAGCAAGGCCGCCAGGCAAATTCGCTTGACCACGACCATCATCCGCAGGAAGAGCACGGAAGCGATCTTGGTAACCAAGAATGGCAAGTGGCGCAGTTCTGAAATCTTGCGCAAGATTTTTCACCTTTGCCGAGTTAATTAATTCCTGGCCCTTAAGCACGCCGCCGAGTAGTAAGCCGACGATAACGAGTACGATGGCGATTTCGACTAGCGTAAAACCTGATTGTTGATTTTTCATGTTGGTTCCTTTTTTATTTGAAGATGTAGAGTGCGTCGTGCAATTGTTGAATTATTGAAAACGTAAATTAAGCAAAAAATCGGACAGCTAACCCCATGACCATGCCCGCGATTAAGACAGCGGCTGCGATGTCGTAGCGGATTTGCGGAATTTCTGGATGCAATGTGTTCATGTGGCCTCCGACGGAAATTAAAGTTTAAGTTAAAAAATGTTGCTGATGGCAAACCTAATGCAATCGCCGTGCCAACTACGTAACACATTGATTTTTATCAATATATTGTGATTATTGATTTTATCAAGTAATGTTATGAAATGATATGTGTCGTGGTTGCAGACGCTTGTGTCCGAGATTTCGACAGGTTGAGCAAGTGGAAGTTGGGTTTATGACGATGGATGATTAAACTAGGCTATTACTACGCTAAGTATTTTGAAAAAATTAAAATAGCAAAATGAACAGCCCATCACCACAAGCCACTACTCTGCCGCAAGATAGTCTGCCCGCGCCCTCGTGGCTGATAAAGCAGCGGCGCTGGCTCATTATTGGCATGATGGTTTCACTCCACTTTGCGCTGACTTTGCCGCCCGAGACGATGTTTGCGCGTATTTGGTTGATGGTGCATTTCGGTTTCTTTTTAATCTGGCAGCCGTTTGTCTCTGGTGAACGTGAGTTAAACGTGATTGCGGTGGCAATCTTGTTAGGCATCACAGCGGTGGTGATGTATGCCTTGTCTGGCTGGATGTTGACCGCATGGGTGGCATTACTCATCGCCATCATGGGTGGCAAAGTGTTTACGTTGCAGGCGGCACGGCGTAGCCGCTTTTATTTAGTCGCGGTGCTTTATTTATTTGCGATTTTGCTGTCGTGGACGGTGCCCGTGTCACTCTTAGAATTAAATAAGACTGGTTTACCTGAAGGGATGCGAACCCTTGCCGCAGTCATCGTGCCGATGGTGTTAGTTGCAATGGTATTTTTGCCATTTCGTGCTGAGGACGAACACACCACGCAGGTGTTTGATTTTTTCTATTCGATTTTTGTTTTTCAGCTTGTTGTCGTGCTGGTATTGGGTAGTTTGGCTGCCATGCGCGTAACCAATAATCAGTATTTTCCGGCGGTGGCGCTGACCGTATTGTCATTCGCTAGCGCGCTTTTGCTGCTCGCGATTTTGTGGGGCCCACGCGCGGGCTTTGGCGGGTTACGCACCTATTTTTCGCGTTATTTGATGACTGTCGGTATGCCATTTGAGTTATGGATGCGGCGTATTGCGGAATTATCTGACACCGAAATGTCGTCAACACGATTTTTAACGTCCGCGATGGAGGAAGTGGCGACGCTACCTTGGATACTCGGTGCGCGTTGGCAAGTACCTGATGCCTCAGAAGGCGAATTTGGGCGAACGTCTGGACATGCAGCGAAGTTTCAATATCATGATCTAGAAGTCACGTTTTATACCGAGATTGATTTGTCACCCGCGCTATTTTTGCATTTGCGTTTGTTGGCACAGGTCATCGGCGAATTTTACGAAGGTAAGCGCCGAGAGCAGGCGATGAAACAAAATGCCTACATGCAGGCCGTGCATGAAACCGGCGCGCGGTTAACGCATGATATTAAAAATTTATTGCAGTCGATGGTGGCAATTACCTCAGCTACTAGCGTGGCGCGCGAGCGAAGATTAAAAAACGATAGCCGTGACGAAGATGCGGTTGATCGCCGTGCAAGTTCGCCGTTTGAGCAAATGCTCGAGCGCCAGCTTCCGCAATTAACCCAACGACTCCAAACTACACTCGACAAACTGCGTAACCCTGCTACCGCCGCCACAAACGTAATCGTGCCCGCCGCACAATGGTGGCGCGACTTAAAAATTAGACATCAATCGAGTCGCGTAACGTTTATCGGCGACGACAATATTGTGGGCAATGTGTATGCCAATGTCTTTGATACAGTGTTTGAAAATTGTCTCGAAAACGCGCGCAAAAAACGCGAACGTGAGCCTGATATTCGCATCGTCACCGAATTAATCGCCGGTGACACCCCATCGCTGTTGATTGGTGACAGCGGTAGCGCCATACCCACAGCTGTAATGGACACGCTGTTTAGTGCCCCTGTAGGCAGCTCGCGCAGTGGCGGATTAGGCATCGGCCTCTATCAAGCTGCAAGGCAGGCAAACGAATCTGGGTTTGCCTTTACCCTAGATAAAAACGAAGCTGGAAATGTTAGATTTAAGCTGGAGAAGATTTCTTAGGGTAGGCAGCTTATTGGCTAAATAAAGCTTAGCTCACCTAGGTTAGCTTTATATGCTCCTCCCTTTGAAAAAGCCTGTCCTGAGTTTGTCGAAGGGGGAAGTTGGGATGTATTGCGGTGAGGCTTACAAATCTAAAAATTAAGTCGCTAAGTCGTATCGCACTACGCACAATGCAATCCCCACTTGCTCCCCCTTTCAAAGGGGAGAACTGATTGGTAGGCGGCTATCGAGCCGGACTTAATTCCTAGATTGCTTTCTCACTTATGATACAAAAGCCTAATAGCGTGAAACGCGCGTCACGCCTTGGCCTGACAAGATGCGCACCTTGTCACCGACCTTAAATTCTTCATCTTTTTCCTGCGTAATCGCTACAAGCTTACCGCCTTCAAGCTTGACGGTAACTTCTATACCCTTGCGGTCGTTGGCTGATTTTTCAGTGGCTGCGCCTACAATGCCGCCGATAACGGCACCTGCGATTGCACCAGCAGCACTTGCTTTATCACCGCGACCGAGGGTGGAGCCAGCTACGCCACCAAGTGCTGCGCCGGCCAGCACACCCGTGCCAGAATTGTTGGCGTCAATCACGACATCGCGCACGGTCTCTACCGTGCCGAGTCGTACATTCATTTCGCCGCGCGTCTGGCTGCGGGTGTAATCGCCGCCGCCAAGTCCACGTGAAGCGCAGCCTGCTAGTAAGGCCGCGCTCAATAACGATACGATGATTAAATTTTGTTTCATATTCATTTTTTTATCCTTTCAACGGTAATTACGATTCCCAAAGTTGCTCGTCAAACGCCGACTGGTAGCGCTCTGCGATTTCGTCACGGGTCGGTTGATGTCCTTGCGGCCCACGAAACTCAATTTTGATTGAGCCCATGGTATTCGCGAGTCGCCCTACCTTTTGCCATGACCAGCCGTGCTCAATGCCGTATAACAAACCCGAACGATACGCGTCGCCACAACCAGTCGGGTCAACGCGACGATTTTCTTTAACGCTCGGAATCGCAATCTGTTGACCATCGGCATAAATGACCGAGCCCTCTGCGCCTTTGGTAACAAAAAGCGCTTTGACGCGACTCGCGATTTTTTCGAGCGATTCGCCAGTTTGGTCTTCCAAAACACGCGCTTCATAATCATTGACCGCCACGTAGTCGGCCAGTTCAATGAAATGCTTAAGCTCATCGCCATTAAAGACCGGCATCGCCTGACCGGGGTCAAAAATGAAGGGGATTTTTAAGTCGCGAAATTGGGCGGCGTGTTGCAACATGCCGTCGCGTGAATCAGGTGCTAAGATGCCAAGTGTGATGTTTTTAGCGTCGCTGACTTTGTTCACGTACGAAGACGACATCGCGCCCGGATGAAACGCGGTAATTTGATTGGCGTCTAAATCAGTGGTGATAAACGCTTGCGGTACAAATGTGCCGGGTACTTCTTTAATATGCGCGCGGCTAATGCCGAATTTATCGAGCCTATCTCGGTAAGGGCCAAAGTCATCGCCCACCGTTGCCATGATCATTGGGTCGCCGCCGAGAAGTTTTAGATTGTAGGCAATATTGCCAGCGGTACCGCCAAATTCGCGGCGCATATCAGGCACTAAAAAAGACACATTCAAAATATGAATTTGATCCGGCAAGATATGAGTGCCGAAACGGCCGTGAAAAACCATGATGGTGTCGTAGGCGACTGATCCGCAGATTAAGGCTGGCATTGAAGGGTCCGATTGGTGAGTGTTAAGAGTGGTGATGCGTGGTGACGTTAATTATAGCGAGGCGAGCTTCGTAGGAAAAAAAGTGCGCTAGTTCACTATTTTGTTAAGGCTAAATTAGTTTGTCGCAAATCGGCGACGAATATACAAGGTATTTTTTTTCAGAAGTGAATCACACCGTTGACTTCGTTTTTTCGTCATGCGAAATTAACACGTTGGCGCACAACTCAAAAAGTCGCATGCATTATTTTTAAAGCGACGCAATTACGAATTCTGAAACAGGGCAAACTCACGCGAAAGGTGAGGACGCAAAATCTCCGGTCTAAAGGGCGCACGTAAAACCCTAAGATAGCGGGATCACCAGAGAGTCGAACATGGCGATTTATTCATCAGTTTTATTGTTACGCAATACTAACCACACAGCAGGTGTGAAATTTGCGTTTTCGTGTCAAGCTGATACACACGCCGCACCTCGATTTTTTATCGCATATTCTGCACGCCAGAATGTAGCGATGCGTCCTTATTTAGCGTTGAGATTTGCTCGAAAACTATTTTGTCGCGGCCACACACATCCCGTGTTTGGCGCACAACTGGGGAACGAGCATGGCACAAGCACTCGATAACGTCGTTGCATTTAATCAAGCACGCGCCACAGGTGGCGCTGCCCGCAAACGCAATGTAAGCGCTGAGTCTACGGGCGTCATTAACGGCTGCCGTGATATGGCGTTAACGCGAATTTGTGCCGCACTTGGCGACGCCTTTAATAAAATCGAAGATGAACTCTTTGAATTGGCGACCAAGTCGGCTGATCGCGAAGCGCAAAATATGTATTTAGATGCGCGCAATCAAGCGCGTGAAAAACGTAACGATATCGAGTCCGCATTTCGTAGCCAATTCATGAGTTTTTTTGATAAAAAAATGATTGGCAAAGACGATGTGCCCGTAGAAAAATCCGTGCACGGTCGATACAACCTAGATCAGTTATCTCTTGTTGGCGACGACACTTTGACCGAAGATATTGCAGTCAACGATATTTCAAAACGATTGAATGATAAATGCGATGAAGAGTTGCGTGCCTTATCGCAACGTATGGGCTTTTTACTCTCCGAGCCAGAGCTGGCGGACGAGGCGAATCCAATTTCGCCGGATACAGTAGTGCGAGCGCTGAAGGCCGCGTGCGATCAAATGACATCAGGCTTTCAAACTAAGCTGACTGTGTTGAAAATGATGGAGCAGCATATGGCAGAAGAAATGCTGTCTGTCTATCGTGACATCAATACGCATTTAATTGCGAAGCACATCATGCCGACAATACGTCCAACATTTCGCAAAGCCCAAACGCATGTTGTACGCAAAGGTGGCGTAAGTGCGAGCACAGGTGCGACGCAAGACGAATTGATTGCGGGTGGCGATGTAGATGACCATATGCGCGGTGCCGGTGATCGGCGCGGCTCTGCTAGCGGCGAATTTACCCAAAACATAATGGGTATGGGTAACTTAGGTGGCGTAATGCCAGGCAACTCTGCGGCGGAAATTTTTCAAACGCTACAGCAGCTCATGTCAGGCGGCACAAACTTTGGCGTAATGTACTCAGGTGCAGGTGAATATAAATCTGTCACAACGGGTAGCTTCGCACCAGTGCCGCCGGGATCTTCAACAGCGGCTAGTTTTTCAACACAAAGTGCGTTTGAAGATAGTCTTCATGCTCGTAGCGCGGGCGCTGCTTTTCAAGCGGGCGCTTCAGCGCCATTTTCAGCTAATGCAGCCAATGCAACTAATGCAACCAATGTGGGCTTGAGCTCTGATGCGCTTATCGCCGCGCTCTCGCAGATGCAGCAACAGTGGATGAATATTGGCGCTGCTTCTACCGCCTTTTCCCCCGTAGCTGCGCCATCCACAAGCGGCGTGACTAATGCAGATGCCACGACGATCGCCAGCGCAGCCAGCTTTAATGCGATTAACAATTTTGTTCCCGGTGAGACTTCGATTGCTGACTTAAATGTGTTGAGAAACATTAAAGCCCAAGGTATTTCACAGGGTTCTAATCAAGTTGATGCAATGACAATCGACATCGTTGCGATGTTGTTTGATTATGTATTTGACGATAAATCAATTCCGGACACTATCAAAGCATTGATTGCCAGATTGCAGATTCCTGTGTTGAAGGTGGCAATCTTAGACAAAGCATTTTTCTCTAAAAAATCGCATCCAGTGCGTCGCTTGTTGGATATCCTTGCTGACGCTTCAGTGGCTTTTGCTGGCGAAGCCTCGCGCGAAGATCCGCTTTATAAAAAAATTGAAGTTGTTGTAGATCGCGTTCATGGTGAATTCGATACCGATATGGCTTTGTTTGAACAAATGATTGCCGAATTTGAAGAGTTTTTGCGCGCCCGCGAAACCGCGAATGCTGACATCATCGAGCAATCAGCACGTGCCATGCATGAGAGAGAAAAACGTGAAATGGCGCGCTTGGTCGCCCAAGCCGAATGTGAACAGCGCGCAAACAAAGCAGATTTGCCAGCGCCAGTTGCGGCAATCTTAAACGGGCCTTGGGCGCGCGTATTGGAGCGCGTGTATTTGCGCGACGGTGGTCGTAATGCGCGGTTTTTAGAAGCCGTCGAAACTGCTGAGCAGCTAGTTTGGAGCGTGGCGCCTAAAGCGGATGCCAGTCAACGCCGTGATTTAGTCGCTGCACTTCCATTGCTGCTGCGTCGCTTGCAGGAAGGGCTAGATATTGCATCAGTAGAAAAAGCAGATCGTGATCGTTTCTTTTCGGCGCTTGTTGATTGCCATGCGGCAGCGGTAAAGGCTGGATTACGTGGTGAAAGTGTAGCGTCATTATTTGCCGCAGCAAATCGTGATGAAGCCGTTGCGCCATTGTTTGAAAAACTCATTGCGGAGGAGCGTGCGCGTGAAGCGGCGGCAGCAAATATCAATCGAAGTGGTGTCGCGCGTATTCAATTCACCGACAAAGGTGTGGAGATTGAAGAGGTCATGGCAACCAAAGATGGCGCAGCAACGTCTGTGGTGAATGATGCTGAAACGGCAACGACAGAAAATAGCGACTATGAATTTTCACCGGCTGTTGATGTTGACGATAGCATTCCGCCCGCAGAATTAAAGCGTGGCACGTGGGTGGAATTCATACACGATGCTGGTAAGCAAAGTAAGCAAAAAATTCGCGCGAAATTATCATGGGTGAGCCCACTTAAAGGTGTGTATTTATTTACTAATCCTGGCGCGAATGAAGCGCTATCAATTGCGCCTGAGGCGCTGCATCGTCAGCTGCGAATTGGCACAGCACGCATTATTGAGGGCTCCTCAATGATCGACCGCGCCGTTGATCGTATGGTGTCCTCGCTATCGGGTGCGATGGCGTAGCAATTTATGGCGATGTGTCGGCTGATGCAGACAGTATTTTTTATCTCTCAGCAAGTCACGATAAAAACCGTTTTGATATCAATGTGTTAGCGCTATTGGTGTAGTTGGCACAAGCATTGCATAGCAGTATGTGACTTACAAAATGACTGGGTGATAGTGCTGGACAACACGAGTCTTGTATAAATTAAAACACCAATATCTATAAGCACTTTCAGGCAATAGTGCTTGAAATTGACCGCCAATAGGCAATTTAGTAGTTTTACCGGGGAAAGTAATGGCTAATCCATCAATATCAACGCTTACAGCACGATTGAAACAACATCAACATATATTGCTGCAATATCTGCTGCTGGTCACGATCAGTGTCGGTATTGCCGCAGGCTTTTCTGCGGTGGCACATGCGCAACTTCCCGAACAAAAAAACGATCAGATAAATCAAGTGACGCGCAAAATTCAGGGCGCAAACTTAGTGGTGGAGGTAATAACGCCTGCGAATGCCAAAATTTATTCAGATGTCACACTAGTCGCATCAGCGACAGGGCAAATGGCAGCAACGATCAATAAGGTGCGCTTTCAAGTGACGCGCCAAAATGGGGTCACCACGACTATTGATGGTAACGTTGCCAATGGTGATACCGCGATGCAGTTTCGAGCACTCATCAGTGCATTAGCAAATGGTGAATACAGCGTGCGTGCAACCGGCTGGGATTCTACCGGCGCGAGTCTTGAGGCGGCAACAATCACTCTAAATTTACGTAGGCAACCAATGATGTTGCCGTCACAAATCATCACGCCACCACCGCCGCCACCACCGCCGCCGCCACCACCGCCGCCACCACCACCGCCACCACCACCGCCAGTTGCAAACGTTGCGCCTAGCGTGAACATATCATCGCCTACGGTTAACGCAAGTATTACTGTTGGTGGCATCATTAATGTTGCGGCAATAGCAGCAGATAGTGATGGCAGCGTTACAAAAGTTGAATTTTTTTCAGGCGCAATCAAGCTCGGTGAAGACACATCGGCGCCATACAGTTTTCAGTGGACAACTTCGACTGTTGGTATGTTTAGCCTAACGGCACGCGCCACCGACAATAAGGGTGCCACGACAGTTAGTAGTGCAATCAATATTGTTGTAAATGCGGTTATCGTGCCGCCACCACCACCACCACCACCACCGCCAGTCAATCTAGCGCCGACTGTTAGCCTCACCGCACCCGCTGCTGCGAGTAGTTTGACAGTAGGCAACGCTGTTAGTCTTGCCGCAAATGCAGCAGACAGCGACGGCACAATCACCAAAGTAGCATTTTTCGCTGGCCTCACCAAAATAGGAGAAGATGTGACCCAGCCATACTCCGTTAACTGGACGCCAACTGTCGCGGGTCAAGTTAGCCTCACCGCTCACGCTACCGACAATAAAGGCGCGTTGACGATTAGTGCGGCGATTGTTGTAACAGTACAAAATGCTGCGCCACCGCCACCGCCACCGCCACCGCCACCGCCACCGCCACCGCCAGCAAACATCGCGCCCACGGTGAGCGTTACTTCGCCAGCCGTTAATAGTAGCTTTACTGTTGCAGTGCCTATGAACATTACCGCAAATGCCGCAGATGCTGATGGCACCATTGCCAAGGTGGAGTTTTTTGCCGGTACAGTCAAATTAGGCGAAGACAGCGCGGCGCCATTTGCACAATCATGGACACCATCAGCGGCAGGTCCAGTGAGTCTTACCGCACGTGCAACAGATAACAAAGGCTTAACCACTTCCAGCGCGGCAGTCAGTATCACCATCAATACGCCACCACCACCGCGGCCAACTTCTAGCATCACACCTGCGCAAGCGGACGCTGCACGGCTTCTGACGCAGACTACCTTTGGCGTAACGCGCGCAGAAATTATTCGCGTGTCAGGCATGACGCCAACCGCCTATTTGGCGGAGCAATTCGCACAGCCGCAAACTCTTCATGTGTCTACTGTCTTAGCGAACCCAAGTTACACAGACGCGCCATGGTCGGTGATGATGCCGTCAATTTGGAAGCAATACTTTGAAGGCAATGACCAACTGCGTCAGCGCATGGTGTCAGCGCTCTCACAAATCTTGGTGGTGTCGCAACAAAACAATACCTTAGGTGACCAAGCCTGTTCTACGGCTGGTTATTTAGATATTTTAGGTCGACACGCGTTTGGAAATTTCCGCGATATTTTGCGTGACGTAACCTTAAGCCCGGCAATGGGTGAATATTTGGACATGAAAGGTAGCGCAAAAGCAAACCCTACGTTAAATGGTGTGCCGAATGAAAATTTTCCGCGCGAATTACTCCAGCTATTTGCAATTGGTACTGTTATGTTGAATGCCGATGGCTCTGTGCAATTTGCGAATGGCAAACCGATTGATACTTATAGCGAGGAGACAGTTCAAGAGTTTTCACGTGCGCTCACGGGTTGGACTTTTGCCAACCAAGATCAGACCAAGCCGTGGCGCTGGTTGTATCCTGACGTGCCATATCCAAGCGACACAGCGAGCGGTCAAAAAGCCTGCACCGCATGGTCTAGTCCCATGCAGCCTTGGACCGCCAGCTATCGGTCTAGCGACGACAAAACCACACTCACGGGTGGCGCACATGACATGGGTGCGAAGACGCTCCTCAGTTATCCCGGTGCGGATAATTTCAAACGTCAATTACCAGCAAATCAAACTGCACAAAAAGACCTAGAGGACGTGATTGATAATATTTTCAATCACCCGAATGTCGGGCCATTTATTGGCGAGCAATTGATTCAGCGCTTGGTAATGAGCAACCCTTCTGGTGGCTATGTGTCACGTGTGACAGCTGCCTTTAACAACAATGGGGCAGGTGTGCGCGGCGACATGAAGGCAGTTATTCGCGCCGTGTTGCTCGATGTGGAAGCACGCCAAATCGTAACTAGTCAGCCAGTCAGTTACGGCAAATTGCGTGAGCCGGTATTACGATTTACTCATCTACATCGCGCCTTTGGTGCGCGTATGGGCAATGGTAATTACATGAGCATTTGGGACCTTGGCGGTGCAGATGCGCTCGCGCAAAGTCCCGTGCGTGCGCCGAGTGTTTTTAATTACTATCACACTGACTATGCACCTAGTGGCGTGCTTTTACGCGAAGGTTTAGTCGGTCCTGAGTTTGAAATCACCAATAGCGCTACGCTGTCAGGCTTTATGGAATTTAGCAAATGGGGCATTCTTAATGGCTTTGGTCAGTCTGAGTCCGACTCAAGCAAATGGATTAAGCCAAATTACGACGAATATATAGCGCTTGCAAACACGCCAGCGGCTATGGTTGATGCGCTCAATTTAGTGTTGCTGTCTGGTTCGATGAGTACGCAATTTCGTGCGTCCTTAATTGATGTTGCCACCAAGCTCACCGATAACAATACAACCACGCAATCAAATGAACGTTTTAAAACAGTTTTCTGGCTGATGATGAATTCGCCTGAATACAGCATTCAAAAATAAGGTTGATAAGGACATCATCATGACCATTCAGAAAACAAATTTGCATCAAAACCGCCGTGCGTTTATGCAGTCGATGGCTGCTATAAGCGCAACACCGATGATGGGTGGGCTCATGCAGGCCGCATATGCAGCAGGGCCATTTGACGATTACAAGGCGCTGGTTTGTGTGTTTTTATTTGGCGGCAACGATAGTCAAAATATGATTATTCCGCTAGGTAATTTGCATGCGCTGTACGCCAGTGGGCGCGGCAATCTGGCCATTCCCCAAGCGAACGCGATAGCGGTGAATGCCGGTATTGCCGGTGCAGAATACGGCTTTCACCCCAGCATGACGGGTCTCGCTGGTATTTTTAATAACGATAAAAAATTAGCAGTGGCGAGCAATGTGGGTGTGCTGTTGCAGCCGACATCGCTTGCACAGTACCAAGCTAAGACGAATCTACCACCACAACTTTTTTCGCATTCAGATATGCAAAGCCACTGGCAAACAGGGCGTGCAGATGCGCCTGCATTGTCTGGGTGGGGCGGGCGCATGGCGGATATTGTGGCGGCGGCTAATGGCAATTCGCAAGTGTCTGTGTCAGTCAGTGTTGCAGGACAAAGCATGTTCCAAAAGGGCAACGATACCGTGTCCTATTCTGTTTCTGCATGGGGTGGCCCGAGGAGCACGATTGTTAGGCGAACGCGTTCGTATCGCGATTGGGATAATTGGTCAACTTCGCGGCCAAATCCACATGCCGCATTTGAAGCGCAATTAACCGCCGCGCGTGCCAATAGGCTTGAAGATCAATGGGGTGATATGGCTGTGCGTGGCTTGATGACAGGCGACTTTGCCAACGGCGTGCTTTATAACCTTGACAGCATGGGCAACCCAATCAAAGATGGCAGCGGTAACGTCTCAGAAAAATTTGCCGTCACGCCGTCGCCGCCGCTCACTTACGTTAATTCGTCAAATAACACTGCGCCGAATCGACTTGCCGCACAGCTTCGCTCTGTTGCCAATATGATCTCTGCAAGAAATGCGCTCGGCGTGAAGCGACAAATTTTCTTTGTCTCCATGGGCGGCTTTGATAATCATGGTGACCAATTCAAAGGCTCAAATAATGCGACGACACCAATATTGAGCGGACATCATGCAGATTTATTTAAGCAACTTGATGATGCGCTCACATGGTTTTATAACTGGAGCAAAGCGCAAAACTTAGATAAAAACGTCACCACATTCACCATGTCTGACTTTGGACGCACGCTCACGTCAAACGGCCAAGGCTCAGACCACGGCTGGGGCGGTCACTACTTCGCACTTGGTGGCTCAGTTGCGGGTGGTAAATTTTATGGGGGCGCCAATGCGGGTCAAGAGTTTCCCATTGTAGGTTTAACCAGCCCCAACAGCGTTGGACAAGGTCGTTTGCTGCCTACTACTTCAGTCGAAGAATACGGACTCACGTTTGCAAAGTGGATGGGGGCAAACTCGCAAAGTGAGTATTCGCGGATTTTCCCCAACATAGGCCGCTTTGCGAGACAGAGTGGGATGCCGTTTTTGGTTTAACGAAATGCACATCGACTCTTCACCGCATTAGTTTCTTTACGGCTTATACATTGTGTCGTCTGGTAAAACACTCACGGATAAAATGCGCGAAGTCCATAGCCCGAGGCGGTCGTTTTGCCAGCGAGTTCTAGCTGTAAATTTACGTAAAGCTCGGTATTGGCGGCCATGCCCTCTTCGGCGGTGGGTGTGCGCGCTAAGTATTCGGTAGGCGTGAATACACGGCTGGTGAGCACCATGTTGGCGGCGTCCATGAGCTTGACTTCCACATGCGGAAAATCGTGTTTGGTTAGCGCGCGATTGGCAATGGTGGCGATCAGCAAGATACGGCCAGGCTTACCTGGGGGCTCGATTAAGTCGGAAGATTCAATCTTGATTGCGTCCGCATGCCGACCCCACGGTATTTGACATTGCAGCGTTTCACAGACTTTTAATAAATGCGGGCGTAGCTCGGGATATTGCTGAACAATGTCACTACGATAAAAATAAACACCTTGCGCAATTAGACAAACAGCGGCTAAACCTGCAAACCAGCCCCACAGCGGTGACGCGCGCTTTTGTGTGGGAAGGCTGCCATGAATGAGTGGGTTTTGCGAGAGTGTTGCGTTGTTGCTGTCCTTATCTTGCGCCGTTGTTACGGACTTGGCTACATTAGCAACAGGCTCAGCGGAAAAGAGCAAATCGTCGTCACTTGCGGCTGTTGAGGTAGAAACGGTAATAAATTCAGTTTTACGCGATTTGCGTTTGGTGTCATCTGTTGAGCTATGCGTTTCATCAATAATGGCAGCGCCATCTTGCACCATCGTCTCGTTAGACAAGAGTAATGCGTTACCTGCATCAATAGGCGATTCCACCGACGGCGCTAGCGGCTCAAGATAGGCCGAATCAAGAACGGCGTAGTCGGCAATCTCACTGGGTACATCGTCTTCGGCCACACGCTTTAATGATTCAAACGCATTAAAAACATGGCGACAGCGGCCGCACATGACGCGACCTTGGCGAATATTAAGTTGTTCGGGCGCAACTTTGAATTGCGCGCTACATTGAGGACAGATGGTTAACAGCATGACGTAATTTTAGCCGAGTGTTTAGGCAAATGCGGCGTTCAAATCGAGTGCCGTATGCCGTAAATAGCGCTCCAGCCTTCTGCTTGCCGCCAAACTTGCATAGCAAAATAGGGGCTGTAAATGTCAATAATGTCTTCTGCTTGTTCGTCCAAAATACCTGCTAAGACTAGTTTGCCACCCGGTTTAGTATGGCTTGCAAGTAGTGGTGCTAGTACTTTGAGCGGATTCGCGAGAATATTGGCAACCGTAATATCGGCTACGTAATCTAGCCTTTGATCAGTAGTATCAAAGGTCATCATCACATTATTTTGCGCCGCATTTCTACGTGCGGCGTCCACTGCAGCACTATCTATATCGACGCCCATCGCGTTACCTGCACCGAGTTTCATTGCTGCAATCGCCAAAATACCGGAACCTGTGCCGTAGTCGAGCACGTGGTTGTTGGCGGTTACATTTTCTTCCAGCCACTGTAAACACAATCGTGTTGTCGGATGGCTGCCCGTGCCGAACGCAGCGCCTGGGTCAAGTACCATATTGATTGCTTTATCGGCATTGTTTGTTACCTCATGCCATGTCGGCACGATGGTAATGCGCGGTGAAATGCTAATGGGCGGAAATTGCGCCTGATTTTGCTTCACCCAATCGACATCATCAATGATCGACTTGGTGAAGTTAAGCGTCGCCATGTCAAATAGCGCTGCCGCTTGCCAGAGTATTTCTACCCCATCGACATTTTCGCTAAAAAGCGCTGTTAATTCGCAATGATCCCACAGTCCGCCTGATGCACCCGGCTCGCCGAAAATAGCGCGCTCAGCTTTGGTGCCTTCATCCGCATCTTCGACGGACACCGACAACGCGCCCAATTCCATTAAAGCATCGCCAAATGCATCAGCGTCTTCACGGTCTAAGGTTAAAGTTATGGAAAGAAATGACATTGGCTAGCGCACTGAGAATTCAGACAATTTAGATGAGAGTTAATCACTTTCACCTGAGATTTTTTTAAGTCGCGCCATACGTTCCTCTAAAAAGTGAATGGACGTACCGCCGCTAATAAAAGCAGCGTCATTGAGCAGCTCTTGATGTAATGACAAATTGGTGAAGATACCTTCGACAACCATTTCTGATAACGCCGTACGCATCCGTGCAAAAGCTTGCGCGCGCGTGTCGCCGTGGGCAATCACTTTGGCGATAAGCGAATCATAGTGCGGGGGTACAAAGTAGTCAGCGTAAACGTGTGAGTCAACACGAATGCCTGGTCCACCTGGCACGTGAAAACGGGTTATACGACCAGGAGAGGGAACAAAGCTCACTGGATTTTCCGCGTTGATACGACACTCCACGGCGTGACCGCGTAGTTGGATATCTTTTTGACGATATTGCAATCGACGACCCGCCGCGATGCGAATTTGTTCCTGCACAATATCAACACCTGTAATCATTTCAGAGACGGGATGCTCTACCTGCACGCGGGTATTCATTTCGATGAAGTAAAACTCATCTTTTTCAAATAAAAATTCAAACGTGCCAGCACCACGATAACCCATTTTGATACAAGCATCGGCGCATCGCTCGCCGATTTTGTCGCGAAGACGAGGCTTTAATTCTGGCGCTGGGGCTTCCTCAATTATCTTTTGATGGCGTCGCTGCATCGAGCAATCGCGTTCCCACAGATAAATCGCGCTTTTGTGTTCGTCGGCCAAGATTTGAATCTCAATATGGCGCGGATTTTCTAAAAATTTTTCCAAGTACACCATCGGGTTGCCGAATGCTGTCTGCGCTTCAGCCTTAGTCATTTGTACGGCATTGACGAGTGCGGCTTCGGTATGTACCACGCGCATACCGCGTCCGCCACCGCCGCCAGCGGCTTTGATGATGACGGGGTAGCCAACTTCAGTCGCGATTTTGCGAATTTCTTTTGGGTCGTCTGGTAGCGCGCCTTCTGAGCCTGGCACACACGGCACACCCAGACGCCGCATCGCAGCCTTCGCGGCAACTTTGTCGCCCATCATGCGAATATTTTCAGGCTTAGGGCCAATGAATACAAAACCTGAATTTTCGACCCGTTCGGCGAAGTCGGCATTCTCGGAAAGGAAACCATAACCTGGATGGATTGCCTGCGCGTCAGTGACTTCAGCAGCACTAATAATGGCGGGAATATTAAGGTAGCTATCTTTAGAAGGCGCCGGACCAATGCAGACTGACTCATCAGCCAGCATTACATATTTAGCATCTGCATCGGCTTCAGAATGCACGGCGACTGTCTTGATGCCCATTTCACGACAAGCGCGCTGCACGCGCAATGCGATTTCACCGCGATTGGCGATGAGAATTTTTTCAAACATTGCGCCTGGCTTTGGCGCCGACCCGAATACCGCCATATTAAAACCTCGCGGTGTTGAGTTATTCGATGATAAACAATGGCTGGCCGTATTCGACAGGCTGACCGTTTTCGACCAATATCGACTTCACCACACCAGACGCGTCTGACTCAATTTCGTTTAAGAGTTTCATCGCTTCAATAATACAAAGCGTTTGCCCCTTTGAAACCGTTTGGCCAATTTCGACAAATGAAGATGAGCCGGGCGACGGCGAACGATAAAACGTGCCCACCATCGGTGATTTTAAGGTGTGTCCTGTTGGCTCGGCAGCAACCGGCGCTGCGGCAATAGGTGGAGCTGCGACAGGTGCGGGCATCATCATTTGCGCGCTGGCCTGATGCGGCATAAAACCAGCTGGACCGTGGCGACTAATGCGTACCCGTTCCTCACCCTCCGTGATTTCTAGCTCGGCAATGCCGGATTCTTGTACCAGATCAATTAACGTCTTTATTTTGCGTAAGTCCATTTGTACGTGTCTCCTACTTATGATTATTAATGTCTGTTTTTTTAACAGTTTTTTGTGGATATAGCTGTTGTTAGCTGTAGTTGGACGAAGATGCTGCTATTTGGCTGCAACATCATGCTTATTTAAAGAAATCTATTTTGGGGTGATTTTTAGCAATGCCGCCTCGACGGCGAATTCATATCCCTTAGCGCCTAGACCGCAAATCACACCATATGCCTTGTCCGACAAATATGAATGTTGACGGAATGACTCGCGTGCATGGACGTTTGATAAATGCACCTCAATGAATCCAATATTAACGGCTAATAAGGCATCTCTAAGCGCAACGCTTGTGTGTGTAAAGGCGCCCGGATTGATAATAATCATACCGACTTGTTCAGTACGAGCTGCGTGAATACGATCAATTAATGCGCCTTCATGATTGGTTTGAAAGCTAGTAAGTATGCAACTGCTTTTCGCCGCAATATTGACTAAGCGGGCGTCAATATCGGCTAATGTGTCTGTACCGTAAACCTCAGGCTCGCGTGTGCCAAGCAGGTTTAAATTAGGGCCATGTAGTACTAAAAGTTTTAGCATTATTTAATTTTGCCTGAAAATAGCAGAAATTACCTAATTTATCGCAGACGTTACTAACTTTGTAGTCAATTTAAGTGCTAGCGCTAGGCAATGGCGCAATTGATTGACAGGGTTTACACTATTAATGCGACTAAACTGAGTTTAAATCGTACAATTAGCAGCATGTATGTTGTAAATTAGCTGAATTTAGACGAAAAAGCCACAATTTCCAAATTAATTTATTTCGGAAGATTATTTTCAATAATAGCGGCGAATTCAGCTTCTTCTATAACGCCTAATTTGGTCAAGATTAACTCACCTTTTGGACTTAAAACTATCGTATAAGGTAGCAAACCCAAACGATTGCCAGCGCGCTTTGAGAATTCAATCGCGCCTAATTCATCCGCTAATACGGGGTAATTTATTTTTAATTTTTCGGCGAACTTAGCAGCATTTGCGGGCGAATCAGCGGCGATGCCGACAATTTGTAACCCTTTGGCGGCATATTTGTCTTGCAGGCGCACAAAAATTGGCATCTCTGCTAAACAAGGAGGGCACCAAGTCGCCCAGAAATTAATCACCAACAGTTTTTGGCTCCACTGACCTAATGCCTGAGGTTTGCCCACTAAGTCAGGAATGCTGGCGGCGTAGATAACCGATGGGGTGGCGGCTGAGCCAGAGGCGACTGTTTGGCTTACCTCAGGCGGTTTTTCGAGCTGGCCGATTAAAATCGCTGAACCAAATAGCAATGCGAGTACGGAGAGGGCTACGCCTACAAAGATAAGTGCTTTTTTAGGCAAGTGGATTACTGCGGTTTTATTGAGCCTGCGGGGCTCGATACCGGCGCTTTGTTGACGGGATAAGATGAAAGTCCAGATTTACCAAAGCTAATACTGCTATCGGCAAGCGTATTAGGGCGAACCCAGTCGCCTGCAACAAGCGCATTAGGCTGGTATTTCAAGTTAAAAAGTTGTTTTTGTGGCGGAAAACACACGCCGACGCTCGCACAGCCTTGCGATATAACTGCCAGCACAATGTCCTGATTAGTCTTGCCCAGCTTGGACAAGTCAATCAGCATCGTTGTAGTGGCGTCATAGATATCCACCTTGCCAAAAGTAGGGTCGTCAATTGGCTTTCCTTCAGGTTTCGAGAGCGCTAAGTTGCTTGCAGAAACACTAGCCGCGCTCGCTTTGCGTTTATCCGTTGATTTTTTAGTTTGGGGTGATGGCGTTGTTATCAGTTCGGTGCGGATCCTATCTCGATACAAATAGTAGCCTAGCGCCACCACAATTTTTAGCTCTGCCGTGAACGCATCACGCTGGCGAATTTCTGCTTTAAAGGCCGAAGCGGGGCTTAGCAATTCCGCGCTTTCCGCAGATTTAATAGGCTCGTGTGCCGATACGACTGGTATTGAGGCAATAACAACAAAAGCAAGCGCTAACTTGCATAGGCTGCTAATTAATGCAGATGTTTTCATTATTCTTCAAGTTTCATTTCAGAAAAAACAAAATTGGTTCTATTAACTAGCAGTGAATCAAACTGATTGGATTTCGCCACAATAGGTTCCATTCTACGGCGTTCAAATCAAGACTAGGCACACTATTTGTGAACGATAGCCGCAAACAAACTGTCAACCAGTCTTCCAAGTGCAACGCTATTACATTTAGCATTGCGTAATAGTTTGTTGTAAATCCGACGACTGCACCCACCTATCGTCTTGACCTTATCGTTACACAGATTCACAATAGGAATACGATGCGCTATTTAATTCTCGCTATTTTACTGTCCTTCCCACTCGCTGAGGGGGCGCTACTTTACAAACTGGCCGCTGGTCCATATGGACATGGTGGTTGGGTATTAGCATGGGTAGTATTTGCAGCAATTGCGGGCATTGTGCTGATTAAGCAAGCGCGTTTTTCATTGCTCCTGCGTTTAGGTCAGGCGCTTTCACAAGGGCAATTTTCGATTGCGGCGTTTATTGATAGTTTTCGCACAGTTATTGCAGGACTTTTGCTGATTTTCCCTGGCATTTTGACTGATATCCTCGCTCTAATGATGTTGCTTATACCGATCCGAGAGCCAGCTTTTGTGAATAACGCGAATATCAACCGCGTCACAGCCGCATCATCGCCACCGCAAAAAAAGGCGGGCGTGATTGAAGGTGAATTTCGCCGTGAGTAGTTGGCGATTGACGCTAAGCTGTTAGTCAGTCATCTCTCTACTAACCGTTGCCAAAAAGTCAGCTACCGTTGGATACCGCAGTACTAACTGCAAATTTAATTTCATCTTGGTATTTTGTATGCGCCGCGACTCACGCATAAACGACAACATTGGCGCGGATACCAACGCTTCAGCTGAAGCGCGTGCGAGACGCGGTGGACGAGGCAGGCGAAAGTGATCCGCCACTAAGTCAAAATAGTCGCCCATTTTCATATCGCTATCGTCAACAATATTAAAAAAACTTGTTTGCGATTGCTGCAAGGCGCATATACAAGCAGCCGCTAAGTCTTCAGCATGAATATGATTGGTATAGCTATCCTCCGCCTCAAAAATGGCAGGTGTCCCCGCGCGAATGCGCGCAATCGGTAGTCTATTCAGCGCATAAATGCCGGGTGCTCGCAGTATGGATAATATTGTTGAATGCTTCAAACACCAGGCCAGGAGCTGAGTTTCAGCGCTTACGCGGCGCACGGCGCGGGCTGTTTGGGGCTGACACGGGCTAGATTCATTGACTAAAGCGCCTGCACTGTTGCCATATACGCCAGTGGTGCTGATATAAATAATTTGTCGTGGTGGTTTCACAGCACGAGACAGCGCATCCAATAAATTAGCCGTATGCGTATCCACTTCGCCGTGGTTTGGTGGTGGCGCGAAATGAAACACGGTATCAAAATCGTCGGTGGCAATTTTTTCTAATGTTGATAAAGCCGCTAAATCACCTTCGATTATTTCTGCGCCATATTGACGTGCAATGACCTCACGCTCTGGCTTGCGTATTAGGACGCTGACCGCATATAAAGGGTGATTTTGTAAGTGCAAGGCAACACGTTCACCTATGTCACCAAAGCCAACGATAAGTGCACGTGGCGTAGTTAAATTCGCATTTTTCATCATGCGCCTAGTATAGTTATGTCCTCTAACGAAACGATAAATTTGCATCTCATGACGACCGAATATAGTGTCACCCTCAAACCCACTGGCAATACCTTTACCGCTCGCGCCGACGAGACCATTTTAGAGGCAGCAATTCGCCACGGTATTGGTCTGCCCTACGGCTGTCGCAATGGTGCGTGTGGCTCGTGCAAAGGGGTATTGTTGTCTGGTGACTTTGACTACGGTAGCTACCAAGAGCGTACCCTAAGTGAAGCCGAAAAGGCCGCTGGCAAAGCGCTCTTGTGCGTAGGTCGTGCTTGCTCTGATATCACCTTAGAGATTAAAGAAATTGGCGGCACGGGCGATATTCAAATTCGCACCCTGCCATGTCGTGTTGAGAAAGTGGAAAAGCCCGCGCCGGATGTAGCGGTGTTGTCCCTCAAACTACCCGCGCAAGAACGCTTGCAATACTTAGCGGGGCAGTACATTGATATTTTGCTAAAAGACGGTAAGCGTCGCAGCTACTCGATGGCGAATGCGCCGCATCACGACCAATATGTCGAGCTACATGTTCGGCATGTGCCAGGCGGTCATTTCAGCGACTTTGTTTTTAATGAAATGCGTGATCGCGCGATTTTGAGATTTGAAGGCCCGTTCGGGTCGTTTTTCTTGCGTGATGATTCGGATAAGCCGATTATTTTTGTTGCTGGCGGCACTGGCTTTGCGCCGATTAAAGCGGTGCTTGAGCACGCGTTTTTTAAGCATATTGACCGTGAAATGGTGCTCTATTGGGGTTGCCGTTCGCGCCTTGATTTGTATATGGCTGACATTCCTGCACAGTGGGCAAAAGAGTATCCACATTTCACTTTTATTCCCGTTTTGTCTGAACCCAAAGCAGAGGATAATTGGCTTGGACGTACGGGCTTTGTGCATCAAGCGGTGCTAGACGATTTTGCGTCACTTGCAGGCTATCAAGTCTATGCTTGCGGCGCACCTGTCATGATTGATATCAGTAAAGATTTATTTATTAAACAGGGTCTGCCGGAAGCCGAATACTTTGCAGACTCATTTACCTACTCAACTTAACTTGGAGAATTATCATGATTAAAGTCGGTGACACATTACCCGCAGGCACCTTGAGCGAATTTATTGCAGTTGAGACAGAGGGTTGCGCACTTGGCCCTAATAAATTTGAAGTTGATGCCTTAACCAAAGGCAAAAAAATCGTTTGCTTTGGACTGCCTGGCGCCTTTACGCCAACCTGCTCCGCCAAGCATGTACCGGGCTATCGCGACCATTTAGCGGATTTCAAAGCCAAAGGTGTGGATGAAATTTGGTGTGTGTCAGTCAACGACGCTTTTGTCATGGGCGCCTGGGCGAAAGACCAAAATACAGACGGCAAAGTGCGCATGTTTGGCGACGGCTCGGCCACATGGACCAAAGCGTTAGGACTCGAAATGGACGCCACCGCATTCGGCATGGGCACGCGTATGAAGCGCTTCTCTATGCTGGTTGAAAATGGCGTGGTGAAAACACTCAATATCGAAGAGGCGGGCAAATTTGAGGTCTCGAATGCAGAGACAATGTTGGCGCAGGTGTAATTCACATCCACCAAATATTGTCATCCCGAGCGAAGCCGAGGGACATGCTTTTTGGCGTTAAAACAGAACAGCATATCCCTCGGCTTCGCTCGGGATGACAGTGAAATTTTTGAGATGACGCTTCTTAAGTTGGCGCTTCTTAAGTTGGCGCAAATGCGCCTTCGCGGAAATGACAGATTCTTCACAGCATTATCACTGCCTCAATAATTTTTAAGCGGATCACCATCATGTCCAACCCTACCATCTTCATCGACGGCGAACACGGCACCACGGGTTTGCTCATTCGTGAGTTATTGCTCGCACGTGGCGACATCGACCTCGTTAGTATTGCCGCCGATAAACGTAAAGATAATGCTGAAAAAAAGCGCATCATCAATAGCGTTGATATCGCTGTACTCTGCCTGCCAGATGACGCTGCACGTGAATCAGTGGCAATGATTGACAATAGCAACACCCGCGTAGTGGACGCCTCAACTGCGCATCGCGTGTTGCCGGATTGGACATTCGGCTTTCCAGAGTTAGACAAAGACCAAGCCCAACGCATCCGCCAATCCCGCCGTGTTGCCAACCCCGGCTGTTGGTCAACCTGCTTTATTGCACTGGTACGTCCGTTAGTCGATGCAAGCATCATCCCGGCAAATTTTCCGATAACCACTTGGGGCGTATCGGGCTACTCCGGCGGTGGCAAGCAAATGATTGAGTCCTTTGAAGCCGATACCAACCAAACGCGCTTCATCGCCTACGGCCTAAATCTCGCCCATAAACATTTGCCTGAAATGCAAAAGTACACGGGCTTAACGCACGCGCCGCTATTCACCCCATCAGTCGGCAATTTCAAACAAGGCATGTTGGTCGAAGTGCCGCTCAACTTATGGGCGCTGCCGAAAAACACTACTGGTGAGACGATACGCGATGCACTCGCCGCACATTACGCTGGCAGCAAGAATATTGACGTAAAACCCTACACCGCTGTTGCCCCTTCTGAGCTAAATCCAGAAGCGCTCAATAATACAAACATGTTGGAATTATTCGTCTTCGACAACGCAAAAAATGAACAAGCCACCTTAGTCGCGCGGCTAGATAATTTAGGCAAGGGCGCGGGCAGGGCGGCGATGCAGAATATTGAATTGATGCTGGGGTTGGTGTAGCTTGAGCATCTAAATTGACATTAAATCTTAGTAACAAGTAGACTATATTATGAATTTATTACCTACAAAGCTTAAAAAAGAACCGCTCATAGAAGTTGTCTTTGAGTTGCGTTTTGAAGCAACTGCTCCTGCGTCGACTATTCTTCCTGGAATATTGTTTCAGTGGTTAGGTGCTAACGCTAAAATTGAGAGGCTTCCATTTGCAGACATACCAAAAGCATTAGTTGATGCTAATCCACAATTGCGATATGCGCCGCTCTTAAGATTCAAAGTAGATAAATATGCTTATTTAATTAGCGATCTTTCAGTCGCTGTTGCGGCTGATATGCCATATGCAGGTTGGGATAAGTTTAGACCAGTCATTATTAAACTAATAGATGAGCTCAAAAAATCAGGAATTATTAAGTCAATAGAGAGATATTCTTTAAAATACGTTGATTTGCTTGAAGCCTCAACATTGGCTGAGCAATTAGCATTTGTAAACTTAAAGCTATTGATCGCTAATCGCGATATTAAGCAGCAACATGTGCAACTTAGAGTTGAGCTAATGGACGGGAAGATAACGCACATAATGCAATTAGCAACTAAAGCGCAATTCTTAACATCTGAGGGTAGAGTGAAATCAGGTCTCGCAATAGATGTAGATTCATTCGCAGTTTTTGAAGACCAAGCTACCGTTGATGACGCTTGGAATGAGCTAGATAATGGGCTTGATAAACTTCATCATGAAAATAAAAAGATGTTTTTTGATAGTTTATCGAAAGACACCTTAACGAATTTAGAGCCAAGTTATGACTAGTTTCAATACTTATCAAAAGAATCCGTTAGGGCAATTTGGTGTGCTTGCTACTATGTTTGCGACCATATCGCCTGTAAGCCAAGATGTAAATACGCCTGCACCAATGCCGCAAATTTGCACTTATTCCATCAAGGGTTCAGGTTCGTCCGCAACCCAACAACACTATTCTCAAAACTTGGCGTCCAGCATTTTTGCACCGAGTACGAATGATGCAGTTTTTTTGCAGCAAACGCTTAGCGAAATTAACCAAATGAGAGAGCTTCAAGATGATTGGGATAGCTACGGCTCGCAAAAACCATCAGCATTGGCGTTAGATATAATTGAAAGCCTCGCAAAGAAACTCTCCGTTTTTCCAATTCGCCCTAATACTAAAATCGGTTCAAATGCTGAGGCTGGTCTTTATTGGAAATCGGAACGCGGTTATGTGGACGTAAGTGTAGATGCTGACAAGAAATTTGTGATCTATCACGCTGATTCTGCACTAGATCCAATTTCCTACTACGAAGGACATGATTTCAATGAGGCGGTGCTGTTGCTCTCAAATAAAGCCACAAGTATTTAGTTAACAAAATGACTGATGAAGATAGTTGTAAAAAAACGCTATGTGATAAAAGTCTTGGCGTAAACCTTGTTAGTCATGTTGCAAATAGCTTCCCAGACTGCATGTGCGAAAACCACAGCGTGAGTAACGATTCAGTCGGCCCTGTCTGTGATAATGAATTTCTTATTCACCTAATCATGAGTCCTGTTGATGTTGATGAAATAACATCCGAACTCAAACCAGAAGTAAACCGAGAAGCAGCAACTCGGGGTATGTCTTGTTTTAGGATGGAAGCAATAAGTAATTCCGAGTGCCACAGATTAGGTGCTCAACGTGAGTTACTTAAAAACAATAAACACAAGTATCAAGGTTTTGTTGCAATCAGAACGCGAGAAGTTCGTGGCCTCTTATCAGCGTCAAGCAAGGCTTATTGTGTATACGATACTGCGCTACCTGATGAAAAACGTCACTCTGACGTTATGTGTGCTCTGCGAGAAAAAGCAAAAATAAAAGAGTATCAAATCAAGCTGTGGGGACTAATGAACAACTCATACTACTCAAAATAGTCACGTTTTTTATCAAAGTCAGTACGTCGAAGCTAGTTCTAGCTAGCAAAGATCGCTTAGTTGTTCATCTCCACCACCACCGGCGTATGATCCGACGGCCGCTCCCAGTGCCTAGGCAGCACATCAATCACTGACGCGACCGTTTTATCCGCTAAATTTTTCGTCACCAAAATATGATCAATCCGCATCCCCAAATTACGCTTGAAGCCATTCATACGGTAATCCCACCATGTGAAACTTTTGTCCGCTTGTGGGAATAGGCGAAAGGTATCGGTGAGTCCTAAAGCGAGTAAGCCTTGGTAGTGTTCACGTTCGGCATCAGTGACTAAGACTTGCCCTGCCCATGCGGCGGGGTCGTGGACGTCGCGGTCTTCGGGGGCAATGTTGTAGTCGCCGAGTAAAGCGACATCGCCGTATTCGGCGATGGTTTTCGTCATGTACTCGCGTAGCGCGGTGAGCCAGCTAAGTTTGTACTGATATTTATCCGAGTCCACGCTTTGGCCGTTAACGATATACACGTTCACCACGCGCACACCGTTGATGGTGGCGGCGATCACGCGCTTTTGTGGGTCATCAAAATTCGGCATGTCTTTTACGACATCTTCGGCGCGCGTACGCGAGAGGATCGCGACACCGTTGTAAGTTTTTTGGCCGTTGAATACCGCTTGATAGCCGATGTCTTCAATGGCGGCGAGTGGAAATTTTATGTCTTCTAATTTCAACTCTTGCAAGCAGAGTGCATCAACGGGATTTACCTTCAACCAATCAATGACGTGCGGTAGGCGAACGTTCAGTGAATTGACATTCCATGTGGCGATTTTCATATTAGTCCTAGGCAGCAATCTGCATATCGCTCATGCCTTGGTGGCGCAGCAAATGGGCGATTTCTGGTTTACGGCCGCGAAAGGCGATGAATGATTCCATCGCACTGCGACTGCCACCACGCGCTAAAATTTCATGACGAAAACGTGCGCCTGTTTCATTATTGAGCACGCCTGTTTCTTCGAAGGCGGCATAGGCATCCGCTGATAACACTTCCGCCCATTTGTAGCTGTAGTAGCCCGCTGCATAGCCGCCGCCGAATACATGGCTGAACGAATGCGTCATGCGATTGAAGTGCGGATAAGGCACCACCGCCACTTGTGCGCGCACGCGTTGGGCTAGTGCGTTGATGCTGATATTTGCCACATCAAAATCCGTGTGGGCAAACATATCGAGCAGCGCAAATTCAATTTGTCGTAGCGTGCCCATGCCGGATTGAAAATTTTTCGCTGCCAACATTTTGTCGAACAACGCACGTGGTAGCGGCGCGCCGGTTTCAACATGCGCAGTCATGTGCTGCAATACATCCCATTCCCAGCAAAAATTTTCCATAAATTGCGACGGCAATTCCACCGCATCCCACTCAACCCCGTTGATACCAGAGACCGATAATTCATCCACTTCGGTTAGCAGCTGATGCAGGCCGTGACCAAATTCATGAAACAGCGTGATGACATCATCGTGGGTGAAAAGCGCAGGTGCGCCATCGACTGGAGGCGAAAAATTACATGTCATGTATGCCACTGGATGCTGCACTTTTTGATCCAGCTTACGGCGGTTAATCGCATCATCCATCCACGCACCGCCGCGCTTGGTTTCACGCGCATATAGATCAAAATAAAACTGCCCGATGATGTTATCAGCCGCGTCTTTGACGCTAAAAAATTTGACATCCTCGTGCCAAGTTTGGGCATCTGCCTTCGCAAATTTAACGCCATACAGTGACTCAACAACGCGAAATAAACCATTGATCACTTTATGTTCTGGGAAATATTGTTTAACCTCGTTATCTGAAAACGCATAGCGCTTTTCGCGGAGTTTTTCAGACACATAGGCCACGTCCCATGCGTTCACATCTGCCATATTGAGTTCTGTCTTTGCAAATTGCACGAGTGCTTGCCAATCAGCGGTTGCAGATGGTTTTGCTTTTGATGCCAATTCATTCAGAAAATTAATGACTTCCTGCGGGCTTTCTGCCATTTTTGCGGCAAGTGAGACTTCTGCGTAATTACTGTATCCAAGTAGTGCGGCGGACTCAGCACGTAAGGTCAAAATTTGCGAAATGACGACAGTGTTGTCGCCCGTTTCTTTATTTGACGAGCTGGATAATTCAGAGGCGCGCGTCACATAGGCGCGATACATGGTTTCGCGCAGTGGATGAAATGCTGCGTACTGCATCACTGGCACATATGAGGGTGCGTGCAGGCTAAAGCGCCAGCCGGACGCGTCACTTTTTTCGTGCGCTTTTAAATACAACTCACGCGCCGCGCTCACCACATCGTCTGGCAAGCCCGCGAGCTGATGCGCTTCTGTCACCACATGTGTAAAGCCATTGGTCGCATCGAGCACGTTGTCATTAAAGGAGGACATGAGCGTAGATAGAGCAGCTTTTATTTCTTTGAAGCGATTTTTTTCGTTAGCGGCTAGCTCTGCACCACCAAGTCGGAAACCGCGAATTTCATTATCAAGCACCTTATTCTGCGTGCTTTTTAAGCCAAAATTGCTTGAAGTAGCACGTATTTGCTTGTATTTTGCAAATAGCACATCGTTTTGAGAAAGCCCCGTCCAAAATTGTGTGACCGTTGGCAATAGCGATGTATAGACCTCACGTAATTCTGGTGAATTATTCACCGCATTCAAATGCGACACCATGCCCCATGCGCGCGATATTTTTTCGGTCACATCATCAATCGGCGTGACCACGTTATTCCACGTAGGCTCATTCTTGTCATTGAGCACATTCGCAATAGCCGCCTCTGCATCACTGATAAGTTGCGTTATCGCAGGTGCTACTGACTCAGGCGTGAATGATTGAAATTGCGGTAACGAAGAAAAATTGAGTAGTGGGTTCATGAGCGTTCTTAGCAACTATTGATTACGAAATAGCAGCATTTAAATGTGCTGAGTTATATTGCAGTTAACAGTTTTAACTGCATCAATGTATAGGGTGTCAGGACAAATATCTTGCTCATTTGGCCAAACAACAGTGCCACTCACTACGCTAACACGCTGGAAATAATGAGTGTCGCGTAGCTCCTTAAACACACCGAAATTAAGGAGCGGCGTACAGTCATAAATGCCCTCTTCACCATTTGCAAAGCAAAGTGAAATTTTATAATTGTCTAGTGGCTTAACGGCAGTTAGTCTTGGGTTCATGTTTGTTCATTATCTTAGGGGTTCGATTTTGTAAGGATGTTGACCTGAAACTGCTAATTGCCAATCTGCCATCAATTCATCTTTGTGTAGTTCAATCCAAGCATGTAGCAGTTTTATCTTTGCTGCGGGTATTCCACCTTCGATGATATCGCCATCAGGTATCGCTACAATAACTTCTTGACCCGAATATACGGCATGAATATGCGGTGATTTATGTTGTTTGTTATCCAAAAAATACATGTAAACAATGATTCCATAAAACATTGAAATAGCAGGCCTTTTCAAGTCCTTAGATTTGAGGTAGAAGGTAACAAAATGTTAAACCAATGAATAACGAATTGTTTTTAGATATCCTCGACAAGTCCACCGCGAAATTACACATTATTAGGCTTGATAAACAATCCGCCCCGCACAAATAGTGTGCGTGACTTTGCCCTGTAATTCTCGCGATAGATATGGCGTATTTTTACCGAGCGAAACAATTGTCTCGCGCGTTACCGCCCAAAAAGCTCTCGGGTCAAATATACAAATATCTGCTGGAGCATTCACGCTCAGTCGACCTTGCGTTTTATTTAAAACATTCGCGGGGTGTGTGGTGATGCGCGCAAGTGCTTGCGCGAGCGGTACATTTGCGTGTTCTGCCCATTTGAGGGTAAGTGGTAGCAACATTTCTAATGCCGATGCGCCCGGTGTGGCCTCTGCAAAGGGCACATTTTTTTCATCATCGTCTGTTGGTGTGTGATCCGAACATATTGCATCAATAGTGCCATCAATCACGGCCGCACCCAATGCATCGCGGTCTTGTGGGGAACGCAATGGGGGCGAGAAACGATACTGCGAATCAAAATAACCAATATCACGATCCGTTAATAACAAATGATGTATGCCGACATCACAACTTAGCGCCAAACCTTCTGCTTTGCATTGGCGCACCATTGCCGCGCCTGCCGCCGATGACAGTCTTGCCAAATGCACCCGCGCGCCAGTTTCACGCATGAGCGTGGCGATAGTGGCAATGGCGACCGTCTCGGCACTCACCGGAATACCAGCCAAACCAAGTCGCGTCGCGACTTCGCCATCGTGGGCAATACCGCCACGCGCTAAATGTGCATCTTCTGGTCGCAACCATACGGTGAAACCATAAGTGGCGGCATACTGCATCGCGCGATACAGGACTGCGGTATCAATGATGGGTTTATCGGCTTGAAAAAACCCGATGCAACCTGCTTCGGTTAATTCCAACATCTCGGATAATTTTTCGCCGCGCAAACCTGCCGTGAGCGCACCTAACGGATAAATGCGCGCTTGATTGAGCGTCCAGCCGCGACGCTTTAACATTTCCACCAAGCCCGGTTCATCTAAGACTGGCTCCGTATCCGGTGGGCAGACTAATGTAGTTACACCGCCAGCAGATGCTGCCATCAATTCAGTTTCCAGCGTGGCTTTATGTTCATAGCCAGGCTCGCGTAGTCTGGCACTTAAATCCACTAAGCCAGGGGCGACTATTTTGCCTGCCGCATCAATAATTTTGTCTGCAACAAAGCCTTCGAACGCCGCGCCAATACTTGTGATGCGGTCATCAGTGATATAAATATTGGTACGCTCATCGCGCCCGGTGGCGGGGTCAACCACACGGCCATTTCTGATTTCTAATTTCATTCCGCACCTCCTGCCGCATGATGACCACTGACCATCGACATCACCGCCATGCGCACCGCGATGCCAAATGTGACCTGCGGCAGAATCACTGCTTGCCTACCATCAGCGATGCTGGATTCAATCTCCACACCACGATTCATCGGCCCTGGATGCATCACGATGGCATCCGGTTTCGCCCGCGAAAGTTTTTCTGCTGTGAGACCGTAGCTTTTATAAAACTCCTGCGCGCTTGGTAGTAGTGGGCCTTCCATGCGTTCGTTTTGTAGCCGCAACATCATCACCACATCCACGCCTTCTAGTCCTCGCTTCATGTCGTGGTGCACTGATACACCCAGTCTGGCGCAGTCAGTCGGTATCAATGTTTTCGGGCCCACCACCCGCACATCGGGGCAGCCCAGTGTGGTTAACGCATGTATGCCGGAGCGCGCCACGCGAGAATGCAAAATATCGCCAACAATGGCCACGCTTAAATTGTGAAATTGTTTTTTGTAGTGACGTATCGTGTACATATCAAGTAAGCCCTGCGTCGGATGCGCATGGCGGCCGTCGCCAGCGTTAATCACGGCGATATTGGGTCTGACACGATTGACGTGTTGTGCAATTAAATGCGCCGCCCCTGATTGCGCGTGACGCACCACAAACATATCCGCATCCATCGCCGCAAGGTTGTCGATGGTATCAATCAGCGACTCGCCTTTTGATGTGGAAGACGCATTGATATTGAGATTAATCACATCCGCCGAGAGTCGTTTAGCTGCGATTTCAAAGGTGGTGCGCGTGCGAGTGGAATTTTCAAAAAAAAGATTAAAGACGGATTTACCGCGTAGCAGAGGCACTTTTTTCACATCACGATCACCGACCGAGACAAATTGATCAGCGGTTGCAAGAATATTTTCAATGATTGTCTTGGATAAGCCCTCTGTGGTGAGCAGGTGTCTAAGCTTTTTATCCGAGGTCAATTGTGGGTTTGTCGTTAGCATATGCGTTCAACCTTCCTGAATGTTAAATCGCAGCTGATTGTTGTGTTGGCCTAGCGTTAAGCGCTGCGCTATTTCCAGCGGCATCACCATCGCCACATGATTTGCCTCTATCGGCAACTCGCGACCGCCCCTGTCAATTAGCACAGCAAGTGACACCGATTGCGGGCGACCAAAATCGAAAAGCTCATTCATCGCGGCGCGTATTGTGCGGCCAGTTTGCAACACATCATCAACCAGCAAGATATGTTTGCCATCAACAGCAAATGGAATATCGGTGCTTTTAGTTTGCGGATGCAGGCCACGGCGCGTGAAATCATCGCGGTGCAGCGTAGCGGCAAGTGTGCCGTATTGGGTCAAACCAAAGCGCGCTACTAGCCTAGCGGCCAGCCACGCACCACCAGTATGAATGCCGATGATTTCGGTGTTATCGCTGAGCGTGCCGATTTTCTCTACCAGCACATCAATTAATTTTTCGGCATCAAGCTGCATGACTATCTTTCTGCTGATTTAGTGGGTCATCAAACCAAGATTGCAAAATAACTTGGGCGGCGACGGCGTCTATGGTGGCTTTTTGGGCGCGCCCGCTAATGCCACGCGCATTCAGGGTAGATGCGGCAGCAGCAGACGTTAAGTATTCATCCACAAACGCCACCGGTATTTTGAAATTTTCAGTTAAGCGGTTCGCAAATTTGCGCACTAAATTTGTCATGGCGTGAGTTTCACCGTTCAAATGCGTCGGCGCGCCCACCACAAACTGTTGGGGCTGCCATTCTTTGACGAGGGCGCCGATTGCCGCTAGCCGATCAAGATTAGATTCCGCATGAATCGTCGTCACGGCGGAGGCCACACCAATCGCCAGATTGCCAACCGCCACACCGATACGCTTCTCACCAAAATCAAAGCACATCACGGTAGCGTGCGTAGGTAGCAAACTGCGCAACATACTAAGCGTGACCTACAGTGCTAGAAAGCATTTCAGGTCGCACCCCCAGTTTTGATAACGCGGCGCTGAATTTCTCATCGTCAGGCAGGTCAAAAATTAAATGCTTATCCGCTGCCACCACTAGCCAGCCATTTTGTTTAATCTCATCTTCGAGCTGTCCCGCCTCCCAGCCTGCGTAGCCAAGCGTGACAATGATGTTGTCGGGCCCGGTGCCGTCTGCAATGGCTTCCAAAATATCTTTGGAGGTTGTCATGCCAATGTCGTCATCAATTTTTAATGTCGATTTCCAATCGCCAAGCGGCTGATGTAGCACAAAGCCGCATTCGATTTTGACAGGGCCACCAAAGTGAACTGGATTTTCGCTGATCGCAGGATCATCGAGCGCAATACTGCACTGTTGAAACAAATGACCGATGCTGATGTCGGTAGGCTTATTGACGACTAAGCCAATCGCGCCACGTTCTGAATGCTCACAAATATAGGTAAGCGTTTTAGCAAAATGTGGATCAACCATGCCTGGCATGGCGATTAAAAAGTGGTGGGTGAAATTAGTGGTCTGCACAAATTAAAGATTTTACGCGAATCAATGCAAACACGCTATCGTCGTCGCTATTGTCGTTTTCCACGCTATTATTTCGCTATGAAAAATATCCTATTCTGGTTTCGACGTGATTTGCGACTTGACGATAACGCTGGACTATACGAGGCGCTGGTTTCTGGTGCTAATGTGTATTGCACGTTTATTTTTGACAAAGACATTTTGGATGCATTGCCAAGCAAGCAAGACCGACGTGTTGAGTTTATTTGGGAATCGGTTGTAGAACTAAAAGCTGCGTTGAAAATAAGTGGCGGCGATTTAATCGTGCGTCACGCGAAAGCGGCTGATGCCATTCCTGCGTTAGCGCGCGAATTGAACGTTGATGCGGTTTATACCAATACCGACTATGAGCCAAACGCCATCGCCCGCGACTTGCACGTTGCCAATGCGCTAAGCGCGCACAATATCGCGTTTGAATCATTCAAAGATACGGTTATTTTTGAGAAGAGCGAAGTGCTCACGTTGGCCGAAAAACCCTTCAGCGTATTCACGCCTTATAAAAATGCGTGGCTAAAAAAATTAACGCAAGACGACCTTGCCGCATACGCCTGTGAGAAGTATTTTAAGCAGTTAAAGGTGTCAGAAAATGCTTCAAACGCCGCGCCAGTGGCTGACCTTCAGGCCATGGGTTTTCATAAAACCAACCTGCTCGACAACGTAAAATGTGGCATGTCAGGGGCGGAAGTGCTTATCAATGATTTTGTTAAACGGATTGCTGATTACAAGGAAGCGCGTGATTTGCCGTCGGTAAAAGGCGTGTCTTACTTGAGTGTGCACAATCGTTTTGGCACAATTTCTATTCGCCAATTAGCGCGCTTTGCCTATGCGGAAACGCGTAAAGCCAAAAATATTGGTGCAGAAACGTGGCTATCAGAATTAATTTGGCGCGATTTTTATTTCCAAATTATGTGGCACAACCCACATGCTGCTGCCGGCAACTACAAGCTTGAATATGCAAACCTAAAATGGGAAAACGATCCAGCGCTGTTTGCTGCGTGGTGTGAGGCGCGTACGGGCTACCCAATCATTGATGCCGCCATGCGCCAAATTAACCAAACTGGCTATATGCATAATCGTCTGCGCATGATTGTGGCAAGTTTTTTAACTAAAGATTTACTCATTGACTGGCGATGGGGTGAAAAATATTTTGCGGATCATTTAAATGATTTTGACTTGACGGCCAACAATGGCGGCTGGCAGTGGGCGGCATCCACCGGCTGCGATGCCCAACCGTATTTCCGTATTTTTAACCCGACGACGCAAAGTGAGCGCTTTGATACGCAGGGTAAGTTTATTCGTCGTTATTTGCCGGAATTAAAAAATATCCCAGACAAATATATTCATGCACCATCGTCATTGCCGCCGATTGATGCGGCGGCAAAAGATTTTCTGTTGGGGCGTGATTACCCAGCGCCGATAGTGGATCACAGTGTGCAGCGCGATAAGGCGCTGGCAATGTTTAAGGCTGCCCGCGCTGGAGACCCTGTATGAGTTCCGCACTTTCTCCAGATGTTCTCGCCTATCAGACGCGTTTAAAGCGACGCATTGAGAATGCGCCCAATGATTTACTAAGAATTGAAGCGCTAGTTGAAATGGCAACGCTCGATGCGAAAACGGCTGACACCGCTTCGGCTGAGGCCGCCATTGAGCGTGCGCATTATTTGGCGGGCAATTTGCTGCCTGCGCAACGCGCCTTGGGTAAGACTTTCGCCATGTACGGTGATGGTTTATTGGCGTTTCATGCGGCGCGATATTCAACTGCGATAGGCACGATACTCAATACGATAGAGGCGGCACGCATTGCACGTAGCGAGGCAATTCGCGCGCGCTCATTGGCGATGCTGGCATTGATTACAGGCAGACTCGGTGCTAAAGGCGAGGCGCTTGAGTATGGTGTGGCTGCATTAGCAATAGCCAATAAAATTAGCGATGCTCGCGCGCAAGTGCAGGCGCATGTCGCACTTGGCAATTTATATCTTGAGCGCGAAGAGGCGGCCGCCGCTGAAATTGAATTTAGCGCCGCAAATAATGCCTCGATGAGCTTGAATGACCCACTCACCACGGCTGCTGTGCTGAGTAATCTTGCCAATGCAGCATGTACGTCGGCCAAACTCGCACTTGATGCGTATAAAAATGATGGCAAAGACAGCAAAAAGTGTCACGAAGTGGTCGTGGCCTCATTTACGACGTGCCAAACCCTGCTTGCACAATGCCGTACTAGCGGTAATCGTTATGCAGAGGTGGCCGCACTTGGAAATCTAGCGGAAATGCATTTTATGGAAGGGCGCAATGCGCAAGCGCTCGCGATAATAAATGAGGCGCTCGACGTCACTAGGGTGAGTCAAAATATTGATCAGCTCGCCTACGTGCTTTATTTGCGCGGTGTTTATCTGCTGGCTGACAATCATACTGATGAAGCATTAGAGTCGCTTACAGAAGCACTCACGTACGCAAAGCAATCTGGGTTTCAAGATGTCCAGACACGCATCTACAAAACAATGGCGCAATGTCATGAGGCTAAAAATGCGCCTATTGATGCCTTAGCGGCCTATAAATTGTATGTGGCGGGTATAGAGATGCAGCAATTGGCTGAGCGCGCAAACACGCAAAAAATGGTCGATGTGCGACGCGAGTTTGATTCGATTCGGCAGCGTGCTGATAACACGCGTAAAACGACATCCTAAATAGGTTAAGGCATGAAAATGCAAACACTAATAAAGACGGGTAGATTGAAGCATTTTTGCTCTAAATAAGCCGTCAATATTTGTGTTTGCTACTTTATGGTTGCATTCGAAGCACTAAGGTATGTAGCGGTTTACCTGCTAACAACGGTGTTGATTGTTGCTTAGCCCAAGCCTCATGGCCCGCACCATAAAAAGGTGACAGCGGGTGTCCACTTTGCCCGCCTGGCATGGTGAGGATACCGTCTTGTTCACGTCCGGGCGACACTGACAAACGTTGTGATGCGCCAAATGTGGGCGCGGCGACAGCTGGCATGTGGTTGTCACCAGCTTGTGGCGTAGAAGGCATGTCGAGATAGGGCGCTAATGCGGGGAGGAAACGCGAGAACGGATGTTTGATAACAGCCTTATTACGCTCGCCCCATGTGGCGGTCTCAATATTGCTGTGAGTTTTGAGAAGATCATCGCGCACCGCGTTGACCTGCGCTTGAAAAAAATCATTCCAAGTCGCGAATGGTTTCGGCAATAAATGCGCGGGCTTTTCAGTGATGGCTTGCCACACCGCATATTCAAGGCGCGCGTCTGCAATGGCGATTTTGATAAGCGTTGGGTCAATGGTAGTCAGCCAAGCTGCCCACAACGCCTCATGTACTTTTGCGCGAAATGCGCGGATGAGGCGATAACCAACTTGGTCAATATCGGCGCGACCATTCCATTTTTTTAACTGCGTTTGTATGTCAGCTTTATCGCCAACGGCGGTGCTGAGTAGCGTTGCCCAGCGGGCTAAAAATAGTGCTTCGTTGTCGTACTGAATATTGAGTAATGTTTGCTCGGTAAATTTATCAGTGACTCGCAAACGATCCCGTATTTGCTGACCCCTCGCGCCTAAATCAAAGCTACCTTCGCCAATCAGCGCGCCACTATCGCCACCAAGTTGTCGATTGTTGCCAGACCATAGTTTTGCGTTTTTAACGGTTGGATATAAATCTTGTTTTAACGCCATATAAGTTGCATTTTCTGCATCAACAAAGCTCGCGCGTGGGGAGTCCAAATTATTTATTTTTCCATTTGACCGATTTGGCATTAGCCCTGCAATTGTCCACGCTGTATTGCCATGACGATCCGCCACAAAGAAATTTTGATGTGGCATGCCAGCGCCTTGTGCAATGGCGAGTGCCGCCTGCACATTTTTGGCGTTTGCCATTTGCGTTGCCGCAAGGTTGATCGCATTCGGTTGATACGCCATCCACGCAAGCGCATAGTCGCGCCCTGCGTGCGATTTCGCAATCGGGCCTAAGGATGTCTCGCGAATTTTCAAGGTGATGGGGGATTCCCCTTTCACCTTAATTGTTTCGGTAATCTCGCGCATCGGCAAGCCCGCCGCAGGTACCCAATCAAACCAGCGACCATATGAATTCGTAAAACCCCACGCCACATCGCCATTACTGCCCACCACCACACCCGGAATACCCGGCAGTGTCACACCCGCGATAATGCGCTTTGTGTCGTCGATATTAAGTTGCGCGCGAAACCAAATATTCGGCGCTTGCAAGCCTAAATGCATATCGTTTGCAACCATCGCGCCACCATGGGCAGTGTGTACGCCACTTACCGCCCATGCATTGCTGCCGACGTGTATGTCATTAAATTGCGCGCTGACTTTGGTTGGTGTCGGCATAGATGACGCGGCACGCGTATTTAATATATCTGCTGTCGGCATTGCAAAATTTGGCATCACGCTATCGTCAAGCGCGGCATCCCATGACCCACCGCGCGGTTTTAGCCATTGAAAAATAGCGTCGCCAATTTTTTCGCGCAAGATAGCATCGGCAAAGGCTTGGTTAATCGCGTTGCCTTGCAGCATCGAATACATTTCGGCAATAACCAGTAGTGAATCGACTTCTTGCCAAGGTTCGGGGGTGGTACGGAGTGCGAGATATTGCCAAGGTCTTATTGGCAGCGCGCTAAGTCCTGCATTCGCACCCGCTGTGTAGCTGGCAAGCAGTGAGCGTTCCTCTGCGGATAGTGTCGTTAATGCTGTGGTCAATCGCGCGCGAAAACGATGAATGCGTTTGGTCTCATCCATTTTGATGGTTGCCTTGCCGAGCAACGCCGATAATTCACCGGCGGAGGAGCGTCGCGTTAAGTCCATTTCAAAAAAGCGTTCCTGCGCGTGCACATAACCAAGCGCACGTGCGGCATCAAGCGAATTGGCGGCGTCAATTTGGACCGTGCCGTGGGCGTCGCGCGTGATGGCGGCGAAGCTGCTCAAGCCCGCAACAGTTGCCGCACCATCTAGCGCAGGTAAGCTCGCGCGCACTAAAAAATAAAGCGAAATCGCGGCAATGACTATCAACGTGGCAACGCTCGCGAGCGCAATTGATATCCACTTCAACCATGTGTGCAATTTGGTTTCGCGTGTTTGAAAACTCATAGGTCATCTTCCTTAATCGTTTTAATTTTTTTGGCGCGTGGATGCGCGGCGTCATAGATTTTTGATAGGTGCTGAAAATCCAAATGTGTATAAACCTGAGTAGAAGCAATACTTGCGTGACCCATCATTTCTTGTACCGCGCGCAGATTTTGTGATGATTGCAACATGTGTGACGCAAACGAATGCCGCAACATATGTGGATGCACATCAATGGCAATACCTTGTTTGACTGCCCGCGATTTAATCCGGCGCTGCAACACACTTGCCGTGATGCGGGTGCCGGAGCGCGCTAAAAATAATGCGTCCTTGTCTAAAGCTGGCATTGTAAGCCGATGATTTAACCACGCCGCCACCGCGATTAATGCGGGCTTACCCACTGGAATAATGCGCGTTTTATTGCCTTTGCCTGTGACGCGAATTTCACCACTCTGATGGTTGATGCTGTCGAGGTTTAAGCCGACTAATTCTGCAATTCGAAGCCCGCATGAATAAAGTAATTCGAATGCAGCGCGGTCGCGGATTCCTTCTGGCGTATCGTCAGTAAAGCTGACAAGCCTAATTGCTTCATCTGGTGATAAGGTCATTGGCAACGGCTTTTCCGCCTTCGGCGCGCGCACGCCGTTGCAGGGATTATTTGTCGTGACGTTTTGTCTGATGAGAAATTTGTAATAGCCGCGCCAACCAGACAGCATGCGTGCGATGGCGCGTGGCGTCATGCCTTTGCTGTGCAGGGTAATTAAAAACCGGCGAATGTCGTTGCTTGTAAGTTGCTCAATTGCGACTGACAGAGGGGTAGAAAATCGGGCGAGATCAATGATGTCACGCCGATAATTTTCGATTGTCAACGCTGATAGCCGCCGCTCAAAGGTGATGTGCGCGAGATACTCTTCGGCGAGAATAGGTAATGATATTGGTGGCGGCAGCGTTTGTGTTGCCACAGGTTTGATTACTCGCTAGACCGCGTAATGCGTAAGTCACGAGCGAGATTCACCGCAAAAATATCGCCAATTCGCGATAAAAATACCGTGCCCATACCAGCATAAAAGCGTTCCGCATTTTCGCTTGCTAGTAGCAGCACGCCAAATACATGTTCATTTTTTAACGGCACCATAGCATAGGATTTTAAGTGCGGTGCATGTTCGCCAAACCACAGATTGGTTTCGTAGACCGAATGCGCGCCAACATAAGGTGCGGTCATCGCCTCGGTAAATTGGCGAAGCTCGGTGGGCACGGTGATGAATTCTGGTGCGCTCGTATTTTCAGGCACGCTGACATTCCATAAACGCACCACGACGTGTGGCACCTGAAAGCTATCGAGTAGATCAAGATAGAGCGTATCAATGACTTTCTCGCGCGTACCAGCGTTGGCGAGCTTAAGCGTGAGCGCGTGGACTTTGTCAGAAATCACATCATTTTCTTGGCCAAACGTAATTAGTTCGGCGAGTTTAGATTCGAGCAATTTCACTTTTTCACGCGTGGCGATGAGTTGACGCTCCGGAATCGACACCGTGCGGCCGCCATGCGGATGCGGCACTTCAATATTGAGCAACACATCAGGGTGCGCCTCAAAAAATTCTGGGTGACTGCGTAAAAATGTGGCGACGTCTTCGATGCTAAGTGTGTCCATTGACATATAGGTTTTTCGACTTCTTAAATTGTAATTTCGCCGCGATATACGGTGACGGCATTGCCCATCATGATGACAGGCGCGCTTTCATTATTTGCACCCTGCCATGTTACCGAAAGTTCGCCACCATTGGTGCTAACGACAACCGTTGCATCTAGCAACCCCCAGCGAATACCTGTAACCACCGCCGCACAAGCGCCCGTACCGCACGCCAGCGTCTCGCCCGCGCCACGCTCCCACACGCGTAGCCGAATATGTGATCGCGACACAATTTGCATAAAGCCCACATTAACGCGCTGCGGAAATTGCGCGTGATGCTCAATCAGCGTCCCTTCACTGGCCACTGGCGCAATCGCCACATCATCAACTAATTGCACTGCATGTGGGTTGCCCATCGATACCACGCCAATTTCACGCATAACATTTGGCAAGGGGAGTGAATACTTCAACGCAATTGCGTCAGATAAAAATGGAATATCGTGCGGCTGAAACCGTGGCGCGCCCATATCAACGCTAACGCGGCCATCATCAACAATAGTGGGATGAATCAAGCCATTCATGGTCTGTACGGTCAGGCTCGTTTTGGTCGTGAGCCCCTCGTCCCGTACAAAAATCGGAAAACAACGCGCGCCATTGCCGCAGTGCTCAACCTCTTCGCCGCTCGCATTAAAAATGCGATAGCGAAAGTCCGCTTCATTTACCGTGGCGGCTTCAACCAGCAATACTTGATCGCAGCCAATACCAAAATGCCTATCGGCTAGCGCGCGGATTTGTGTTGTAGTGAGCGTGCTGGCATGTGGCTGAGTAATGCCATTGAGCATGACAAAATCATTGCCCTGACCGTGCATCTTGCTAAATTGCAGCCGCATGAGACGACGCTTAAGATTCGGTGGGGAAATACGTGAAGGCAGAGTCAACTAAAGCGGCATCATGTTCAATTCCGTTAGCTTCCTCAATGGAAAGCTCAGGCGGCTTATCGGCTGGATTCTTTACCGAAGCGCGAAATGCTGGATCAGCCGCGATACGTGAGATAGCGATAGAGCATGCTTCATCGGCTGTGCCCGCATCGACATAAACATTTTTGAAAAACCCCATCCACGACTGTGCACCATCGCGCTCGATGAGAAAATTTTCGCCGTGAACTAAGATATGAAAGAAGGCCATGACATGATTCTAATGTAAAACGACAAAAATCACAGCCCCATTAAATCCCTTAATGAAGGGATGCAGTCTTGGGGTATTTTTTTCTAACGTCCGCGATGGTATGTATAAAGTAGCGGCTAACTACCGGCTAACCACCAGCATGGTACAGTTAGGAAACTTGTTGTTTTTTATGAGAGTCGTTTATTGGCGGGCGTTTTCAAACATTATTGCTCCAATTAGCACGTCCTTATTGCACTTTGATGTTTTTATTTTGACCGCATTAAGAGGTAATGACTAAATGATAAAAATCTTAATTGATGATCTTACGCGCAAAGAAATACATGCCTTGCTGAATGAGCACTTGCAAAGCATGTATGCCTTGTCGCCTCCAGAAAACGTTTTTGCGCTCGATCTGGATAGGCTGCGTAAACCTGACATCACGTTTTGGTCTGCATGGGAAGATTCACAACTCATCGGCTGCGGCGCGCTCAAGGAGCTGGATGAAAAGCACGGCGAAATTAAATCTATGCGAACTCCCAACACACTGCGTCGTAGGGGCGCTGGAAAAGCTATTCTTATGCACATTGTGGACGTCGCAACGTCTCGTGGCTATGAACGCCTGAGCCTTGAAACGGGCTCAGTTGAGGCATTTCTTCCTGCTCAAATGCTTTACGAAAGCGTTGGCTTTAGCCGCTGCGGGCCATTTGGCGACTATGTTGAAGACCCGCACAGCGTGTTCATGACAAAGCGGTTATAAGGCAACACATACAAGTGAATGGGCTCACAACGCTTGCCCCAAATAAGGCGTAATGGGTCAACGATTTAACTTGCTAGCAGTACCTCAATAAAATCCCGTCTCGCCTTCAGGCCGTGTCTTGAAACGTTTGTGCACCCAAAAATATTGATCCGGCATTTCCAGTATGCGTTCCTCAATAAAGGCATTCATACGTCTCGCGTCAGCTGCTTCGTCATCCGAAGGGAAGTTATCCCAAGCCGGATAAAAACGTGATTCATAACCATCCTGAGTTTGTTTGGTAATAAGCGGAATCACCTTGGCACCGGTGATGCGGCAGAGGCGTGAGAGGGCGGTAACGGTGGCGGTTTTGACGCCAAAAAAATCGACAAATACCGCGTCTTTTGCGCCGAAATCCATATCGGGCAAATAGTAAAAAAGTTTTTTGGCTTTCAACGCTTTGAGTACCGGGCGTAAGCCTTGTTGACGCGTGACCAGCTCAGCGCCATTCCAGCGTTGGCGTGCGGCGCGGAGTGCGCGGTCAAAGACTTTGCTTTTTTGCGCCGAATACATCGAGAACACTGCCGGATATTCGCGTGAGACTTTCGCGCCTCCAAAGTCGAGGCCAACAAAATGAGGCGCTAATAAAATCACGGGCGCTTTGCCATTCCATTCGTCTAAATATTGGCGATCAAGTAGCTTGACGCGCGCCATCGCGTCATCGACTGGCGCGTACCACATGTGACCAAGCTCTAAGGTGGCGCGCGCTAAGTTTTGAAATACGCCGCGTGCAGTTTGGGTGCGTGCATCTTCTGTTTGGGTGGGAAAACATTTGCCTAAATTGATGAGCGTGACGCGTCGGCGACCAAAGTGAAATAACAAATTGCCGAGCGAACGACCAAGTGCTGCCACCCATGATTGGGGAAGCCAACGCATTATCCAAAGTAGTATTAACGCTAATCGCATATTTAAAAGTTGAGGATTAAGGATTAAGGATTAGGTAAGTCAGCGCCAGCAGGGCGTTTATAACGATTGTAGCCCCACAGATATTGGGTAGGGGCTAAGTCAATTAAGGTTTCTACCATCGCGTTGGTCTGTCGCGCGGCGATTAGCTTATCGTCTGCATAAGGCGCATTCATCGGCACAATATGTACGCGATAGCCGCCGCCATGTACTAACCGCTCAGCAAAAAAGTACAGCACCACCGCGTTACTGGTTGCAGCTAATCTTGGCAATAGCGTCATGGTGTAGGCGGGGCTATTAAAAAAATCTGCCCATACGCCTTCACCGCCTTTTTCTGCGGCGGGTACTTGGTCGGGCAAGATCATAATGCTGCCGCCAGATTTCAACGTTTTTAAGAGCGCACGCACACCAGTGGCGTTTGCTGGTGCTACGGTGGCACCGCCACGTGCGCGCCCTTGTGCCATGATGGGCGCTAGCCAGTCTTGTTTAGGGGGGCGATAGAGCGCGGTAATCGGCACACGGCTCGCCACATATCGCCCCGCAATATCAAAGCAGCCTAAATGCGGTGAGACAAAAATAATGGGTCGCTTGGCGGCTTTTGCCGTCTCGACATGTTGCCAACCAATTGCCGGGGCGAATAATTTATTGAGTCTCTCAATTGAGGCCGTCCAAGCGATCGCCAGCTCAGTCACGCCTTTGCCCTGCTCAATCATCGCCGACTTTATTAGCTGTTGTGTCGCTTCAGATGAAAGCTTGCGCGAAGCTGAGTAACGCTGAATATTGTCACGCGATGTTTGCTTGTGGCGTGGCGATAACTGACCTGCCAGCCAACCAAGCGCGCTGCCAAGGAAGTGATTTAGCGTCAATGGCAATGCGCCAAACAAGGCAAATAGCCACTTCACAGCGGGTTGAGCCCGCTAATATGATGTTGGAAAGATGAAAGGAGTTGGTCGGCTTGCATGAATTTGTTAGAATTTAGGGTTGCAGCAACAATACTACTAACCACGACTGAGGGGATACCCACAAATGAGCATTGCCATGAATGATTTTTTATTTACGTCCGAATCTGTTTCCGAAGGCCATCCCGATAAAGTTGCTGACCAAATATCCGATGCCATTTTAGATGCAATTCTCGCGCAAGACCCGCGTTCCCGCGTGGCAGCTGAGACACTTTGTAATACCGGCCTAGTTGTCCTCGCCGGTGAAATTACCACCAACGCCAATGTTGACTATATACAGGTCGCGCGTGAAACCATTAAACGCATCGGCTATGACAATACCGAATACGGCATCGACTACAAAGGCTGTGCCGTCATGGTTTGCTACGATAAGCAAAGCCCTGACATCGCGCGTGGCGTCGATAAAGCGCAAGACGATGACCTCGATCAAGGTGCAGGCGACCAAGGTTTAATGTTTGGCTACGCCTGTGATGAAACGCCAGTGCTGATGCCAGCACCGATTTATTACGCGCATCGTTTAGTGCAGCGTCAATCAGAGCTACGCCGCGATGGCCGCCTGCCGTGGCTACGCCCCGATGCAAAATCACAAGTCACCATGCGCTATGTGGATGGCAAGCCGCACTCTATTGACACCGTTGTGTTATCGACACAGCACGCGCCAGAGATGAGCCAAAAAGATATTCACGAGGCCGTGACTGAGCACATCATCAAACCAGTTTTGCCGAAAGAGTGGATTAACGACACCCGTTATTTGGTAAACCCAACCGGACGCTTTGTTGTCGGCGGCCCGCAGGGTGATTGCGGTTTGACCGGTCGCAAAATTATTGTTGATACCTACGGTGGCGCATGTCCGCACGGCGGCGGTGCATTCTCCGGTAAGGATCCATCCAAGGTAGATCGTTCAGCGGCATACGCGGCACGTTATGTGGCTAAAAATATTGTTGCTGCCGGTATCGCTAAGCAGTGCCAAGTGCAAGTCGCTTATGCGATTGGCGTTGCTAAGCCGATGAATATTACGGTCTATACCGAAGGTACGGGCGTGATTTCGGATGCCGAGATTGCCAAGCTAGTCGAGGCACATTTTGACCTGCGTCCAAAAGGTATCGTCAAAATGCTTGATTTGCTCAAGCCGATTTATCAAAAGACAGCGGCCTACGGACATTTCGGTCGTGAAGAGCCAGAGTTCACGTGGGAGCGTACTGACAAAGCAGCAGCATTACGTGCGGCAGCGGGACTTAAATAATTAGTCTGCACGTTGCATAAAAAACCCACGGCTCGCCGTGGTTTTTTTATGGGTTTTATTTCGATTACTCTGCCGGCAACGCCACTTTCTTATCTGCCGCGTTGTTACGCGCGCTCGCAAATTTGGCGAGCAATCCACTCGCCACCACGATTGCCATGCCAATCCACGCAATGAGTGGAAGCGTCTCGTCAAAAAATACCCAGCCAAATAGGGCGGCGAAAACAACCGTCGAATACGCAAATGCCGCCACCACCAATGTGCTGCCGCTATGATATGCCCGCGTCATGGCGAGCTGTGCGAGCGTAGCAGCCAGCCCCATTGCTAACAGCGGCGCTAAATTTATAGTGGTGACTGGCGCAAATGTGCCCTTCCAAATAAGCTGCACGATGGCCGAGCCAATCAAGCCCGCCACCCCAAAATAAAACACCACACGCCATTCAGGCTCACCCGCCTCACCCAGTTTTTTCACATTCACATACGCGCACGCGGCAAAAAAACCGGATGCCAACCCAATCAAGCCCGCATGAATATTGTCATCTGAAAATGTAGGCTGCAGTAGCAGCACGATACCAACCAACCCCATTAATATCGCCGCTAGCAAAATAGGCTGAAAGCGTTCACGCAGCAGCAGCGTGGAGAGCACAGTTAGCCATAGTGGCGAGGTGTAATTCAACATAATCGCGGTAGCCAGTGGCAGCTGCGTCATCGTATAAAAATAACCGATGAGTGAAATCGTGCCAAACGTGCCGCGCCAAAAATGCCCTGCACGAAATGGCGTCACCAACGTTTGTTTTTGCCACATTACAAAGCCGCCAATGGCGATGATGGCAAATACCGAGCGATACATAGAAAGCTCCGCCCCCGTAAATTGATTGGCGAGTAATTTGGCACATGCGCCCATGGCGGCGAACAATGCGCCCGCGATGAGCATCCAAGAGGAGGTCAAGTGAAGCTTTCGTTAAAGATTGAAATGTTAAGCTCGTTTATTGGTGGGTGTTTCAGCACATTTTATGCCGTAACGGCACGCCCTGATTAGTGTTTGCAATTTAATTTACACAGTATTGCCATGCGTCTGCATTGCTTGCGCTGGTTAGCTGAAGTGGGTTGGCGTCATGCGTATGTGCGCACGGGTGTGTCATCACCAATGAATTTTATACGACACAAGCTGTATATGATGCGAATTTTCCCGTCACCGTGCATACCAAAGTTTAGACCTTCCTAGTCAGGTGCAATTGCACTAGTGAGGTAAGTGATTATTTCGATGCGCATGCTGTAACACCAAAAACAAATTCCTTTCCTGTTAAGGGGAGGGCAGGAGGAAGTTGGGTTGAATCGTCACAAACAGCACAAATCAATGTGAGCCACACATTGCTTAAAAACTGAGCGTAGGTTGGCGTTGAGCACGGTTGCGAAGCCCAACGTTGGCTCCTCGGCACGCAATAACGCATTTTGATAATTTGCAAAAATCGTTTAACCACGAGCATCTTGATGGATAAATGCGTTGAAATGCACGTCAATAATAGGGTTTAGCGTGATGTCTATTTTGATGATGGCGGCGCACGATGATTAAAAATTATTGGTGAGCATGTGATTTAGCTTGAACGACTTTATGAACACCAGTTATATTCAATAAACGTATCTGCTGGAAAACGCGAATCTATGATGGGTTTTTTTACACGGTTAAATGATGAAGCTGTTTGATTGCAAACTAATTTTTCGATTTTTCACAGGAATGTTAGGGCGCAACGCGGAATGTTATGCGGATGTTGTGCTCGCTAAATTGAGTTAGACAGCACATGGACATATCGCAGCTAACGGCGACGCTAGATGGCCTTGTTCGAAAGTATCGCGAGCTTCCCTTTTCTACTTGGGAGAATGTCTACCCGGACGGCGACAGTTTTAACGACTACGCACTAGGCGATATCGAAGACCCGGAATGGTGGCAAGCGCACACAGACGTACTCGAAATCGTCATGGATCCTGACGGTCGCAAGTGGGCGAACGTTTCAATCGTGCTGTATCCGCAGGGTGTTCACACGCTGCCACCTGCGCCGGCCGCGAGCCTCGCTGTATATGATGACGGACGGGTCGAAGGTGTGTGGTCCAATGGAGAAGAGTTTGAGTTTGTGCAGATGCGAAACGGTGCCGTCTAACACGTCGGTCAAGGCCGCTCCCTTCGGTCGCTGGACGCCGCAAAAGCGCGGCGCCCTTTACTTTAGTCGTTAAATTTCACTTTACGCCCCAGTATTTTGTAGATACAATTAAGCATGCTCACATGGGATGAACCAAAGCGAAAGCTGAACATCAAACGTCACGGGCTCGACTTCGTTGGATGCGATTGCATCTGGGATCACTTCACAGTGACCCGTGAAGACAAACGTCAAGACTACGGCGAAGAGCGCTTGGTTTGCTTTGGTCTTCTTGAGGCCGATGTCATTGTGATGGTTTACACCGAGCGCCCGAAAGGGCCTCACGTAATTTCGCTGCGAAAGGCAGAAAAATATGAAGCTCGCTACTACCTTCAAGTTGCCAAAGAAAACCTCGGTTAGGGTTGACGACCCAGACAGTCCGGCATGGACTGAGGACATGCTGGGTGCGCCAATGCTTAAGCGTGGACGTGGGCCGCAGGCTACCCCTACAAAAGTCCTCACCTCTGTCCGTTTGGATGCGGATATTTTAGCGTTCTTCAAGGCGCAAGGGGCTGGTTATCAGTCGCGGATCAATGCGGCTCTTCGTACGGAAGTGGAGCGAAATTTAACGACTCGTCCAAGAGCGACAACACGCAAGCGCGTTGCGGCTTGACCTCCGCGTTAGAGCGCTATGTCCGTTATCCATCAGCAGCCCGACGACGTGCTCGTAGGCCTTGAGCACGACAGGCTTGTCGATAAGATTACGATTGCCGCCATCCAATCACTTGGAAGCACTTACAAACATTCACATCGCCGCACTTTAGCTTTGAGATTTCGAATTACAGAGTAGTGACTCTAGTAATATCAGAAAACAGAACGAGAACTGCAAAAACACATGCTCAATTCAAAGCCAATCCGCTCGATTGGCGCATTGATTCTCTCAAAACGGTTGCAGATGGCGTGGGGCTAAAGTGGCGTGAGCCGTCAGGGAGTCATACTGTATTTCGTCATCCCAATGGGGCGAAATTAAGTGTTCCGGCAAAACGTCCTATCAAACCTGTTTACGTGAAAAAATTTGTCAAACTTGTGGAAGAAGGAATCGGTGAATGAAAAACGCGCAAATGACTTACCCTTTCGAAATTTTGCCTTTATCAAAAGACGAGGGCGGCGGCTATGCAATTACGTTTCCTGATTTGGCAGGATGCTGTTCAGACGGCGCGACGCCAGAACAAGCCATCGAGAACGGTCGTCTAGCGTTAGCCGATTGGCTGGCGGTGGCGGTCGAGTTTGACGATGCTATTCCTGTGCCATTTTCTTCCGTCAGTGGCCGCTTCGTGCAAAGAGTACCTAAATCGTTGCATCGTCAGCTAGTCGATGAAGCAAAAAATGAAGGTGTTTCACTCAATACATTGGTTGTCTCGCTCGTGGCTGAAGGCATTGGACGCCGCGCCATGAAACCAACTCTAGCATCGCGTTCAAGTGGACGCGCCACAAAAGTGCGTCGCACTGCATAGCGTGACCGCAGCCAGCGCAGACAAGAGTGCCTAACCCGAATGGCACTTACTTAAGCTTAATCCCAGATGGATTCAGACTCACTTAATTAAAACCACAATCCTAGAACCCTGTCATTCCGAACGGCTTTTTTGTGAGGAATCTGCTGTTGGTTGTAGAGTGAAGAAACAGCAGATCCCTCGGCTTGGCGCAGCCAAGTTTATCCTGAGGTATTCGATGGACTCGGGATGACTCAATTTTATTTTTTATGCTCATCACTTGATGCGTATGAACCTAAATTGAAGATAAAAGCACTAAGTAAGTGCCATTCGTGCCTAACCCCTCACTCAACCAAAACGGTCATCGTTAATCGTTTTCACAGCGCTGCCCCTTCGCGATGCAAAACTGCACGCGTCTGTAGAAATATTTATAGCAATTCCCTTTGCACATACGCCGCTAGCGCATATAAATAATTTGCTAAAGCCGTTTATCCACGTGCCGTTTAGCGAAAAAATGCGTTGAAATGCACGTCAATAATAGGGTTTAGCGTGATGTCTATTTTGATGATGGCGACGCACGATAATTAAAAATGATTGGTGAGCATGTGATTTAGCTTGAACGATTTTATGAACACCAGTTATATTCAATAAACGCATCTGCTGGAAAACGCGAATCTGTTATTGGTATTTTTTACACGGTTAAATGATGAAGCTGTTTGATTGCAAACGTATTTTTCGTTTTTTCACAGGAATGTTAGGGCGCAACGCGGAATGTTATGCGGATGTGGTTCGTCTTGAATTGAGTTAGGCGTCAAAACATGGGACTCGGCGTATTCGGATACATCCTCATTGCTGTGCTGATCTGCGCGCCCATCTCCGCACTCTGGGCTCTCAACGCCTCGCGTGTGCGAAGCCGCTTCCAAATTGTGGACATCGGCACGTTACTCTTGCCACCTCTAGCATTCTTTATCATCGGGGGCTTGCGACGCGAACTGCAGATTGGCTGGGCATTGCTCTTTTGGCCCATCATCATCGCAGTTGTCACAATGTACGCCTTGCCGTTGAAAGTCATTGCGCTAAACCTAGATGCTTCAAGCCCTAAGCGCCTATCTACCGGGCTGTTCTTTGTCTGCCTCAGCGCCGCAGTATTGCTCGCATTTACAGTGTCACCATGGCATGACTAACCAAACGCCTAACACGTCGCTCAAGGTCGCTACCTTCGGTCGCGGGTCGGCGCAAAAGCGCGCCGCCTTTTACCTTGGTAGATGGGCATTTTGATTGGGTATGAATCTCTGCATTGCACATTGAGTGTTTCGACTATTAACTATTAAATGGCCGCTACTAAATATCATCTCACGCCACTTCCTGCGAACGCGCGAACACGTGTCGGCTGGGTAGCGCTTTGTTTCATGGGCATCTTGTTTAGCCCGTTTGTAGGATTCGCCATTCACGGTAAGGTGGCTGAGCCTGGCTTAGTCACTGGGTTGCTCATCGCAATTTTTCCGCTCTGCGGCCTTATCGCTATCGTGATTTTGCGTTGGCATTCATGGCGACAATTGCCATCTCACATCATTGAAGAGTTGAAGTTTGGACGAGTTATTCCTGCTGAAGGTGCGCCAGCGGTAATTTCACCAGTGCGATTTTCGAATAAGAATCAGAAAGATTGGATTGAGATGCGCCAAGAAGGCATCACATTGTCTCGACATGCATTGCTTGGGTTGACTGGCGTATCAGATACGATGGAAACTGTGGATTGCTGAGCATACGAATGAACTGTTCGTTGCTTGGAGCGACATTATCGAATGGGTTGTCGGTGAGGACACCGATGGCTCAGACTATTACCTGCTGAAATTACAACCTAAAGGAAGACTCGCGGTTCGTCGTTTTGCGCCTGATACCGCTACCGAGTGCGATATTCTCGATGCTGTTCGAAGTATAGGAAGGCTGCCAGTGAGACTTCGATGCGATATCAATTGCGATTAATGCCCAACACGTCAGACAAAATTCCGCCCTTCGATCACTGGACGACGCCTGACACGAGCATAAATATTTCAGCTAAAGCGTGCGAAAAAACGCATCAGCCACATCAGGGTTAAAAGGATGCGATGCGTGTTTAGTCAGTCATCTAGCGAGCGTCTTGTTGGGCGGTAGATGTCTTTGACGTCAGCAGATATTGCACGTTTTCAAATCCCACCCAACCTCCCTTTTTCAAAGGGAGGAGTTGATGAAAGGTTCAAGTTCTATTTTGCAAACTTCCACCAATCAGTTCTCCCCTTTGAAAAGGGGAGCTAGTGGGGATTGCTTGGCGTTATGTTATTCACTACGTTTGCTGCTTGATGGCGAGATATGCAATACGCACCGCAATCCCTCCCAACCTCACTAGTGTCCGGTAAACCACCAAACGCAGTTGCTTGATCCTAGGACTGGTGGTGGTTTGCAAGCGATTTTGTGGTGGTGTCGATTTGAACAGAAAATCGAATTCCCGCATTTTCCGGGGGTAACAACCCGGAGGATGTCGATGAATGCTGGCAAGACGCTGTTCGCACAACTGATGGACTTTTTGCCTTGGACGACTTTTACACGCATTGTTGAACGTCATCATGGCGATGCCTATACAAAAACGCTTAACGCAGCCGAGCACTTTAGAGTCATGGCCTTCGCCCAATTGACCCATCGTAAAAGCCTTCGTGATATCGAAGCCTGCTTGTCCGCACAACCTGCCAAGCTTTATCACATGGGGTTTCGGCACACCATCAAACGCACGACCTTGGCTGACGCCTGCGAGCGACGTGACTGGCGCATCTACGCCGACTTCGCACAAAGCTTGATTACGCAGGCACGCAAGCTCTATCAGGGCGATAGCTTTGATGTTGAATTGGTCAATACAACTTATGCGCTCGACTCGAGCACCATTGACCTTTGTATGACACTGTTTCCGTGGGCGCTGTTTTGCCAGACCAAATCGGCGGTGAAGATGCATACCCTGTTGGATTTGCGCGGCAGTATTCCGAGCTTCATTCACATTTCTGATGCTAAAAGCAGTGATGTAGCTATTCTCGATGACTTGGTGTTCGAGGCGGGGGCGATCTATGTGATGGATCGTGGCTATGTGGACTTTGGCAGGCTCTACAAAATTCATCAAGCGGGTGCCTTCTTTGTCACCCGCGCGCTGTCCAACACACAATTTAGGCGGGTTTACTCGACTAAGGTGAACCGCAGTAATGGCATCGTGTGCGACCAAACCATCATGCTGACGGGAAAAACGAGTCAGCATCGCTACCCTGCTCAACTGCGCCGCATTAAGTTCATTGTGCCGGAGACGGGCAAGACATTGGTGTTCTTGACCAACAACTTTGTCTTGTCGGCAGCCACTGTCTGCGCGCTGTATAAAGCGCGTTGGCGAGTAGAGTTGTTCTTTAAGTGGATAAAGCAGCATCTGCGTATTAAGAAGTTTTACGGTTACTCAGAAAATGCGGTGAAGTCACAAATCTGGATTGCCGTATCGGTCTATGTCCTTATTGCGATCGTTAAAAAGCGCTTAAACTTACAGGCTTCGATTTACACTTTATTGCAGGTCTTTTCTGTCTCATTATTTGAAAAATGCCTCGTACAGGAGTTGTTCGATTACAGTAGTCAATCACGTTCCGGCAATCACCCTTGTAACCAATTGAATTTGTTCACTATTTAACCGGACACTAGTGTCCCAACCTCCCTTTTTCAAAGGGAGGAGTTGATGAAAGGTTCAAGTTCTATTTTGCAAACTTCCACCAATCAGTTCTCCCCTTTGAAAAAGGGGAGTTAGTGGGGATTGCTTGGCGTTATGTTATTCACTACGTTTGTTGCTTGATTGCGAGATATGCAATACGCACCGCAATCCCTCCCAACCTCCCTTTTTCAAAGGGAGGAGTTGATGAAAGGTTCAAGTTCTATTTTGCAAACTTCCACCAATCAGTTCTCCCATTTAAAAAAGGGGAGCTAGTGGGGATTGCTTGGCGTTATGTTATTCACTACGTTTGTTGCTTAATTGCGAGATATGCAATACATACCGCAATCCCTCCCAACCTCCCTTGTTCAAAGGACGGAGTCAATTTGTGGTTGCGACTATATCAATGCTTTAACCTAAAAAAAGCAGTTGCCTCCCCAAAGCTAAGCTCTTTATCCGGTCAATAGCGCTTGTGGTTTAGCGATTGGTGGCATGAACTTAGCGAATGCGTGTTGCAAGATGAGTTGCAATCGCTGGCTTGACGTTAACTGCTC
>JANNWG010000018.1:0-71431 GCA_031414695.1 Burkholderiales bacterium
GCCGTTGCCGAAGTACCTGAGATTGTCGAGGTTTATCGCATGAGTGGCGACTTAGATTATTTGTTGCGCGTGGTGGTGCCTGATATTTCGGGCTATGACTTGGTGTATCGACGGCTGATTAAATCTATTGAACTATTTGACGTGTCGTCAAGCTTTGCGATGGAGCAGATGAAATTTACAACGGCATTACCGCTTGATTACGTATGAACACCCACTCTTCTTAGGCATAATTGTCTATGAGAAATTTAATTTTTAGAGCGAAAGTGAAGCGATGCACCACGCGAACATTACCAATCACAAGCGGTTGAAACCTTTAGCCTTGGCATTAGTGCAAGTGTTTTTATTAACCGCCTGTGCTGTCAATAAACCCGCAGAAATAACAACAAAAATTGCCGCGCCCATTAAGCCATTAGCTGTGGCTGTGGTGGGTGCGAATAATGCGGCGTCGCCAACACTTGCTGCTTCACCGATGGCGCCAATGGCACCTATAGGTTTAGGCGCTATGCCAGGCCCAGGTGAGCCGCGCAAATATACCGAGGTGATTACCAAAGACGCTAAAACATCGCGCGGCATGGTGCTGCATCACAAAATTAAAGACCGCCATTTGTTTGAAATCCCCGAAAAATTATTAGGCCGCGATTTGCTGTGGTCAGTAGAAATTTCACAAGCCAGCGCAGGCGGTGGGTTTAATGGCTTGCCACTTGGTTATCGCGTATTGCGTTTTGAACGACTTGAAAATCGTATTTTGATACGCTCGGTGTCATATCAAAATCGCGCAATTGGCGATATTAAAGCGGCTGTTGATAATGTTGATTTAGCGCCGATTGTGATGTCGTTTCAGATTGAAGCAGAGGGCAGTGAGCGCTCATTAGAATTGCGTGCGGATGAGAAAGCCGCAATCGAAAAAGAGAAAGCTGAAAAGTTAGAAAAAGAAGCAAAAGAAGCAAAAGAAGCAAAAGAAAAAGCAGATAAAGACAAAACGAAGCGTGTTGAAGTTGCCGCTAAAGAGGTTGATCCGGTTGCAAAAGTCGAAAAAATAGACAGCGTTGAAAAAATTGAAGCCAAAACGTCTGTCGAACCTACCAAGCCTAAAGACGCAACGTTGCTTGCAAAAGATGTCACCCCAACGGTTAAAGACATCATCAAATCAGCAACAAAAGAGAGTGCTAAAGAATCGACTCCAAAAGAAAAATGGCCTGTCATTGATGTTTCGCGCCTGCTCATGTCCACATCGAGCGATTTAATTGACGCGCGTAATTTAGGGCCGATGGGCTTTGGTGGGGTTGACCCTTCGCGTAGCAATATCAGTGCGGTAAAAGTATTTCCGAGTAATGTTGAGGCGCGTGCCACGCTGACTTTTGTGTCATTTCCGATGCCGCAAATGAGCCTGGGCGGTGCACCGCAAATGCCAACCGTTGCGCGTAATCCAACGCGTACCGCCATCGTGCATTACAGCATCTCGATGTTGCCTGAAACGCCGATGCAAGGCCGCTATGCGGATGACAGAGTTGGCTATTTCACTGAGCCATTTATCGAGTACGGTGGGGATCGTACTGGCTCACGTCAGCGTGAATTTATTACCCGTTATCGGTTAGAGAAAAAAGACCCGGCTGCCGCGCTATCAGAGCCAATTAAACCTATTACCGTTTATATCGCGGAAGAGGTTCCTGAAAAATGGAAGAAGCCGTTGATGGATGGCGTGACAGATTGGAATGTCGCCTTTGAGCAAGCAGGTTTCAAAAACGCGATTGTCGCCAAACTGGCACCAACCAAAAAAGAAGACCCATTATGGGATGCGGAAGATGCGCGCTATTCAGTTATTCGCTGGGTGGCGCTGCCGATTGCCAACGCAATGGGGCCACATGTGCATGATCCGCGTTCCGGTGAAATTATTTCCGCACACGTTATTTTTTGGCATGACTTGGTTAAGTATTTAGAGCAGCTTTATTTTATTCAAGCCGGTGCGGCGGATAAGCGAATCGACAAATTACCGATACCGGATGAGGTTATGGGTGAATTATTACGCTCGGTGGCGACACATGAAATCGGACACACTCTTGGGTTGCGGCATAACCATCGTGGCGCAACTGGATTTAGCGTGAAGTCATTGCGTGATCCTGCATTTACCAGCGCGAATGGTACGGTGGCATCCATCATGTCTTACGGGCGATTTAATTCAGTCGCACAGCCTGGCGACGGTGTAACAAGCTTCGTGCCAAAGATTGCCGACTACGATAAATTTGCCATTGAATGGGGCTATAAGCTAATTGACGCCAAATCAGCGGATGAAGAAATCCCCACGCTAGATCGACTCGCCGCGCGACAAATCAGCGAGCCGCTCTTGAAATTTGGCGGTGAAGATACGGCCGCGTTTCTTGATCCAGAAGTGATTACCGAGAATATCGGCAAAGAGCGCATTGAAGCCACTAAATTATCCATCGCCTCACTTGAGCGCGCGGCCAAACGCTTGATCCCTTCCACCACCCGATTAGGCGAAGATTATGAAACCTTAGAGCGTACTTATTACACACTTCTTTCTCAACGTAGCCGCTATATTGAGTCAGTAGTGAAGATGATTGGTGGGGTGCGCGAGACGCGTTATCTAGGTGGACGCGGCGGCGATACGTTTACGCGTACCAGCCCAAAAGAGCAGCGTGCCGCGATGCGTTACCTGCTAGACGAGGCATTAACAACGCCTAAATGGTTGGTTGAACCGAGTCTATTAAATCGCTTTGCAATGCTCGACGTAACAGCCCCCGTGGTCAATGCGCAAAAGCGAATACTGACCGATATGCTGCAGCCGATTCGATTTCGCGTGCTCGAAGATGTGGAATTTTTAACGCCTGGTGCGGGCTTGTCGTCGTCGGCTTATTTGCAGTCGATACAAAAAAGCATCTTCCGCGAAATCGCCATGCCGCAGCCTAAAGTTGATATTTATCGGCGTGAATTGCAGCGTGATTATGTGGAACACTTAAAGTCATTCTCAGGCGAGGCGCAGCGTTTCAAAAATTTCAGTTTTATGTTTTCAGCAATGCTCACCGATATGATGATTGATCTTCGCCCAGCCGCTATGGATGGCTTAAAGGCGCTGAAAGGCGAGCTAACTAGTGCTGAAAAGCGCGCGACCGACACCGCATCACGCCAACACTTCGCGCAGCTATCACGTGAAGTGGAGAAGATTTTGCGGATACGGACAAATTAGATTTGCCCGTATCCCTCATGCTTATTGCAAGATAGCCGTAAACCCATTTGGTGCCACGCCTGCGTTATCAATCACGGTCGCTGCTTGGTTGTTACCGTTGCTGAGCCAGATGGTTAGCGTGCCATCTGGCCGCGCCCATACAACATCGGTTAATCCATCGCCATTAAAATCAGCGACACCATAAAAACGCCATGTCGGGTCAGTGTTTAACAAGGGTGTCGTTGTTGATCTCACCAATAAATTGCTTGGTGTACAAGCTGCATTAGGATCAGTCGGGCTTGACGTTGAAGCAGGCAACATGAGTCCCGTGGCATCAAGTGCGATAAGTCTGACTTCACCTGTTGTTGAGTTGCGTATCAGCACATCGCCACGGTCGAAGCGGGTAAAGCTTGCTGCCTTAAGTGCAGTGAAGCCTTGCGGAATGGTGCCCGCGTTCAAATTAGCGCAACTACGCTGCGCTGTTGCCATGAGTGCGCGTACTTCATTGGTAGGGCTAATGTAGAGCATGTCGGCCGCGTTGTCGGCGTTGAGATCGACGGCGCCGAGTAGCTGCCAACTTAGCGGCGCGCCGCCACGTTTGCGCGAAACCACGCTATTGGCATTGATAAACCAAACATACGAAACACCAGTGTCGTCAAAGTTAGGTGTTTGCCCCGTAAATCGCCAGACCAAGTCACCAAATCCATCGCCGTCTAAATCACCAACCGCATCAACACGCCACAGTGTTCGCACGCTGCGTAAAAGTCTGCTTGTTGCCGGGTTCACGTCATTCCAAACGCTCACTTCACCAATATCACCTTGCGTCGTATTTAAGAAGGCAAGGTCAAGCGTTTTATTGCCATCAATATCGACCAGACCGAGTGTTCTAAAGCCTACTCCTGGGTCAGCTAAGTTGGTAAATTGTAATTGATTGGCAACAAGCGAGGCTGTTTGCGATAAGCCTGCATCAGAGCGTAGCCGAAGTGGTTGTACGCCATTTGGCGAAAGCACATTGACTGCTCTGGGAAATGATGGTGCAGCGAACCAATTAAAATCACCACTTTGTGTAGGCGTAACTACGCAATTGCCTGCAGAAAGCAATCGTAATGTTGTGCCTGTTATCGCACAAACGTTTGGTGTGCTGACGGAATAGCTCACAGGAATTCTGGACGTAGCAGTTCCGTTCAGCATTATTGTATTGCCAAAAAATGATGTTGCGGGTAGATCAAAGGATATGGTTTGATCGCCTTTTTCAACAGTCAAACTAAGCTTACGAGATCCTATAAACCCAACTGGATCGACAGCTTGAATAGTAAGCTCATATGGCCCTGCACTCAAAGGCGTGCCTGATAGCGTGCCGCCGCTTGCTAAGCTTAGTCCTTCAGGCAGGTTTTCTGGCTTTATGGTGAACACCGCTGCGCCGTTTGCGCCAATGCCATTAATAGTTGTTGAGTAAGGCGAATTTACTTTAGCGGTCGGCAAGGTTGGCGGGCCAACATCCAGCAGTACTCTTTGTCCGCCTGCTAGATTGCCAGTACTAATTAGGTAATTGGCATTTCCGTTATATCTTGCCGAGACCCTATATAAATCAGCGAGCAGAAATGAAGCATTACATTGCGCTATCCCATTAGTCACTGGCGCTGCATTACAGCCTGGAATGACGACGTTATTGCTAATAAATGTAACGTTACCTGTGATCGGAAATGGGGGAGCAAAAGTAGATGCTATAACGTTATCTGGACGCACCAATACTTCAGTGTTGGCTGGCATCTCGCCCGCTACCGACAGCGCTGTTGAGTGGACACTAAACCCAATCGCGGTGGACGGCAATACAGCGTCTAGCGGGGCATCAAACTGCAAAATGTGTGTAGCTAAAAGCCCCGCCGCACCCACTGCAATTTGAAAGACAACATAACTTTGACCAACCGCTCCGCCCTGAGCAATAACGATGTTCGAAAATGCGGCGGGCAGAGTTTGATTTTTGAAATCGGCATTGACAACAGTTGTTCTAAATTTGGCATTAATTAAATCATATCGAAAAAACAAAACGGAGCTCGGCGCTCGCCCTAAGCCTACCGTAAACGTGGTTATTACTGTTCCAGAAGCTACGGTACTAGTTAAGCCAACTTGCTCAACGGCTAAGCTTGGATTAATTGCCGACACCAGAGATGTTGAGCTCGCAATCTGAGCGCCTACATTAGCTGAAATAAAAAAAAGCGAAAAAGTTGCAAATTGGGCAATGATGAATGCAACTTGCAACAATTTATTTGATGAAACCGGATAAGTAGTAGCCATTTGTAGCTCCTATAAACATAATTTATTCATTATGTACGAATTAAATAAGGGAAGAACAGCATGAGCTGTAATCAGCGGATTATATTAAATTGCGTTTAATGCTAGTGCCTTCAAAATATGCGGCTTAAGAGTGGTGTGACAGTTTCAGGTGTCGCCACTTAACTAGCCGCTAACCCAACCCCGCGAACCGCAATATTATTCAATTGCATTGTTGCCGCCAATAATTTCGAGGCCTGATACACCGCACTGATGGTTGGCGTTGGCATACCTGCGCGTGCGCCTAGCTCAACTACGGCACCCACTAGCGCATCAATTTCGATTTCGCGCCCAGCTTCAACGTCTTGCAGCATCGAGGTTTTATGTTTACCAACTTTGGCTGCACCGTCGATACGTTTTTCGAGCGGCACACGAAAGCTTGCACCTAATTTTTCTGCAACTGCTTGAGCTTCTTGCATCATGCTGGTGGCGAGCGCGCGACCGTGAGGGTGTTCGCAAATATCAACAAGTGTGGCGTGCGTAAGTGCAGAAATAGGGTTAAACGTGAGGTTGCCCCAGAGTTTTAACCAAATCTCATTACGAATATTGTCGAGCACTGGTGATTTGAGGCCGGCCTTGGTAAACACTTCCGAAAGCGCATTCACGCGCTCACTGTTGCTGCCATCAAGCTCCCCTAGCGGGAAGCGCTCACCTTCAATGTGATGCACCACGCCGGGTGCGACGAGCTCCGTCGCGGGATAAACCACGCAGCCGATAATACGATCATGCGGAATGCTATCCAAGCAAATGCCGCTTGGGTCAACGCTCTCAACACGTGATCCAGCGAGCGCGCCGCCGTGATTCACAAAATACCAAAAGGGTACGCCGTTTTGCATCGTGATGATGGTCGTATTCGCGCCGATAAGTGGGTGCAATTCGGCGGCAATCGCTTCCACTTGATGTGATTTGAGCGCGAGTATGACGCAATCAACGTGGCCAACAGCGGCATAGCTATCGTTTGCCTTTGCCGTCTTGGCTTCCAAGATTGTGCCGTCGTGATATTTCACCGTCATACCGTTGGCGCGAATGGCGTCGAGGTTTTTTCGGCGTGCGATGAATGTAACGTCTTCACCTGCGGCAGCTAATTTAGCGCCGACAAAGCCGCCAATCGCGCCTGCACCAACAATGCAAAATTTCATGCTCCACTCCTCATATCTGCGCGCGCTCTCGTGCGCCAGAGAAAAAATAAACCCACTAACACCATCGGGATACAAAGCCATTGTCCGCGCGTCAAATCAAGCGCTTGCAAGCCTAAAAATTGATCTGGTTCGCGCGCGAACTCAGCAAAAAAACGAAACCCGCCGTAACCGAGCAAAAACATTGCCGATACCGCACCAACCGCGCGCGGCTTTTTACTAAACCACCACAATAACAAAAACAAAAAAACACCTTCACCGAGAATGTTGTAGAGCTGCGAAGGGTGACGTGCTACCGGCGTGGCATCTACTGCCGGAAACCACATTGCCCACGGCCATGTGGTGGCATCGGTAATGCGGCCAGGTAATTCTTGGTTAATAAAGTTACCTAGCCTGCCCGCGGCCAAGCCAGTCGGCACTAGTGGCGCAATGAAATCGGTGACGTTAAAAAAAGAACGATTATGTTTGTTTCCCCACCAAAGCATCGCGATGAGCACGCCTAAAAATCCGCCATGAAAACTCATGCCGCCCTGCCAGACATAAAAAATCTCAATCGGGTTCGCAAGGTAGTGTGTGAGCTTGTAAAAAATAATATAGCCAATGCGCCCACCAAGCACCACACCGAGCATGCCATAAAACATGATGTCTTCAAGCGCCGCCGCGTTGTAGCCTAAGTCAGCGCGACGCTTTAAATGTATGCGGCCTAAAACAATAAAAAGCGCAAACGCCAATACATAAGTGAGCCCATACCAATGGATTTTGAGTGGGCCAAGTGCTAATGCGACGGGATCAAACTGCGGGTGGGTGAGCATAATGTTTGTTAGGTTTTGTCTTGACGTGCGCAAAAATTGTATATACAGTAAGTATATCTTTTTAACATGCGATTGACGCGGAGTTAATGTGAAAAAAACTACAGCAACAGTCGCCAAAAATTCTCAATTAGCTGCGCCCCCGCTGTTGTTACGTTCCGTACGAACAAAACCAATGAATGCGACAGTAACACGTACTTTCAAGAGCGGCAATTCAATTGCAGTGCGCATACCGCGCGAGTTTCAGGTCGAGGCAGGTAAAACACTTGAAATCAAACGTCGTGGTAAAGAGTTAGTGTTGGTAGAACAACGGCAAACCCTTGCAGGATTGGTTGATGTTTTGCAATCGTTACCGTCTGATTTTATGACAGATGGCAGGTATGATTCGGTGCCGCAAGAGCGTAACGTTGAAAGCATGTTTTTAGAGTCGCATGTACTTAAAACTGCCGCAAAAAAATCTGCAAAATCGACTACGAATTAAGCCATGCATCAATACATGCTTGACACTGATATTTGTATCTACATTGCAAATGGCCGCATGTTGCAAGCAAAGGCACGCTTTGAAAAATTAACACATGGCGACGCGGTAATATCGTTAGTCACATATGCAGAATTATGTTGGGGCGCGAATAATAGCAACGCACCAGCCGCTTCACTTCGTAAAATAGAAAAATTTATCCATTTCGCGCCGGTGCTGCCAATGCAAGAAAATGTAGGTCGCGTTTATGGTGAATTACGGGCTTATTTGCAGCACAAAGGTACGCCAATTGGTAATAATGATCTTTGGATTGCCTCGCATGCCTTGGCAGAAAACATAATCCTTGTGACCAATAACGAACGTGAATTCAAACGAATCCCTAAATTAAAAGTTGAAAATTGGACTAAGTAAATGTCAGAAAATAAATACCGCTCATTCACCATCACCCAAGGCAATGAGCGCGCGCCCAACCGCTCTATGCTGCGCGGCATCGGCTACACCGATAACGATTTCTACAAGCCCTTCATCGGCTTGGCGAATGGTCACAGCACCATGAACCCGTGCAACGCCGGTATTCAGCCGCTGGCCGATGCAGCCGACAAAGCCATCCGTGAAGCCGGCGGCATGCCGCAAATGTTTGGCACCATCACAGTGACTGACGGCATCTCGATGGGTACCGAGGGCATGAAGTATTCATTGGTGTCGCGCGAAGTGATTGCGGATTCGATTGAGACCGCCTGCCAATCACAATTTATGGATGGTGTGCTCGCCATCGGCGGCTGCGACAAAAACATGCCGGGCGCCATGATCGGCATTTGCCGCATGAATATCCCGGCCATCTTTGTATATGGCGGCACCATCAAGCCCGGCCACTACAAAGGCAAAGACCTGCAAGTGGTGAGCGTATTTGAAGCCGTCGGCGCGTATAACGCAGGCAAGATGAATGATGAAGACTTTGGCTGCATCGAGCGTCACGCCATCCCCGGTGTGGGCGCGTGTGGTGGCATGTACACGGCGAATACCATGTCGTCCTCATTTGAAGCGCTTGGCATGTCGCTACCTTTTTCATCGACCATGGCCGCCGAAGATGAGGAGAAAAAAGTTTCCGCCGCCGAGTCTGCAAAGGTCTTAGTCGCCGCAGTCAAAGCAGGCATCAAACCTCGCGATATTGTCACGCGCAAATCGATTGAAAACGCGGTAGCGGTCATCATGGCGGTAGGTGGCTCTACCAATGCAGTGCTACATTTTTTAGCGATCGCGCACGCAGCAGATGTGGAATGGACGATTGATGATTTCGAGCGTGTCAGACAAAAAGTCGGCGTATTTTGTGACCTAAAACCATCTGGCAAATATGTTGCGGTCGATTTACACAAAGCCGGTGGCGTGCCACAAGTCATGAAAATGCTCTTAAAAGCAGGGCTACTCTTTGGCGACTGCATGACCATCACTGGTAAGACAATCGCCGAGTCACTCGCCGATATTCCCGATGCGCCAAGACTAGATCAAGATGTCATTCGCGCAATTGATAAACCACTCTATGCACAAGGCCATCTCGCGATTCTCAAAGGCAACTTAGCCCCTGAAGGCTGTGTCGCAAAAATCACTGGGCTCAAAAACCCCGTCATCACAGGGCCTGCAAGAGTATTCGATAGTGAGCCTGAATTAATGGACGCCATTATGGCCGACAAAATCACCCACGGCGACGTGGTGGTGTTGCGCTACGAAGGCCCCAAAGGCGGCCCTGGTATGCGCGAAATGTTAGCGCCTACCTCGGCACTCATCGGCAAAGGCTTAGGTGAGACGGTCGGCTTGATTACCGATGGCCGATTCTCCGGCGGCACGTGGGGCATGGTGGTCGGGCACGTCGCACCTGAAGCGTATGTGGGCGGCACGATCGCGTTCGTGCATGAGAATGATTCCGTCACCATTGATGCGAAGCAGTTGCTCATACAATTGAATGTGGATGAGGCTGAAATCGCAAGACGCCGCACCGAATGGAAAGCGCCTGCGCCACGCTATACACGTGGCGTGTTGGGGAAATATTTTAAGTTGGTGGGAACAGCGAGTAAGGGTGCGGTGACGGATTGAAGGCTTGAACCATTAAATGTAATGCGCTAGACTAAATTGCGACAATTATCGGAAACATTGTTGATATCGAAACGATTAGCAAGGGACGCGGCATTCGCGAATACGCATTGTTGGTCACTCGTTATGGCGGAAAGATATAGCGGCAAGAATTGGATCAAACGAAAAGGGACTGCGACAGTCGATATTGATGGTATCGCTGGTCGTGCAGAAGTTCACTGGTACGAGTGTCATGGTATTGGCAAAGTCAAAATGAAAGTGAAGCGATGGCTATGAAATATTTTACATTGTGTCTCAGCAACGATTTCGGCGGCGACTTTTCGGGTGATGACGTATTGCCGGGTTTGGTTTACGAAACGATCAGTAAAGAGTGCGGCACGCTACGCATTGTTGACGACTCTGGCGAAGACTTTCTCTATCCAGCTAAACATTTCTTGCTATTGACTGATGAACAGTCAGCGCTGCTTGAGAGAAGCCTGCGGGTAGCAGCTTGATGTTTTGCGACAGATCGGACTTCATAGAAAAATCGACGCTGATCCCTTTAGTCCTTATCTCGCCCTAAATGGATTTGGAGAACGTATATGAATAAACCTTATTACGTACATGCCGAGTGGGACGCTGAGGCTCACGTTTGGGTCGCCACCAGCGATGAAGTACCGGGGCTTGCAACAGAAGCCGAGACTACAGAGGCGCTAGTGCAAAAACTAAAAACGCTTATTCCAGAACTCTTGAGTGCTAATGGCTTAAACGTAACTGCACCGATTGCATTCGAGCTGCTCACAAGACGCTTTGAACTCGCAGCGTAATGGAAAGTTTTACGCCTGAACTCAAGCGTCTGATACTTGCAGCGGGATGCGTGTTCGTACGCGCAGGCAAAGGCGATCATGAAATTTGGCGCAGCCCAATTACGCAGCTCAACTTTGTCGTAGATTCAAAAATAAAGTCGCGGCATACGGCAAATGCAGTATTGAAGCAAGCAGGTTTACCGAAGGCTTTCTGATGCTACAAATGAAGGCGAAAACATTACCCAACAAACACCCCGTTGAAGTTCTCCTTGAAGAGTTCTTGCTGCCGATGGAAATCAGCCAGAACGCGCTTGTTCGTGCTACAGGCGTTCCGCCACGTCGTATCAACGAAATCGTAATTGGCAAGTGTGGTATTACCGCAGACAGCGCACTCCGGCTTGCTATGGCGTTCGGTACTAGCAAAGGCTTTTGGCTCGGTCTTCAAGCAGATTTTGATCTTGAAGAATCGCGTAAGCAAATTAGCGCAGATTTGGATCAGATTGAGAGGTTGGCGGCGTAGGTTTGTGAATAAATCAACCACGACACCTTTGATTTCGCCACCCGGTGTTCAGAAATATTTTTTAGCCTTAGCTATCGAAGGAGCAAGAAATGGCATCTCTCGCAAAAATACTATCGCCCGTTTTGATTGAGCTCAATGACCTATTGCTTGACCCAAACAATCCACGGTTTTCTGAACTGGGTGAGGACCTAAACCCGATACCTGAAAACAGATTTTCTGAGGAAAGGGTTCAGTCAAATACCCTCGAGAAAATGAAGGCAGATACCTTCGCGGTTTCAGAACTGAAGGACACAATAAAGACCGTTGGCTTTCTGCCAATGGATCGCATTGTCGTTCGCAAATGGAAATCAGGCGGCGCAAATAACTCACAAAAATTTGTTGTCGTTGAAGGCAATAGGCGCGTTACAGCACTCAAATGGTTGCTTGCTCTGCATGAAGCGGGAAAGGAAACTTTTGATGCTGACCAGCTAGAGAATTTCAGCATGATTAACAGTTTACTATTGGATGACAGTGTTGCTCCGGACAGTGCCTTACTAATCTTGCCTGGGTTGCGCCATGTATCAGGGATTAAGGAGTGGGGGCCATATCAAAAAGCAAAAACTGTTCATGCTCTCCGCAAGTCGGGCATGGGAACACAAGAGGCAGCTCAAAGCCTTGGTCTTTCAACTAGGGCTGCCAACAATGCCTATCGCTGCTTTCTCGCGCTAGAACAAATGAAAGCAGATGAAGAATATGGGGAAGCGGCAACCCCAAAGATGTATAGCTATTTTGAAGAAGCGTTTAAGCGCGCCGAGGTAAAAAATTGGCTTAACTGGGATGATGCGGTAGGTCAGTTTGTCAATACAGAAAATCGTGCGGAATTTTACAGTTGGATGGTTCCCGATCCAGAAACAGGGGATAGCGCCAAGCTTCCAGAAGCCAAAAGCATTCGTGATTTCGCACGTATTGTTTCTGACGAAGAATCAATGGCTGTATTAAGGGGGCCAAGCGGCACTCTTGTAAGGGCGCTTGGCAGATACGAAGCCGAACATCCAGAAGATTGGTATCCCAAAGTTCTTGCTGCGGAGAGCGCAATCAAGGCGCTTACACCTGCAATGCTGCGGTCAATGGATGCAAATGCACAGACCGCACTTTCGCGTCTAAAGGTTCTGATTGAGGAATCGATGCGAGATCGCAACCTTTTAGGCGCGCAGTAAGTCCGGGTCGTATGGCAAGGCCTCCTTCAAATATAATCGCGACTTGGTGCGTCGAACTTGTCACTCCAAACGCAGAACGACTCGATGACCTTTGCTTCCGTGTTTTGCGTAGCAAAGGTATTCAGCTTTCGCAAGACGAGCTAATGGAGGTTGCCGAAGAGGAGTCTCGCCGGTTTCTCCCAACTATTCTGCGCAACATCGTAGCTGACGAACGAGCTGACGGGGTTGTCGGGTCATTTGAAATTGATGATGAGCTTATCCCTTATCTGCGTAAGCTCAACTCGCCGCTTCCGGAAATATTGTCTCAATTGAAGCGCCTTACGCCAAAGGCGTTTGAAGAAATGTGCGCAAAAATATTGGAGAGTCTTGGCGGCAATTCCACAAGCAGTGGGAAGCCAAACGACGGGGGCGTTGACTTTACGTCTTTCAATATGGCCGGCCATGCGTCAGGCTTGCCAGTACCAGCAAGCGCCAAGATTGCGGTAATCGGACAAGCGAAGCGTTATACAAATTCAAGAATCGGCGAAACCGCACTTAGAGAATTCGTTGGCGGCGCGCTGAGGCGACAGAAAGAACTCGAAAAAAACGGCGCAATCGGCGGATTAAGCCCGGTCATTTTTGCGTTTTGGACAACATCTGACTTAGACAACAGCGCAAAAGCGTATTCCCGCGATATGGGCGTTTGGTTTATGGGTGGACTCACGCTTGCTAGTTATGTTGAACAGCTTCACTTAGGGAACTATTTGACTACGCTACCGATTGAGATTTAAGCAAGCAATCAAAGGGGTCGATTATTTCGCCAAACCCTAGCATCCAAGAGAATCTTCAGCCTGTTTGGCTTGAAAACGCCCGCTCAGTCTAGCAATCGAATCAAAAGGACTCACATTTTTTCAACCTGAGAATTTCGACCCAAGCCCTTTTTGCTGCTCTAATACCCACTACAAGGAGAAGCAAGCATGAGACCAACACACTTTAATATCTTTTGTTTAGGGGTACTTTTTGCCTTAGCGACATTGTCGTTTACTGCTCTTGCGGCAGACGAAGCTGAGACCAAATTCCGCGCCAAACATAATTTGGAACCGACTGTTGTCATTAAGTTTCTCGATGAAAATAGTACTGAGATCAGCTTGGCGGAATTTTCTCGACGATATGAGAGTGGCGCGGGATTTGCCAAAATCAAGACGACTGGCCAAAAAGGTGAGGACGTCAGGACGTTTCAATTGCAGCTACCACTCACTGCTGAACAAGTGGCAAATGCGAAGGAAGCAGCGCAAGCGCGCAAAGCCAAAATGCAGCTACAGGTCGGCAAACCACTGGCTGCATTCAAGCTTTTCGATGTGAATGGGAAACCAGTAAGCAACGAAGATTTGCTTGGCCGCCCCACGTTGATCAACTTCTTTTTCGCCGAGTGCTTGCCATGCATCCTAGAAACGCCAATGCTCAACGAATATCTTGGGCAAAGAACTGATTTGCGCATGTTGGCCGTTACCTATGATGACCAGACAACCATTGAAAAATACATCCGTAAACACAAATTCGCGTGGCAGAGCGTAGTTAGTGCAAGGTCGTTAATCAAGCAAATCGGCGTGCAGGCCTATCCCAGCTTTGTGCTCGTAGACGAATTGGGAATCGTCAGGGCAATTGCATCCTCTTCAGAGCTTCCTAAAAGTGCAGGCCAATCCAAATTTGATTCATTGAAGCGCGAATCGCTAAACAATTGGGTCAATGCCGCTCTCTTGGCGAATCCTAATAAGTAGGGGCGCGTAGAGGAATTGGCGAGTTAAAGGGTCGATTATTTCGAAAAAAGCTAGCATCCACGGTAATTTTCAGATGTTTATTGCTGAAAACGCCCGCCAGTTCTAGAGTGTCGAGTGAGGCAATTTAACTTGACCATAATCCTTTGATGCTATTTCGTTTTTTCATTCGACATAAGCAGACGTCAAGCTCGTTCTCAATCGGCGCATCATCTAAATTAGGTTTAGCGTATTCCGCATTTTATTCGGCAGGCCGATGATTCAGTCCAAACAAATCCGCGAACTTAACCTCACCCACGGCACTAGTGAATCGCGCTCGTCGTTCATCAGCGCGGCGAGTGGCTTAGTGAAGGTGAACAATCTGCTTTACGTTGTCGCAGATGACGAACATCACTTGGGCGTTTTCTCTACCGACCATGTGGGACCGGGCGAACTTGTTCGGCTGTTTGATGGAACGCTGCCCGATAACGCGAAACTACGAAAAGCGCAAAAACCAGACCTAGAGACGCTGCTCTTGCTACCGCCGCTTGCAGGCTTTCCGCATGGTGCGCTGCTGGCAATGGGTTCAGGCTCGAAGCCCAATCGTGACACGGGCGTATTGCTTGGCCTTGATGCTGTGGGGAACACGTTGTGGAATATTAACGCAGCGCCAAGGCTGATTGATTTGAGTTTGCTCTACGACGCCATCCGCGCTGAAGTTGATGATCTCAATATTGAGGGGGCGGTCATTGCCGATGGCAGACTTATCCTCTTGCAACGTGGCAACAAGGGCGGGGCAAATGCCCTGATTGTTTGCGCGCTTGATTCGTTCATCGATGACCTTGTCGCCCACACTGCGCCGCGATTGCGCGTGGCGCCGCTGGTACGTGCCGTCGAGCTCGGTGATATTGATGGCGTACCGCTTTCATTCACCGATGCTGCGGGCTTGCCCGGTGGCAATTTATTGTTTACGTCTGCCGCTGAAAATACCGATAACAGTTTCGACGACGGTGCGTGCAGCGGATCAGCGATCGGTATTGTTGATGCGAACGGCAATGTCGCGATGATCGAACGATTAGACCAGCCATACAAAGTAGAAGGTGTCACTGCCACGATGCAGGCTGACGGCATTCATCTATTGCTGGTGACGGATGCCGATGATGAGAGCAAGCCAGCTTGTTTATTGTCAGCGGTGATGATGCCGACTTGACGGTAAACCTAACGAGCAAGCCATATTGTCATGGCTGATTGTTTAGCAAACCCTACTATCGAAGGGCAAATTCAAGTGCAATAAGGGTCAAGCGCCATGCTGCTCAAACACCGTTAAATAAAATGCTTCAGTTTGATAAAAAAATGGTGTCCAACCTTATTCGAGTTACTAGGAAGCGCAACAAAAAATCACGGCGCTCCTTTTTTTTTCATCTAACAGCCAGTCTTAGCCCTTGGCAAATTCGCAGTGAGTAAAATCGACTGCTTAGGTAAAATATTCGCATGACACCTACAAAATTTCGCTTAACCCTTGCGCTCTATCTCGTCTTTGTGGTTCTCGCAATTGTTGGTCACGCGGTTGGCGCGCCGAATCTGCCGCCGCCGCTGCGTGAGTTTGTCGCCGCTGCAGATAAAACAACGTGGATGGTTGGTTGGCTTGGTATCTCCTATCTGGTCATGGCGAGTATTGCCTGTATCGGTCTATTGCTGTTCAAGAATTGGGCGCGACTGTTGTTTGTCATGGTGACGCTGGTTGGGTCGATACCTTGGGACGGCGCTACGGTTTATCCCGCGATGGAATATCTGTTTATTAATCTAGAGTTTGTATTGGCCGGCGTGATTATCGCGCTCTCGTATTGCTCCCCAGTCAGAGAGCGATTTTTAGCAAAACGCTAGGCTGGGCAAAAATCAAAGGGAGCGATTTTTTGCAACGCTAATGCATCTACCCTAGCCAATACCAGCGTTTCGGACACGCCACCTTCAGTCCTCGCGGCTAATGTTCGCGTAAATGGGGTGGTAAATGGTGTGTTGTAGGTCGCAAATAGGCTCATCCGCGCGCCTCAAGCTGCGCCCGCACCGCTAACACTAGCGGTTCCAACACCGATTCCGGAAACGGCGACACGCTGCTGACATTGATCTCGCAAAGCACGTAGGTATCGGTGCCATCGGCGTTTTTGTCCCCTAATAAAAAATCGCAATCCCACAGCACGGGAAGCTCGGTGCGTGACAACGCAAAGTGCGCCATCAGCTGCGGCACCCAAACAGATTCAAGTTGATGTTTCAAGGCTTGAAACACGGGGTTGTCCGGCGTCGAATAGAGACGCGGCGTTGTCGCGGGGAATGCATCACGCGGCGCGCCGCTGGGTGCGGGACACAACGCGTTTACCGCTTGATGCCCAAAGCCCGCGACGCGATCATGCACAAGGTAGCAGCGTGTCATACCCTCTGGCAATCTCACTTGGTAGGGCTGATCGACCATGCGGCCTTCGCCCTCGTAGGCAAAATACTGGGCGCAACATTCTACGAAGGCGTCGATGGTGAGCACTTGTTCGCGGCTGCCGCGCGGCGCTTCTCGTACCCGCAACATCATCGCTGCGCCTGGCAACGCCGCGATAGGCTCCACTTTCCAAATGCCCAAACCGCTATGTCCGCGATATTGTTTCAAAACGCGTATCTCACCAGCTGCCCAATGCCGCTTCAGTGCGGCGGCAAGATCAGCTAGTGTGTGATGCACCAACGTCTCTGGCGCGCTCCAAGATATCGCCTGCGTATCCACCAGCACCTGCTTGGTGCCGAGTTTGAGGATGGTGTCGGGATGCGTACTCACATAGAGGCCCGCGGTTGCGACATCGCGCAACAGTTGATCGAGATGCGTTCGGTCGCAGCCTTGTTCAATCGGATTCACCCATACCAGTGCAGCCTGCACGGCGGCAAGCTGTGCGCGAACGTCATCGCGAACATCATCGTTATATACCACCGGCACCCCAATAAGGCCCACGCGGGCAAGTGCGGGAAAAATTGAGGGGACTTTGCTGGTCCCGGCTGACGCATCGCGGCGACACTCTGCATCGCCGTGATAAATGACGGCAACGGCGGCGGCCAGATTGGATGAAGGATGGGAAGCTGTGGGGGAAATAGTAGAGAGCGGGCGAACGGTGTCCATGCGCATACCTTTAGTCAGACGCACAGCATTTGGGCGAAGGGGACACCGCCGATGATCCGGGAGCCTGTGCGTTTCCCGAGGTGATATCGTACCGTGCGTCGTGAGGATGTGCAATGCAGAATAGCGGTAATGAGCCAATACTGTTCGTTTTATCACCGTTCACCCTGAGGTATCGAAGGGCTTGTACAAGTAAAGCCCTTCGATACCTCAGGGCGAACGGCGTTTTTCAGACTATCCGAACAGTATTGGGTAATGAGCGTAATGATCGGGGAAAGACCACGATTACTTTCCGACCCAAAAGGCCAGTTGCCTCCTATCCGCGCAAACCCAACCTAGTGAATCGCTTTCGCCACTGCCTCTATTGCTGGGTCTCGCGCTGCGCGATATGCTTCAATGGTCCACGGTGCAGCGATGTCAGGGTCAAGCGATGTGACAGCGATAGGCCGCGAGACTACGGCGCGGTGGCAGTCGTCGAACTTCGCACATCCATTGCGGTAGTCGTGGCGTTCCGTAGCATACGCATAATTTTCTTTTGAATGCTTGAGCGTTGTGCTTTTGCCCTCGGCAAAAAATTCCAATCGATCACCAACGGCTTCGCCCACTATCGTGACGCGCTCCGGCGCGGCCTGCTTAAGATAACCTAGTGTCGAAATCGCCGCCGAAAATGTCCACGGACTGGTCAATACGAAGATGCGTCCCTTCACGAGCTTAGGCAAGCTTTCCGCAAAATCGCGCGTCTGGGTCAGGTCGCCGCCGCCGTTCAAGCGAAGGTCTAGCACGAGATGCAATGGCTTCGTTTCTTCGATGAGCTTTTCGACCGCGCGGAAGTAACTCCGCAGCTTCATATCTGCGCTACTGCTTGACTGCCGCATGTCGATTACCACTGCATTAAGTGCGGCGTCGTGCCGCATGCGCAATCGGTTAACCGGCTCTTGCAACGCCCACGGTGCGCGCTCAGGCGCGATGAGTGTTTTCCATGCGCGATCTTCAAGCTGTGCTAATTCAGCAAACATCCAGCGCGACGCATTACCACCGACGCGATCTGCCCCCGCAGGTGAGGCAGTAAATGTACGCTCGACTTTTTTGCCATCAATAGTGATGAATGCATAGACGGGAGGCGCCACGGCGTTCTTGACATTGGGCGCTTTGCCCACGCCCACACCCAGCGCGCGCAGTTGAGGTGGACTTTCCAAGAAAAAAGCGGCCGTGCGATCACGCCACGCAGGCGTGCCGCCATCGAGTGCGCGATAGAGTGGTCGCAGTGCTGAGATCGGCATGCCATCGATTGCGACAAGGCGCGCGCCAAGCAAATCAGCGTTCTCCGCTTTGACGCGCAAGACATAAAAATCCTCACCAAATGGCGCGAGGCGCATATCAACGCGCTCAAAGCGACGCGAGCGCACCGAGAGCGACCCACCGCTGTGGCCGTTATCGGTAAGCGCTGCTACACGCGAAAGCGAGAGCTCAAACTCAGTCTGCCCAATCGAGGATAGTGTCTTCTCGATATCAACAAGTTGCTGCTCCGCTTCGCGCCGGGCAGCGGGTGTGTAGGAGCGATCTTTGTCGAAAAAATCGCGCCGAAACTGTGTGAGATCTTCTTTTCTTTTTTCCGCATCCGTGGGCGCTTGTGCAGACACCGCATGCGCGACCAAGCATAGGAGTGCGACCGCATAACGTTGAACATTTTTCATATTGATCCCTAATCAGCAAGTGAACGAAGGCGGCATAGCGTTGATGCCGTTTCTGTTTGACGCGGCGGCGAGGGAATTTAGATTCAGCGGGATTTGATCGCGCGCATGCGGGGGAAATAATGCCCTCTTAAAGCAACGTCAAGTCATTCGCTGAACTATTGATTCAGCAATTAAATATGACAAATAATTTGTGTCGTCCCGAGCGCAGCCGAGGGATATGCTTTTCGCATTTTCGTTGTGCATCTAGAATGCATATCCCTCGGCTTGACCGTAGGGAATCCCTTTTCGGGACGCTCGGGATGACAAATTTATATAGATGGACGCAATTTATGAAGATAAAAAACCATTGTTCACGTACATTATTCAATTACTTTTTTAACCATATTTAATTGCCGAATCTAGAGAAGCGCCCCTTTCACATACCATAGCATCCACGGGCACTTTCAGACATTTGTGCTTGAAAACTCCCGTCTAATTTGGCGCTTCTCTTTTCGTCATTCTGACGTGTGAATACCCCTTTTAGTACCGACTTAGCATTTCACAATCTCCCGCCATCCGATTTGGAGTCACTTTATGAACCGTAGACAATCTCTCGCCGCCCTTCCTGTCATCGGCACGATGATCCTGCAGCCTCGCGTCGGATGCGCGCAGCTAGCGGGCAAAACCACTGAGCCGCTAGTTGTACAAAAAGCACAATCTGCATCTCACATAAGCCGCGCCATTCCATCAAGCGGAGAACGGGTACCAGCAATCGGCCTCGGCACTTGGCAGACATTTGATGTCGGTGCGAGTGCTACTGAAAGAGCGCAGCTTACAGAGGTGTTGCGTGAGTTCGTCGCGCTCGGCGGGCGTGTGATTGATTCGTCGCCGATGTATGGCCGCTCAGAGGATGTGGCGGGTGAGCTGATGCGCGCCATTGGCGTCCCAGACAATATGTTTGTTGCGACCAAAGTCTGGACGCGTGGCGAGGCGGCGGGCACTGCACAAATGCGCGCCTCAATCGAAAAGCTCGCCACGACCACCACCGCAAAAGGGAAAGCGCTCGACCTCATGCAAGTGCATAACTTGGTTGATGTTGAAACACACTTAGCCACGCTTGCCGTGTGGAAGCGCGAGCGCCACATCCGTTATGTGGGTATTACGCACTACACCGAGAGCGCATACGGCGATGTGGCGGCGCTGATTAAGAAACAGAAATCTGGCACGATTGATTTTTTGCAGATCAACTATTCAGTGGCTGAGCAGAGTGCTGCGAAGCGCCTACTACCGCTCGCGTCTGAGCGTGGCATTGCGGTGATAGTCAACCGACCGTTTGCTGGGGGTGAAGTATTACGACGCTTGCGCGACGTGCCACTGCCTAGCGTCGCCAAGGATATCGGCGCCGTGTCGTGGGCGCAGCTGCTATTGAAATACGTATTTAGTCACCCTGCGGTGACGTGCGCGATACCGGCTACATCCAAGGTGGCCCACTTGCGCGACAACATGGCCGCGATGGCTATCGCGGGTGGGGAATTGCCCAACGAAAAGCAGCGCGCGCAGATCGCGGCAGCGGTCTTGGCCTAGCAATGCTGTCGCACAAACCGCAACGTAAAAGTCTAGAATAACTGCGCTGTTTCAGCCTTTTATGCTTCAACTGCGCCCTTAATTAACGACTTTATCTATATGCCAAATCAACCATTTCGATCACGATTTCATCTCGCTTTTCACGTTACCGATCTCAATGTGGCGCGCGATTTTTACGGACAAGTATTAGGTTGTGCGGAAGGCCGCTCGACTGAGACGTGGGTGGATTTTGATTTTTTTGGACACCAAATTTCGTTGCATTTGGGTGCGCCATTTGCCTCAACACTCACTGGGCAAGTTGACAACATCCTCGTACCCATGCCGCACTTTGGTGTGATCTTGCCGATGCACGATTGGCACGCACTTGCGACGCGGCTTGAAGGGCAAGTTGTTGAGTTTGTATTAAAGCCCAGCATTCGTTTCAGTGGGCAGCCCGGTGAGCAAGGCACGATGTTTTTCAAAGACCCGAGCGGCAACCCAATTGAGATTAAAGGGTTTGCAAATGAGGCCGCTATTTTTGCCACCTAGCGAATAATCGCATTGCGCGTATTTTCGCAATGAGCCAACAGCAATAGTTTTTATCTATGCAGGTTATGCGCACGCGGCAAAAGTGGCACGCCTCATGGCAAAGACTGGCATTGACCCACTGACCATTGAGCAGACCGGCCAATATGCTAGAGCTGATCGTGCGCGGTTCGCTACATCTTGTGCCAGCGAGTGCGTTTGAGCCGTCTTTACTTGACGTATTGCACCGCCGCCGCAGCGTGGCATGATATTTTTTATAAGCCTCAAAGTCTTAAACTCTAATATCCAAGGCTTGTTACAAACATTTACCCTCTAAAATGCCCGCCAATAAGAGAGTTTTATTTTATTAAAGCGTGGAGTTGGCATCTGATTGCTCAAAGCAGTGCAGCATCCTCATATCTCCAAGTGCAACAATCCCAAACACAAACCCCAGCCAAAGCTGGGGTTCATGATTCCTACATCACAACATCAAGCTCATCCACCCAACACTGCATAGTCCGTATACCCCTTCGCCCCCGGCGTATAAAAGGTGGACATGTCCGGCGCGTTGAGTTCTGCACCCTTTTCCATACGTGCAACCAAATCCGGGTTGGCTATAAATGCGCGGGCGAAGGCGACCATGTCGGCTTCATTGGCATCGAGTGCGGCTTGTGCGGAGGTCGCATCAAATCCACCGGCGATGATGAATGGCCCGTTGAAGGCGTGGCGTAGCGCCAGCTTGAATGCGGTGGGTACGGGTGGTGCGCCCATCGCCGAGTGGTCGAGTACGTGCAGGTAGACGAGTTTGAGTGCGGATAATTCGTTGACCAAGGCAAGATACTGCGCTTCTTGCTCTGGGTAGTTGCCAGTGGCGTTGAAGACACCGTATGGCGAGAGTCGGATGCCTACGCGCTCCGCGCCGATGGCGGCAATGCTGGCGCGTGCGACTTCTAAGGCAAAGCGATTGCGATTCTCATTTGAGCCACCGTAGTTATCGGTGCGGGTATTGACGTTGGCATTCAAAAATTGCTCAACCAAATAGCCATTTGCCGCATGTATTTCTACGCCGTCGAATCCCGCTTCAACGGCGAGCTTTGCGGCGTGGGCAAATTCATTTACTGCATGCGCAATATCAGCCTCAGTCATCGCGCGCGGTTTTGTGTGTGGCTGCATACCGTGGGTGTCGGTGTACATTTCGCCAGGGCAGATGGCGTCGGTGGGGCTGAGCACTTCGGCGCCCGCTGGCAGATTAGCGGCGGCACTGACGCGGCCTGTGTGCATGAATTGAATAAATATTTTGCCGCCTTTGTCATGCACAGCATCCGTGGTGAGCTTCCAGCCTGCGACATGCGCCGCATTAAATAATCCCGGTATGCGCGCATAGCCCAAGCCATTTGCTGAGGGGGTCGTGCCCTCGGTAATGATAAGGCCAGCCGTGGCGCGTTGGCCGTAGTATTCCGCCATCAATGCGTTTGGCGTATTCGCCTCCGTAGCGCGGCTACGCGTCATGGGCGCCATCACGGTACGATTTGTGAGTGGTAGATTATTTAGTTTGTAAGGGGCAAAAAGAGAGGTCGTTGACATGGCAATCCATTGAAAGATGGGAGAAGGGAAATTGGAAGTCAGGTACTGTGGATGTATACGCAATTGACGCTTAACATAAGGTCTGAATTGATAAATGCAATAGTAATTAATCAATATGTACAAATGATGAAGATGTGTAACGACAAGATGTGATCTATATAAGCGAAGTGTTTTCTGCATCTATAGCATCGCATAAACGCTATTATCTACCTGCATTTCCAAGCATTTTTGGCTTGAAATAGCCGCCAATATTAGTGTTTTATAATCTATCAGGTGCTAGCCTGTAGGAAGCCTGCGGGCAAAAAGATCAACATCAATTAAATAAAAACACCATGCAAGCAAAACCAAAACACACCTTTCGCAAAACCGCCACTAAAGCGCCCCCCGAAATTCGCAAACCAACGCTCGAAAAACTCACCCTCCACCCGCGTAATCGCCATCGCGGTCGTTATGATTTTGCGCAGCTTATTGAGGCGCTACCCGCGTTAAAAGTTTTTGTCATTGCTAATCCATTTGACGCCAATGAATCAACAATCGACTTCGCCAATCCTGCTGCAGTGATGGTACTTAATGCGGCGTTATTAAAGGCGTTTTATGGTGTTGAATCGTGGAGCATCCCGCCAGGCTATTTGTGTCCGCCGATTCCTGGTCGCGCCGATTATGTGCATCATGCAGCGGATTTACTGGCAAGTGATGTAGGCGGCAGCATTCCGCGCGGGTCAATAATTCGTGTCCTCGATATTGGTGTGGGGGCGAATTGTATTTATCCGTTGATTGGTCATCACGAGTTCGGCTGGCATTTTATCGGTAGCGATACTGATGCCGCCGCACTCAGCGCCGCGCAGCAAATTGTGGATGCAAATAGTGGTCTAGCCGCAGCCATTGAATTACGGCAGCAAGCCTTATCGCAGAAAATTTTCGAAGGCATACTTGCGCAGGATGAGCGAATTGATCTTGTCATTTGCAACCCGCCTTTTCACGCTTCTGCGGTTGAAGCCCAAGCAGGCGCTGTGCGGAAATGGAAAAATTTAGGTAAGACAAATAAGTCGGACGCAACGCCCAACTTAAATTTTGGTGGTCAAGCAGCGGAGCTCTGGTGCGAAGGTGGTGAGGCTGCGTTTGTGTGCCGCATGGTGGCCGAAAGCGCGGTGCGTCGCGCGCAGGTAAAGTGGTTCAGCACGCTGGTATCGCGTGAAGAAAACTTACCTGAAATTTATGCGGCCTTAAAAGCCGTAGGCGCACGCCACGTTAAAACCATCGACATGGCGCAAGGCAATAAAAAAAGCCGCATCGTCGCGTGGCATTTTCGGTAACGCTAATGGGTTACAAATTGCGGAATTCGCCACACGTGCTAGCGCCTAACACCGCAATCAAGCTAATCGTTTGAGCGCGCAGATTTTGTTGCCAGCAGGGTCACGCAAGTACGCCAAATATAGTTTTCCAAATGCACCTTCACGAATACCCGGCGGGTCTTCGCAGGTCGTGCCGCCGTTCGCCACACCTGCGGCGTGCCAAGCATCGCCGACCTCTGGGGTATCGACTGCAAAGCCAATCGTGCTGCCATTGGCTACGCTGGCGGGCTCGCCATTGATAGGAATCGAAATGGCGAAAACGCCTGTTTTGGTCATGTAAAAAACGCGACCTTTGTCGTCCATACGGCCTTCTGGGACGCCGATTGCGCCCAAAACAGCATCGTAAAATGCTTTTGAAACGTGGAGGTCTTTAGCACCGAGCATGATATGGCTGAACATTTTTTTCTCCTCTGATTTGTTTATTGATATTGCCAACGAATGTTACCAAGCCAACGCGGCCTGCGGGAAACTAGCGATGTCATACGGCGAAATGCCAAGCGTTGGATGTATCCATAGCCTGCGCCTCGAATATCAAAGACCGTCAGTTATCGACGGCTTCTGTTCTAATTCATGGTTATGCGCTTTGTTGAGCACAATAATTACCTCTAGATAACACTATGCAAAACGACTCAAACGAAAAACCACTGCGCGCCATTGTCGCTGCCGTGCAGCTACCGAATGTGACTGACATCGAGCTTCACGCGTCATTAACGGAGCTTCGCGAGCTAGCCAAGACCTTAGGCCATGTTGTGGTGGCGACGTTTATACAAAAGCGCGCTACGTTTGATACCTTTGCCTATTTAGGCGAAGGTAAGCGTGAGGAGATTAAGCGCTTTGTGGAGGGCGAGGCTGCAGGTGATTTATCGGCTGATGATGAATCTGATGCTGCATCAACTTCGCCTAAATCCGCCACTAAAAAATTACCTGCAAAAGCGCGCACCAAAGACACTACGCAGTCTGATGAGGATATTGATTCACGCCAAGCCGATATTCTCTTGATTGATCACAATGTATCGCCCTCACAGGCGCGACATTTGGAAGTAGAAGTGGGCTGCGAAGTGATTGATCGCACCATGGTGATATTGGAAATTTTTCATCGGCACGCCAGCTCACGTGCCGCGCGCGCGCAGGTGGAGATTGCACGTCTGGGCTACATGGCGCCCCGAATGCGTGAAGCTGCCAAGATGGCCGGCCCACAGGGGCGACAGCGCAGCGGTACAGGTGGTCGCGGTGCAGGTGAATCACACAGCCAGCTTGATCGGCAAAAAATTCGTAATCGCATCGCAGAGCTTGAGCAAGACATCATCGCGATGGATGCCGAGCGCCAAACGCAGCGTGCGCGGCGTACCGAAAATCAAGGTCAGCAAGGGGTGGCACGTGTGGCACTTGTCGGCTATACCAATGCGGGCAAGTCAACGCTCATGCGCGCCCTCACGGGTAGTGAAGTGCTGGTCGCGAATAAACTTTTTGCCACGCTCGATACCACCGTACGTGCGCTGCATCCTGAGACAGTACCGCGCGTGTTGGTGACGGATACGGTTGGCTTTATTAAAAATTTACCGCATGATTTAGTAACCTCATTCAAATCTACGCTTGAGGAAGCCGCCGAGTCTGCGCTGTTGCTACATGTAATCGATGCTTCTGACGCAGGCTTTGAACGTCAACGTGCCGTAACCGATGAAGTGCTGAGTGAAATTGGTGCGGCTGATGTGCCACGTATTCGTGTATTTAATAAAATTGATATGGTTGGTGATGCCATCGCGCAAGCGGCGCGCACCACAGAACTTCGCCATGCCTATCCAGATTGCGTGGTCATGAGTGCGCGCAATGCAGACGATGTCGCGGCATTGCACGAAATGATTCGCAAATTTTTTCAAAAAGACCAAATCGACGCAACGCTATTTCTCAATTGGTCGCAACAGCAGCTACGTGGCAAACTATTTGCGAGCTGTGAAGTGATTGAAGAGCGCGCTGAAGAAGATGGCGCCTATTTTGTTGTGCGTGCGGATGAGACGGTGTTAACGAGCTTGTGTGAACAGGGTGTCATTCGCATAGAAACCAAGCCAGCCAAAAAGAAAGCTGCGAAACCTGCTGCGGTGAAGGCGGCGAAAGTGCGTAAGCCGAATAAAGCAAGTTAAATAATGATTTATGTAGCGCATCCTCTCGCCACAAATCTGCCACGATAAGAATCAGACTTATGCACCCCGAAGACCTAGAAAAACTCGTTTCGTGGACGATGCCGTTTGGTAAATATCAAGGCCGACTGCTGGCCGACCTGCCCGGCAACTATTTGCACTGGTTCGCGCGGCAAGGTTTCCCGCCGGGTGAATTGGGCCGGCTACTTGAGCTCATGCGCGAGATTGATCATAACGGGTTGTCGTCATTACTAGACCCATTGCGCCAACGCAGAACTTAGCAGAACTTAACCAGCACGCCGCCATCAGCACAGGCTGTGCTGTGACATATTTAGTACTAAGCGATAACCGTAAATGCTTGTAGTAACGACGCTGCCGTGCCACAAACTAAAATAACGACTGTGCTGACGAGTACGGTGCTGTTGTTTGTGATCTTCTCTAAATTGTATTTCATGGTGTTTCCTTTGCAGATGTGCTTTATTGCACCGCTAAAGTATGGAAGTCGAGTGTAATTTAGACTTGAATAAAGCAGCCGAGATGTTGAATAAACGGGCTATTCCCTTTTTTACAATTTGGTTCAATTTTTAGAGAAACCGTTATCCTTGATTTATGAAAACATCGCACGCCGCAAAAATTCACGTCTATACGTGGCCGGAACGATTTTTATATTTAGGCCCCAGCACGAAAACATCGCCGCATCGTAATCACGCGGCGACTTGGCTGGTCGCGTCACCTGGCACGCTCGAAATAAAATTGTCATCAGGGGAGGTTATTGAAGATGAAGTTGTTTATGTGCCGAGCGGTACTGAATTTGCCACGGTAAATGCGGTGGCAAATATTGCGGCGCTGTATTGGGAGCCTGAAAGCGATAGCTTTCAGCGGGCGACACAGCAGCTTGATACCACCGTGGCGCGTGGGTCTAAATGCCAATTTGTGAACCAAGATGCATTGAGTGGATTGGCGCGCCTAACAGTCGATGAGACGACACTGGCCGAGGCCGATCAATTAATCGCGCCGCTTTTCGGGCTTGCCACCCTCAACAGCACGGTCAAGGTTTTTCAAGATCCACGCATTGTTGAGGCGCTTACGTTTTTACGCGAATCGCCAGATGCTTACGATAGCTTGGATGCGCTAGCGAACCGCGTACACTTATCGCCATCACGTTTTCAGCATTTGTTTAAAGAAAAAGTGGGTGTGCCAGTCAGGCGCTATGTGCTGTGGCTCAAAATGCGTAAAGCATTTGATTTAGCCATGGCGGGCGATTCACTGACCACGGCAGCGCTATCCGCTGGGTTTGCCGACTCTGCACACTTGTCGCGCACGGTACGCGCGCACCTAGGTGTCGCACCTGAATTTTTATTTCGCCATCGTGAACAATTGGTGGTGCATGCTTAATCGCCAAACATGAATAGGAACGGCGCTATTGAAGCATAATTGTGCTGAAATGCCCGCCAGTAAACGACCTTACTAATTGGGTACTTCTCAAAACCCACCGTTCGCCCTGAGCTAGTCGAAGGGTGTTTTTGTAAGTAGTTGATTTTGTTGCGTTGAATGTGGTTCGACAAGCTCACCACGAACGTGATTTTGGGGTTATGAGAAGTTCCCAATTATTTTTAGTTAACACCGCATTGCTACTGAACGTGTCACATCATCTTAAAGTGATGCAAAAACGTGCGGCTCACCGGTAGGATATCAGCTCTATTTTTGAGATGAATACTGGCTGTTTCGTTATGTCCACGCAGCACATGGCTGATGGCGCTAAGATTTACGGCATAAGCGCGATGTGTTTGTATAAATTGCGTTTGGTCTAACTCACTGACTAATTCTTTTAAGGGTTTGCGTATCAAGCCTTCATGGAATTTGCCATCTATATCGTGCCACATGACTGACGTATATTTGTCTTCTGACCGCAGAAAATCTAGCTCATCTGTTGCCACCAGCTTGATGGTTTGACCCACTGCCACGCGCAACCACTTTACGTGCGTTGGCGGTGAATAGTTGGTGCTGTTGCCATTGAGCTGTGCGCTCAGAGCGGCCAGTAACGACGTGGTATCGAGTGCAGGCGCACTGGCGGTTAGACGTACTTTTAATCGCCCCACCGTATCTAGCAATCGTTGACGATCAACGGGCTTGACGATGTAGTCAATCGCACCTTGTTCAAATGCAGCCACTGCATATTTATCGTATGCAGTGACAAACACAATATGCGCTCGACGGTGAATAAAACGCGCGGCGTCGATGCCTGTGAGCCCCGGCATGTGCACATCTAAAAAACATATATCGGGTGCGAGTGCATCGAAATGTTCAACCGCTTCACGGCCATTACGCGCCATCGCCACAATGTTTAGTTCAGGCCAAATTTCACTAAGCAAGCGCTTTAAGGCCTCCCGCAAAAGCGGTTCATCATCGGCAATGAGGGCGGTTGGCGCGCGTGGCCTCATGCCGGCACACTAGCGGCAAACGCACTTGCAAATGTCGCCGGAAAGCTAATCTCCGCGCGCGTGCCGTGTGGCGCGATTGGCGTGAGCATGAGGGATGTTTTACCCGTAAAGGCTAACTGTAATCGCTCGGCTAAATTGGTTAAGCCGGTGCCATGTGTGCTGTTCTGTTTGTTGATGCCGATACCTGTGTCGCATACCATTGCGCGACACATGCCGTCACTCACGCTAACGGTTACCGCTATTTTCCCGCCGCGCTCTGCTGGATCGATGCCGTGACGCATCGCGTTTTCAACCAAGGTGAGTAGGGTCATCGGCGGGCAGATAACGTCATTCGCCGCTTCATCAACAGTGATACTAAATTGCAGTCTGTCTGGCATCCGCATTTGCATCACTTCGCAATAGGCACGCACCAAGTCAAGCTCTTGGCGCAAGGTGGCCTGCGGTGTGTTGAGTCGCGGCATGGCAGCGCGCAAATAAGCAATTAAGCTATCAAGCACTTGCGTGGCATTGGGCGCGCCCAGATAAACCAGCTCACGTACATTGGCCAAGGTATTAAATAAAAAATGTGGCTCAATCTGCGCTTGCAATAAACGCAGCCGCGCGTTGATCGCTTCTTTTTCATATTCACTGCGTTCGAGTGCAAAGGTCAGCGCCTGCGTTTGCGCTTCATTTTTAATCTGCTTTAAAAGCGCCGCTACCGCCGCCCACGGCACGATAATCAACCCTAAAAAAGTGAATGTGCCAAACCCCTCTAAACGATCTTTATCGCGCCACCATGGTGTCGTAAGTTCCATCGTGGTGATGTGGTAACCAAAGGCGGTGACAAAGGGAATGGCAATAGCTACCATGGCTACTTGCAGCGCCCAACGTGCTAGCCAAGAGGGTAATCGTCGTGGCCAACGCTCGAAGATGCCAAAGATGGTGAGTGAGACAAAACCTGTTAGCAGTAATCGACTAATGAGTATCCACTTGCTGGTTTGCCACGTGAGTAAAAACGGCAGACTCACGATAAGTGCAGTGACAATCACCACGCGCACGCGTCGCCATGCATAAACGCGTTGGAGCGCGTCACGGCATTGATAAAAAAATAAACTTTTGTCAGCAGTCATTTACCAACGATACCAGTTTGACTATGTTGATGACAACTCTTCAGGCGATGGTTTGATATCAAATCCATTGAAAAAAGCGGCTTTTGAGATTAATTTCATGTCACTTAATCGGCGTGGGCGTCACTCGCACCGTGGCATCGTGGCTTATCGCAAAGCTGTTTACGGACGACAATTTTTTAGCGATTCTAGCCACACACAACATTGCATCGCGCTAAAAAAAGGAAAAAAATGTCTGCCCATATTGCTCTCGCTGACGCGCACCACAGCGTAACATCGCCCACTAACATGCTGCGGTACGCGGCCAACTATTGGCTGGTGGTAACGATCATTGGACAATTGGCGTTCCTCATTTTTATTGTTGGCTTTTATTGGACAACCTCGCTGACCGGCAATTTTGAAGGTTGGACAAAAAATAAAATCCTGCCTTATGGGTTTATCGCTCGCGACCCTACCGGCAATTTAATTTTCGCGTTTCATGTGGTGGTGGCGGCACTGGTCGCATTTGGTGGCGTGCTGCAACTAACGCCGCAGATTCGCAGTCGCTTTCCGACATTTCATCGTTGGAATGGGCGTATTTTCTTGTTAGCCATACTGGCGGTGAGTACGAGTGGATTGTTCCTTAATTGGTGGCGCGAAGCGGGCAGCATTGCGATAACGATAAACGGCATTCTCATTTTGCTCTTCGCCACACTCGCTTGGCGTGCGGCGCGGTTGCGGGATTTTCAGCGGCATCGCGCCTTGGCAATGCATACCTTTATGCTCGCTGGCGGCGTGTGGTTTTTGCGTTTGGGCATGTTTGCGTGGTTCATCGTTGCGGTGAAATTATTGGGTGCGCCGAAACCGATGACGGAAGCTTTTATGACGGCATGGGGGTTTGGCTGCTATCTTGTGCCGATGGCTTGTGTGGCGCTCTATTTACGCGCTGAAGTGAGTGAGAAGATTATGTTTAAGCGCGCTGTGGCGATTGTCATTTTCGCCATGACCAGCTGCATGGTGCTGGGTATCGTAGCGCTTGGCGCGGTGATGTGGTTACCACTTCTGAAGGCGTAGACATCATGACACTAATTATTTGGCTACATGTATTCACAGGCGCTGCTGCGCTTATCGCCGGTGCCATTGCACTGTTGGTAAAAAAGGGCAGCTATCTTCACCGAAAAGGTGGCATGGTGTTTGTGGTGGCAATGCTTGTCATGTCAGCAACTGGTGCGGTTACTGCTGCCATCTTGGGCATCCGTATTTCGATTGTTGCTGGCATGTTGGCGTTTTATTTGGTGCTGTCATCGGTTTTGACCGTTCGCCCGCTACTGCTTGCGGCATTAGCAATCAATATTAGCGTGATGATGATTGGCGCCCTCGCGGGGGTGCTAGGCTTGCAATGGGGCTTGACAGCATTAGCTGCGGGGCAAACGAATGTTGATGGCTATCCCATTGCGGCATACCTGCTCTTTGGCACCATTGCGATCATCGGTGCTGTGCTCGATGTGCGCATGATTTGGGCGAATGGCGCGGTAGGCGTCATCAAGGGTAAACATCGTATCGCCCGACATTTGTGGCGCATGTGCTTTGCGATGTATATGGCAACTTCCGCCTTCTTTTTAGGTCAGGCGAAATTATTTCCAGAGCCGTTGCGACATATTTGGCTACTTGCCATACCGGTGTTGCTGGTACTGGCGGCACTTATATACTGGTTGGTACGCACGCTGTGGTTTCGCAACGCACCAGCGGCGATACATTAGTTTAGGGAACTTCTTATAACCCGCCGTTCGTGCTGATCCTTCGACAAGCTCAGGACAGGGTACGCTACGCGTATCGAAGCACACACTCTTAAGTGCTTGATTTATAGGGTTTGAACAACCCTTCGATACCTCAGGGCGAACGGAATTTGAGTTATGAGAAGCTCGACTTTTATTAAAGGTCGTTTATTGGCGGTTACCTTGAAGCATATATGCCTCAAGGTGCACGTCAATAAACGACTTTTGCATTTATTATTGCCGCCGCATGGCGTTAGCGAAAGTGCCAAAATCAGCCTTAACTTAACTTAATTTAACGCTGACGCTCACCATGCCCGAATTGCCCGAAGTCGAAACGACACGCCGTGGATTATTGCCGCACTTGGTTGGGGCAACAATTGTGGATGTCACGGTGCGGGACACGCGCCTGCGCTGGCCGATTCCGGCTACGCTCAAAAAGCGGATGGTGTCACGCGTCATTCAAGATGTGACCAGACGCGGCAAATATTTGCTGTGGGATATTGAGTCCACTGCAGGCGGCGGATTTTTACTCTGCCATTTAGGCATGTCAGGCTCATTGTTTGCCACTTCCAGCGCAGTCCTACCCGTTAAACACGATCATGTTGATATCGTCCTTAACCAGAATAAAACGATCATTCGATATCACGACCCACGCCGCTTCGGTGCGATGTTATGGATTGACGGTGCGATAGCGTCGCATCCGCTACTTGACCATCTAGGCCCTGAGCCTTTGTCGGATGATTTTGACGGCGCGCATTTATTTGCGCTCTCACGCAAGCGTGCTGTGAGTGTTAAAGAGTTCATCATGAATGCCCATGTGGTGGTGGGTGTCGGCAATATTTACTCCTCAGAAGCATTATTCGGCGCGGGTATTCGGCCTACCATCGCGGCAGGCCGTATCAGCCGCGCGCGCTATGATTTGCTTGCTGCCGCGATTCGCCAAACGCTTAGTAATGCGATTGCCGCTGGTGGCTCGAGCCTGCGCGACTATGTAAAAGCCGACGGGGAACCCGGCTATTTCCAATTACAAACAATGGTCTATGACCGCGCCGACGAACCATGTCGCGTTTGCAATACGCTAGTTAAAATGACACGGCAGGGGCAGCGCAGTACTTATTTTTGCCCGCGTTGCCAACGCTAAGCGATTGCGCAGCTTTTCACTAAGTCGGCCATAATAAGTCACACAAAAATAACCTCCCAACGAATGCAACCAAAGCACGCCTTAACCGCACGACTCGCCAATCTTCAATCATGGCGCTACGGTATGACCACGCAAATTGCGCGCGTCGGCGATTTTTTGCGTGAGCATGGCGGCGTGCATTATCACGCTGGCGTGGAAGCACGCATTGATTCCTTAACCGCAAAGGTAGAAGAGGCGCTCATTACCGTCATCTTTGTTGCCGAAGCGGGGCGTGGTAAATCAGAGCTCATTAACGCGCTCTTTTTCGCCGACCTTGGCAGACGTTTTCTACCATCAGGCCTCTTGCAGGCCACACGCTGCGTAACCGAAGTACGCTTTGATCGTAATCGTAAAACGGGCCTACGACTATTACCGATTGAGTCGCGAGAGTCACCTCGCCGCTTTCAGGAAATTTACGAAGATGAAAGCGCTTGGCGCAGTATTTTTTTTGATGCGGATAATCCAGAATCAATTTCGCAGGCGTTTGCCAGCTTAGCCGAAACACGTCGCGTCTCGGTGGGCGATGCTGTATCGTGGGGGCTACATCAAGATACATTAACGAACATGAGCCGCGATGGCGGCTGGGTGGATGTACCCCGTTGGCGTTATGCGGTAATCAATTTTCCGCATCCGCTGCTCGATGCGGGGCTCGTTATCATAGATACACCCGGCTTATCAGCGCTCACCGGTGAACCCGAATTTACGCGTGAAACTTTGCCAGCGGCGGATGCCATTGTGGTCGTACTCGATGCGGTTGATGGTGTGAGCAAATCGGATTTGAGTATTTGGAAAGATCAACTCGGCGGCGCACGTAATCAGCGTGATCGTGAGCGAGATGAATCCACGCAAGCGCGTTTAGTGGTGCTCAATAAAATTGATCGCCTGCATTTTGCCGATGAAATTGATCCCATTGAAGCCGATCGGAAATGGCTTCGTGAAGTTGATAAGCGCGTTCAAGATGTGGCTGATTTGATGCGCGTGGAGCCTATAAAAGTTCTCCCCGTATCGGCATTACAAGCGCTCGTCGGTGCATTTGAAAATAACCAAGATGCGCTTTTAAAAAGTCGGCTGTATCGGCTTGAGCGTGCACTTGCAATGTATCTGCCTGAAAATCGACAAGCACTACTAGGCAAGGATATTTTGAGTGAGCTTTCGGACATGCTCGAGGCTTCGCAAGCCACGCTTGACCAAGCGCGTTTTGAAGCATTAGAAGGCTTACGTGCGCTCACGTTACTCAGGAATAAAAATTTGGCGCTTTCCGCATCAATTAGCAATGAAGTCGGCAGTAAACGGGTTGCACTGCACGTCGCGATGGACGAACTTCGCGCGGCCAAACCGATACATGTTGTATTGGCCGCGGAGCTTTCAGTGATGACGAAGCCTGATTCGGCTCGCGAAGAAGCGCTGGCGACAAGTAAACAAATTGCGTCGAACATGATGCCAGGCAAATTAAACGAAACGCTCACGCAATATTTTGCGAAATCGCGCGCGCGTATCAGCGAGATAGATAAAAAGCTCGACGATATACGCTTGGTTTTCGGCAACTTGGGTGAGAATATTTTTCGCAATCTGTCTTTGGGACACCATGAAATACACCCCTTCGCGACCCATCGCTTTTTAACCGAAATCGAAAAGGCCGAAGAAGCTGCCACCGCAGAATTGGCGCGCGCAGGTAATTTGATCGTCCGACGCGCCAGCACACTCGCCGAATTGTTTGAGTCCAGTATCGCCAAGCGCGTGATTCACGTATTCGAAATCGCCAATCGTGAATCGTCTTCGTGGATGCGTGGCGTCTATTCGGGCATCGAAAAACCAGTAGAAGAATTGCACAAACGCATGCTGGACCGTTCCGGCAAAGTCGAAATGATTCGCTCCGCCGAGCTCGACTTAGCCGAGAAAATCGCCGAATTTCAAGCCAGTATTGATGTGATTAAAACCAAACACGCTGCACTAGCGGTAGTGCGTGAAAGTGTTGAGCGATTTAGTGGTAAGCGGCATGATGATGAGTGAGTGAGGGTTGATTGACGGGTATAACGCCTGCCTTCAGCCGCATAGCGGTTGTTTGTCGGCTGCAAGGCATTGTTATACGGCACTTCAGTCGGATTTCCACCGCCGAATTCGGCCATAAACAGACCTTGAACGCAGTGATCACGCGCGTTATCTGGTTAAGCAGCTACAATGCCTGTAGCCAATTCCCAAGCTACCAGTATGAGCATCGCAATCACTACCAGACATCCAACCAGAAATAGCCGTAATCTCATTGGTACAAAGTTGGAACCAATATGCACGTAGGCATGAGCGAACCTACTCATCGTGAACATCCACGCCAGAACGATGGCGACCATGCCTGCAGCATTAATACTGTAGAGCAGCAAGCAGAGTACATAGAACAACACCGGTACTTCAAATTGGTTGGCGATGTTGTTGGAGACCTTGACCACATCCTCTGGCCATACCCTATTGTTCAAAGCCGCCTGCTGGCGATTCACTTCACCGGCTTTTACCGCCATGGTCTTCCTCACCCCAAGCAGAATGAACATTGTCAGGGTCAGAAAAATTTGTGCCAGGACAGGCCAAAAAATGTGGCTTGAGTTCATTTGGCTTTCTCCCGAAATGCACTCACTACAAGCAGGGAAGTGAGGGTTGCCACCACAAGCACTGCGACGTTAATACCTGCTATGGCCATTTGCGTGCCGTCTGAATGCAACATAGAACCGCCGTAGCTACTGGATGTTGCCCATGCGATTAGAAATGAAACTTCGGTTATGAGGCAAAGAGCAATCGCAACCCAAGAATCCCGTCCACTGAATGCAAGTCGCAGTGCAAGTATCGCAATCGCTGCATTGGTTAAGATTTGCCACGCTACGTGAAGCCTGGCGTGTGATGGCCATAGCGGATTGGTAAGGTGACTGCTGTTTAGTTCAAGAACGGGTACCAAAAGTGCGAATACGATGGCGTTCATCGTGACCGCTACGATAGTGAGTCTTTTCATATTGAGCTCTCTGGGTTAATATTGACACCATCAATATTAACCCATTAATTGACGGTGTCAATATAAGCAATGTCCAAAGACAAACCTTTTCACCATCGCAACCTCAAAGAAGCCCTTCACGACGCGGCCCTGTCGCTTCTGGACGCGGACGGAGTCTCAGCAGTCACCATTCGGGCCGTTGCCCGCGAGGTGGGCGTGTCCCACGCGGCTCCGGTGAATCACTACAAGGATCGGCAATCACTCCTAACTACGATCGCGGTCCAACAGTTTCAAAACATTCTCACGGATGTCGAAGAACGACTAGGTAATTCAAGTCTGAGCAGTGTGGAGAGAATTGAGGCCATTCCCAGCGCTATGCTGGATTATGGTTTGAAATATCCGAACCGGTACCAACTGCTGTGGCGTCGAGACCTTATTGACTATGCTGATCCGAGCATTCTTGAAGTTACAGACCGAATTTACGATTGGTTATGTGAAGAAATCCAACAGACTATCCCCGAATCAACGTTTGATCGCGATACGGTTGCCATTGCTCTGTGGTCAATGGTGCATGGATATGTGGATATGCGTCAGAACGGGATGTTCCTGGAGAAATCCGACACCGTTAATGGCCTCCCCAGGCAAAGGGCGATACTTGATGTATTTCGAGCAGTATTAGGCGTCAACTAGTCTAGTAGTTTCTCTTAAAAGCACGAGGATAATTTTACCCTGTGTTGAACGACTGCTTTTGGTCGAAAGCGCAAGGTCGTACGGTGCCATATAACGAACTAGCTAAAGGGCGCCGCGCTTTTGCGGCGTCCAGCGACCGAAGGGAGCGACCTTGAGCGACGAGTTAGGCATGCGTCTCCGCCAAGACGCTCCGCAAAGCTTGCGCTTCCTTTTCCAATGAATTGGGTGGAAAAACAATCGTGAGAAATAGCCAAACGTTGTATTCCGCGTTTACAAGAATGCCTTCAGTCTGGGCGCTGAATGAAACAGATATTGTTTGAAACGGCCACTTTTCAGATAGTGGCAATATCCAGGATAACCAGCCAATCCACTTACGGCCACGAACAAACGACAATTCCGGCGCTTCCTCTGTGCTGATTGCTGTAGCGCCACGTTGCACGTAGAACTCTTGCACCATTGTTCGCGTTTCAGTGAGGGTCGCTGAGCACATTGCGGTCGGACTAAATTGAAGGCCCGAAAAGCCGATGAACATTACTCTCTTTCCTTCAGTCCAAAGTGCCATCGTTTTTTTGCCTAACGTTCGAGCTAAGCGGGCGACAACGGCAGGACGCCAAGCCCGGGCCAGTGATAATGTACGGAGTACCACTGGCCCGGGCCTGGTGGCCTGCCGTTGGCGCTCCGCTTGAGCGAGGGGTTAGGCATCACTGGGTGTGCGACCGAGTATGGGGGCCTTTAGTCGGTTTGCTTATGCTCGCCCTGCTCGGCAAGTAGCGCAAGCATCTCGCGAGCCAGGGAAGGAGTTACGCTGACGTTTAGGTTCGGGTTGGCAAGCCGGAAAATCAGGCTTGACAGCGTACTTTCGCTTTGGCCCGAGTCAATGTCTTCTCTGCATTCAATGAGATCCGCCCAATCTGTGACCTGTTCAGAGCTTAGTTCTTCATTCAGGTAGCGATTTAGGACGCCTTCGATGTCTTTCGCCTCGAGGCGTACAGGCGTTTCTTCCGAGTCCCAGCCATACGTTGACAGTTCGGCAATGGTGGCTTCCACCGGGAGTCGATACTCGATCAGCTGGCGAAGGAGAACAGCGCGAGGGACGGGCATGGGGGTCTTCTGTGATGCCTAACGTCCGAGCTAAGAGGCGCCGCGCTCTTGCGGCGTCCCGCGACCGAAGGGAGCGACCTTGAGCGACGAGTTAGCGATTCGATGGCCGCGTAACACGATGCCGCCACACGCGCCAATGGCCGCCACGACGGCGTACCAAAAGGATGACGACAAAAGTGACGAGAGCACTTCGAATGAATACAGTAAGCCAAAAAGGTTGGTGAAATCGCCCAAACCGCTGATGGCGTACGCGGGAATGAGTGTAGCAATGATATGACTGCCGAGGACGCTCCAGGCAAGCGACCCAATGCCACCAGCGACAAATGCACATGTGACTGCGCGCGAGGTTGTGAGCAGACCGCAAACGAATGCCGGCGCCAAATAGACTGCAAAAGTGACTGGCAAGGACACGAACGCGTACCACCCGGGAATTGCTGGTGACGGATCGCTACAGCAAGGTATAGCGGCCGCGCCAAGCATGCTTGAGAGAAACCAAGCGAGAAACTGCCAGAGGCTTAAGAATATTGTGGTTCGTACGAGAGCGTGTGATTGCATGGGAATCGCTAACTCGATTTAGGGAGCACCACATCCGCATAACATTCCACGGTGCGCCCTAACATTCCAGTGAAAAATCTAAAAAACTGCTTGTAATCAATAAGTTCCATTATTATACTGTATAAACATACACTAATAACAGGTCACGTTTTCCAGCAATGGTATGAATCCGACTTTTCGATCACAAAAAGTAACTAAAAGGCAGTCTAGCATTGCTTATCCGGTGCTGCAATCAACAAAAATTCTCGATCAGGTGCGCGAGCGGATTCGTTATTTGCATTACAGCATTCGCACTGAGGAATCGTACCTTTACTGGATTCGATTTTTTATTCGTTGGTCTGGGGTGCGCCATCCGCGTGAGATGGGGGCAGATGAGGTGCGTGCATTTCTAACTTTTTTGGCGACTGAGCGCAACATTTCAGTGTCGACCCATCGCGTGGCACTATCGGCAATTTTGTTCTTGTACCAAAAGGTACTTTGTATGGAGCTACCTTGGCTTGAGGGGCTTGAGCGACCATCGGCACCACGGCGACTGCCGGTGGTGCTCACGCAAGAGGAAGTGGTTCGCGTGTTTGCGCTCATGACGGGCACGCACTCGTTGCTTGCCCGCTTACTCTATGGCACAGGGATGCGAATCACCGAGGCATTGCAATTGCGGGTCAAGGATGTTGATTTCGATCATCGGGCGATTGTCATTCGAGAGGGTAAGGGTTTCAAAGATCGTGTGGTGATGTTGCCGCAATCATTGGTCGTGCCACTAAAGGCGCAGCTTGCCAATGCGCGGGCGTATTGGTTACAAAACGTGGTCACAAGATGTTGCGGCTGACAAGGCTGGCGTGTTCATGCCGCATGCGCTGGACAAAAAATATCCGAACGCGGGCAAAGGTTGGGCGTGGTTTTGGGTGTTTCCCCAAGCTACACATTCAACCGATCCGCGCACAGGTGTCGTGCGAAGACATCATGTTTATGATCAGACTTTTCAGCGCGATTTCAAACGCGCAGTGACAGATGCTGGCATTGTCAAACTTGCTACACCGCATACACTTAGGCATTGCTTTGCCACGCACCTGCTGCAATCCGGCTATGACATACGCTCTGTACAGGAGTTACTCGGGCATGCTGATGTGAAAACAACCATGATTTACACGAATGTGTTGAACGTCGCTGGTCGTGGCGTGATTAGCCCGCTGGATCGAGTATGACTTGTTGCCCACGTCAAAAATGAAACTCGTTTACTGGCGGCTATCTTGAAGCAATTAACCGCCAAAAGGCACGTGAATAAACGACTTTTGTTAATGGGAACTTCTTATAACCTCAAATTCCGTTCGCCCTGAGGTATCGAAGGGTTGTTCAAGTCCTATAAATCAAGCACTTAAAAGTGTGTGCTTCGATACCTCAGCACGAACGGCGGGTTTTGAGAAGTTCCTTAATTGCTTGATAGTGCCGACAGGCTTATTAGGCCACAGACACCAACCTGCGCCGCCGCCTTCATCTTAGTGAGCTGAATAAACTTCGCCATGAGTTGATCTTTCGTTTCAACATGCATTTCATTCACCGGAATGCAATCCACCGGGCAGACTTCACGGCATTGCGGGGTGTCAAAATGGCCGACGCATTCGGTGCATTTGCTTGCGTCAATTTCGTATATCTCGATGCCTTGGTAGATGGCATCGTTCGGGCACTCTGGCTCGCACACGTCGCAATTGATGCATTGATCGGTGATTTTGAGCGCCATGATTGACTACTTGCCGACCTTGGTTTTGAGTGCGGCCATCGTAATCGGATGTACGAAGTCAGACACGTCGCCACCGAGTACGGCAATCTCGCGCACGATGGTGGCGGAGATAAACATGTATTTGTCGGATGGTGTAACGAACATCGTCTCGACGCCTGGATTAAGCTTTCGGTTCATGCCGGCCATTTGAAATTCATATTCGAAATCAGACACCGCGCGTAGGCCGCGCAAGATCACGTTGGCTTCGTGTTTATTCAAAAAGTCGGATAACAATCCGGCGAAGCCCATCACTTTTACATTCGGATGTATGGCTAATATTTCGCGTGCCATGCCGACGCGCTCTTCTAATGTGAAAAATGGTTTTTTCGCTTGGCTGTGGGCGACGGCGACAATGACTTCGCCAAATAGCTTCGAGGCGCGGGCGACCAAATCCTCATGGCCTTTGGTGAGCGGGTCGAATGTGCCAGGGTATACGGCTCGAATCATGATGTTGATTTCTTGAGAGTTTGGTTAAATTGGTGCGCTGCAATATTGTAGTCGTATTTTCACCGCATTTAGCCGGAAATATGGCGACTAAGCAATCCAAAATATACCGCGCCTGCCTTGCTCGATTTGACCACTGCGTAGTCTTTTAGCACGCTAGGCTCTGCATCTAGCGGTATTGCCGACTCCCAATAAAGACGGGCATCTTCAGCCAAAAATGGCTGAATTTGCCCGAGGAATGGCGCATATAGCCCTGCATCAAATGGCGGATCACAAAACACCACATCAAACATATGCCGCTGCGTAGGTAAATACTGCAATACATCGCGTTTGATGATCTCAATATTGGTGGCGGCCAAGCGTTTTGCGTTTTCGGTGAGCGCGGCGACGGCCAGCGCATTCGATTCGCACATCACCACGCGGCTCGCGCCGCGCGATGCCGCCTCAAAGCCTAATGCACCGCTGCCCGCAAAGGCATCTAGGCAAATCTTGTCATGAAGTGTTTGGCCGAGCCAATTAAAAACAGTCTCGCGCACGCGGCTGGGCGTCGGGCGTAACCCGACAATATCGGGAAATGTGACCACACGGCTGCGCCACTGGCCAGCGTTGATGGTGAGTTTATTCTTGGTAGGGCTTGATTTCATAGGACTATTTGCTTGGTGACCTTGCCAATCTTGGCTGTTTATACTAATCTTATGTCAATATTGACATATTTAATAACTAATACAAAACTAACTATAAATGAATCCGAGAACTAATCCTTATGCGCCCGGTGCAGGCACATTACCACCAGAACTTGCGGGACGCGACGACATTATCGAGAAAGCTGCGATTGCGCTTGATCGATTTCGTAGTGGCCTGCCGGCGCGTAGCCTCTTGCTGGTTGGGCTGCGCGGCGTTGGTAAGACGGTATTGCTCACGCGTATCTCGCAAGCTGCTGAGGAGCAAGGTTTCATCGTCATCAGCATCGAAACGCCGGAAAAACGTTCACTTCCATCGCTGCTGATTCCCGCACTGCGGTCGGGATTACTCAAGCTTGATAGATTGGTTGCGGCAGGCGACTTAGCAAAAAAAGCGTTGCGCTCGCTGGGCGGATTTGTTGGCGCAATGAAGTTAACTTACAACGATATTGAATTTGGCCTTGATTTAGGCAAAGAGGCAGGCGTAGCCGATAGCGGCGACCTTGAACATGATTTGATTGAGCTACTAGTGTGCGTAGGCAAAGCGGCGCGCGAGAAAGGCACAGCAGTCGTTTTTTTTATCGATGAATTGCAGTATGTGGAGGAGGAACAATTCGCCGCACTCATTACAGCGCTACACAAATGTACACAACAACAATTGCCAATCGCCCTAATTGGCGCGGGGCTGCCGCAGCTAGTGGGCAACGCGGGGCGCGCCAAATCGTATGCCGAAAGACTCTTTGAATATCCCGAAATTGGGCCACTCGAAATCGCTGAGGCTAAGCGCGCACTGGTTGCACCCGCAGCCAAGCTAAATGTAGCCTTTGATGACGATGCGCTGACAGAAATACTTGCACAAACAAATGCTTATCCATATTTCATCCAAGAATGGGGAAAGCATAGCTGGCAATGTGCGATGTCTTCGCCCATCACCAAGGCCGATACCGTTGCTGCTACTGATTTAGCGATAGCCGAACTCGATGCTAGTTTTTTTCGAGTGCGTTTTGATCGACTCACGCCGTCAGAAAAAAAATATTTACGCGCCATGGCAGAGTTAGGGCCTGGACCTCATAGATCTGGTGACATAGCCCACTTACTTGCACGGGAAGTGACTAATGTTGCACCGACACGTTCTTCCTTGATTAAAAAAGGCATGATATACAGTCCATCTCATGGCGATAATAGTTTCACCGTGCCGTTATTTGATGATTACTTAAAACGGGTCATGCCTGAGCTTATTTAAAGAGCTGCATTTATTTCTACTATTCGCATTAGGATTAAATTTTGTTTTCTATATTTAGTAAAAAAGAGCCTGTAAAAGAATTGCCACCAGCGGAGTCAAGTGGCTGGCTCGGCCGCCTCAAATCAGGGCTATCAAAAACGCGTGCGGTGTTAAACCGCGATGTGACGGATTTATTCGCGCGTTATCCAAAAATCGACGATGCCCTTTTTGAGGAATTAGAGTCTGCCTTGATCACGGCCGATGTTGGTGTACATGCCGCAGCGCGTTTAATTACCGACTTAAAAACCGCGCAGCGCACCTTAAAAATCGCCGATGGTCAGACGTTGCAAGTTGAATTCAAGCGCTCTCTGACGGCGCTGATTTCCCCACTTGAGCAGCCGCTCGATGTATCGACGCATAAGCCGTTCGTCATCATGATTGCTGGCGTGAATGGCGCTGGTAAAACCACTACTATTGGTAAGCTCGCTAAATATTTTCAATCGCAAAATTTGAAGGTGATGCTAGCCGCAGGTGATACGTTTCGCGCCGCCGCACGTGAGCAGCTCATGACGTGGGGGGAGCGCAATAATGTGACCGTCATCGCGCAAGAAAGTGGCGATGCCGCGGCGGTGATATTTGATGCGGTCAATGCCGCCAAAGCGCGCGGCATTGATGTGATATTGGCCGATACCGCAGGGCGCTTGCCAACGCAGCTACATCTGATGGAAGAAATTAAAAAAGTAAAGCGCGTCATCGCCAAAGCAGACCCAACTGCACCGCATGAGACATTGCTCGTCTTAGACGCAAATACGGGGCAGAATGCGCTTTCCCAAGTCAAAGCCTTTGATGACGCGCTCCAGCTAACGGGTTTGGTCGTAACAAAGCTCGACGGCACCGCAAAGGGCGGCATGATTGCCGCACTCGCGGTAGCTGCCGCGGATAGAGCAATTCCGGTGCGATTTATCGGCGTAGGGGAAGCGATTGATGACTTACGACCATTTGTAGCGCGTGACTATGTGGATGCGTTGTTTTAGTTGAGCGGTTATTCATACTTGCTAGGTTCAATTATTGCTGTAAATTTATCGCACGCTAAACGCTAAACTCCCAACACTGAACTCAACACGCCGAACGTCAAACCCAAACAATGATTACCTTCGCCACCACTACCAAGCGCTACGCCAATGGCTATGAGGCCTTAAAGGGCGTATCGCTGACCATTGAAAAAGGCGAGATGGTAGCGGTGACTGGGCATTCGGGTGCGGGCAAATCGACGCTCTTAAAACTCGCGGCAGGTATTGAATTAGCGAGTCAAGGTAGCGTGTTGGTGAATAACCAAAATTTAGCAAAGCTCAAGGAAGCTGGGCTCGCGGTATTGCGGCGCAACTTAGGCTTGGTGTTTCAAGATCACAAATTATTATTTGATCGTGCGGTGTTTGATAACGTCGCGCTGCCATTAGAAATTGCTGGCTTCACGCGCATTGAAACTGGCAAACGCGTGCGTGCCGCGCTCGATAAAGTGGGTTTACTCCAGCGCGAAAAAGCGAATCCAATTCAACTCTCTGGTGGCGAGCAGCAGCGACTTTGCATTGCGCGTGCGATTGTCAATCGTCCCTCGATGCTGATTGCCGATGAGCCGACCGGTAATCTCGATCAAGCGTATGCGGCAACGATTATGGATTTGTTTAAGTCGTTTAATCAGGTTGGCGTGACGGTGCTGCTCTCGACGCACGATACCGTGGGCTTGGAGCGTCTCGCCTGTCGGCGTATCGCTATCGAGCAAGGAGTCATTTCATAATGCGCGCTTGGCTCACCACACACTCTCAAGCCTTTACACGTGCGCTCATGCGAATGCGTGCGCAGCCACTAGCAACTGCGCTTTCTATTGCCGTGATTGCCATTGCTATTTTGCTGCCGCTGGCGCTCTACATTGTCTTTGCCAATGTTACTAATGCAGCATCGCGGCTCAATACTGAGCCAAACGTGAATGTCTATTTAGCACTCACCGCGACTGACATAGAGGCCAAAGAGATTGAGAAAAAAATACGCGCGCAAGGCAATGCGGGCTCTGTGGCATTCATCCCGCGCGAGACTGCATTAGCAGAAATGAAAAAGCGCGCCAACTTAGGCGACCTACTTGCAGGTATCGATAGCAACCCGCTGCCGCATGCCTTCGCCATCAAACCAAAATCAACCGACATCGCAACGCTTGATACCATGCGCCGCGACATCGCCGCGATGCCTAAAGTAGAAGTCGTGACAATGGATTTTGAGTGGGCAAAAAAACTCGCCCGCTTTGTTGAGTTTGCCCAACGCATCGTATTTTTAATTGGCGCTGTACTCGCCGCCGCGGTCGTATTTGTCATTGGCAATACCATCCGCCTTCAAATGCTCACGCAAAAAGACGAAATCATCGTCGCACGTTTAATTGGCGCGACTAGACGATTTGTGCGCCGACCATTTTTATATTTCGGCATATTGCAAGGTGCGGCTGCAGGTGTGATTGCCGTCATTGCTGTTAACGTCTTGACCATCTGGGTGGGCGGTGAAGTCAACATTCTCGCCGCATCTTACGGTGCGGATTTTCAACTCCGCGCACCGACGCTCATACAATCAGCATGGGTTATCGCCGGTGGTGCCGCGTTGGGATGGATCGGCGCGTTTGTGTCGGTGTCTATGTATTGGCGGCAGGGGGAAGGGAATTAAGAGACTAATATGCATTACAACGATGTTGTGATGCACTGATGTGTTGATGTCATAATGTTTATACGTATTTAGGAGATCGTATGCGAACCACATTAAATTTAGATCCGCAATTAGTAAACACAGCCAAACGATTAGCGGCGGCACGTTCTGTGGCACTAGGCGATATTATTTCTGAGTTAGCTAATATTGGACTTGATGCCCAAAGCCAAGCGATAACGGCACACAAAAATAGTTTTCCCGTATTCAAAATACCAAGCGGCACGCCAATGATTGGTCTGGAAGACGTCAAAATGGATGAAGACTGATGCCGCAGCAAGCAAATAAAATGGCGCCGAAAGCGCCTAATATTTTTTTGCTTGATGTCAATGTGCTGATTGCGTTAGCGTGGCCATCGCATGTGCATCATGAGGCGGCGCATGTTTGGTTTGAAGAGACTGGTAAGCCCGCATGGGCAAGTTGTCCTTTGACGCAGTTGGCATTTGTTCGTATTTCATCTAACCCAAAAATTATTCCATCTGCTGTGAGCCCGCGTGCTGCAGTCAATTTGCTGACAGAAATGACCACGCTACCAGGACACATATTTTTTGCTGATGTTTTGCAGCTTAGTGCGCTGATTACCTTCACAAGCAAGTCTTTCATCGGCCATCGGCAAACCACTGATGCTTATTTGCTGGCGTTAGCAATGCATAACAAATGTAGGCTCGCAACACTTGATCAAGGTGTAGGTGATTTATTGCCTGAAGCAAAGCGATCTGGCGTTATTGCTTTAATTTTGGGGCATTAGTTAACGCGCCTCAAAACTCAAAAATAGGCCAATAGAATTAATTAACCTGTTTTATTGGGTGTTACGCACAGTAAGCGCTAACACTTAACCTTAAATATACAACTTTCAACTTTACGTCACATCTGAACTTCCTCATCGTTTAGCACTCCTAGCTGTGGAGTGCTAATATTCTGTTTGACCGCACTTGAAGCCAATCATTTTGGCCTTATGTGATTAGGAGAGGAGCTTTTTTCATGACAACTGCTATGAATTTACCTGTAATGTCCGCGCTATCAGTGGCCAGCCTTGAGAATTACATCTCGAGTGTGAACCGTATTCCGATGTTGACGCCTGAGCGTGAGCACAACTTGGGTGTCGCCCTTAAAGAGCGCGGCGACTTATCGGCGGCGTCTGAAATGGTGATGTCGCATTTGCGGCTCGTGGTTGCGATTGCGCGTAATTACGCAGGCTACGGCTTGCAGCACGCTGACCTAATTCAAGAAGGCAACATTGGCTTGATGAAGGCGGTCAAGCGTTTTGACCCAGATCGCGGTGTGCGCTTAGTGTCGTTCGCGATGCATTGGATCAAGGCTGAAATCCACGAATATATTTTGAAAAACTGGCGCATTGTGAAAATCGCCACGACTAAGGCGCAGCGCAAATTATTTTTTAATCTTCGCTCGATGAAGCCGAATTTCGGCACGCTTTCACCCGCAGAAGTTAAAGAAGTCGCGCGCCAACTTAATGTCAAAGAAACTGACGTTAGTGAAATGGAAAAGCGCTTAACCGGACAAGAAATTTCACTCGAACCAAATGATGGCGACGACGAAAATTGGGTAAGCCCGATTGCTTATCTGCAAGACAGTACAATGGATGCTGCTACACGTTTAAGCGTAATGCAAAAAGAAGTGGCCGCGACCGAAGGCATGGAAGCCGCGCTCAACTCACTCGATGAACGCAGCCGTCGCATTATCCAAACGCGTTGGCTCAATGAAGGTGAAGAAAAAACGCTGCATGAATTGGCCGACGAATATGGTGTGTCAGCCGAGCGTATTCGCCAGATCGAGGTCAAAGCGATGCAAAAAATGAAGCTCGCGCTAAAGGATTATGCTGAGGCGTAATTTCTACTAGGCGTCGACAATAAAAAAGGGCGCTGTTAGCGCCCTTTTTATTTACATAATTTCTTTAGATTCCAGCCACTACCAGCATTTCCACTTTCCACTCTGGCTTGGCTAATTTCGCCTCTACTGTAGCCCGTGGTGGTGTCGCACCTTGCACTACCCACTCATCCCACACCGCATTCATGGCGGGGAAATCATTCATATCGGCGATGAAGATGCTGAGTTGTAAAATTTTTGTCTTGTCGCTGCCCGCTTCGGCTAGTAACTTATCAATAGCAGCAAGCACCTGCTTAGTTTGACCAGTGATGCCTTGGCTGCTATCTTCGGCAACTTGGCCGGCGAGATAAATGGTGTTGTTATAAATCGCCGCCTCAGATAGACGTTTACCGATGTGTAAGCGTTGAATAGCCATAGTGTTTTCCCTTTTGATAAAGACAATAAAAATTTACGCGTTACATCAGCCGTTTAATATCAGCTGTTAATTTGTCTGCGCCGATGCCGTAAGGTGCCATTAAACGAAGTCGGCCTTGCGGGTCAAAAATCAGCGTGCCAGCTGTGTGGTCAATGGTGTATGAATCTTCTGTGCGTCCACGCGCCACACGGGCGATGATGTTGAAATCCTTGGTAACTTTTAGCGTTGTGGCGTCGTCACCATAAAGCCCTAAAAAGCTCGGATGAAATGCAGGCACGTATTGGGATAGCAGGGCAGCGGTGTCTCGCTTCGGGTCAACGGTCACAAACAACACTTGCAGTTTGCTACTGTCAGCACCAAGCTGCTGCATGACTTGTTTCATTTCGGCTAGCGTTGTCGGACAAACGTCAGGGCAAAACGTAAAGCCGAAAAATATCGCGACCACCTTGCCGCGAAAATCCGCCATCGTACGCGGCTTACCGGTATGGTCAGTCAAGCGAAAGTCGTTGGCGTAGGTAGGTGCGCCGGTTATATCGACACTGTTAAAGGCGGGTTTAGCGGGCTCGCAGCCTGTAAGCGTAATTGTAATAAACGCAAAAACTAATAAAGTAAGTGAGCGCATGATTAAAGAAGCCGTGTCAGTAGCGGCGCGTAATGGTCAATTAACAGCGCAGCAAATAATAGCGACAAATAAAGAATGGAAAACGTAAATGTTTTTCGCGCGAGCGCATCGGTGTAGCGACGATAAAGCAGGACGGCATAATAAATAAATATGCCATTCAAAATAATAACGCTTGCTAAATAAAACCAACCTGCCATACCTACCGCAACGGGTAATAAGGTTGCAGCGGCGAGCATAAATGTATAAAGCAATAAATGCAGCTTAGTGAATGCATCGCCGTGGGTTACGGGCAACATCGGCACACCAGCTTTTGCGTATTCGTTTTTACGATACAACGCCAGCGCCCAAAAATGCGGCGGCGTCCACGCAAAAATAATCAAGAACAATAACAACGAATTTGGACTAACCACACCGGCTACCGCCGCCCAGCCTAATACTGGCGGCATCGCGCCTGATGCACCGCCGATAACAATATTTTGCGGCGTTGCTGGTTTCAAAATCACGGTATAAATTATCGCGTAACCAACAAATGTGCCTAGCGTCAGCCACATGGTTAGCGAATTCACGTAGTAGTATAGGATAGCCAAGCCGATGCCGCCCACAACACAAGTGAACAGTACAATCTGCCATGTGCGAATGGTGCCAGCCACAGTCGGTCGCGCTCTGGTGCGCGCCATATTGCGATCAATGGCTTCTTCAACCAAGCAATTAAATGCTGCCGCTGCGCCCGCCACTAACCAAATACCCACAGTGGCAGTCAACATCAACCCAATATCCCACGCTATGCCTACTGGGTAGGCCAGCATCATACCGATGATAGCAGTGAAGACAATCAAGGCATTCACGCGCGGCTTTGTCAGCGTAATAAATTGCGCGATGATATTGGGCTGCTGATAGGCGATAATGTTTTCAGACATGTGTGATTGCTTCAGCTTTGTTTATTCAAGCGATATAAGATAACAGCCATTAACGACAACAACAATGCAGCAACACCATTGTGTCCTACCGCGACGGCTATCGGCAGACTAAACCAAACGTTGGATAAGCCTAATATGATTTGCAGTGTCAGCAATATCGCTAACATCTTGCCTGCTTTGCAGCCCGTTTCAGTCTTCATTAAACGCCACGCAAATAAACCCACTACTGCCACCACGACTATCGCCCCTACGCGATGCATCCAGTGAATTGCACGCAATGCTTCTATTGTTAGCGGATCACCTGTTGGACCGATGCCAAGTGGTCGAATGATGTGAAATGCGTTGGCGAAATCCATATTTGGTAACCACTTACCGTGACACATTGGTAAATCTGTACATGCCAGCGCCGCGTAATTGGTGCTCACCCAGCCACCCAAGACAATTTGGGCAAATAAGATGATTGTTGCAAAGACAGCAAACCACTTTAATTGAGCAGTAACAATTATACGCATGCCAAGTTTGCCGCTGGTTGGCTGACGCGCCAAAAGCCATGTGAGTAGCGCCAATATTGTCACGCCACCGAGTAAATGTGAAGTCACAATGGCTGGTTTAAGCAACATCGTGACAGTCCACGCGCCTAGTGCTGCTTGAAAAATAACAGCGGCTGCAATGACGGTCGGTAATGCTGGGTGTTGATTAAGTGCACGGCGACACCACCATGCCGCCAGCATGATCGCCGCAATCATTGCGCCTACCACCATGGCTAAATAACGATGTAACATTTCTTTCCATGCCTTTGCCATGGTGACATCGCCGCCGGGCATCGCTAATTCAGCCGCACGAATCTCAGTTGCTGATTGGGTAGGCAAAAAATTGCCATAGCAGCCAGGCCAATCTGGGCAGCCTAAGCCTGCGTCTGACAACCGTACATACGCACCTAATATTATTAAGATAAATGTCGTTACCGCTGTGACGGCGATTAACTTGCGGTAACGTATTTGATCGCGCTTCACCCACAAAAATAGCCCTGCAATTATTAAAAGCGTTATTGCGCCAATCACGCCGTGCTCTATCGGACTCATCTTCATTTACAGTTGCCTTTATTTATCTTCAAACTCTTTGCCTAGCTGAGAGGCTTTGAGTACTTTTCTAAAATCCGCTGATAACTCTTTGATGTCGTGGTCGGACGTGTAACGCATAAACACATTGCCCATCGGGTCCACCGCGTAGATATAGCCGCGACCATTTGTCGTGTCGCTTGACACGCGCGGCAGACTTGCAAGCCAAGCTGAATCTTTAGCCTTCACAAAGGCGGCGCCGGCAAAGTCTTGACGTAGCTGCGCTGACGGCTCATTGGCATCATCAATAAGCACCACACGAACAACGCGCTCTAAATCCTTACTTAACATCACGCGTGCTTGACGCATGGTGTAGAGCTTTTTAGTGCAATCAGCGTCACATGCCCCGCTATCACGCGTTACCATAAGCCATTTGCCGCGAAAACTTTTATCAAGTACATTTTGTGGTGCGTCTTTACCATCAGCAACATTGAACTTCTCTTGCGGTAATGCCACTACTGGCACAATGAGCTCGCCAAAATTATTAGTAAATTTAGGTTTCCAGAAGAAAAACATTAGATACGATGTTGTAATCGGCAGCGCAAATAAGATGAACATCAGTACAAATTTAGTGCGCGGGGAGAGATTCGAAATCAGTTTCATTGGACGTTTTTCTGACGGTTAAATTTGGTATTCAGTACCAGCCAAAGTGCCAAGACAGTGGTGGCGAGCGAATACCATGTGAGCATATATTCGACATGCTTTGCGACGCGCGCATCGGGACGCTCTGTGACGACTTTTAATTTTGGCGCGCTCTGATAACTTAACAAAACAAGGTCAACGACATCGCGCTTCGTTTGTTCACGATAGCGCTCGATAGTTAGGTTTTGCCAAACATTGCTCGATATGGTCGATGATAAATTTGTGTTGTTTGCGGTGTTGCCCGCAGTAATGCCTGCTGTGCCGCCACCTTTAAGCTCTAAAAACTTCGATGTAGGACGAATAAGCATGCCTGAGACTTCGATTTCTCCAAGTGGTACATCAATTGTCGGTGGCATTGGATAGTCTCTGCTACGCGGTGTGAAGCCGCGGTTAATCAGGACATAGGTGTTGGACTGGTTCAATTTGAGCGGCGTTACCACGTGATAGCCAACGGTCGTTCCTTCGCTTTTATTGTCCAAAAAAATTTGTCCTACAGCATCGTATTGACCAATAGCAATTGCTTGGCGATACGGCTCAATTTTACGATCCGTGCCTAACATCATTGCAGGCAATGCGATGCGTGTATCAAACTCTGTTTGCAGCAGGCGTTTTTCCGCTGCGCGTCCTTGCTGCCACGTTGCCAAATATAACGTTAGCCCTAATGCAAACATCGCCGCAATAGTCGGCACGAGTTGCGGCGTAAATGAAACGCTAAAATTTGCTGTGGTGAAACGCATAATGTGATGCCGCTTTGTACTGGCTTGTATAGAATGCAGATGAGACATTCCGAACATAAAATAATTCTAAAAATTAGCGCTTGATGAAAGTAATTTATGAAATACGTTTTGATTTTTCTGCTTTTGCTAGTGATTGTGAGTCTTTTTTCTGGGCTGTTTTTTATGTACAAAAATAAAGGCAATCCTAACCGGATGGTGAACGCGCTAAAAATTCGTGTGGCGTTATCGATTGTTGCTTTCTTAGTGGTAATTGGCGGCTTTATTTTTGGCTGGTTCCCACGCGTGTAATTTCCAATGCAAGCTTGAACGACATAAAAAAGGCCGCCGATATTTCATTGGCGGCCTTTTTTATGTTCAAAACTATTACACCAACACGTATACGAAGATAAATAATCCGAGCCAGACTACGTCCACAAAATGCCAGTACCAAGCGACAGCTTCAAAGCCAAAATGACTTTCTGGCTTAAAGTGGCCTTTGATACAGCGAAACAAAATGACGGTCAGCATCAAAGCGCCAAGCGTTACGTGAAAGCCGTGGAAACCCGTCAACAAGAAGAATGTCGAACCAAACACACCTGATGTCAGCTTGAGATTCAAGTCTTGGTAAGCGTGTACGTATTCATAAATTTGAAAGCCCATGAAAACAGCACCAAGCGCGATGGTAGCGACAAGACCCCAAATCAAGCCTTTGCGGTTGTTTGCAATCAGAGAATGATGCGCGTAGGTGATCGTGACGCCTGAAGCCAATAGCAGCGCAGTGTTGAGAGCAGGTATACCCCAAGCGCCCATCGTCTGAAAGGCGAGCGCTGGATTTTGCTCAAAGTATGGACCTAAGGTCGGCCACTTGGCATCGTAGCCCTGCCACAAAAAAGCATTATCAAAATCGCCCAGCCATGGAATCGAAAACACGCGAGCGTAATAGAGCGCGCCAAAGAATGCTGCAAAGAACATCACTTCTGAAAAAATGAACCAACCCATGCTCCAGCGATAAGAAGCGTCAACCTGTTGGTTATACAAGCCAGCTTCACTTTCTTCAATCACATTGCCAAACCAGCCAAACAGCATATAGATGAGTATTGCCATACCTAACAACTGCGACACATAGCCCCACGGCTGGATATCATTCATCCACATGACTGTGCCCGCGCCTAAGAATAGCAGCGCCGTCGAGCCAACAATGGGCCATTTTGAGGGTGGCGCGAAATAGTAACCGCCTGTTGTAGTGCTCATAGTTGCTCCCACTTTCTATACTCGTTTTGTTTCATTATTTGCTGGTTATTATTTTTACTAGCGTCATTAAAGTAAGGATAAAAATCACCGCACAAATGATGCCCGCAATAATTACATGTTTAACATTTAGTTTTTGCCTGTCTTCGTCATACCCTTTATTACTACGTATACCTAAAAACCCCCACAGGACTGCTTTAATAGTGTTCCACATATTGTTGATCCAGCGCCAAAGATAGCGCTTAATCTTTCATCACATCATTGGTTACATCATGAAATGTATAGGACAGTGCAATAGCACCAATTGTTGAAGGCATTTTTGGATCAATAAAGAAAGTCACTGGCATATCGCGTGTTTCGCCAGCTTGTAGTGTTTGGTTTGTAAAGCAAAAACATTCAACTTTATTAAAATGTAGTCCCGCCTCTACTGGGGCAAAACTTGGAGAAGCGCGTCCCGTAGTGGCGTAAGGCATGGTATTTGTCACACGATAATTGATGGTAACGATAGCGCCGGGATTCACATCTACATGCTTTTCTATCGCTTCAAATTTCCATGCAAAGTTTTTATTTAAGCTTGCATCAAAATCAACTTTGACTAAACGCGATTTATCAATTTGCGTATTTTGTGCAATTGCACGTGTCGCCGTGATGCCAAGCACTTCACAAATTTGCCGATACAGCGGCACCATTGATGCACAAAAAGCCAGCATGATCGCTACGATCAATAAAAGCTTTTTAAGCGTAGCGATGTTTGCTTCGCGCCTCTCAGCCGGCGCCAAGCTATCGTCATCAATTGCAAATTGTTCAAGTTGCGCGGACATTACCAAGCCTTAATGAATTTCAAGATGGTCAATGTAAAAACAGCGAAAACAAACAACACCAACACAACTAGCGTGATGTTGATAGCTTTGGTGTTGTTGGCCTTTGTTGGTGGATTAATATCTGACATTTACGTTATCAAGTGAGCCTAATGACCAATCATCTTTACGTTACGCAAATCAGGCGGCGTTTCAAAGGTGTGATATGGCACAGGTGTTGGCAGATGTGTCCATTCGATGGAGTCCGCTGCTTCCCACTGCTTGGCTTCAGCTTTTTTGCCGGAACGAATACATGACACAACTGCGTACACAAACAGTAGCTGGCTAAAGCCTAGGGCAAAAGCGCCGATGGTGGAAATGGCATTCCAATCAGCGAATTGCAATGCGTAGTCTGGAATGCGTCGCGGCATACCTGCAAGACCTAGGAAATGTTGCGGGAAAAATGTGACATTAAATGAAATCGCGGATAACCAAAAATGCCATTTGCCGAGCGTTTCGTTATACATACGCCCTGTCCATTTTGGAAGCCAAAAATACACGCCAGCCATCAATGCCCAGATAGCGCCGGGGAATAGTACGTAGTGGAAATGTGCAACAACATAGTAGGTGTTGTGGAGCGTAATATCGACTGGCACAATTGCTAAAACAAGGCCTGAGAAACCACCCAGCGTAAACATACATAGGAAGCCAATCGCAAATAACATTGGCGTCTCAAACGTAATGGAGCCGCGCCACATGGTTGCAATCCAATTAAAGATCTTCACACCAGTAGGTACCGCAATCAACATGGTGGCGTACATAAAGAAAAGTTGTCCCGCGGCTGGCATACCCACCGTGAACATATGGTGACCCCAGACGATGAACGACAGCACAGCAATGGACGCGGTTGCATACACCATTGATGCGTAGCCAAACAATGGCTTACGTGAAAATGTAGGAATAATCTGCGACATGATGCCGAACGCTGGCAGAATTAAAATGTAGACCTCAGGATGCCCAAAGAACCAAAAAATGTGCATAAACATCGTTGGGTCACCACCACCGGCCGCATTAAAAAACGACGTGCCGAAGTGACGATCTGTCAGTAGCATCGTAATGCAACCTGCTAGCACTGGCATCACCGCAATGATGAGATACGCTGTGATAAGCCATGTCCAGACAAACATTGGCATACGCATGAGCGTCATACCGGGTGCGCGAAGATTTAAAATGGTCGTGATGATATTGATTGAACCCATAATGGAAGATGCGCCCAAAATGTGTATAGCTAAGATGGTCATGTCAACGCCAATACCGCCTTGTATAACTAGCGGCGGATAAAGCGTCCAGCCGGAAGCTGCTGCACCGCCAGGTACAAAAAACGACGCCAACAACAAAATACTAGCGGGAATCATTAACCAAAATGACCAATTATTCATGCGCGGAAACGCCATGTCCGCTGTACCAATCTGCAATGGAATAAGCCAATTAGCAAAGCCGACGAAGGCAGGCATGACAGCACCAAAAATCATAATAAGTGCATGCACGGTGGTTAGCGAGTTGTAAAGTTCTGGCTGAAGTACTTGGAGACCCGGCTGAAATAATTCGGCACGAATCAGCAGCGCCATACCGCCACCAACAAAAAACATCACCAATGAAAACCACAGGTACATTGATCCTATGTCTTTATGATTTGTCGTTGTGAATATACGCGTCCATGGACCTGGCCCATGATCGTCATGCGCATGACCGTGACTACTATCGTGTGTTGTTGCTGAAGCCATGTTGCTCTCCTGACTCTAAACTGTTTCGATGCCCGACAATACGGGCAAATCGTGACTTAATACTTGATGGTACTAACGAAAGTGCTGTTAAGATTTGCGATTAGATTTAATTTCAGACGGCTGAAGCACCTTGCCGGTATTGTTCGCCCAAGAATTTTTGGTATAAGTCATAACTGCGGCAATTTCCGTATCAGATAGCCGCGCAAATGAGGCCATTGCAGTGCCAGCTTTACCGTTTAACAAGATGTTGATTTGCGCTTCAGCTGGCCCCATTACAACTTTAGATCCAGAGAGCGCTGGGAACATTGGCGGATTACCCTTGCCATTGCCTTGGTGGCAAGCTACACAATTGGTCGCATAAACGGTCTCGCCAAGCGTCTTCATTTCAGCAAGTGTATGAACTTTAGTGTAATCATCGGCTACTGCAGCGACGGCTGTTGGAGCGCTCGACTTATTGCCCCACTTGCTTTTCGATGTTTCAAGCCACTTTGCATAATCTGCTTCTGACTTAACTTCAACAGTAATGGGCATATAACCGTGTAATTTGCCGCATATTTGACTACATTGGCCTTTGAAAATACCCACTGTTTCCGCTTTAAACCATACGTCTTTAATAAAACCAGGAATGCCATACTGATTGATGCCTAGCTGTGGCACATACCAACCGTGAATGACATCGTTAGAAGTAATAAGCATGCGCACGCGCTTACCGACTGGTACCACCAGCGGATTATCGACTTCGAGCAAATAGTCTTTGCCCTTTTCTTCAGAAGCTGCCTCGCCGGGCTGACCAATCTGGCTCCAAGGCGTACTTAAGTTTGAATAGAAGCCCATATCATCTGCCGCGTAGTCGTAACGCCAGCCCCATTGGTATCCTGTTGCCTTGATGGTCATGTCAGGGTTGGATGTGTCTTTCATGTCCAGCACAGTCTTGGTTGCTGGTATTGCCATAAAGAGCAAGATCACGAATGGAATGGTGGTCCAGATGATTTCAATAAGCGTGCTCTCGTGAAAATTCACGTCAGCTTTGGCGCCTTTCGATTTGCGGAATTTGAAAATCGAATAAAACATCATCGCGAATACCACTACAAAAATTGCCATGCAAAAGTACAATATGTACATATGCAAGCCGTAGATTTGCGTTGCAATAGTCGTGGCGGGAGCTGGAATATTTACGTCGTAGCTCGCTACCGCGGCTAGTGGCGCAAATAAGGTCGCTGTGAAAGCGATAAACACGCTGACCGCTCGGCTTGCGAAGCGGTTGGGAAATTTTGGTTGCGCGCTGGTGACGTTCTTGGCGTTCATGGCTAGTTTCATTTCTGTTTGTCTGAGGCTATTTTGTTACGATGGTTTTTTTGCAGTGCGAACTTTATTAAATCGGCATTCAAAAACTAACTACTTGATAAATTTTGCGCCTATCGTTTTGGCGAGCTGTATACGGTCACGCTCAAGTAAACCACTTCCAATATTGATTTCTTTGCCAGCGTATCGCAAAAATAATTGCTGTTCACGTCCGACTTTTTTTATTAAAAGCTGCAACCACGTTTTATTGCCACGTAGTTCAGTAAATGTTTTTCCATCTTGTCGTCGCCAGCAAAACTGATCCGCATCAAATTCAAGTTGCTCGTAATCATTATCGTGCTGCCCAATCAAGTAAAACGCGAGCGCTACAAGCGCTACCTCTAATCCTGCAAATGGTACAACTGGCCAAGCACCGATCAAAAACGCGACCAGCGCAATAATGAAAGCGTTACAGCCAATCAATATTAGCCAAAGATTACGTCCATTGCGCGTAAGAGAGCGATTGGGCTGGCCTAACCAGAGGAATTTATCCTCGTTCGCCTTAATCACAAGATGACTCGAATTTTGCACTTAAAAGACCAAGTTATTGCGCTTAATAGCTCTTGACTCGCGATTCAGTTATTTTATCGCAGCCTGAGAGCTGCAAGCAAGAATGTTTTTTTGCATGTTTATAACAAAACTATTGCAATGTGCGTGATTGACTAGGTTGTGTTTCGCCATTTTCGGTAAATGGTGTTTCAAGTGGTGAACCCGGAACAGCATATTCATCATTCGCCCAAGCGCCAAGGTCTATCATTTTGCAACGTTCGCTACAAAATGGTCGAAACGCGTTGCTTGAATGAAATAAAGATTGACCGCTGCACTGTGGACAACGTACTTTTTTAGCATTTGTAAGAGAAATGTCGGACATATTCAACGCATGTTGGTTCAAAGATTGCAGTAGGCTAGACTAAATTCAACATCCTGCTCAAACACTTTTGTTCGCTGCACGCTTCCAGGAATGGTAAAGCGGATATTAAGTGCGTACTTGTTGGCGCTAATTTCTGGCACGCACGGTAAATCTCGCGGGATAGTCAGACGCAACATGTGCGCGGCGCGTTCCATCGGCATTTGCTGGAAAAGCCCGCGTACCGCCACAAAGGGTAATGTTTTGCCACTTTCGCGCAAAACACGCAGGACAATCCTCAACGCGACACCAATGGCGGCTAAGGGTGAAAGCCATTTTTGCAAATCTTCACGACGCGCATCACTCTCACGATGTTGCCAATGATGGTAGGAGGGCAAATCAAATTCACAGGTACCACCTGGTATAGCCGCGCGTTGTTTTATGGTCATTAGCCATTCATTTTCGCGTAAATGCTGACCCGTCTTGCCAGAAAGCGCCAACAATGCTTGAAAAGCGGATTCGATTTCTTCCACAACGCTATCAAGTTTCTCGACTGAAATAGCCGGATTTTCACGCAATGCTTCTAAGAAAAGTCGCTGCCGGTCAAGCTCTTGCAATAGGTCTGATTTTAAATCGCCGCGACTGGCGACTTCCAAAATTTCAAAAATACTGTTGAGCGCCATTTGATGATCAAGCGGCGTTTCTTTCGCGATAAAAAACGCAACACGATCGAAGAGGTCCTCGAGTCGGAGTAGCGTGCGGATGCGCTCGTTTAAGGGATATTCGTAGGTGATCACGACCGGCGATAGTGTTTATTTGTGTCAGTTTGGTGCATCCAAACAACTAAGTCGCCATTGTGAACCAACCGGCGACGGTTCGCAAATAATGCTCACATTTGCATCTTAGGCGTTGCGATTAGATAACGGCAATGTAGTGCCTCAACCTGCACGCGAAGCTGGTCAAATCCCGCTTCGTTATGCACCACATCATCTGCCAACTGCAAGCGAATTTGCCGAGGCGCTTGCGCCTTTAGGATGAGATTAACCTCATCAGCGCTAAGTTTAGAGCGTGACATCACACGATTTAGTTGCGTTTCTATCGCGCAATCAACTGTTAAGGTGCGCCAAATAATTGAACGAAATGTCATGCGTTCAAATAACAACGGGATGGCTAAGATGGCGTACGCAGAAGGAGGCAGCGCCGTTATGGCTTCATTTACGCTATCGCGAATCAGTGGATGCAATATCGCTTCGAGCTTTTGTCGCGCTTTGGGGTCATTAAACACTAAAGCGCGCATTTTGGAACGCGCCATTCCGCCACCACTTTCAAGCATTTCTGCTCCGAACGCCTCGCCAATAGGCGCGTTTGCGATTCCGTTTACCGCTGTTAATTCGTGTGCAATTCTATCGGTATCAATAACCGCAATGCCCAATGACAAAAAAATATCCGCTACAGCGGATTTACCAGAGCCTATACCACCGGTAAGTCCGACAATATTCATGCGCGCCCGAGTGTCCAGTACCATTTGTTAAGCTCATTTCCCCACAGCAATGCAATGAATCCGGCTGCGGCCAAATAAGGGCCGAATGGGATTTTTGCGCCTTTTTCGCGTCCGTATATGGCGATACCAATAATGCCAACTACCGCACCCACCATCGCCGATAGCAAGATCACTTGCCCCAACATTTGCCAGCCTAGCCACGCACCAACAGCAGCAAGTAATTTGAAATCCCCGTAACCCATGCCTTCTTTTTTGGTGAGCAGCTTAAATAACCAGTACACACTCCATAGCGCCAAATAGCCAAATACCGCACCAAATAGGGCGGATGGTAATGTCGTGAAAACACCAAATACATTCACAATCAGCCCTGCCCACATCAGCGGCAAGGTGATATCGTCCGGTAATAAAGTGGTGTCAGCGTCTATAAAAGTGAGCGCTATCAATGCCCAGGTAAAACCAATCGCGCACGCAGCGGCTAGCGACACACCAAATTTCCAAGCGAGAAAGGCGGTGAGAACGCCAGTAAGCGCTTCAATGGCAGGGTAGCGCAGGCTGATTTTGGTTTTACAGGCAGAGCATTTGCCCCCTAAAACCATGTAGCTAATAACCGGAATGTTCTCAATTGCGGTAATCATATGTCCGCAGGATGGACACGCCGAGCGCGGCACGACCAGATTATATTTAGCTGCTGGCTTAGCTGCCGCTGCTGCGGCTTCTTTTTCAGCAAGCTCAGGGTGCAGGTACTCGGTACATTGCTGCTTCCAATCAGCCTGCATCATTTTCGGTAGGCGGTGAATCACCACATTGAGAAAACTACCAACCATGAGCCCGAGTACACCAAGCGTGCCTAGGTAGAACCAGCTATGTGCGCGAAACGCGTCGAGAATATCCATTTTTGTCTGAGGTTCGTGCGTCGAATGAGCGAAGTGCGTCTCCCACATCGCATATTATTTTTGTTGCGCGTATTTTGGTGAGACACTTCTGAACGATTACACCACGGCGCCCATTTTGAAAATTGGTAAGTACATCGCAATCACTAGGCCGCCAATCAATACACCCAGCACCGCCATGATAAGCGGCTCCATCAAGCTCGCCAGGGCATCTACCGCGTCATCGACTTCTCGCTCAAAAAAATCTGCCACTTTGCCCAACATGCCATCCAGTGCGCCAGACTCTTCACCAATCGCGCACATTTGCAGCACCATATTTGGGAATAAGCCGCAATTTTGCATCGCCACTGTGAGACTTGATCCAGTGGAAACCTCTGCTTGAATTTTCTTCGTGGCAATCGTATAAACCCTGTTACCTGCAGCCCCTGCAACTGAATCAAGCGCCTCAACCAGTGGCACACCGGCTGCAAACATGGTGGACAGCGTACGCGTCCAGCGAGCAATCGTGGCTTTACGCACCATGTCACCGAATATCGGCGCTTTTAACATCAAGCGATCCATTGTAAACTGCATTTTTTCGCTACGCCGAAAGGCATTCATAAATAGCCAAATACCACCGCCAATTGCGCTAAACATAATGTACCAATAGCTGACGAAGAAATCTGACATTTGCATGACGATCACTGTTGGCGCTGGAAGGCTTGCGCCGAAGCCTTGGAATAGCTCTTTGAATTGCGGAATCACGAAGATCATAATGACGGCGGTCACGACGAACGCAACAACCATAATCGAGATGGGGTAAAACAACGCCTTTTTTATCTTGCCGCGGATTGCCATCATTTTTTCTTTGTACACCGCCAAACGATCAAGTAGCATATCCAAAATACCTGCCTGCTCGCCTGCCGCGACTAAATTACAATATAAATTATCAAAATACAGCGGATATTTTCGAAAGGCTTGCGCTAAGCTTGAACCTGTTTCAACCTCTGTTTTAATTTCCATCAATAGGCGCGTCACTGATGGATTGCTATGGCCTTTTGCAACGATATCAAACGCTTGCAGTAACGGCACACCGGCTTTCATCATCGTAGCTAATTGACGGGTAAAAAACGCAATATCTTGGTCAGTAATTTTTTTACCGCTACCGCTGGAGGCTTTTTTAACCTTGGCATTTTGTATACCTTGGCGGCGCAATGTGGCGTTAACAATATTTTCACCAGAGGCGCGCATTTCACCTTTAACAATCTTGCCAGATTTATCTTTACCTTCCCAAGTGTAGAGATAAACTTTTACATCTTTAGATGGTTTTGCAATCGCTGCCATGTGTTGCTCCTTAATGCCGTAGGCATTTTTTAAATCGTACTCAGTTATTCGTTAGTGACTGACTCAATCTCTGCAAGTGAAGTCATTCCTGCTTTGACTTTGCGTAACCCCGATTGCCGTAAATCAGCTATGCCTTCTTTGGCAGCTTGGTCGGCTATGTCAATTGAAGTACCATTTCCCATGATGATGCGTGTCATTGCATCAGTAATTGGCATCACCTGATAAATACCGCAACGTCCCTTGTACCCGCTATTCTTGCATATGTCGCAGCCAACTGCGCCATAGGGTTGCCAAGAGCCATCAAGCTCCTCTTCTTTGAAGCCTGCTCGCAGCAGCACGTCTTTGGGTAAATCAATTGGCCGCTTGCATGAGCATAACTTACGCGCCAAGCGTTGTGCTGTGATCAATATCACGCTAGTGGCGATATTGAATGGCGCAATGCCCATGTTCATGAGTCGCGTCAGCGTCGATGGTGCGTCGTTAGTGTGCAGGGTTGAGAGCACCATATGCCCTGTTTGCGCTGCCTTAATGGCGATTTCACCGGTCTCAATATCGCGGATCTCACCGACCATAATGATGTCTGGGTCTTGGCGCAAAAATGACTTTAAGGCGACAGAAAATGTTAAACCGGCTTTATCGTTAACGTTGACTTGGTTAATACCGGGCAAATTAATCTCACAAGGATCTTCTGCCGTAGCGATATTAATGCCTGGTTTATTCAAAATATTTAGGCAGGTATAAAGCGATACCGTTTTACCTGAGCCTGTTGGACCAGTAACAAGCACCATGCCGTATGGGCGGCCGATGGCGTGCAGCAGCGCCTCGCGTTGTTCAGGCTCATAGCCCAATGCCTCGATGCCGAGTGTCGCGCTCGAGGGATCGAGAATACGCATACAAATTTTTTCGCCAAACATGGTTGGCAAGGTGGATACGCGAAAATCAATCGCACGAGTGGCAGATAGTCTCAATTTCATCCGGCCATCTTGCGGCACGCGCTTCTCTGAAATATCGAGCCTTGACACCACCTTTATGCGCGAGGCAATTTTTTCTTTAATGGCTAATGGCGGCTGCGCGACATCATACAAAATGCCATCCATACGATAGCGAATGCGGTAGAACTTTTCATAGGGCTCGAAATGAATATCTGAAGCCCCGCCATTGATCGCATCAAGCAATACTTTTTGCACGTATTTGACCACGGGGGCATCATCGATTTCTTCTACAACGCCACTACTATTAGCGTCTTCGCCTGCGCTTAAGTCATCACCCAAGTCGATGTTCTCGAGCGAAGTCTCATCGCCAATCATGGTGTCGAGCGTCTTTGCCCCTGACTCGCCGAATTTTTTCAGCAATATTGCGAGCTTATCTTCTTCAACAACAATGGGCTCAACAGTCGCACCTGTTGCAAACTTGAGCGCCGAAAAAGTTTCTTCGTTAGTTGGGTCTGAAGTGCCGACAAATAGGCGATTGCCGCGCTTATGAAGCGGAATTACGCGTTTAGTGCCAATCAGTTTGGTATCAATGAGATTGGTCGGCAGCAAATCGACATCAATCAAATTTAGATCAACAATGGGCACACCAAAGGTGGCCGAGGCAAAATTCGCCACATCGCGTGAAGTGGCTTTTTTTGAATGAATCAGCTGCTCGATAAAAGTCACGCCTGTTTTTTTGGCTTCAGCTTGAATAGCGTTAGCATCACCTTGGACGAGCTTACCCTGCTGCACTAGCGCGCGAGCAAGGGGACTCATCAGATTAGCGGCGGCTGCAGCCATGACTGTTTTGTGCTTATGTAAAGTTAATAAAACACATGATGCACCATCGCTAACCTATTGTAAAGATAGCGCATTTTACTTTTTTGATGAAGCCTTATCAGGGCTAACGTCGGCCAGCAATAATTTTTCAATTTCAAGCGTTATTTCAGTCGCCAACGGATCAGTGCGCGAGCCAAAACTACCCGCAGCGTTGCCATCACGGCCAATCAGATATTTATGAAAATTCCACTTTGGCCGTTGTCCAGTCGCTTTCCCTAACGCCTCGTGTAGTGGGTTAGCACTTCCCTCAACGACTGACGTTTTTGCCATCATGGGAAATTTGACTTTGAACGTCCGTTCGCAAAAGTCGGCGACTTCCGCGTTGTTACCGGGTTCTTGCTTGCCAAAATCATTCGCAGGAAAGCCAACTACGACCAAACCTTTCGCTTGATATTTGTCGTGCAACGCTTGAAGACCCTCGTACTGTTTAGTGAAACCGCAATAGCTGGCGGTATTCACAACAAGCAAAACTTTGCCCGTGTATTGGCAAAAATTTGCCTTTTTCCCCTGCAGTGTTTCAAATTGTTGATTCAGTAAGGGTGGGCAAGAAGCGTCAGCTGTTGTGGCGTGCAGGCTGCAAAAACACATTGCTGCGGCTAATAAAAAATTGATTCGCACGAAATAACTCCAAACAAAATAATTAATGAATGCACAATTTTACCGTTGAACTGTATAGGGCACGAAAGTGAGGCTGCTATAATTTTGGGTTAATTACAATTTCCAATTTACCATTTACTAATTTGTCACTGTTTTACTAATGCCCTTATTCGTCATAGGTCTTAACCATCACACAGCCTCCATCGACATTCGCGAAAAAGTCGCGTTTAGTAACGAGCGTCAGCGGCCTGCATTGGAGTCGCTTCGACTAGCCACAAAGGCGGATGAAGCGGTACTGGTCTCAACTTGCAATCGTACCGAGCTTTATTTACGTGCAGATGACGTGTCAGTGATTGATCGAGCAACAACTTGGTTAAACAATACGCCAGAATCTGCATCCCTCCAAGGCGACATTTCACCTCATCTATATCGCCACACTGATATTGAGGTGACTCGTCATGCGTTTCGAGTGGCTTCTGGTTTAGATTCGATGATTTTGGGTGAGCCGCAGATATTAGGACAAGTTAAATATGCGGTAAAAGTTGCAACTGAAGTTGGCGCCTTAGGCGGGCCACTCGCCAGACTCTTTCAGGATACCTTTCAAGTCGCTAAAAAAGTGCGGAGCGAGACCGAAATAGGCTCAGCCTCAGTCAATATGGCGGCCGCTTCGCTCAAGCTGGCAAAACAATTATTTGGCGATATCAGCGACATACGTGTGTTGTTCATTGGCGTGGGTGAAATGATTCATTTATCGGCCACTCACTTTGCGGCGCAATCGCCTAAAGCCATTGTGGTGGCAAATCGTACTCTCGCACGCGGACGCGAATTTGTCGCCGAATTTGCACAAGCCCATGCTTCGTCGATGACGGCCATTGCGTTATCGGAGTTACCTGATCGTATCCATGAGTTTGATGTGATTATTACGTCTACTGCGTCGAGCTTGCCTATTATTGGTAAGGGCGCGATTGAGCAAGCCTTAAAACGTCGCCGTCAAAAGCCGATGATGTTGGTAGATTTGGCGGTGCCGCGCGATATCGAAACAGCGGTAGGCGCCCTTGAAGACGTGTACCTTTACACACTAGACACGCTAGGCAAAATGCTTCAGCAAAATATGGCGCGCCGCGAACAAGCCGTGTCAGCGGCCGAAGATATCATTCAGCTCCACGCGGGTCTTTATATGGAATGGCTGAGTGGGCGGGTAGCGGTGCCGGTGATCCAGCAGCTACGCGCCAGAGCTGATCAGTATCGGCAAATTGAGCTAGAGCGCGCTAAAAAAATGTTGGCCAAAGGCGATAGTCCTGCGCGCGTGATTGAAGCCTTAGCCAATGGGCTGACAAATAAATTTTTGCATCACCCAATGGATGCACTCCGGCGCGTTTCGCCGACCGAGCGCGAATCGTTGGCCGATGCGCTTGCCATGCTTTACCCACGTGAAGCCGGTCATGATGAACCAAACAATAATGCAATTACAGAAGAAGAAAAATGAAAGCCTCCATCCAGCAAAAATTACAATCACTGGTGGATCGCTTAGCCGACATCGATGGCTTATTGGGGGCGCCTGATGTTGTCAACGATATGGACAGCTACCGCAAAATCACTAAGGAACACGCTGAGTTAGCCCCTGTGGTGGCGCTGTTTAATGACTACCTTAATGCTGAAAAAGATTTGGCGGCGGCTGAGGACATGGCAAAAGACCCGGAGATGCGCGACTTTGCGGAAGAGGAAATCAAATCAAGCAAAGTGTTACTCGAATCCATCGACGCGTCACTACAAAAAGCGTTGCTGCCCAAAGATCCAAATGACGATAAAAATATTTTTATCGAAGTACGCGGCGGCACGGGGGGAGACGAATCAGCCTTGTTCGCAGGGGATTTATTTCGCATGTACACCCGCTATGCGGAGCGCCAGCGCTGGCAGGTTGAAATTATTTCAGAGTCACTTGGTGAAGTTGGCGGCTACAAAGAAGTCATTGCACGTATCGTCGGCCAAGGGGCGTATTCGCGCTTGAAATTTGAGTCCGGCGGGCATCGTGTGCAGCGCGTGCCAGCTACTGAGACACAAGGCCGTATCCACACATCTGCGGCTACCGTTGCCATCATGGCCGAAGCCGATGATGTGTCTGATGTTGTGATCAATCCAGCTGACGTGCGTGTTGATACCTTTCGCGCCTCTGGTGCAGGCGGACAGCACATTAACAAAACCGACTCGGCTGTGCGTTTAACGCACGCACCCACCGGCATTGTGGTGGAGTGCCAAGATGGCCGCTCGCAGCACAAAAATAAAGAGCAGGCGTTTAAAGTGCTGGCGGCGCGCATCAAAGATAAGCAAACCCGCGAGCAACAGTCAAAAGAAGCCGCAGAACGTAAATCACTCATTGGCTCAGGCGATAGAAGTGAGCGTATTCGCACCTACAATTTTCCGCAAGGCCGCGTTACGGATCACCGCATTAACTTAACGCTCTATAAAATTGATTTCATCATGGATGGCGAATTAAGTGATCTCACCAATGCGTTAATTGCGGAGCATCAGGCAGAGCAATTGGCCTCATTAGTTGATCGGTAGTGGTAAAGCGTGAACGGTGAACAGTGAATGTTGAACAGCGTTGGTGAATCGTTAGCAGCGGCTTATCGTCAGATTGACAAATTTGACGCGCAATATTTGTTATCAAACATGTTGGGCGTTTCCCGCGCGAGCTTGATTGCGCATACTCAGCGCATCTTAACCAATGAAGAAGACGCGCAATTTCAATTGCGATTAGAAGCGCGCACGAAAGGCGTGCCCGTCGCGCAAATTATCGGTAAACGCGAATTTTATGGCCGCGACTTTGCCATCAACGCGAATGTATTGATTCCACGCCCAGAAACGGAATTATTAATAACACTAGCATTGGCGAGCATCTCCAGCACAATATTGCCCAAAGTGACCGTCGATATTAGAGTTTGTGATTTAGGTACAGGCAGTGGCGCGATAGCGATTACGATTGCATGTGAGGCGCCGCAGTGCAAAGTTATTGCGGTGGATAAATCCCCATTAGCAATCAAACTCGCTGAAGAAAACGCGACACAATTAAACGCTAAGGTGACGTTTCTTCAAAGCGATTGGTATAGCGCGTTAAAAAATCAGACATTCGATCTAATCGTCGCCAATCCGCCCTACATCGCTAAGGATGACCCACATTTGTCACTTGGTGATTTGCGTTTTGAACCAACGATGGCGTTAACAGATGAAAGCGAAGACGGCCTCTCGTCCATTCGCGTTATCGTCAACAAAGCGCCACAACATTTGTTGGATGGCGGCACACTCATGATTGAGCATGGCTATGACCAAGCCGCGCGTGTACGTGATATTTTTATTGCCGCAGGCATGACTGATGTGAAATCTGAATGCGACTTAGCCGGCATTGAACGCGTCACGCTTGGAAGGCTTCACCAAGCCGTATAATTTAGTTACGTCGTTCACTCAACCACCGTTCACCCTGAGGTATCGAAGGGCTTTCTTCGACAAGACCCTTCGATAACTCAGTGTGAACGGTGGTGTTAATTCGTACTGCACCAGTTAGTAATTTAGTCATTCAATTTATTCCCACAAAGCGAGCACTCCATGAGCACACAAGACAAAATCCGCGACATTGTTACCAGCCATCCAGTCGTATTATTTATGAAGGGCTCACCGCAATTTCCGATGTGCGGATTTTCAGCCTCCGCCACGCAGTTACTCAAGGCTAACGGTGTTGATAAACCGTTCACGGTCGATGTGCTGCAAGACGAAGAAATTCGCCAAGGCATTAAGGAATACGCCAATTGGCCGACCATTCCACAGCTATATGTGAGTGGCGAATTTGTTGGCGGTGCGGATATTTTGCGTGAGATGCACCAGTCAGGTGAATTGCAGCCATTATTGAGCTCCGCGAAATAATTTTATTTAGTCCACGTGACTGAAACGCAAATTTGGCAACTAGCGGCTATTTTCGCGGTAGTTGCCATGTTTTATTCCGCTGTTGGCCATGCGGGCGCATCCGGTTACTTAGCGGCAATGGCAATCGTCGGTGTTGCGCCCGAAGTCATGCGCCCCACCGCGCTCACGCTCAATATTGTCATTGCTGCCTTTGCCACGTGGCGATTTAGTGATGCAAAATTTTTCAATCCAAAAATATTGTTGCTTTTGTTGCTAGGCTCGGTGCCGCTTGCCTTTATTGGCGGCGGTATTAAACTGCCCACACCGATTTATAAAATGCTCATTGGCGGCGTATTGCTATTCTCAGCATCCTATATGGTGTGGCGAACCTGGTGGATGAAAACAGATTTAATTGACGAATCAAAACTCACATTTCCCAAAGTAGCAGCACCATTTATTGGAGCGGCAATTGGCTTACTGTCTGGCTTAACAGGCACGGGCGGCGGTATTTTCTTATCGCCCATTATTCTGATTTTGATGTGGGCAGGGCCGAAGACCACCGCTGGCATTGCCGCACCATTTATTTTGTTTAACTCCATGGCGGGGCTGGCAGGTGGTCTACATCAGGGCGCATTTAATTTAACCACTATCCCAAATGCGGTATTGCCGCTCTGTGTGGCAGCACTCATCGGCGCAGCACTTGGTACATGGCTGGGTATTTATAAATTAAGCAATAAATTGCTTATTGCGACACTAGCCTTTGTGATGTTGGTGGCATCACTGAAGTTGCTTGGGCTGACGTGATTACAACCAAAAATGTGCGGCTAATTAATATTGTTGCGTTGCTAATTGCACTCATCATGTGCGTTGTGTCACTCGCCGTTGGACAATTTCCCATATCACTTGGCGAATTATTAGCACTCATTCGTGCGGCTATTTTTGGTGGCGTTGCTGAAGTGCCGGCAAATGCCGATATTGTGTTGTTTGATATCCGATTGCCGCGCATGTTGGCAGCATTTAGCGTTGGCGCAGCACTCGCCGCAGCAGGTGCGGCTTATCAAAATTTGTTTCGTAACCCACTCGTTTCACCCGATATTTTGGGCGTGTCGTCTGGTGCAGCGCTAGGTGCTGTGGCGGCTATTTTTTTAGCGTTGCCGCTGTTTCTCATACAGCTAAGCGCGTTCGCTGGAGGTGTTGCAGCGGTTGCACTTATTTACATGATTAGTCGTTATATCGGTGGGCGAAATATTGGCGACACGAATATGACGCTGACACTCGTGCTCATCGGCGTGGTGGTGGCTTCTTTATTGGGTGCGGGTGTCGCACTCATCAAATATCTTGCCGACCCTTACCAACAATTACCCGCGATCACCTATTGGCTCATGGGCAGCTTTGTTAGCGTAAGTCACAGAGAGCTTGCGGTGGCGCTACCGCTAATGGCGATTGGCTTATTGCCGTTATTTTTGCTGCGCTGGCGCATCAATATTTTGTCACTTGGCGATGATGAAGCCCGCGCACTTGGCCTAAATCTCGCTGCAACACGTATGATCGTGATACTCGCCGCCACCCTCATGACTGCTGCTGCAGTTGCTATTTGCGGTGTGGTCGGCTGGGTTGGGCTCATCATCCCGCATGCCGTTAGGCTCATGGTGGGTGCAGAACTTTCCCGATTGCTGCCGCTCTGCCTGATTATCGGCGGTACATTTATGCTCATGGTGGATACCCTTTGTCGCAGTATCGCCGCCATTGAAATACCGCCAGGCGTTATCACTGCCGTTATTGGCGCACCGATATTTATTAGCATCATGGCCGCTTCATTCAGACGACAATGACAGCGCCATTACTCTCCACACATCAGCTCGCCATCGGCTACCCGCGCCGTACCATTGCGCGCGATATTTCGTTTAACGTTAGTAGCGGTGAAGTCATCGCTGTGCTCGGTCCAAATGGTTGCGGCAAGACCACACTATTTCGTACGCTACTCGGTATATCCCCCGCTATCAGCGGTGAGGTACAACTCAACGGCAAATCAATTCAACACATGCCTGCAAATACCATCGCACGTAGCATTGCTTATGTGCCGCAGATAAACGGCGGTACGTTTGATTTCAGTGTTGTTGAGATTGTTGAAATGGCGCGCGTCTCGCATATCGCTTGGCACGCAAGTCCCAGCAAATACGATCGTGAATGTGCCATTGATGCACTGGACAAAGTGGGCATGGCTGATTTTCGTGATCGCCACTTTGTTGAGCTCTCTGGCGGTGAGCGCCAGCTCGTGATGATCGCGCGGGCGCTTGCGAGTCAAGCTAATATCATCCTCATGGATGAGCCGACCGCCAGCCTGGATTTTGGCAATCAACTGCGCGTCCGAGACACAATCAATATGCTGCAAACACAAAGCGTCAGCATTCTTTTTACCACCCACCATCCCGATGAAGCGTTGCAATGTGCGACGCGTACCATCGCTATTGATCGACATGGCGCTGTGCGCGAGGGGATAACTAGCGAATTGCTAACGGCAGATTTTGTCGCGCAACTTTATGGTGTTTCTATTACTGATTTGGCGCGCGCTAATTTCATCATGCCAAAAAATTAAATGGCACTTTGTTGAGCAACTAATCAATAGCGTGAGGCTGATGAATAGCAATAAGATAGCAACAGCGCTAATTGCTATCCATCGCGGTAAAATTCATTCTTTCCTTTATTGCACCACAAGCGCAATAAATTTTTTCTAATACGCCAAAAGCGTCCAACAAAAGCTCAACCACATGGCTACTTACGGTAACGTCCTCGACTTGATTGGCAATACGCCTATCGTCAAACTCACGCATCTTGATACGGGCCTGTGCGAGCTGTATGCGAAGCTCGAATGTAACAACCCTGGCGGTTCCATAAAAGATCGCATCGGCTTACGCATGATTGAGGCCGCTGAGCGTGACGGCAAGATAAAGCCGGGCGGCACGATTGTCGAAGCCACGGCGGGCAATACTGGGCTAGGCTTGGCACTCGCCGCGATTCATAAGGGCTACAAATTATTGTTGGTGATTCCCGACAAGATGAGTCAGGAGAAAATTTTTCACCTGCGCGCTATGGGTGTTGAGATCGTCATGACGCGCTCAGATGTTTCCAAAGGTCATCCTGAGTATTACCAAGATATGGCGAAGCGCATCACCGCTGAGATGGTGGCAGCGGGCAAGAGCGCGCACTGCATAGATCAATTTTCGAATCCCGCGAATCCGCAAACGCATGAAGATTGGACCGCGCCTGAGCTTTGGGAACAAATGCACCACAAGTTAGATGCGGTCATTGTGGGCGTGGGCAGTGGCGGCACTATTACTGGCATGGGGCGCTTCTTTCAACAACATGCGCCGCATGTGGAGATGATTTTAGCCGACCCCACAGGCTCCATTCTGGCAGACCTAGTCAACACAGGCACGCATGGTGACTCTGGCTCATGGCTAGTAGAGGGCATTGGCGGTGACTATGTACCCGCTAATCTCGATATAAAAATGGCGAGCAAGGGCTATTACGTCAGTGACGCTGAGGCGATGCTCGCGGCGCGCGATTTGCTGCTGAAGGAAGGCATCATGGGCGGCTCCTCATCGGGCACGCTACTCGCTACCGCATTGCGTTACTGCCGCGAGCAAACCACACCAAAACGTGTGGTGACGATTGTTTGTGACGTTGGTGGTAAATATTTATCGAAAATGTATAACGATTATTGGATGATGGATCAGGGCATTATTAAGCGCGAAGCGCATGGTGACTTAACTGACCTTATCGCGCGTCGCCATGCCGACCGCGCCACTATTACCGTTAAGCCTGACGACACCCTAAAGACCGCACTCGCACGCTTAAAGCTCTACGACATTCAGCAAATGCCAGTGCTGGATCATGAAAAAGTTGTCGGCATTATTGATGAGTCAGATATTTTGATGGCGGTGTTTGGCGACGAGGCGCGTTTCAAGGCAAGTGTAAGTACCGCGATGAGCGCCAAAATCGTCACGCTACAAAAAACCGATGCCATCTCTCGACTCATTCCTATTTTTGATGACGGTCATGTCGCCATTGTGATGGATAGCGATAAATTTCAGGGCTTGATTACACGCTATGATTTATTAAATTATTTGCGCCGTCGCGCTCAGTAATGCAGCAAAGTTTCACATTTCTGAAGGCATTTCCTGACAAAGTTTTTTCTTTTTAACCGCCGATGCACGCCGATAAACGCCGAT
>JANNWG010000019.1:0-33633 GCA_031414695.1 Burkholderiales bacterium
ACGTTGCGTAGTATTCATAGGTGGGCGCAGATGTTTGTTTTGACACTCGCATCATGCCAGCAATGGTTGCGCCCACCTCTCTTTTTTATGCACCCTGCGTAAATAAATGTTCACATCCTTAGGGTTTTGCAAGAGGCTCTACATTCAAAACTTATGAATAGGGGCGGCTTATTTAAGCCTATTTTTGCTCAAAGTGGTCGTGGATAATAGAGTTCAGCAAAGTCTATTGACTGATTCTGTCATCAAAAAAAACTAAAACCTGGACAGAAGTTAGGCGTTAATAACCTAACGCCGCGCGCATCAAAACGGCGGCGCAGAAAGTGAAGTCGCAATGCCTGCGTTGAGCGCCTCATTGCCGTTGAGCCATGTCATCTGCGTGGTGCGGTTGTTCGACATCAAAGCAGTCACGGCTTCAACACCTGCTGGCGCGAGCATTTTTTTAAGATAAACGAGGGCAGTGGCGTTGAAAATTTTGTCTTTTTCGTCATCGGTCTGATCCGTGCGACGTGAATTAAGATAGTGATAACCCAAGCCAACGCGGGCATCGCGCCCCGTCTTAATCTCGCTGCTACCTGCATAGAAGCGTTCAACACCGCTGGCAAAAATATGTGTGCATGCGCTGGCACAACGGTCACGTGTGCCATCTACAAAGGTGTTGAATCTTGCTTCACGCAGCATCACGCCGATCGCCTGTGCGGCACCACCATTACCGCCACCGCTGACGAGCTTGATGAGACGGATATTCGGTGGCACGGCGGACAAAAATGACTTGAATTTTTTATCGTCCCCCGGACAAATACCGCCTTGTAATAGGATAAACCGATCCGTCATACTCAGCTGAATGCCGCCCTCACCTCTTGCACAAACGGTTGCGCTATAGCCTAGTGGCACTGCGGCAACCGGTGAAGACGTTGATGTGGAAGTGGATGGGGCGAGCGTTCTTTCAGCTGGCGGTACAGGCGCATTTGGCGAAGTGGCACAACCTGATAATGTGGCCACGACCACTACGCCAATAATGAGTACCATTACATCGCTGCGTGCCACCCGTACTAATTTGCAAAGATTCATCAATAATCCTCTCAATTTACTTTGCACGCGTTAGCCACACAAAAATAAGCGCAATCAGCGCTGGCAGCCCTTGGGTCAACATGATTGACGGCTTGGCAGTGAGCCCACCAAATACACCCGCAATGACGACGCAACTAAGAAAGAAAATTTTCACATCAACGCGCGACTTTACAATCCCCCAAATCAAGCCCGCCGCCAAAAAGCCGTTGTAAAGCCCCTGATTCATCGCGAGCACGAGCGTTGTTTTTGCCGTCTCGCTGGTTAAGCCAAATATTCGATGACCCGTCGGGGTATCCCAAAAAAACATTTCAAGCACCAAGATGGCAATATGCATGACTGCAACGAATGCAACCAGAAGCGTGGCGAGAAGTTTCATCGACTTCCTTTCTAAATAATGGAATATCAGTTTACGCCGTTAGCCCTCGACAAGCGCTGAATAGAATCAGCCCGAAAACTGACGCTGTTACTTTCACAATACCGCGATGCAGATAAAACCTACGTTACATGGTGCGTTACAACTATCTGTACAAAGTCATTCATTCACGGGTGTTTTCAGCCATTTATGCTTCAAGATTCTCGTAGATATTGGCATTTAAGGCTAGAGCTTCTCATAACCCCAAATTCCGTTCGCCCTGAGGTATCGAAGGGCTTTACTTGTACAATCCCTTCGATACCTCAGGGTGAATGGTGATAAAACGAACAGCATTGGGTCCTGCCTGCTGTTCTGATAATTGTTTTAGCAAGCGCCATGGTTTAACCCAGTTAGTACTTGCAGATAAAACGGTTGAGAAAAAATTTTTAAGAAATTGCCCGCACCAACACCTCGCCGCGTAGCGCATTCACCCACCAAATTTTGTCTGCCTTCTCGACATCTTCACGATGCAAAATGCGCTCATGAATTGCACCATCAGCTATTAATTGCTCACGTAGCGTGCCGTTTAATAGCCCACAAGCTAGCGGTGGTGTGACGCGTTCACCGCCAATATCAATCACGATATTGGCGCGGATAAATTCGGTGATTTCATTTTCTTCATTAAATAACAATGTATCCCAAACACCATCTGGCGGTGCGTGTTGCTGGTAGGTTTCACGGCGTGTGGTTTTGTGTTGCAAAAATTCATCGTGGCGCGAAATTGGCGCATTGGCGAATTGAATCGTAGGCGCTGCTGGTGTTGCATCGAGCGGAAAACATTCTGCGCGGCATTCGCCTTGAAGATTAAGGGTGAGTTTAATACGCCAAACACCAATAGGGACGGTATTTTTCAAGGCATTTAGGCTGAAAATAGCCGCCGAATATAGGCTTTCACTATTCACCTTAAATCGAAAATGGCGCGCGGAATTGTCGAGTCTTGCCAGATGGCGCGACAACAAGTCAATTTCACCATCTACCATTTTCATGGTTTCAAACAATGCAAATGGCTTAGATGCGCGTACCAAGAACCGCGCTTTATAGGCAACTTCGGCGGCTTCACCCTCGACGCTAGAGTCATATGTGATGCCGCTGCCGATGCCACAGGTGGCTCGACCATCTGCAATCCACACACTGCGAATGCCGACATTGAATACCGCCACACCGTTAGGGGCGACATAGCCCAGTGCGCCGCAGTACACCCCACGCGGCTGATGCTCTAACGCTGAGATGGCTTTCATCGCCTCTACTTTCGGCGCGCCGGTCACGGAGCCGCAGGGGAAAAGCGCTGAAAAAATATCCGTGAGTGTTTTATCAGCCGATAACGTCGCACGCACAGTTGAGGTCATTTGCCAAACCGATGGCAACGGATGCAATGAAAATAAATGCGGCACCTCAACGCTATTGGCTTCGGCTACCCGCGATAAATCATTTCGTAGTAAATCAACAATCATTAAATTTTCCGCACGCTCTTTGGGTGAATGCGTGAGCGCCTCCGCAATGGCCGCATCCGCACTCGCTGTGTCACCGCGCGGAGCCGTGCCCTTCATCGGTTGCGTCGTGATGACGTTATCGCGCACAGCAAAAAATAACTCAGGCGAGACAGAAAGTAATTGAAATTCGCCTGCATCAATAAACAAGTGATAGCCATTCGGCTGTGCTGCCTGCAACGCACGATAAAAAGAAAGCGCATCACCTGCAAAGGTCGTCTCAAGTCGGGTGGTGTAATTGACCTGATAAAAACGTCCCGCATGAATATCGGCACGGATGGCCTCAACTGCATTCGCAAAGGCAGCTGCATCCGTGTCCGTTTGCCATTGCCCTAGGCTAAAGTCAGTTGATTCGCTGTCTCTTACGTTATCGACGCGATCAAACTCTGCAAACCAAGCCAATGGCGCTGGTTTGCCATTAGCGGGTTTGACCACTAACGCCGTATCAAATGCGCCCGCTGCCTCATGCGCGACAAAGCCCGCACACCAATGCCCGCGCGCACGTGCAGCCTCGACATTAGCTAATACTGTTTTTACGTCCGCCAATAAGTACGCTTCGTGAATGGCACATGGGGAATGAAATGCATGCTTAATTCGCTCATCTGTTGAAATGGTCGGATGCAGGGGAAAATCTATCTCGCAATAGAAAGCTTTCGGGATAGCTCTCGGTGCTTTATTCGCGTTTGTCATGTCAGATATTTTAGGCGAGCCGTTATAATCAAACGACAAAATACGTAAAACTAAAATTATGGCACGCAAAATATTTCCTACCGCAGCCGACTGCGAAATCGCTTTCTATGATGCATTTGAACGCGCCGACTTAAAACTCATGTTAGCCGTTTGGGCGGATGAGCCAGATATTGTCTGTGTGCATCCGCAAGGCCCACGCTTGGCAGGACTCGTTGCCATTCGTGATTCATTTGCGGAAATCTTCTCGCATGGTCCCAATGCGGTGATTAAAGTCAGCGAGCACCGCAAACATAGCGGCCAGACATTAGCGATTCACTCGGTTTATGAAACATTAACCTTTCGTCAACCAGGCGCACCCTCACCTGAGAGCGTACCGCCGGTACTGGCGACCAATGTTTATCTGCTGACACCTACCGGCTGGCGAATGATTTTGCATCACGCCTCCGTTGCGCCGAAGGGAACGGTGACTGAGGAGCAAGGCGTTGCGCGAATTTTGCATTAATATTTAAGTGGAACCGCCGATGCACGCCGATGAACGCCGATAAAAACGAATGAAAAACTTATGTGTCTCATTAGACATGGTTTATAAAATGTTGCAGCTATTGCTTAAAACGCAATCATTAAAGAAGAGTTTATCGGCGTCTATCGGCGTCCATCGGCGGTTACAAATTCTGCTTGCATGTGCATTAACCATTTTCACCCTTTCCGCTCACGCCGAAAAAATCATCCGTGTCGCCTACCCTTCCGCCGAGCGCGGTTTTGACTGCGCGGCAGAGTCAGACGAATTTACTGGCACGCTTTGCGACAATATTTATGATGCACTGCTCCAGTACGATCATTTAGCGCGGCCGATTGCCTTGCAAGCACGCACGGCTACAGCGCTACCGATTATTTCGGCAGATGGCCTGACCTATACGTTCAAAATCAAGCGTGGTATTTTTTTTACAGAGCACGCATTATTCAATGGTAAAAAACGCGCCCTCACCTCCGCTGACTATGCCTTTAGCTTAAAGCGCTTGGTGGATCCTAAAAATAAAGCGCAGTGGCAATTTTTAATTGATGGCAAATTTTTGGGCCTTGATGCGTTAGTGGCGGAAGCTAAAAAAACGGGCAAGTTTGATTACGATAAGCCTATTCGCGGTATTGAAACACCTGACGACGACACGCTGGTGTTGCGCTTAAAAGAGCCTGACTACAACCTCTCCTATATTCTTGCCATGCCCGCCACCGCCGCTGTCGCGCGCGAAGTGGTGGAGCATTACGGTAGTGCCTTTGCCGAAAACCCTGTGGGCACCGGGGCTTTTATGTTGAAAGAGTGGCGACGCTCCTCGCGGGTGGTGCTGGTACGTAACCCAAACTATCGTGAAGAGTATTTCGCTACCATTGCCGATAAGAAGCCCGAAGCGAAGCCTGACGACATAGCGATAGTGAAACATCTTGCAGGAAAACGTCTGCCGCTGATCGACCGCATCGAAGTTTTTGTAATTGATGAAGACCAAACACGTTGGTTAGCGTTTCTCAATAACGAGCACGATTATGTGCGTCCGGTGCCGGAGGCTTATGCCGATATTGCGCTACCCTCAACGGCGCCAGGCAAAATCGCGCCTAATTTAGCTAAGCTTGGCATCAAGCGTACACCCAACGAAATCGCTTGGCTTACTTACACGATGTTTAATATGCAAGACCCTGTGATCGGCGGCTACACGCCCGAGCGCATTGCATTACGACGCGCGATGTCAATTGCCTATCCAGTTGAAGACGAAATATTGATACTTGAAAAAGGCCAAGTTGATGAAACCTTCTCGCCAATCGCCCCCGGCATGGCGGGCTATACCGACATGCGAGCCAACTGGCACAGCTACAATCCGGCACGTGCGAAGGCGTTGCTGGATTTATTTGGCTATGTTGATCGTGATGGCGATGGCTATCGTGAGACGCCAGACGGTAAGCCGCTCGTCATTGATCAAGCCTCATACCCAAGGCTCAAAGAGCGCCAACGTAATGAGCTATGGAAGCGTGCGATGGATGACATCGGCATTCGCATGACGTTTAACAAAGTCGAGAAGCTCCCAGACCTGCGTAAACAAGCGCAAGCGGGCAAGGTGCAAATGTGGACCTACGGCTGGATAGCCGACTACCCTGATGGTGAAAATTTTCTGCAATTATTTTGGTCAAAATCCATCGGCGGCGCTAACTACGCGATGTATGCAAAACCTGAATACGACAAACTCTACGAAAAAATTAAAACCATGCCCGACTCAGCCGAGCGGACTAAAATTTACGACGACATGGTGAAAATGCTCTGGGTCGATAATCCGTGGCGGGTTAATTTTTTACGCCAAGGCACTATCCTCGTACACCCATGGGTACTCGGCTATAAAAAACATCCGTTTGCCCATGAGCCATGGCGCTATCTTGATATCGACACCACAAAACTCAAAAAATGATGCTGCCCTCAACAACACTCAAACATTTATCCACTTTCCTCACACTGGTGTTGGTGATATTGCTCGGCGTGCAAGTCGCTTGGTGGGGTTGGCATTTTTTTGCCCCAAAGCCGAGCCAACAAATTGAAGATTACGCCGCCACTAGCATTGACTTGCAAGCCGCTAGGCAACTTTTTGGTGAAGTCGCCAGCACACCCACCACGACGCAAGCAGCCGACAACAACACTGGCATTCGTCTCAAAGGTGTTTATGCGGTGGATGGAAAAACGCTTTCGGCTGCCGTCATCAATACTGGCGGACGTGATACCAGCGTCAGACTCAACGATAAAATTACCGATGCCATCACGCTGGTTGATGTAAAGGCAGACCACATAATTATTTCGCGCGCTGGCGTACGCGAAAAAATTGAGATAGAGCGTGGCTCAAGAACTAATATCGTCGCCAGCGCGACAACTACCACCCCTCAAGCAAATTTCCGCCTCAATGTTGCCAGCGCTGCGCGAAACACATTTGCGTTATCACGAGGCGAACTCAACAGCGTTTTACAAGACCCGCGTCAGGTAAATTTTTTAGGTGGCATTTCTCCTGCACCGACTGGTGGCGTACAAATCAGTAGCGCAGATTCAGGCACACTCGCCCAAAAGCTTGGCCTGCAAGTCGGCGATATTATTACCGCCATTAACGGCCAGCCAGTTAATAGCACGGGTGACTTGGCGCGCTTTTACGGCCAATTTGGCTCCACTAACGCAATACGCGCTGATATTAAACGCGGTGGCGCACCGGTGATGTTGAGCTATACAATTAATCCTTAAAACAAAAAAATGCCACAGACCTAAGCCTGTGGCCAAAACACACACAACCTTTTCCTAACTTTGCCGTGGATTAGAGGCGTCAGTCCACTCGCTTTTTAGAAGCTAATTGGCCTTAAAACCCAACACGTAAGCCTAACAACACGGCAGAAACATCACTCGTGTTTAACTTTGTGTACTCCAACGTTGCGCCGAGATTTTTGGTGAAATTGTAGCGCGCGCCAATACCTGGGTAGGCTTCAGTTTTACGCTCATTTAATCTAACGCCAAAGCCTGTTACTTCACGCTGCGTTGATGCGGCACCGAGTCGCGCAAAGATGGCAAATTCATCAGACAAAGGTGCCGTTAAGATAAGCGATATCGCTGTGGATTTCGCTTGGCCTTTGATGCCGCTGCTATTAAGTTTGCCAAAGTCGGTATAACCGAATTCTGCTGAAACATTGGCATTAAATTGATAACCGAGTGCAATTGAATACGCATTATCTTTTTTCTTGCCCGGTAAGTTGCCGATATCGTATTTGCTTTGACCAAAAGCACCACTAGCGTAGAGACCTTCTTCTGATGCAGCTGCGCTAGCTTGGTTAGCTGTCGTTGCAATGAGAGCAGCCAGTAGGATTGCGGAGATTGCTGATTTCATATTTTTTCCGTTTGCGTTAGTCGTTAATAAAGAGTTAATTGAGTGACAAGACATGTCCCTTGTAATGACATATCGGATTAACGTCCTTAAAACTATCATCGTCGTAAAAAATAAATTATCTTGCGATGGCAAATGACAAAAAAAGTAAAACCCTAACAAATACGGATGTTTTCAGCGCATTTTGCTCGAAATAAGCCGTCAACAGGTGCTTTTACGTAAAGAACATTACGCGCCTTCTACTACACAACACATTACTTAAGTGTATTTCTGGGATTCAATAAATGCACACCAATATCATCCACACTAATCGCCGTGTTGGATAACACCACGACGCCCAGCCCCGATATCTTGCTAAAACCCGCGAAGCTACGAAAGCCACCTGTGCCACCGTTATGCCAAACGATTTCATCGCCATGACGTTTAAGATTCATCCAGGTGAGCCCAATATCCATATTGTCATTAACTTTTGCACGAATGGTTTGTGCATTTGTAGCACCAGCAAGCTTGCCGTTTTTTTGCGCGTCAATGTAGCGCGCCATGTCGCGCGCGCTGGAGCGTAAGCCACCTGCGCCGCCCATGGAGCCGAATGTCCAGTACGCAGTAGGTTTAAGTTTGTCGGTATGGCCGATGGCTAATCTGGGCGCAGCCGTCTTCGTAACCACAACATCTCCCATAGCGGTATCAACCATCATGAGCGGGTCAAGAATTTGTCTTTTGACTAACGCTTGATAGCTTAACGCCGCCTTGTGTGCAAGCAGATCGCCGAGCAACCCAACACCCAAATTGGAATAAGCTGACGGAAACGTGGCGCTGACGTCAATTTTTTCATCGGCAATAAATTTCCACATCGCATCAAGCGGATAATTTTTATACGGATTATCGAAATCAAGCGCCATTGCCACCCCAAACGCAATACTAATCGGCAAGCGCGGTAGTCCTGACGTGTGCGTCGCCAACTGTAGTAGCGTAATGTCACCAGCACTTTTTGACTCACGAAATTTGTATTGTGGCGGCGCGTACTGGCGCACTTTGCTATCGAGAGCCACTTCACCACTGGACACCATTTGCGCCAAGATGGTACCGGTGAATGTTTTGGTGATGGAGCCGATTTCAAAAATGGTATCGGCATCAATTTCTTTTAGTGCGACCTGGCCCGATTGGCCCGCCGACACAAACTGCACACTGCCATCTTTGCTAATTAAGGCAACAATCAAGCCTAAGGCTTTTTTATCCGACACACGTTTGTCGAGTATTGCTTGAACATTGGCAAGCGCTGGGAATACTGTGGGTATGGTTGTTGTGGGCAAGACGTTGAAGTCCTTGCTACTGTTGGATGATATTTCCGCACTTGCCTGACATGAAAAAATGCCAGCCGACACCAACAATACGAGTTTAAAAATACTAAATTTCATTTAGTCGCGCTCCTAAATTTCGTTTAAACATAATTAATAAACAAAAAAAATAGCCGTCTCTAGCCTTAGTAAGACTTCAACCTAGCGCTGCTCAGAAAATGGCGAGCATTGGTCCCACCCAATATTTTCAGCCTCGAAACTGTCAACGGGACTTGCCTTAGTTTGTTGTGGTCGTAATTTGAAGGTGCTCTAACGCCTACTTCATTTCGCGAATCAACTGCCGCGTATGCAACGCTCTGTCACCTAAATGGTGATTGATGACGCGTCGCATAAGTTGCTTAGCTTGTGTTAACACCATGGTAGGCGTGGTGTTGTCGAGTTGCGCTTCAGCTAATGCACAAAGCGTTTGTCCACTTAACAATATAGGCTCATGTGCTCTAATTTCTTGACCTTGTACATAACGTACGGGGCCGTGATCAACGACATACCAATAATCTGCTGTGGCCTCAATTGGTGCAGACGAATCCGCTTCGTGATCCAGCGTTAAGGCATAGCCTAACTCAGCCAACATGGTGAGCTCAAATTGCCGCAAGTGAATTTCGATTTCACGGCCCGCAACACTTAATTGCGACAGTGCCGCTATTAATTGATCGTAGGAATCGAAAAGTATTTCATGCGCGTCATCTTTTGCGGCTAACTTTAAGATGAGTTCATTTGCATAAAATGCCGCCATTAAGGCGCTACCGCGTAATTGAGGGTAAATGCGGTCATGGTCAGCCGCTTTCAACGTTTTTAGATCAGCACGTCCAAACCAATCGATGATGATGGGTTGAAATGCATTTAACGCGTATTTGTTGGCGCCATTACGTTTTGCGCCTTTAGCGACCATTGCCACCCGGCCATGACTACGGGTGAAGGTCTCTAGGATGAAGCTGGTTTCTTTATACGGATAGCGATGTAGGATAAAACCAGCGCTCGTAAAACTAGTCGAATTTCTCACCTGAAGCGGACACTCAAGTTTGGTAGCCGTATTGTTTGATCATCGCGTCATCATCCGCCCAGCCTTTTTTCACGCGCACCCAAAGTTCGAGATAGACCTTGCTGCCAAAGGTGACTTCCATTTCCTTACGCGCATCTGTGCCTATACGTTTTAAGCGCTCGCCTTTTTCGCCGATGATAATCGCCTTCTGACTTTGTTTTTCAACCACGATAGTAGCGTGAATACGGCGTAGCGTACCTTCAATTGCAAATTGCTCAACCACGACATTGACACTATACGGTAGCTCATCACCAAGCTGGCGAAAAACTTTTTCGCGAATAAATTCAGAGGCAATGAAGCGCTCTGATTTATCTGTCATCTCGTCTACCGCAAAAATGGCAGGCTGCTCTGGTAAGTGCGGGCGAATGGCACGCTTTAATTCAACTAAGGTAGCGGCATTTTTCACGCTCAATGGCACTACGGCTACAAACGCATGGCGCGCCTGCATTTCAGCTAGCCACGGCAATAGGCGTGATTTTTCTTTCTCGCGGTCAATCTTGGTCACTGCCAATATCACTTTTGCATCAGCAGGCAATGCGCTAAGTACCGTTGCATCGGCATCGGTATAACGCATCGCCTCAACCGCAAAAACAATGACATCAGCATCACTTGCAGTATTCGCCACCGTGCGGTTCAGCACACGGTTTAACGCATTCTGATGGGTCTTTTGAAAGCCTGGTGTATCGAGAAATAAAAACTGTGTTGCCTCATCCGTCAAAATACCTGTGATGCGATGGCGTGTGGTTTGCGCCTTACTCGAGGTGATGCTGACTTTTTGCCCAACCAAGTGATTGAGCAATGTAGATTTACCAACATTGGGGCGTCCGACAATAGCGATACTGCCGCAGCGGAAATTTTCAAGATTCATTTCATTCATTTGACTTGGCCGGTTGGCATCATTTTGGCGAGGATTTTAGTTGCCGCATCTTGTTCAGCGAGCCGCCTCGTACTGCCTTGACCTTCAATTTTATGGGCTGGCCGCTCGGTAATGCACTCAACAAAAAAAGTTTGCTGATGGGCTTGGCCTTCAATGCGCTTAACCATATATTGCGGCAGCGATTGCCGATTACCTTGCATGATTTCTTGCAACTGTGTTTTTGCGTCCTTAGTCGGGGCTAGTGTTTCAGGGTTTTCAATAATGGTGGCAAATAATTTTGCCACCATGCCGCTCGCTGCATCAAACCCTGCATCAACGAAAACAGCACCAATTAACGACTCAATCGTATCGGCCAAAATAGAAGGACGATCAGCGCCCCCAGTTTTAATCTCACCTTCGCCGAGACGAATCATGGGGCCAAGCGCGATTTCAGTGGCAATTTTAGCAAGTACAGATTGATTGACCAAATTGGCGCGAAGGCGACTAAGATCGCCCTCAACCATATGTGGAAATTTGTTATAAAGTAAATTGGCAATCGCCAAATTTAATAAACCATCTCCTAGAAACTCAAGGCGCTCGTTATGCGGCACACCATAGCTACGGTGCGTTAACGCCCGCGTGAAAAGCGTTCTATCAACGAATGCATGACCGAGCGTGACTTCGAGCGGATGCATTGCCGACGTCATGAATTATTTATCCGTCGTGCTGACAGCAAAATCGATCAATAGCGTATAGCCGGTAAATAGTGAAATACGCTGCTGCCATGCGGCAGTGATGACGGTATCGTTATTTTCTTTAGTGATGTCAAGATCAACGCCTTTTACGGCAGTGATGTTATCAATGCCTGCGCGCCTGTCAAAGCTAGTACGAATGTCCGCAACTGTTCCGGTTTTGACTTCCTCGCTTTGTGCAAGTGCGGCAAATACTTTTTTGATTGCAAAAAGCTCAATGTAATGCGGCAAAATTTTAAGAAATCCGATTACAACAATACCGCCCATGGCTAAATAAAGTAGCACGGTAATAAAACTTGCACCGTTTTGATTGTGACCAAAGCTACGGCGATGTGTGGTGAATTTTGTAAGCGTCATTTCAACATCCTTTAATTATTCGATTGGTGTGCCAACACGCTTCATGCTGCCGAAATTCATCCAAACCAAGACAGCCTTACCCACGATATTTTCTTCTGGCACGAAGCCCCAAAAGCGACCATCATCACTATTATCGCGGCTATCGCCCATCATAAAATAGTGACCATCTGGTACTTTACACGTCAGTCCAGCATCATTGTAAGTGCAATTAGATTTCATGGGGAATTCACGCACTTGGCCTAGATTCATTGCTGGCCAGTTTGGATCCACCATCATGGCATGCGGTTTATCACCTAACTTTTCAGTAAAGGTGTCAAAAAAACGCACGCCACCATCCGTATCAGTGTAGCTTCCATTGCTTTTGGTCTCAACAGCCACACCATTGACGGTTAAGCGCTTATTTTTGTAGGTAATCGTGTCGTCAGGAATGCCAATTACGCGCTTTATAAAGTCTTTTGACTTATCTTCAGGGTAACGAAACACCATGACATCAGCACGTTTTGGTGAGCCGATATCAATAATTTTTTTATTGATAACAGGAATACGTATGCCATAAGTGTATTTGTTGACCAAAATAAAATCGCCAATCAACAACGTAGGCACCATCGATCCAGACGGGATTTTGAATGGCTCATACAAAAAAGAGCGCAGAAAAAAAACAATCAAAATCACAGGAAAAAAACTTTTCGCCATTTCAACTAGAACGGGATCACGCACTGCTGATGTCGAAGTTGCGGCAGCGCCAACACCCTCTAAAGCCAGACGCTTTTTACGAAAAAATAAACTATCAATTAACCACACAGCACCCGTAATAAAGGTCGCCGTTAGCAACACCGCGGCGAAACCCATCACCTCCTTAAAGGTAAGCATACCGAGTGAAGCAATAAAAAGTGCTGGCCAGGCGATCTCAAGCAGCAAATGTAGCGTTGAAGACGACTCTTCGGATACTGCTATTTTTTTGCCTGACACCGTGACTACATCGCGTTTAGCGCTAAAAAAACCTGCACAAATAACCGCAATGCTTAAGCCAATGACTATCCAGGCTATTAATTCCCAATTCATAACGAATTCCATTATTTTTAATTATCGACAAGCCATTTTAATTGCGGCTTGTGCCAATTGCATTCAACTTATGACCAATCAACGCGACTAGGCGACCAACACCGATTACTTATCACCGACCTGCAAAATCGCTAAAAACGCTTCTTGCGGTATTTCAACATTGCCCACTTGCTTCATGCGTTTTTTACCCGCTTTTTGCTTTTCTAACAGTTTACGTTTACGCGATATGTCGCCACCATAGCACTTGGCAATCACGTTTTTACGCAGCGCTTTGATGTTCTCACGGGCAATAATGTTGGCCCCGATAGCAGCCTGTACGGCAACATCAAACATCTGGCGCGGTATTAACTCACGCATTTTGGCAGCTAACTCGCGGCCACGATATTGGCTATTCGCGCGGTGTACGATGAGTGACAAGGCATCAACTTTATCGCCGTTGATCAAAATATCGAGTTTCACCAAGTCAGAGGTACGATATTCTTTAAATTCATAGTCTAGCGATGCATAACCACGTGAAACTGATTTTAATTTATCAAAGAAATCCATCACCACTTCATTCATTGGCATGTCATATTTGAGCACCACTTGACGACCGTGATACTGCATGTCAATTTGCGAACCGCGTTTCTGATTACACAAAATAATCACCGAGCCCACGTATTCCTGCGGCATCATCATGGTCGCGGTAATGATCGGCTCACGGATTTCTTCGATCTTCGTTAGCTCTGGTAAGCGTGACGGATTTTCGATTTCAATCACCGTTTTATCTAGCAGCAAAATTTGATAAATAACCGTTGGTGCGGTGGTGATTAAATCTTGATCAAACTCTCGCTCAAGTCGTTCTTGCACGATTTCCATATGCAATAAACCTAAAAATCCGCATCGAAAACCAAACCCTAGCGCTTGCGATGTTTCAGGCTCGAATCGTAGGCTGGCATCATTTAGCTGTAGCTTAGTAAGCGCGTCACGCAGACTATCGTATTGATTTGACTCCACCGGATATAAACCCGCAAACACCTGCGGCTTGATTTCCTTAAAGCCCGGTAGCGCCTCACTGGCGGGGCGGTCAATAAGTGTGATGGTGTCACCCACCTTGGCGGATTTCAATTCTTTAATACCCGCAATCACAAAACCTACTTCACCCGCTTTTAGCTCGGTACGCTGTGTTGATTTTGGTGCAAATACTCCAACTTGTTCGCAAAGCTGTGGCGAATTTGTCGCCATTAATAATATTTTATCTTTAGGTTTTAATACGCCATCCACCACGCGTACCAGCATGACAACACCAACATAATTATCGAACCATGAGTCGATAATCAGCGCCTTGAGAGGCTTCGTCACATCACCACGTGGGTGCGGTACACGCGCAATAACGGTCTCAATAACATCGTCAATGCCCACACCCGTCTTAGCGCTACAGCGCACCGCGTCATGCGCCTCAATACCGATGATGTCTTCAATTTCATCCATTACCCGATCCGGGTCGGCTGACGGCAAGTCAATCTTATTTAAGACCGGATACACATCCACGCCTAAATCAATCGCGGTGTAGCAATTTGCGACCGTCTGCGCTTCAACGCCCTGTGAGGCATCCACGACCAAAAGCGCACCTTCGCAGGCAGAAAGGGAACGTGAAACTTCATAGGAGAAATCAACGTGGCCGGGAGTATCAATCAGATTAAGTTGATAAGTAATGCCATCTTTAGCTTTGTACGTAAGCGCCGCTGTTTGTGCTTTGATGGTAATGCCGCGCTCGCGCTCAATTGCCATTGAGTCAAGTACTTGAGACTCCATTTCACGCGATGATAAGCCACCGCAGCGCTCGATAATGCGGTCTGCGAGCGTGGATTTGCCGTGGTCAATATGGGCGATGATAGAAAAATTGCGAATCAGATTCATTGCGGCTGCCAACTTAAAAAGGGGTATTGCAAAATAACGATATGACACTAAAGAGTGCGGAACACGCGCCGCAAAATGCAATGGGCACCAATTGGCGCCCATCGTCAGCGGGAACAACCACATATTTTAGCCCAACGCCGCTATATTTACGAGGAAATCCCATATGGCATGGCATGCAACATAAATGCTGTTTCGTCAAAGTGATAGTGACAAATTTCTACGCCAGTAGGCATTTCGGCCAACATTAAAATTGGCACACGCTCACCAAATTGATCTTCCCATTGCGGATATTCATCCAGATCAATTTCTAACAATTCAAGTGAAATGGCATTAGTGCTTGCACAACCTGATAGTGCTTCACGCATTTTGTCGCACAAACTGCAATAGCGACGACCAACAAGCGTCAGTCGTAGCGCATGCCTATCTGCCATTATTTTGCAGTGTCGAGCTTGAGTGTGATGTAACGCGCTGGCAATTCCTCACGCTTGACTAGTAAGGCAACCGTACGTTTATCATCGAGCTTAGATACAATCTCGTTAAATTGCGAAACTGATTTAATTTCAACAGTATTTACCCGCAAGATTGCATCGCCTGCGCGCAGTCCTGCTTTCGCGGCATTACCAGTTACTTCACTAATAATGACGCCACTTGAAATTGACATCAGTTTTTTGTCATCCGCGTCGACCTCTTCGACAATCAAGCCTAAACGGTCTGGCTTCGACTTGTCTGCCTTGTCTTTATCTAATTTCGGCGTCACTCTAGGGGATGCATCTGCAGTTTCAACCAGCTCAACTACCGTGGCGGTAACGTCGCGCACCTTACCATCACGCCAAATTGTAAGAACAGCTTTAGAGCCTGGCGCCTTGGGGAAAACAAGACGTTGAATATCCACATTTGCGCGCACCACTTTACCGTCGACTTTTTGAATAATGTCTTGTGCTTTTACACCTGCTTTATCCGCAGGACCGCCCTCTTCCACGGCATCAACCATGACACCAGGGTCTTTTTTCGGCAAGCCTAATGCTTCGGCTAATTCTTCACTAATTGGTATTTGGCCCATCGTAATACCGATGCGACTGCGCTGCACCTTGCCAGATTTCATTAACTGATTCGCCACGTCCATCGCAGTGTTGGCGGGAATCGCAAACGAGATACCGAGATAACCGCCCGTACCCGTAAAAATTTGCGAATTCACACCAATGACTTCACCTTTAGTATTAAAAAGTGGGCCACCTGAATTACCAGGGTTGACCGCTGCATCCGTTTGGATAAATGGCACTAAGTCATTTTGCGTATCGCGTGATTTGGCACTGACAATACCCGCAGTGACGGTGCTTTCAAACCCAAATGGCGAACCAATCGCTAATGCCCATTCGCCTACGCGCACTTTGTCTGAGTTACCCATCGTCACCTTTGGCAAACCAGTGGCTTCGACTTTTAACACTGCAATATCCGTGCGCGCGTCAGTGCCAATGACTTTAGCTTTTAGCTCGCGCTTATCGCTGAATGTAATTGTCACCTCATCAGCAATGGTCGTAATACCCTGCCGCGGATTTTTAGGGTCCGGTTGCATGATCGTGACAACGTGACGATTAGTAATAATAAATCCGTCCGCCGAAATCACAAAGCCTGAGCCTTGACCGACATCACGCAATGGTTGCTCTGGTGCGGGCGCTGGTGTGCGTTCACGCTGGTTACGCGGGGTGCGTTGAGGATTTTGCGGCGTTTGTGGCTGCTGTGGAAGCATTTCCGGGGGCATAAATCGGCGGAAAAATTCCATCTGATCTTCATCTGGCGTGCCTCCACGCGCAGCCGATGTTGGGCGTGCTTTCGTACTTACATTAACAACAGTTGCACCTTCTTTTTCAACCAAATCAGAAAAATCCGGCAGTGCAGCACGCTGCGCTTGCACAGGCACTACGAACGTTGCCGCAACGAAAGCGATGCATAAGATAATGGCGGTGACATTGAAATTTTTATTCATCATTTGTTTGGAGAACGACATGATTGTTATGAATCCTGCTAAATATTTGGGTTGATTGAATTGCGTTAAAACTTGCGTTAAAACAGTTGAAAAATGAGATCGCGAACTATTTACGGCGGGAAACGCTATCGGCAATAGCCTGCACTGCTGCCATTGGCACTTCCCCCATAACAGTCACCTGATGATCCAACACAGGCCTTATTGCGGTGCTAATCGCGCTATCATCTGTCATACGATTACTTGATTGCACAGGTGTTACGACAGGCTCTATGAACACTGACACATGCAAAAGTCCATCCGAATAGACCAAATGCGAGATGGGTTCTTTGCGTCCAGCAAGATTGCGCACCATTTCAGTAATTTTACGAAAACCAGCAGGTAAGTTCCCGACGTGCCATCCGGTATCGGCTGGTTTAAGGCTATTTTTTATAGTGTGATCATGCTGCCAGCCTTTTTCCTCAAAGCGTGAGCGCACGTTTTTAGACGACACGCCGCCCGTTACATCAAGCTGGGTAAACATAAATTGCTCAAGCAATTGGCTTCTATCGTTATACAACCTAGCGCGTAACAGTAAACCCGTGCCCAAATCTGCGCATAGTTTTTGCATATAGCGCATTGTGTCTTTTGGCTCCAATATCACCCATTGACAATCATGTCCAGCGATGCGCTCAACGGTGCCTAACTTAACGTAATAATTTTCAGTAATTGCCGCTGGATTGCCGCTAATGAGTGACGGAAAAAATCTCCCCGTGGCACGCCTATCAACACGCACTGTCTTTTGGTCAGGCTGATAACAAAACATTTCTTCATTACGGCGCACTACTTCGCGCAGCGGGCCGTCAAGCATTTCTAGTTTCTCGTGCTCATTGCCTTGACGATCAACCAAATGTGTAATCCGCGAGGTAGCAGTGCCCTCCGTTGTCTGATGTACGAATACACCCGTATAAGGAAGCTCACGAGCAGATTTAGCAATACGGTCAAGCCAATCTACGGCTTTTTTTGTACCGACTGGGGTAGCGGGCTGGGCAAATGAAGGCGCAGCAACGCTGCAAATTAGCACGAGTAAACATGTGCTAATTTGTTGGGGTTTGGCAAAAAACTGCTTCATCAACATAGCTATAACGGGAGGATTATCAATTATTTGCCTTGTGATGCGGCGCGTGGCGCATCAACTTGTACGGAAGCGGCTTGAAACCCAGTTTGATTCGCAAATTGGCGATGAATTGCCAAATAGTCGTTCACACGAACCTCCGCAGGCGTCGTGGGACTAGCTTTTTGGCTGACTTGCATAATGGGTTGTGTGCCATTTTGTAGTGTCATTTGCACTGGGGCAACAATTCCAGATTGCTGTTTAAGTGCAACTACCGCAATTGCAGATACCGTGACGATGGACGCTGCCATGGCTAAGGCCATACGCGTTTTTTTTGCTACTGGGATGGTTTTCATCGCAGCAGGAACAAGTACTGTGGGTTCATTCGCAAGCCTAGCAAATATCGCATCAGCGGATTTTTGTCGGCGTTTGATTTCGCCAGACGATTCACCGCGTAACACATCACCAATCAAGTGGTACTCATCCCAAAGCGCGCGACGACTAGCGTCTTGACCAAGATGGCGAATAACCTGCATGGCTTCTTCACGTTCAAGTTCGCCATCCATTAAGGTCGATATATTTTCATTCATGTTTAACATTCTCCGGCTTGCTCGCATTGCAGATCGATTAGACAATCTGTGCGAGTCTGCTGTAATACCCTGTAAATTAACTCAACTACCAACGTGTGTCTTTATTCGTGCCCAACTGGGGACGAAGCTGTGTGGCAACAGCTTCACGCGCTCTAAAAATACGCGAGCGCACTGTGCCAATCGGGCAATCCATGATGACGGCAATTTCTTCGTAAGACAAACCTTCAATTTCGCGCAGCGTAATGGCCGTGCGAAGTTCTTCAGGCAGCGATTCAATCGTGCGATTAACAATCTCACCAATTTGCTTACTCATTAAGACGGCATCTGGCGTTGCTACGTCTTGTAAACCTACCGCATCTTCAAAATTTTCGGCCTCTTCGGCATCGTAACCCGTGGATGTTGGCGCACGACGCTTTTTGCTAATCAGATAATTTTTAGCGGTATTGATCGAAATACGATAAAGCCATGTGTAGAAAGCGCTATCACCGCGAAAGCTACCAAGGGCGCGATAAGCTTTAATAAACGCCTCTTGCGCCACATCTTCAATCTCAGACTGATCGCGAATGATGCGCGACAACAATCGCTCAACTTTACGTTGATACTTGATGACCAAAAGCTCAAACGCGCGCTTATCGCCCGCCTGCGCTTTAACGACTAATTGTTGGTCGATCTCGCGATCGCTCATTGATACCGCCCCTTTAGAGGTATTGGTCGCTTTGGTGACACTACCTGTCAACACGCTTTGAGCAGATTGAATTTGTTTATTTTGTTCAACGAGGCTTGCCTTATTTACTTTAGCGCCTTCAAGCTTCACGCTTTTAGGCTTCATTAAAGCATCGACAATGGCTAACCCTGTTTTTCGCATACTTGGCATTATAAACGTCATCTCCGACATAACCTTCTCCTTAAGTACTGTTGGATGTTGTAGAACTAAATTGCGATTGAGCTTACTTAATATTGCGTTATCGTATTGCGTTATCGATTCTCACGATAAAGCTACTAAACTTGACTGAAATAGAGACACAACTGCGTTTTAAAAGTTCAACCCTAATGGAATTCTGATGCCTTACCCCCAAAAAAATGTTGATGTATTGATTATTGGCTCTGGATTGGCCGGCATGTCCTTAGCGTTAAGGCTCGCTGAAAGCAAAAAAGTAGCGTTATTGACCAAAGGCGAGCTACACGACGCGGCAAGTGCGTGGGCGCAAGGCGGTATTGCGGCGGTATTAGCCGATGACGATTCACCCGAAAATCATATTCGCGATACGCATATTGCGGGCGCAGGTTTGTGCCGTGATGATGCCGTGCGGTTGGTGGTGGAAAACGGCAAACGTGCCGTGGAATGGCTCGTCGCGCAGGGCGTGCCATTTACCATGGATGACGAAAAACACGCCGAATTACATCTCACCCGCGAAGGCGGGCATTCGCATCGGCGCATCGTCCATGCCGCCGATGCCACTGGTCGCGCAGTACAAAAGACGCTCGCCCAGCAGCTTAAATCGCACCCGAATATTGAAGTGCTGCAACACGCCATCGCGGTTGATCTCATCACCTCGAAACGGCTGGGTCTGACGGATGAAAATCGCTGCTATGGCGCCTACATACTCGACAAAAAGACAGGGCAAGTGGGCACCATCGCCGCCAACTACACGGCGCTGGCCACAGGTGGCGCAGGCAAAGTTTATGTCTATACGACTAACCCCGATGTGGCGACAGGCGATGGCGTGGCGATGGGCTGGCGCGCGGGATGTCGGGTGGCAAATATGGAATTTATGCAGTTTCATCCGACTTGCCTTTATCACCCGCAAGCAAAGTCTTATTTAATTACGGAAGCGGTCCGCGGCGAAGGTGGACATTTAAAAATTCCACACACCGGTGAACGATTTATGCTTCACCACGATGAACGCGCCGAGCTTGCACCGCGCGATATTGTGGCGCGCGCCATTGACTATGAAATGAAAAAACGTGGGCTAGATTTTGTACATTTGGATATTTCGCATAAGCCTGCGGATTTTCTCAAATCACACTTTCCGAATATCTATGAAAAGTGCTTGTCACTTGGCATCGACATTACCCGCGACCCGATTCCCATTGTGCCTGCCGCGCATTACACTTGCGGCGGTTTGGTGACCGATTTACGCGGCCGCACTGATGTTGATTGCCTTTATGCGATTGGCGAAGTTTCCTGTACTGGCCTGCATGGTGCGAATCGGTTGGCATCGAATTCACTGCTGGAATGTTTAGTGTTTTCAGAAGCCGTATTAAATGACCTAGATGGTCGCACGGACGCGCCCACGCCTACGCTACCCGCATGGGATGAGAGCCGCGTCACCAATGCTGATGAGGAAGTCATCATCTCGCACAATTGGGATGAGCTTCGCCGCTTTATGTGGGATTACGTTGGCATTGTGCGTACCGACAAGCGCTTGGAGCGCGCGATGCATCGTATTAACTTACTAAAATCTGAAATCCATGATTACTACGCAAACTTTCGCGTTACAAATGATTTGATTGAGCTACGTAATTTGGTGCAAACGGCAGAGCTAATCGTGCTATCTGCCATGGCGCGTAAAGAAAGCCGCGGGTTGCATTTCAGCGCGGATTATCCAGAAATGTTGAATGAGGCGAAAGATACGGTGTTAACACCATGACCGTACATTACCTTTACACCATTGATGTTGTTCGCGACATTGAGCAAACCTATGCAAGCACGCATCCTAAAATATCGCTCATGCAGCGTGCGGGTGAGGCCGTCGCTAAACATGCGTTAGCGATGCTGAAAAAATCAGCCACTAAAAATATTCTGATCCTCGCTGGGCCGGGCAACAACGGTGGAGACGCATGGGTCGCGGCAGAGGTGCTTCGCAAGCGCAAGGCTAACGTGACCGTATTAAGCCTTGGCGAACAATCTTGGCAAGATGCAGCGGCTAAAAAAGCTTTTGCTGATTTTCAAGCGGCGAATGGCGAAATCATCAAAGCATGGCCGAAAAAAATTGTCATCGATTTAGTCATTGACGGGCTTTTTGGCATTGGCCTATCTAAAGCACCATCGGGCGCTTTTGCCGATGCCATCGTGCAATCGAATAATGGTCGATTAAATAATCAATTTTCTGTGCTCGCCATTGATGTGCCCAGCGGCCTAAACGCCAATACTGGCGCGGCGTTTCAGCCATCTATTGAGGCTGATGAGACCATTACGTTCATCACCGATAAACCCGGCTTACACACCGCCGATGGAAAAGATCACGCAGGAAAAGTCAGTGTGGAAACGCTCGGCATTACAGCACAGCCAAGCACAATCTGTTTACTCACACAATTAGAAGCAGCTGAGCTCATCCCGCGTCGCCGCGCCAACTCTCACAAAGGCAGCTACGGCAATGTTGGCATTATCGGCGGCGCAGATGGCATGGCGGGAGCCGCCGTACTCGCGGCGCGCGCGGCGTTGAGCATGGGGCCAGGCAAAGTATTTTTAGGCTTATTCGATAAAGACCGCCCCGCGTACGACGTGCTGAACCCAGAAATCATGCTGCGCGATGCGCGCGAACTCGCCAAAGACGACAACATGACCGCCTTTGCCGTGGGAATGGGCACGGGCGAGACAGGCATGGCATCCATCATGAGTTTGTTAGCGTTGAATAAACCGCTAGTGGTCGATGCAGATGCGCTTAATGCCATTGCATCAAACCCTAGTATCAGAGCGGCATTTCAAACAAAAAAGTCTGAAAATGCCCACCCTACCTTGCCTTTCATCTTTACACCGCACCCCGGCGAAGCAGCACGCCTACTCGATGTAAAGAGCGCAGACATACAAGCAGATCGCCTCAATGCAGCGCTAAAAATCGCCCAAACATTTCATGTCGTGACCATACTCAAAGGCGCGGGAAGCATCATCGCCCACCCCGATGGTCGCATTGCCATTAACCCCACTGGTAATCCCGGCATGGCATCCGGCGGTACGGGCGACGCCTTAGCGGGTATGTTGGCCGCATTTTTAGCCATTGGTCTCAATACTTGGGACGCCGCCAGATTAGGCACTTATTTGCACGGCGCGGCTGGCGACGCCGCACTCCACCACGGCATGGGGCCACATGGCTTAACCGCGTCAGATATTATTTTTGAGGCGCGCGGGTTATTGAATGCGGGGCTGACGGACGAACATGATGATGAACATGATGATTAGACTAGCCGCCTCATTGAATTCTCAAAATGTACAACCTTCCGGCAACATCGATTGTTCTGTGAGGCGTTTGCGTAATCGTTCTCGCAACATCATCACAGGATTAGCCTGCCCGGCAAGTTGATTGGGCGCGATCACACGGATCGTCGGCGCGTTTGCCGCGTCATTAGGTTTGGCGACAAACAAAAATGCGGAGAGTGCGCTTTGCTCGGTTGAGCATCGCGCATCGCCGCCTTCACGCGCACCAGCCTCAAGCGCATTGAGTAACGCGATGGCGAGCCCACACGACTTTGGCGTCTTCAGATATTGATCGATAGTTTTGTCAAGCACATCTTCGCTTGCGAGCATGTTGCCTTGGACGGATACACCTGGGGCTTCACGCACGCCGCGTGCGAGGCTAGTAAAAAAACCAGTGAAACTTGCCGTTGTCGGCCCGCTCGGTTGCAGCGTGGCGACACCATATTGCCGAAGCGGCCGGCCGAGAGCAAAGCCCTTCTCCACTTGCTTTGACGTGATCTCCTCAATGATAGCTTGCGAAGCACGGCCCTCACGCAGCATCTTGCTTGCGAGATCGCGCCCTTCATCGTTGGTCAATCCTTGCGCAACGACCACGCCCTTCCCCGGCACGAGTCGGGCGATTACCGCCACGTCTGGCCAACAAGTAGCACCCGCCGCGCCAACCTCACCAGTTTTCGGATCCACCGCCACCACACTCCACGTCGCCCATGAACACATTGGTAATGCAGCAAAAAACAAGGCAAACCACGTTAGCCACTGTTTCATAAATTCTCCTAGTTGGTTGTAGAGTGAGGAAACAGCAGATTGCTCAGGTTGACAAAGCCAAATTCATTCCGAGCTTGTCGAAGTGCCCGGGATGACATGATTTTCTTTATTGTACTTATGCGTTGAGAGGTATGTACCTAAATCGAAAATAAAAGCCAAAGTCAGTGCCATTCGGGTCAGCGCGAATTATGCAAAGCCAGCTGATCGCGCAAAATTAATTCGTAGAGCCCTTTAATTCTTTTATTTCATCATCATTACTCGTCCTCAGTACCATTCCAGACGTCCTCAGAAAACCCAAGGTCCATCGCAGCGGTTTGTTCTTGCAGGTTTAAGTCATTCCAATCCTTATCGGCGCTTGATGGTGCTTTGTTTCCGTCCCATTTATCTTGTTGCCAGCCGAGAAGCGCCCAAAGCTCTCTTTCTTTGCTACTTAGACCAGCCCACGATAATTCTTCCCAGATTCCTGGATTACCTTTCATGTCACGTACATGCATCGCTGCCTCCTTTGAAAAATGACGAAAAACGACTTTGAAAAAATTAAATGGTGTTGCAACCTATTTTGTTGCACCGCTGACTACACGCCAAGACAAATTTTCAAATTCCGCAGAACCGCTTTAAGCGTTGCGGTGGAAACTGCGCCAAGCTGCTTTGTCTTTCGCGCCACCCAGTCGATCGTCTGTAACTGAAACATTAGCGATCCAAATGACAATATGTAAACTATCTCCACGGCTTAGTTACGTAATGCACCGAAGCTTAGTTATCATGCTTTGCGTTTTGTTAAATGCGACTATTGACGGGTAGATTCAAGCAATAGTGTTTCAAATCGCTTGCTAATTCTGGGGTTTGCCTCTTGAATAATGGTGGATCCCATTTATGCTCCATCTCTGGTGCAGAATAAAATCTGTTACTAAATATTAAACTGTAGTCATCACTGAAAAATGAATATGAGACCGTCGAGCTTAAGTTTTGTCGCCGTGTTATGGGTAACGGTGATATCCACCTTTTTGTTATTTTCGAGCAAAATAATTCCGTGGGTTCAATTTCATTATTTTTCTGAGCCTGCAACTCTCTTTTATCGCCAAGAGCCGGAAATTAATAGTGCAGATGAAGCGCGTAAACAAATGCGCGAAATAGAAAAAAGAGGAAGTGCGATTGTCCTGCGGCTTGATTCGGGAAAAAGCATTTCCACCTATGCCCGCGTAATTAGCGATGAAAATCATCATACAGCGCAAACTAAAGAGGGGCTTCGCGTGTTTTTTGTAAAAAATGGATCCGAGACAGTGCGGATTGTTAACAATTTGGCAGATATTGATTCGCCGTGGTTATGGTTTGTCCTTTTCATTGCATTGCTACTTGTTTCAAGTTTCGCAACAAAATTTTACATACGTGAGGCGAATGAACGCTCTGCAGCCTAATTTCTCTGGTTAGCAGTTTTCGGCAACAGGGTCTAGCTGTGTAGTTCATAGTGCAGCAATTGAGTCACGTCTAGCCACAATCGCTTTAATCTTCACTGCTTTTTCAAAATGATCTAGGCGATGCGTGTGAATCCACCACGTGGCGGCTTCCATTAGCAAAATAGGGTCATCGTTTTTATTCGCAAAAAATGCGTAAAAAGATAGCCCGACATTGACTCCCTTTTGCTCTATTTTTTTGTCGCAAATAGCGATGATGTGTTGCTTAAGACTGTCACGCATTTCTAGTTTTGCCAATTTTATTGCTCGCAAGAGTCATCTCTTAATACTACTCAGCTCGTCTAAAAACGCCGTTTACCCTGATGTATCAAAGGGCTTTACTTGTATAAGCCCTTCGATACCTCAGGGTAAATGGTGATAAAACGAACAGTATTGAGTCAACTCATGCATTATCAAATGCGTATTAGCCACGGCACCAATGATCTCACTAAACCATCAAACAATTTATCATTTGCCGCGTTCACAACCTGACGCGACATCCCGCTTAAAGTTGTCGTCCAAAAATTGCCGTGCTTTATCTAATTGTTTAAACGGCGATGCATGATTACCTGTCACCGCCAAATGCTGATGTTGGTGCGCGAATTTTTTTTCACTTAAACGCGACATGATCTCGTCTGACATTTTTTTAGAATCCCACCATTCATCGTTGGTTGCTGACATTAAAAAAATAGGGCCGTTAATTTTTTCAACTTCGATCCGCGCTGCATCCATTGCGGCGATATCTTCAGTCATGATGTCAAATACCTTGCGCTTATCACCCGTAATAAGTGGCACAGTCGCACGCCACGGGAAAGGCACAAACGGAAGCGACTGACCGTTGTGGCTAAATGATGATGTGGTTAATGCATCAGTAATGCCAACAAATACGGCGCTCCCAGGCACAACGGCAACCACAGATTTTATTTCCGGATAACGGCTTGCCAATACTAGCGCCAGCTCACCACCTTTTGAGCCGCCCAGTAGCGCAATACAGCGTTTTTCAATTGCAGGATTTGCACTGGCCTCAGCAATCGCCGCAATCACACCTTCAAGGGCGATGCGATCAAGCTTGTCTGGCGTGCCGGGTAAACCAAAATATCCCACCGCCAGAAAAGCATAGCCTGCTTCGATAAATTTATCGCGCTCTTTTTGCCGACGCGGATGTGCCCATGCATTGCCGCCTTCGCCGCCACCAAAGGCCACAATTAGCGGCTGCTTCTCACCTTTTCCAAGGTAAAGCTTGGTCTCTACTTTGCCGTGGTTTTTCGGCATGTTGACGGTATCAACACTTTGCATAATGTAGGCTGTATAGGCGGCCACTAAAACAATTAAGCTAAGCATCGTGATGACGCTCCATTTAAGAATTTTTTTCATGTTGCTGATTTTTCAATGGTTGGTTGGCGAAAAAATACCGCGTCGACTTTTTGCCCAAATACCTCGGCGATTCTCATAGCAAGGTCGAGTGAAGGCGCATAACGTAGCGCTTCGAGCGCAATCACGGTTTGTCTGGTGATACCCGTGGCCTGAGCGAGCGCCTCTTGGGTCATCTCATTGTGTTCAAAACGTAATCGTCGGATGTGATTGCCGATGACATTGGCGTTGGCGTTGGTAATGGTGGGACGTACGGCGTCATTCATACGGCGTCATTCTGATCTGCCAGCATCAAGTGACGATCACGCCAATAACAAATCAACTCCGCTAGATATTGCGCCAAGCAAGAAAGCATGATCAGTGTGACTAAGCTATTGGCAATCAACCAGTGCGTGAAGCGGTGCATCCATGCACGCGGCGCAAAACCGAGCATGAGCAAAAACGTGATGAGCAACACCGTTAGCGCGATGTAGCCTGCACGAAAACCAATCGCGGCAATCGCCAGATCACGTTCATCACGGACAAGATTGCCATCATAAACAATGGTGTAGGCGATCAAACCGCCCGCAAACATTAGCCAGGAATCGATGCCACCAGTGTCGCCGGTGGCGCGATGCACCTCCGAACCAGGGGTCGCCAGCACCACAATGACATAGGCACAAATCATCGCCGTGCCCGCCATGGTGAGCCAGATACGCCGTTCAGAAATACTTGGGTCATGCCCGGTGCGTTGTAGTTTGCGCCAATGGCGTCGGGCAAATAAAGCCAGCCCTACCAATAGCCCTGCCGCCAAGTAGCCAGGACGCAACGGCCAATCAATTATGTTTGAGGCAAACAAGGCGCCAAGCAGACTAAAACCAAGGAATGTTGCAATTATTTTTAACATAATTATGTACGTTTAAGATTACATTAAGCATGTTAAATATTACATTTTGTTTTGTCAAGATAACATTTATGGCAATTTTTGAAGCCGCGTGATCTGCTCATGAGCCAATTAAAATAATGAAAGTCTAATAATGGCAGGTGTTTTAGAGCATAAATGCCTGAAAACAACCGTCAATAAAAGAGTTTACAAAAATCTCCTCTAAAACCTATGTTGCGGGCGCAATTTCGCGCATTTCGTGTTCGCCATACACTTAATCGGTTAAGCGGCCATGCGCTTGAGCAGGCAACAAGATAGTCATTGTGAGCAACAACATGCCGGCATTGGCAACGCCAACATCATGGCGTTGCAGTAAATTGGCTCAACAGTTGTTTGCAATTGCGCTTAATGCCAAGTGCTAGCATTAACTATATAAATTGTTAAGCTTTGTTAATTATTAATCAGCTAATGCTATTAATTAAATTTAAAATCAATACCTCATCAACAGCAGGTGTGTGTGAATCAACCTAGTTCTCCCAGCATTGTTAACGAAGCGAATCTGCAATCAGGGATTGATGGCGATGGTATTGCTCGCGCGTTGCTAGATCTGCTTTATCGCAATGCGCTATTAGGTAGTCTGATTATTTGGCTCACCTCCATCACACTTTGTTGGTTACAGTTTGAGCAAGTGGATAAGTTCCAAGCCATAACATGGTTGTGCTACATGTTGACCGTCTCCGCGATTCGCTACTTTCTCGCACGACGCTATAGCCTTACTACTATTCGCCATAGGGAAATAAACATCTGGACGAGCCGATTTCGGCTGGGGCTGGCATTTACTTGCCTCGGATGGCTAGGGACGCTACTGGTCTTTATGCCGAATGATCCGGCATACCAATTTGCAACTGCCCTTGTATTGGCAGGCATGGCCGCTGGAGGTGTTGCTGTGCTCTCCTCCGATCGGCTAGCGTTCGCGATGCATACGGTATCAACCGTTGTTGGGGGCGCCGCTTTCTTGTTTAGCCAGCAGACCTCATTACACTACGCCATGGGTTTCATGGCGCTCATCATTACCCTAGGCTTAGTGCGCAGCGCAAGCTTTATGCGTACAGCATTACTAAACGCGCTATATCTGGCTGAGGATAAGACGCGTATGGCGTTAGCACTAAGCGAGGCAAATGCTGCCATCGCGAAGAAGAACAATGACCTCATTGCTGAAATCGAAGCGCGGCAAAAAATTGAAACTAAATTACTCATCGCAAAAGAAGCCGCCGAAGCCGCTAATCGGGCAAAGGGCACATTTCTCAGCAATATGAGCCATGAAATCCGAACGCCCTTAAATGGCGTTATCGGGCTAATTGAATTACTTGAAACAACCAAGCTAGATAACGAACAAAAAATGCATATTCAGCACATCAAAACATCGGCGGACGCATTACTTGATGTTATTTCGGATGTGCTAGATTTTTCCAAAATTGATGCTGGCCGAATGGATGCGCATATCGAACCGCATGCGCTGAATGGTTTATTGAAGTCGTGTGTGGATATTATTCGGCCCGCCGCAACAAAAAAAGCGGTGGTTATTATTTTTGTTGCAGATCCATCCTTGCCAGAATATGTGTTGACGGACTCCGTAAAGGTACGCCAAATTCTCCTTAATCTCATCGGTAATGCGGTCAAATTTACCGAGCACGGCGACGTGCGCGTTACGGCGACGTTTGTATTGGATGAAAAATCAACCACCCACGGGCGCTTAAATATAGCCATTATTGACAGCGGAATTGGTATTTCAGAGGCCTCCTTGCAAAAGCTGTTTAGTCCATTTGTGCAGGCGGATGATTCGGTCTCACGCCGTTACGGCGGCACCGGCTTAGGACTTGTAATTGCAAAACAGCTAATCGCGTTGTTAAAAGGCAAATTACTTTTTACCAGCCAAATACACATCGGCACCGTCGCAGAAGTTACATTGCCGATGGAGCGCACTTCCTCGCTGCCGCGCCGTCAGACAACGTTTGCGTACTCGCACTGACGCCAAATTTACTGACGCTACTAGCTATTGACTAGGCTAGACCAGTCTCACGCGCCTTTTTTTAAAAGGCAGGCACCAACTTAGCCCGGTATCTGCACCGGCGCAAACGATTTCACCAAATCATCTAACGCTTTAATCTGCGTTAAAAATGGTTCAAGCAGGCCGAGCGGTAAGGCGCTGGGGCCATCGCATTTAGCGTTATCAGGGTCGGGATGGGCTTCAATGAACAATCCGGCGAGGCCTACAGCCATACCCGCACGGGCAAGCTCAAGCACCTGCGCCCGACGGCCACCAGATGCTGCCGCTCCGGCTTCGCGTTGTTGCAGTGCGTGGGTCACGTCAAATATCACTGGCAAGTTATTGGTGGTTTTTTTCATGACGCTAAAGCCAAGCATATCTACTACTAAATTATCATAGCCAAATGATGTGCCACGGTCGCAAAGGATGAGTTTTTCGTTACCCGCTTCTTTGAATTTTTCGACAATATTGGACATCTGCGATGGGCTTAAAAATTGTGGTTTTTTGATGTTGATGACGCGACCAGTGTTGGCGAGTGCCACGACTAAATCTGTTTGTCGCGCAAGGAAAGCGGGGAGCTGCAAAACATCAACAACCTCTGCTGCTACTTTGGCTTGGCTTACTTCATGAATATCCGTGATCAGCGGCACGCCAAAGGCGGCTTTCACCGCTTCAAATATGCGTAAACCTTCGTCTAAACCGGGGCCGCGATATGAATGGATGGAGGAACGATTGGCTTTATCGAAGCTGGCCTTAAACACATAAGGGATGCCGAGCTTACTGGTGATTTCCACATAGGCTTCGGCTGCACGTAGCGCTAAGTCACGCGACTCCAGCACATTGATGCCGCCAAAGAGCACGAAGGGCGCGGTGTTTGCGGCATTAATAGTGGGAGTGATTGCGATGGTGGTCAAGATTATTCTCGTTGAGGGTAGGTTTGTTTTTTAATTTTAACGAGTTCCTACACAGAACGCGGGCTTTGCGTAAACGAACGAAAATCCACACTAGCTCCCCTTTCGAAAAGAAAGACAGAAAGACTGCAGGCCTTGAGAAAGACAGGAAAGACAGGGTCGACAGGAAAGACAGGGTCACAGGAAAGACAGAAAAGACAGGGTCAGGCCTTGCCTCTTGCCTAAATCACACATCCATCTTAACAATCCGACTCACCCGCGATACCGATAACCCAACAGCGATGGCCACATTGGTCATGCTGTGCTGGCCTTCGTTAATGGCTTTGCGTATCGCAACATCGCGACTACTACCTTGCTGCAAATACGCCTCAATTGATTTTGCAGGCGCACGTCTTTGTTGCCTGGGGATGTCTTGCGCATTTATCGTATCTGCCGCCATTAACGCCTGCATCCGCGCAATAAATTCTGTGCCACCCAGAAAGATTTGCTGCGCCAAGCCCTCCTCCCAAAGTTTTACACCTTTGCCTTCTGCGACTAATGTTGCATAGCGAGTACCAGCCTTGCGTCGGTCCGCCGTGGTGAGCGCAGCTCGCCCAAGCAAATAGCCGTGTACGGCCATTGTGTCGAGCCACAGCGGCGACATGGCTAAACCTGTATGCGCGCGATAGCTGCTCCAAGGCCATTTGCCTGGGTCGCGCACCATGCGAGCACGCACAGGATTAAGGTCAACGTAACGGCACACTTCCAGCAGATAGGCATGCTCATCAACCAAGATGCCTTTGAATCTGCCTTGAAATAAGTGCCCGACTTTTATGTGCCGCCGATTGTAGGCTTGGGTATAGACGCCATTGATGTGCTGCATCAGTTTCGATAAGTTAGCGAGTCGCGTGTGGATGACAAGGTGGTAATGGTTATCCATCAAACAATAGGCGAGTGCCGCTGCATCAAACCGTGTGAGCGCTTGACCGAGTGCGGTTAGGAAGACATTACGGTCAACATCGTCCTCAAAAATGGATTCGCGACGATCACCACGTGAGGTCACGTGATAAATCGCACCGGGAAATTCTATTCTGAGTGGTCTGGCCATTTGTGAATGTTGACATACGCGCTAGAAATGGGCAATAGTCAAGGCCTGACCCTTTGCTTGCACCATGCGAGCGCGCACAGGATTAAGGTCAACGTAACGGCACACTTCCAGCAGATAGGCATGCTCATCAACCAAGATGCCTTTGAATCTGCCTTGAAATAAGTGCCCGACTTTCATGTGCCGCCGATTGTAGGCTTGGGTATAGACGCCATTGATGTGCTGCATGAGCTTCGATAAGTTAGCGACTCGCGTGTGGATGACAAGGTGGTAGGTTATCCATCAAGCAGTAGGCGAGTGCCGCTGCATCAAACCGTGTGAGCGCTTGACCGAGTGCGGTTAGAAATAAATGACGATCAACATCATCCTCAAAAATGGATTCGCGACGATCACCACGTGAGGTCACGTGATAAATCGCACCGGGGAATTCTATTCTGAGTGGTCTGGCCATTTGTGAATGTTGACATACGCGCTAGAAATAGGCAAGAGTCAAGGCCTGACCCTTTGCGCTCTGACCCTTTGCGCTCTGCGCTCCATCAAAGCGCGTGAGCGCTTGACCAAGTGCGGTTAGAAAGACATTACGATCAACATCATCCTCAAAAATGGATTCGCGACGATCACCACGTGATATCACGTGATATATCGCACCGGGGAATTCTATTCTGAGTGGTCTGGCCATTTGTGAATGTTGACATACGTGCTAGAGATAGGCAAGAGTCAAGGCCTGACCCTTTGCGCTCTGCTTTGCGCTCTGACCCTTTGCGCTCTGACCCTTTGCGCTCCACAAATACTATGGTAGACCCCTTTGATCCCTCTTTGCGTTGCTAGTTAAGAGTCTCTAAAATTTCAATGCCTCTTTCAAATTCCCAAGAATTTTCTATCCCCTCAGGTGTTCGAAAACATCTATAAATGCACTTAACTTTATCGCTATGATTATTTTCCAATAAGATTGGATAACGATACTCTTCATTTTCAAGTGGTATATGGTCACAGCCGAAATAGATATACAAACTAGGTGGCTCATTCAACACTATCAAATTGTCAACTTCTACGGAGTTCCATAACTTCAATTTGTCGGCGCATGACAGTGGCAGGTAAACAAAAATACTGATCTTTCGATTCCCTAAATGATTGGTGTGTATGTGACTTGACGTGGCCTTAAGCAAGTCAAAAGAAAAAGTGAGTAACTGCAATCCACGTGAGTGAAAATCAAATTCAATTGCAAGTTCATCAAAATGTGCACTTGCAAATCCACCATTTTTCTGAGCCAATGCATTGTCCACAAAATCTATCAATTTGATACTCATGGCAATTTCCATCCATTTTTGGAAAGCCAAGTTTTTTCACTGTTAGTAAGCATTTTGCCTCCATGTTTCCAACTACCATCTACGTTAAGCGCAGAGTTTGCTCGGTCATTGAAATGTACTTGAGTTTGTTCGCCCTTAGTTTTACCACCTAGATCAACACGTTTAATCGTATCAGGCGCTTGCCCGCGAGCTATTTCAGCGTTCAACTGATTCGGACTCTTCGGAGCTGTTGAGCTTAAACCCTTCGCCGCCCCTTTCGCCATTTGTGCCAGTTTCCCGCCGCCCGGAAACAACGATGCAACATCACTAATTTCTTCACCACTTGGCGCAATTCCGTCGAAAATACCGCTATTGATACCAGTTCCAAGCTTATACGCAGGAAAATAATCGTAAAGCGCCTGCTCCCAACCAAAATCACACTTCCCGCTAGAGCAATAATTCAGCGCATATCCCAGTCCAGCACTCAGTGCCCCTGACTCAAATGTCCCGCCGCTAATCTTTGACGCAACGCCACCACCAATAACAACTCCTGCAAACTGCGCCGGACTTGGTCCCCATTTATCAGTCATGTTGGTAAACAATTTACCAACCACCGCACCAGCAGCACCAGACCCACAATTACCACCACTAGCCTCGCCACTTATGCAACCCGCCGCTGCATGTGTTGCGTAGCTTGCAAAAGTGTTGGGGTCAGTCAATGCACCTGCCGCTGCAAATAGGCCACCACTAACTGCCCCACTCAAGGCGCTATTCAAATTGCCTCCTTGAATACCGCCCGCCGCAAAACCTGCAGCTGCACCACTAGCTATACTTGCCGCAGCGCCTGTCGCCCAACCAAGCCCACCAGCGCCAAAAATGCCCGTCGCCCCAAACGCACCCCCCGGCCCAATTACCATACTAGCCGCAACCGCCAAACCAATCTTCTGGAACGGGATGTAATACCGATCCCTAAAGTTAGTCCATCTGCTATACCCCGTAGGATCCGTAAACGCCAACGGATTATTCCCCACATAACTATAGCGATTGTAACTCTGCAAATTAAACGGCTCATCAATAATCGGATCCGCCTGCAAGAACCGCCCCAACAGCGGATCATATATCCGCCCATT
>JANNWG010000020.1:0-83183 GCA_031414695.1 Burkholderiales bacterium
GCATTTCGATTAGCATTCATCTTGGTCGGCTCCTCGATTGGTGGGTGTTGTCTGGAAACGTCACCTTACCATTCGATGTGTGCCGACTGTTTTTTTATTTATATTCAATTACTTAGAGCTTAAGTAAGTGCCATTCGAGTCAGCGTCAATTGTTTTCTGCTAACATGCATCCATGCCCCGCCGCCCCCGCATCTCGGAATCTAAGGGGTCAGCGTCAATTGTTTTCTGCTAACATACATCCATGCCCCGCCGCCCCCGCATCCAACTAGACCGTGTACCGCTGCACATTGTGCAGCGTGGGCATAATCGTGAAGCCTGCTTCTTTGGTGAACATGACTACCAAAGCTACCTCCACTGGTTAGGAGAAGCGCTAGGTGAGACCGAATGCCAGCTTCACGCCTATGCGCTCATGACTAACCATGTGCATCTGCTACTCACTCCAAAACACGCCGCCGCCGTACCCCGGCTCATCATGTCGCTTGGCCGACGCTATGTGCAATACATTAACCGCACCTACCGCCGAACGGGTACCCTATGGGACAGCCGTTACAAATCGTCCGTGGTGCAAGCTGAAACATATCTGCTTACCTGCCAACGCTACATAGAATTGAACCCAGTACGTGCTGCCATGGTAGAAGACCCCGCACACTATCGCTGGACAAGCTATCGACACAATGCTCTCGGGCAAGCGGATAGTCGCATCACAGCGCATCCGCTATACATGGCAATAGATAAAACAGACAAATCGCGTCAGGCTGCCTACCGTGCTTTGTTTCGCGCGTCCCTTGACGATGCTGCCATTGACGACATTCGGTTGGCACTTAATCAAAATCAGCCATTGGGTAACACCAAGTTTTATAATCAGATTGAAAAGCGGCTAGGTGAACGGCGAGAAGCTCGACCAAGAGGCAGACCATTGGTTGAGAAGACGGCTACTGAAACAGAGTTACCGGGACAAGGACGGCTTGTATTGTGAAAATATATGACGCTGACCCCTTTGATCATGCTTATAACTACTAATTGCACATGAACAAAGATATATCTAAGGATTTTGCAATCCAATTGCTAACAGGAATGTATGGCCTTGACCAATATGTTATCAACTTAGATAAGATACTAAGCGAACTTGATGATGGTGTAGGCACAGCTGAATTTAAAGCTGAATTCAGAGAGTTATTAGCAGGTATGATGTTTCACATATTGGACGATTTGATGCTGCCGATATACAAGCAACACGCTGATTTGGGCAGCGTAAGCACGCCTGGCGATTGGTTAAAAAATGACAATCCAATATAAGTTAGCTATGAGTTTGATTTATAAGCCCTTTATTTTTTTATACGATTAATACTTTGTTGCAAAGCAATTCTAATGGTCAATTTTTACGACACGCTGATTTGCTTAAAGATCAGATTTCATCCTACGATATTTATCCTTTTTCGTTGCCAGTCGTGTCACGATTCGCAAGATTACACTTTCACCCAAAGGTTACGTTTCTTGTTGGAGAGAACGGTGCGGGCAAATCAACACTACTTGAAGCAATAGCAATATCCTTGGGATTTAATTCCGAAGGTGGTACGCAGAATTTCCAATTTTCTAATCGTGCTTCTCACTCTGAATTACATAAATTTATTCGCTTGGCTAAAGGTGTAAAGCGTCCGTCTGATGGATTTTTCTTTCGTGCGGAATCTTTTTTTAATTTAGCAACTGAAATCGAGAGATTAGATTCAGCGCCCGGTACGTCTCCTCTAATTATTGATTCATACGGCGGCAAGTCAATTCATGAACAATCGCATGGCGAATCCTTCATGTCTCTAATACTAAATCGATTTGGTCAAAACGGACTGTATATTCTTGACGAACCTGAGGCGGCGCTTTCGCCACAAAAACAGCTTTCAGTCTTAGCTCGAATTCACGCGCTAGTCTTACAGAATTCACAATTTATTATTGCTACTCATTCACCAATTCTTATGTCTTATCCTGACGCAAAGATTTTAGTCATCGATCAAAGCGGCTTAACCGAAACAAAATTCGAAGAAACTGAACATTATCTTGTAATGAAACAGTTTTTGATGAACCCAAAGCGTATGCATGAATTACTTTTTCAATAGTTGCTCCGTTGTTGCTGCCCCGTCCGCACGTTGCCCCGTTGCCCCGTCCGCGTGTCCGCGTCACTTCAGTGCCCCGTCCGCGTGTCCGCGTCACTTCCGCCGTCAGTCAAACACACTTTTTTCAAAAAAATCAGCGTAAAAAATCACCGTCAGCAGCGCGAATCACACCACTTCCAACTAATCGCACTACAAACGCGGGGGTCACGTCTTGCTTCTTGCGTACACAATCATCCGCAGTTAATTCAAACAGCAAGCAGGTGTGTATGTCTCATCAGCCCACGCAAATTCACGAACTAATTGAATGCTGCTGAGATTGTGCTGCATATGTTGATATTACAAATCCGCCGCAACCGCCCTTTAACAACTGCCCCAACAAAAGGCATCAACCACAACCCAGCGGCTGTGATCGCCAAGCCCGCAGCCGCTGGCGCATGTGTGATTAACGACATTCTCAATAAAATAGTAAACCCTATTATTCAAGAGCCGTTTCGAGCATTTATGCCCCAAATCGTTCACCAATCGGCGCGTCTTGGTATTGGGAATTTCTAATAACCCTGTGTCTTCCCGGCGAAGGCTGGGATCCAATTTTGTAAGCTGCTGATGCGTAAAGAAAATTAGACCCCGGCCTTCGCCGAGGCGACAGTTTTTTGAGATTTTTAGAAGTTCCCTATTAATTTAGTGTTTTATCTTAGTTGATCAAATAGCCAATATGCCATCGACCATCATTACTAATCAGACACAATTGGCAAAAAGCGCATTATCGCATCAGACACCACAACAGCATCTACACGTTCAATAAATTTTGCGCCCCGCGCTTCAAAATCTAATGTGCGGCATTGGCTCACAATAATGACGCCCTGTGTTTTACATCCGCTCCCACTCAGTGGCACGGCGAACCCAGCAATACGCGAGTACTCACCACCTTGCGTAATTGGTGCGATCAACACCACACCTGAAATTTTATTTGCCAATTGATGGGACATCACGAACACATAGCGCATACCTTGCTGCTCACGACCCGATGTCGGCGCGAGATTGACATGCCAAATTTCACCTTGGTCTGCAATACGTCGTTTCATATTAGCTCTTTGCCGACGGGTAGCGCTGTTTCAAATAGCTGAAGATCAGTTGGTATTTTGCCTTTTGGATTGCACTGAGCAATCAGTTGTTCGAGCGTGAATCGCTTCTTAGCTGGCACGATCAAAAGTCCGTCGTTTGTCATGTTGAGCACGATGTCAGAGCCCACACCAATGTTCATAGCTTTGAGCATCGATGCAGGAACAAGAACACCCGCACTATTGCCTTGTTTTTGAATTTTACTTTGTAGTTTCATATCTAGCCTAATGAAGTATGTTTATACATTGTACATACGCATCTATCAAGCCGCAAGGTGTCCTCTTAAAAAAATACGGCGCACAAAGTGATCAACCGTCTAAGCCTAATCCCTAAGCGCCGTTTGCAAGATTCAAAGGTGTCAGCGTCAATTACTTTCTGCTAATGTGAGAACAGCGGGGTGTTCAGACAACATTAAAACCAGTAAAAACTAGCAACGTAAACATACAACGTTAGAGCCTCATGGAGAGGCAAAATTATCTCGTTAATGTTTTAGGACGATTGCAAATACTAAAATAGTGCTATCATTTATTGCATGAATAGCAAACACCGAAAAACACTAGTAACCATCTGGGCTGAACCAGTGAACGGTAATATAGAGTGGAGTCGTATTGAGTCACTACTTCTTGGAATTGGTTGCCAACGCAATGAAGGTGCAGGTTCATCTGTCACGTTTGAATGGCATGGCCGTAGAGCAACATTCCATCGCCCCCACCCAAGCAAGGAAGCGCTACGCTACAGAGTTAAGGCCGTCCGCGAATTTTTACTACGTATAGAGGTAAATTTATGAACAATAATATGACCTACCGTAATTACACCACTAGCATGCTCTTTGATACGGACGACAAAATCATTGTTGGTCGGGTACTGGATGTTGATGACATCATCACCTTTCATGCAGAGTCAGTAACTGAATTTGAATCTAATTTTCATCAAGTCATTGATGATTACATTGCCGCTTGCGAGCAACTTGGTGCAGCGCCTGAAAAACCAGCAAGCGGCAAGCTAATGTTACGAGTTGCACCCGCTGTGCATGCTGCGGCTTTGAAAGCGGCTTCACAAAACGGTGTGAGTCTAAATAAGTGGGCCGAACATGCACTGGGCGCGGCTAGTCGAAAAATTACTAGTCCACGACAATCACGCGCGTTGGCTAAAACCTAACTTCAACCATACTTAACCCTTACTCTAACGCGCCTCTGCCGCCGCAATATCCCGCAACACATCTTCGAGCTTAACCGCCTCTAGTTTGTCATCCAGCTCCACCACCACTAAATAGCCACGATCAAGCCCATCTCGGGTGAAGGCTTTGACGAGTGCGAGTTGATCGCTTTTGAGCAGGCGGCCCTCATCTTTTGACCAATATTCCATCGCGACTAGGCAGCCCGCGGATGGCGTGCCGGGATAGTACGTTTCACCACGATAGTAGTCAGAATTAATCGTTGTGCCGTGAATAAGCATTTCGTTGCGGCCAGCTTTTCCGGCTAGATATGCTTCTTTGAAAGGCCAATAGCTGCGCCATGTTTCGGGCAAAAATGCTTCGTACGCCTCATCAGTCCACGTGTTTTGGCTTTTGCTTTCATCATGCTCAAAAGCGGCTACGCTGGCCTCCACGGGTATTTGCGACTCCAAAAAGGGCGTGGGGCCAATCCATTTATTGGTAGCCGTGCCAGCGCCGATGATGGTGAATAATCCCTGCGGCGTATTGCCATTGGTAATGGTGCCCGGCAGATTGGTAATCGCATTTGCCAAATGCGCGACATTAAAAAATGTGCCATCAGCATTGCGAACAAATTTGCCATTCGCCGCGCGCACGACGGCCAGCCCAAATCGTTGACGATCTTGACGCTGGAAGCTGAAGATAACTGGCTTACCGCTGCGAATCGGGTGGGCGAGTAAATCCACTAACGGTGGTCGCTGCGAAATGACAGCGCGCATATCGGCGTTAAGCACTTGCTGTAAGCGTATCAAACGCGGCTCGGTTTGCCATTCGCTGAATACATTTCGCATGGTTGCTTTGATGAATTCGCGCTGCCCAATGCTATCGTCAGCTAGCAGTAATACGTAGGCGGCAATCGCAAATTCACGTGGTGTGGCAATGCGGGCTAATAGCGGCTGAATCTCGGCGGCGACTTGTTTGGCGTAGTGGGTATAGGCCGTCGTTAAAATACCGCGCTGGTACGCGGCATCTTTGTCGGTGAGTGTTAGCAAAGCACTACGTACTAATTGCAAGCCTCGCGTTTTCTCGACATTCAAAAAGCCGATATTCCACAACGCACCCGGCACAATATTGTTCGGGTCAACGCCAGCGGGAAGCGCAAGCGCATCTTGAATAGTTTGCATAGCCTCCGATCGTGCGGCACGTTCGCCATCGCTTGAAGCAATGGGCGCAACAAAATCAGCGGTCGAGTAAGCGGCAATCTCAGCTGGCGAATGGCGCTTTTCGCCCTTTAGTACGCTGCAGCCAGTCGCCAATAACACCAGCAAAATTGCGCCAGTGTTAAGCGCTCGGCTGACACTCATTAGATGCATGATTGATTATTTAATGTCGCACAAACAATGCGCCACCACCGCAAACGGTATGCCAGTTTTATTGTTCGCGGTCATCTCGGCAAGCCATGTTAAATCGTGCTCAAGTTTATTGACTCCCTCAACATTAGCAATTGCCGCAGCGGAACTCAGCATCGGCACATTTAACGCTTGGCTAAATTGTGCAGCAACCTGCTTAATCGCGGCACCGCCAAATTGCTCAATAAATAATTGCAATTTGCTGCGCTCCGCTTCGATGTAGCTCACGCGGGTTTTGTCGTCTAGCTTGGCACGAGTACGTGCTGATTGAACAGCATCTGCAAATGTGCCCGTGCGATCAACCAAATTACGATCTTTGGCTTGCGTGCCGGTCCAGACGCGGCCTTGCGCGACCTCGTCAATTTTGTCAGGCGTAGTTTTGCGGAAGGCAGCGGCTTTTGTCGTGAAGTCGGTATAAATACGCTGCACGCCAAGCTGCACGATTTCAGCGACCCGTGGGTCGAGCGCACGACGCGGGTCGTACATGGCGGTGCCGAGCCATGTGGTGTTGTAGCCGCCGGTGTAGAGCGATAATTTTTCCATCGTTTTTTCGGCTGTTGGCAGTATGCCGAATACGCCGATAGAGCCTGTAATAGTTGCCACGTCAGCAATCAATTCATCTGACGACATCGCTACCCAGTAGCCACCAGAGGCCGCCACATTGCCCATTGAGACAACCACCGGCTTGCCTGCGGCGCGCGTTAATTCCAACTCATGTCGAATCAGTTCGGAACCAAATGCGCTACCACCGGGTGAATTTACGCGCAGCACAATGGCCTTAATTTTTTCATCATCGCGCGCTTGGCGAATCAGCTTAGCGGTTGAGCGTCCGCCGATTTTGCCGGGCGGCGATACGCCATCACCGATCTCACCCTCGGCAACAATTACACCGACGGCATCGCCGCTGGCATTTGGTTTGAATAGCGAGATGTAGCTGCTGAGTGAAATTTGACGAAAGGTTTTTTTCTCTTCATCGTTAGCACCGCGTTCAATCATCATCGCGCGAAACTCATTCTGCGTTTTTAGCGCCGTGACGAGCTTGCTATCAAGCACCATTTTCGCAAAATCACCACCTGCGGCTTTGAGTCGCGGGGTAATTTCTTCAATCGTTTTGTTAATAGTGCCGGCTTCAAATTTACGTGCGGCCTCTACATCGGTGGTGTAAGTTGCCCACAATGCGTCGTAGAGATATTTGTCGGATTCCATTGTTTCTTTTGATGGCCCTGTAGCGAAATACGGCTCGCCAAAATTTTTAAATTTACCCGCACGAATCACATTCACCGTTACGCCAACGCGCTCTAATGCGTCCTTATAGTAATTACGATAGCGACCATAACCTGTCATGACCAATGTGCCCATCGGATGCAAATAAATCTCGTTTGCACGTGCCGCTAAATAGTAGCTCGACTGGTCATAGCTGCTGCCCCACGCGACGACCTGCTTACCGCTTGCTTTGAATTTATCCAGCGCTAAACCTACCTCGCGTAATGAAGCCAAGCCTGACCCTGAAAAACCATCTAGCTGCAACACAACACGATCAATTTTGGCGTCGGTTGCCGCCGCCTCAAGCGCGGCCACAATATCGCGTAACTGCGTTTGGCCTTCATCATCCGAGCCACCCGCTTGCGCAATTAACCTATCGCTCGCACTGCCCGATTTTTGCTCAACAATGTTGCCGCTAATATTGAGCACCAGCGCTGTTTTCTCTTGCAATTTTATGCCGCTTGGCGAAAAAATTGCGCCCAGTATTACCGCCAAAATAATGAGAAAAACTACATTCATCGCAAAGCGACGGCTACCGTCAACAACATTCCAGAGCGAGCGGAAAAATGATTTTTTTTCAGGGTAGGTTTGCGACATGGTGACTCCGGTTAGATGGGTACGATGATTATCGTTGAAAAATATTTTTTGCCACTGACGGGAGTCGGGGTTTCGAAAGGCATGCCTTTCGCCGACTTCCGCTTGAAGCCTATGCAGAGGCTTCATGGTTTTGCAACGCAAACACAGATAAACAAAAACAGATAAGGGCAAAAGCTATGTGACCGCCGATGAACGCCGATTCACGCCGATAAGTTCAAAAACTATTTTCTCAAACAATTTGTCCGAGCGCAGCCGAGGGATGACAATATTTGGTGAGGATTAAGGTTTTATCGGCGTGCATCGGCGTGCATCGGCGGTAAAAAAAATGCCCCTACTCAGCCGCCACTTCGTTCATATAAGTTTCCATTGGCGGGCAGGCGCAGACTAAGTTTCGGTCACCATAAACGTTATCCACACGCGCCACCGTCGGCCAATATTTATTCGCTTTCAAGCTCGGCACTGGATAGGCCGCAACTTCGCGTGTGTAATCATGTACCCAGTTATCCGCCAAACACATTTGTGTAGTGTGTGGTGCATTGCGTAATGGATTATCGTCGCGATCAATTTTGCCGGTTTCGACATCGTGAATCTCGTGCCTGATTTGAATCATGGCGTTGATAAAACGATCTAGCTCATAAAGCGACTCAGACTCAGTTGGCTCAATCATGAGTGTGCCTGATACTGGAAAACTCATCGTCGGCGCATGAAAACCATAGTCAATTAAACGTTTGGCAATGTCTTCATTGCTGATGCCGCACGCCTCTTTAATCGGGCGAATGTCGATGATGCACTCGTGCGCCACTAAGCCTTCGTGACCTGAATACAGCACCGGGTAATGTGGCGCTAATCGCTTGGCAATGTAATTGGCATTGAGAATGGCGATTTCGGTTGCGCGCCGTAACCCACTCGCGCCCATCATGGCAATGTATGCCCATGAAATTGGCAAAATAGAGGCTGAGCCGAATGGCGCTGCACTCACCGCACCGACAACAGGATTTACCGCCATTGGATGTGATGGTAAAAACGGCGCAAGGTGCGCGCCAACGCCAATGGGACCGACACCGGGGCCACCACCGCCGTGAGGAATGCAAAATGTTTTGTGCAAATTTAAGTGCGACACATCAGAACCAAATTTACCCGGCTGGGCAACGCCCACTAACGCGTTCAAATTAGCGCCGTCCATATACACTTGGCCGCCACGTTCGTGAATGATGTCGCAAATCTCGCTAATCGCATCTTCAAATACGCCGTGCGTTGAGGGGTATGTGACCATCAATGCGGCTAGACGATCTTTGTATTGATCAGCTTTTGCGCGTAAATCAGCCACATCTACGTTGCCGTTTTCATCGCATATGGTTACGACCACTTCCATGCCGACCATTTGGGCAGATGCAGGGTTAGTGCCATGAGCCGAAGATGGGATTAAACAAATATCACGGTGTGCGTCGCCTCTTGAGCGGTGATACGCACGTATCGCGAGCAAGCCCGCGTATTCGCCTTGTGCGCCTGAGTTCGGCTGTAATGACACCGCATCATAGCCGGTGATTTCGGCGAGCTGCGCTTCTAGTGTGGTGGTTAACTCTTGATAGCCTTCGGTTTGATTGACGGGTGCGAATGGATGTACACCGTTAAAGCCAGACCATGTGACCGGAATCATTTCGGAGGTCGCGTTTAATTTCATGGTGCATGAGCCTAATGGGATCATGGCACGATCAAGGGCTAAATCTTTATCCGACAAGCTACGGATATAGCGCAGCATTTCAGTTTCAGAATGATGGGTGTTGAATACCGGATGCGTCATGAAAGTGGACGTGCGTTGTAAAGCGGCTGGAATTAATGAAGCCGCTTTAATATCAGCAAATAGTGGCGCAGCTTTGCCAACAGCACTCGCAAAAATCGCTAGTAGTGTCTCCACATCCGTCATTGCGTGTGTTTCGTCAAAAGACACACCAATCAATGATGTCTCGGCAAAATCACGCAAGTTGATTTCGGCGGCGTAGCCTGCATTTAAGATGGCGGTTTTTTTATCGGCTGCGTCAATGGTAACGGTATCGAATACATGCGCAACATTGAGCTTGTAGCCAAGCTGCGAAACGCCAGCAGCAAATGTCGCGGCCATGGTATGGGTGCGTCGTGCGATGGCTTTTAAACCGTCAGGGCCGTGATAGACCGCGTACATGCCAGCCATGACCGCGAGTAATACTTGTGCAGTGCAAATATTGGAAGTCGCTTTTTCACGGCGGATATGTTGCTCGCGTGTCTGCATCGCTAGCCGTAATGCACGATTTCCCTGCGCATCAATAGAGACACCCACTAAGCGGCCTGGCATCGAGCGTTTAAACGCATCGCGGCAGGCCAAGAAGGCCGCATGTGGGCCACCAAAACCAAATGGCACCCCAAAGCGCTGCGACGAACCCACCACAATATCGGCACCCCACTCGCCTGGCGGCTTTAGCAAGGTTAAGGCTAGCAAATCCGCACTGGCAATAAATAACGCACCCTTATCGTGAGCGGCTTTTGCGAACGCCGCCATGTCGTGAATTTGCCCAGTTGTCGATGGATATTGCACCATCACCGCGAAGTAATCGCCCTCTTCCATGAGCGTTGGCGCAACGCCGACTTTGACCTCTAAACCCAATGGCTCAGCTCTGGTTTTAATCAGCGCAATCGTTTGTGGATGGCAATCGCTGGCAACAATAATGGTGTCTGATCTTGATTTAGCCGATCGTTTGGCCAACGTCATTGCTTCAGCAGCTGCGGTGGCCTCATCTAATAAAGATGAGTTCGATATTTCCATGCCCGTTAAGTCACACACCATCGTCTGAAAATTGAGTAGCGCTTCAAGGCGACCCTGTGCTATCTCAGGCTGATATGGTGTGTAGGCGGTGTACCAAGCAGGATTTTCTAAAATATTTCGTAGGATGACAGTAGGCGTGAACGTGCCGTAATAGCCTTGACCAATATGGCTTTTATAAACTTTATTTTTATCCGCAATACGCTTCAAATCTGCCAACACATCTTGCTCTGTGCGTGGTGGTGCTAGCGACAACAAATCGTGCTTCAAAATATTAGAAGGCACAATTTTTTCAATTAATTGGTCCAGCGAACTAGCGCCCACTACCGCAAGCATAGCGGCCTGCTCGGCATGATTAGGGCCAATATGGCGCTGATGAAATTCGCTACCGTCATTGAGTTCGTTGAGTGTCATTAAATTCATGTTGATGTCCTGAAGCGGGTTTGGTTTAGAAGGAATGATTAATTACAAGGATACGAGCAAAGAATTTTTAACCGCCGATGAACGCCGATGAACGCCGATAAGATCAAAGCATTTTTGGTTTTATCTATGCACACCTGTTTGCATCTTTTTATATGTATGCCTAAAAAGTTGTTGACCTAATCGGCGTGCATCGGCGTTCATCGGCGGTTCCAAAGGTGTTTGTATTAACCTGCAGTCGCGACGGCTTTATATGCATCTGCATCGAGTAAGCCTGCAACATCCGCTGCGTTCGTCGGCGTTAATTTGAATATCCAATTTTCATATGGCGCACCATTGAGTGACTCAGGCGCAGTATCGAGTGTGGCATTAAATTCTGTAATTTCGCCATTAACGGGGGCATAAATATCGGAAGCGGCTTTGACAGACTCCACCACACCAGCGGTGTCCCCAGCGGTTAAGGTTTCACCGACTTTGACATCACCCACAAACACCAAGTCACCCAACATTTCTTGCGCCACATCAGTAATGCCGACGGTTAATGTGCCGTCACTTTCGAGGCGAACCCATTCGTGGGATTTGGTGTATTTCAAGTCTGCTGGGATATTCATATGGGTCTCCTAAGATTAAAAAAAATATTAAATGAGTGATTTACCGTGGCGCACAAATGGCATTTTGACCACTAGTGCTGGCAACAATTTGCCGCGAATATCGACGTGCAATGTGTCGCCAATTGCAACGCCCATCGGCACACGTGCCATCGCAACTGAAAAACCGAGTGTGGGCGAATGGGTGCCGCTGGTGACTTCGCCATCGCCATGCGTACTGACAACTTTCATATGTGACCTAAGGACGCCGCGTTCGAGCAACTTTAGGCCGAAGAAGCGCATCTGCTGGCCACTTTCGACTAATGCAGCGCGGCCAATAAAATCGCGCTCGGTTTTCATGTCTACCGTCCACGCTAGCCCTGCATTGAGTGGCGATACTGTTTCATCCATATCGTTGCCGTATAAATTCATGCCCGCTTCCAGTCGCAACGTATCGCGTGCGCCTAAGCCCGCCGGGGCAACGCCGGCTGCAACAAGGGAAGCCCAAAATGTCGCTGCTTCAGCGGCAGGCAGCACGATCTCAAAACCATCCTCGCCCGTATAACCGGTGCGCGCTACCATTGTGTCCCCCGCAACGTGGGCTGAAAATGGGATAAGGGTCTCTGTATCTGCTTTGCAATGCGGCCACACTTGCCACACCAGCGCACGCGCTTCGGGGCCTTGAATGGCGATCATGGCAAGATCATGGCGCGGCGTAACAACTATATTAAAACCATGCTTGGCAACAACCGTATTCATCCACGCTACGTCTTTATCGGCTGTTCCCGCGTTAACGACAATCCGAAAGTGCGTCTCTGATAAAAAATAAATGATGAGGTCGTCAATGACACCACCCGCCTCATTGAGCATGCACGAATAAAGCGCCTTGCCTGAGACTTGTAACTTATCAATATTATTAGCAACCAGTACGCGCAAAAAAGCACGAGCGTCAGCGCCTTTGACATCGACATTAAGCATGTGTGAAACATCAAACATGCCCGCATGGCGGCGCACCTGGTGATGCTCTTCAACTTGACTGCCGTAGTTAAGCGGCATTTCCCAGCCGCCAAAATCCACCATCTTAGCGTTCGCTAACAGGTGAGAATTGTATAAAGGGGTGCGCTTTAATGCAGAAGTATCTGAAGACATAGGAATCCAAAAAAGATGGGGAAGCGTCATCCGCACGAACAAACGTTCACGCGATATGTTTACCCATCTGTCCTATTTACCTGAGAGTTTCCTCGATTCAAAATTGAACCCAGTAGCCCCTTCGGTGAGCCGTATTATTTCTGCGGCTTCTCTCCAGATTTTTACAGTTTGTGTAGTTCGTGATACCTGAGCGATTTCGGGTGATTGCGCCTTCGGTGGTTCGCGATGATTTAACGTCAAAATCATGCCAACGCTCTCCTACACAATGTTTACAGCATGATGAATTTTACGTCATTATTGGTGCAGTAATGATGTTAAGTTTTGCATTATCATCGACAAAAAATGGCGGTTTATTTTTGTAGCCCTTCAAAATCGAGTTATCGCCACCAAATTTCAACACGACATCAAAATGAAACTGTAAAAAAAGCCATATTCAAATATGGCTCTTTTTCTCATTTTTTAGTCGACCTTACTTGAGCGGCTTCACAAATCGAATCGTGAAGCGATCTGATTCACCGATTTCTAGATACTTCGCGCGGTCTGTTTCACCTTCGGTTAACGTCGGTGGCAATGTCCAGACGCCTTTTTTATAGTCTTTCGTATCTTTTGCATTGTTGTTAATGTCGCTCTTAGCGTCTAGCTTAAAGCCAGCCGCGAGTGCGCGCTTAATGGTGTATTCCTCCGTGACGTAGCCAGATTCCATCATCGTTTTTAAGTCAGTGGCTGGTTTGGCGCGATGTTCCTCCACACCGAGCGTGCCGCCTGGCTTCAACATATCGTAAAAAGCACGCATATAAACATCCAGCACATCTGGGCCAATCAGATTATGAATGTTGCGAAATGTCAGCACAACATCTGCACTACCGGGGGCAACGCCCTCAAAGGTTGGCACAAATCCTGCGGTGGGTGATGTTGTCAGCTTGACTAGCTTAGCCTTGTCGTAAAGCGCAGGCTTTGCTGCCATGCGATCTTCGTAAGCTTTAATGCCACGAGCAGAAGTGGCAGGCAATAGCGCAAAATAAGTGCCAGAATCGCGCAGGTATGGCGCAATAACTTCAGTGTACCAGCCACCACCGGGCAATGCTTCCACCACGACAGAATTAGGCTTTACGTTAAAAAATTCGAGCGTTTGTTTTGGATTGCGAAATTTATCACGCGCTTTGTTGGCGTCTGAACGATGTTCACCAGCAAGTACTTTGTCCATTTTGGCGGCGTCTGCAAGCGCAGTGTTAGACGCTAATGCACCAGCAATAACGGCTGCCACAACAAAGGTAGAGCGAAAAAAAGAAGTTTGAAAATTCATGTTTGCCTTCAATCAAATGAGTCAGGTGAGTAATAAATGCAGAAAAATTATACGCGCACACAGTCTAGGAAATATTGCATCTTACCGTCAACCTCTTCTTCAACCAAGCCATGAATGTCAGTTTCAAAGCCTGGAAATTTTTGATTAAACGCGCGTGCAAATTGTAGATATTGGACGATGGTTTTATTAAAGCGTTCACCTGGAATCAGTAACGGTATGCCGGGCGGATATGGCGTCAACAACATGCTAGTGATACGGCCTTCTAGCTCATCAATCGGCACGCGGTCGATCTCACGATGGGCTAATTTTGCATAGGCATCAGCGGGTTTCATTGCGGGCTGCATATCGGATAAATACATTTCTGTGGTTAAGCGCGCAACGTCATTTTCACGGTACATATCGTGTATTTGCTGGCATAAATCTTTGAGACCGAGTCGCTCATATCGTGGCTGCGAGGCCGCAAACTCAGGCAGTATTTTCCAAATTGGTACATTGCGGTCGTAATCATCTTTGAATTGTTGCAAGGCCGTGAGCAAAGTATTCCAGCGGCCTTTGGTGATGCCGATAGTAAACATGATGAAGAATGAATAAAGCCCAGTTTTTTCAACAATCACGCCATGTTCGGCTAAAAATTTAGTGACAATTGAGGCTGGAATGCCGCTTGCTGAAAATTTTCCTGATACGTCTAAGCCAGGTGTGATGATGGTTGATTTAATCGGGTCCAGCAAATTAAAGTTAGCCGCCAAGTTACCAAAGCCATGCCATTTTTCATTCGCTTTTAGCATCCACTGATCACGATCCCCAATGGCGGACTCCGCTAATTTATCCGGCCCCCATACTTTGAACCACCAGTCTTTGCCAAATTCATCATCGACCTTACGCATCGCACGACGAAAATCAAGCGCTTCGGATATCGACTCTTCAACCAATGCAGTACCACCCGGTGGCTCCATCATCGCCGCTGCCACGTCGCACGAGGCGATGATGGCGTATTGCGGGCTGGTGGAGGTATGCATTAAATACGCCTCGTTAAATCGCGTGCGATCGAGTTTAGTGGTCTCAGACTCCTGCACCAATATTTGTGATGCTTGCGATATACCAGCGAGTAATTTATGTGTGGAGTGTGTGGCGTAAATCATCGCGTCTTTCGAGCGCGGACGGCCGTTATTTACGTCACCAATAGCGTGCATATTTTTATAAAACGGGTGGAAGGTGGCGTGCGGCAACCATGCCTCGTCAAAGTGCAATGTCTCAACGCGACTGCCCAAGGTCTCTTTCAACATTTCCACGTTGTAGAGCACGCCGTCATAGGTAGATTGCGTAATCGTTAAGATGCGTGGCTTGGCATTTTTGTTAGTAATAAACGGATTCGCATTGATTTTTTTCTGAATACTTTCAACTGAAAACTCAGATAACGGAATCGGTCCGATGATGCCCAAATGATTACGCGTTGGCATGAGAAAAACTGGGTTAGCGCCGGTCATGATGATCGCGTGCAATATCGACTTATGACAATTGCGATCCACAATCACGGTGTCGCCTGGCGCTACGTTTGCATGCCAAACCATCTTGTTTGAAGTTGACGTGCCATTAGTGACAAAGAAGCAATGATCCGCATTAAATATCCGCGCGGCATTGCGCTCCGAAGCCGCCACGGGGCCGGTATGATCCAGCAGTTGGCCTAACTCCTCAACCGCGTTGCACACGTCCGCACGCAGCATGTTTTCACCAAAAAATTGATGAAACATTTGCCCAATGGGTGACTTCAAAAACGCCACACCACCAGAATGACCGGGGCAATGCCATGAGTACGAGCCATCTTGCGCATAGTGCACCAGTGCTCTAAAAAATGGCGGCGCAAGGCCATCTAAATACGCCTTCGCCTCGCGAATAATATGCCGCGCCACAAACTCTGGCGTGTCTTCGAACATATGAATAAAGCCGTGCAACTCGCGCAGAATATCATTCGGCAAATGCTGCGAAGTTTTAGTCTCGCCATAAAGATAAATTGGAATATCAGCATTCTTAAAACGAATTTCTTCAATAAACGCACGCAAATTAAGCACTGCCGGATCAAGCTCAGGTCCTGGTGTGAACTCTTCATCATCAATAGACAAAATAAAGGCGGACGCGCGGCTTTGCTGCTGCGCGAATTGAGAAAGATCACCGTAGCTAGTGGCACCCAAGACTTCCATACCCTCTTTTTCCATCGCATCGGCTAATGCGCGAATGCCAAAACCAGAGGTATTCTCAGAACGAAAATCTTCATCAATGATGACGATGGGGAAACGAAATTTCATTTGGGTACTTTCAACAAGGGCTAGATGGGTGGATGGATTATAAGCATCCATCGGCAAAAATTAATGACAACCTAAAACGCTTCATCGCTTCGCAAAAAACGCCATTTACCGACCGGCAAATCGCCTAACTTGACACGACCAATGCGTATGCGCTTCAAGCCAACCACATGTAAACCGACAAGCTCGCACATGCGCCGAATCTGCCGCTTTTTGCCTTCGCGCAAAATAAAATTTAATTGATCTTCATTTTGCCAGCGAACAATCGCGGGCTTTAATGCTTCGCCTTCTAGCGATAAGCCATGATTGAGTAGCTTCAATCCGGCTTCAGTCAATTTGCCCTCAACGCGCACCAAATATTCTTTATCGACGCTGCTATTTTCACCAATCAAATGTTTGGCGATGCGGCCATCTTGGGTCAATACGAGTAAGCCTGTTGAATCAATGTCGAGCCTGCCCGCAGGTGCCAATCCACGCCGATGCTCAGGGCGAAATGGCGAATCTTCAACTTCAACTTGATGTTCCCCAACGGCGAGAACACTTGCAGGTTCATAGCCGTCTTCTGCCTGACCAGAAACGTAACCAATTGGCTTATTCATCAGAATTGTCATTCGCTGTTCTTGCATGGCCTCCGCTTCGCGATCAAGTCGTAATTTCGCGGTTGGCAATACCCGCGTGCCAAGGCTGACAATACGCACATCATCGGCCCACACCCAGCCGCGCGCGATGTAGCTGTCAGCCTCACGACGCGAACACAGACCTTGCTCTGAGAGTAATTTTGAAACGCGAATCATGCCATCAGACTCGCGCACAACCTGTGCTAATTTCGGTTCAGCAGCTGAATCACGTGCTGGTTTTTGATCGCGCAATTTACCACCACGACGCGGCTCAGAAAAACGTTTCTCCGCACCTTGTCTAGAGTCTAAAGTGCTGTTTTTAGTTTCACTTAAAGCTCGCGCGCCTTCGGTTGAGCGTCGTCGGCGCGTTGTGTCTGCTGGTGGCGCTGTTGAACCCTGTGCGTCAACGCTTGCTGCATCCTCGGTTGCAACCACTGGCGCAAACAGCGTTCTGCCGCCGCGCCGCGCTGCATCTTTTGCACGCGTCGTAAATTTACGATCTAACCCCGTTTCGGGCGACGTTACGGCTATTTTTTTTGAAACCGTTATGGTCTTTTTGCTATTGGCAGGCAATGTGTTCTCACTTATTCGGCAAATTCTATGGCGGAAAATACAACAAAACAAACAGATAAACGGGTACGTGTCTGCTCTTTACGATTTGTAGAATTGTCATTATCGCGCGAATATGCTTAAATTCGCTTCACTTCAAACGGGGGCGGTTAGCTCAGCGGTAGAGCACTGCCTTCACACGGCAGGGGTCACTGGTTCGATCCCAGTACCGCCCACCATTAGTTCAGCAATCAAGTTCATTTTAGCAAAAGTCTACTGTTCTTGGGCTATTCGGCGCATAAATGCTTGTAAATAACCGCTAATAATAGGGTTTTATAATGGGGAACTTCTCATAACCCGTCGTTAGTGCTGATCCTTCGACAAGCTCAGGACAGGGTACGCTCTGCGTATCGAAGTACAAGCTCTTAAGTGCTTGATTTATAGGGCTTGAACAACCCTTCGATACCTCAGGGCGAACGGAATTTCAGGTTATGAGTAACTCCCAATTGCCTATTTATTTTTCATGGCATGCGGCGATGCATTTCTAAATAGCGCATAGAAATTAGACGTTGTCGCTGCCGCAATTTCTTCTACCCTCACACCACGCAAGTTTGCGATAAATTCCGCAACATGTCGCACATAGCCTGGCTGATTCATTTTGCCACGATGCGGCGTTGGTGCTAAATAGGGAGAATCTGTTTCAATGAGCAATCTATTGAGCGGAATTGTTTTGGCGACCGCCTGCAAATTTTTCGCACTCTTAAATGTGACAATGCCCGAGAGCGAAATGTAGAAACCCATTTCTATGGCAGCATCGGCAACCATTTGATTTTCGGTAAAGCAGTGCATTACGCCTGAGGCGACATCAGCATTTTCTTCTGCCATGAGCTTGAGCGTATCGGCGGATGAATTTCGAGTGTGAATAACCAATGGCTTTTGACAAATTTTTGCCGCACGGATGTGCGTACGAAAACGTTCACGTTGCCAATCGAGCGGCTCTTGCAACCGAAAGTAATCCAGTCCAGTTTCACCGATAGCGATAACTTTAGGATGATCCGCCAACTTCAGCAATCCCTCTACGGTAGGCTCGTGAGCATCGCGCTGCTCATCTGGGTGCACGCCTGCGCTGCACCATAAATTTGGATGTGCCTCCGCAACTTTTAAAACATCCGGAAATGTTTGCAGCGTCGTGGAAATAGTGAGGGCGTGCGTCACATGATTCTCACGCATGAGCGCAAAAACATTGTCAGCATCCGCTTGCAGCTCGGCGAAATCTAGGTGGCAGTGGGAGTCAATAAACATGCCGCATTATCACTCATCTATGGCGCGTCATCGTTATAATTACTGTATGAATAATATTAAATCTCTATGCTTATTTTGCGGCGCTTCACCTGGCGCTAATCCCGACTACACAAACGCTGCCAAACACTTTGGCGCGCTGCTAGCTGAGCAGAAAATTCGCATGGTTTATGGTGGTGGCAGCATTGGCTTAATGGGCGTTGCTGCTGATGCATGTTTGGCGAATGGCGGAGAAGTTGTTGGCGTTATTCCGAGAATGCTTATGGAAAAAGAAGTCGGTCACAGCGGCGTCAGTCAGATGCATGTGGTCGAGACGATGCATGAACGTAAAGCATTGATGACAGATTTGTCCGATGGATTTATCGCATTACCAGGAGGTTATGGCACGCTAGATGAGTTGTTCGAGTCCCTCACATGGCTGCAGCTCGGTTATCACAACAAACCGATTGGACTCTTGAATATTGGCGGTTTTTTTGATGGACTAATTAACTTTCTCGATCACGCACGTGACGAACGATTCTTACGCGAATTGCACCGTGATTCGCTTCAGGTTGATGGCGATTTAGCCATGTTAATTGGCAAATTACGCCTTGCAGAAGCACCAGATACGGCGAAGTGGTTAGACCGGGCAAAGTTGGCGTGAATCAAACCGTATGTGTAACGCGATCTGACTTGGCGACTGGCGCTAAGATACCTTCGATTTTTTTCTTTAAGTCTTTACCGACCTCGTTATCAGGCAGCTGAATGCCAACACCTTGGGGACGATTACCGGCAGCATGGTCAGGGTTAATCCAAGCGACTTTGCCGGAAATAGGCAGCTTTAACGGTTCGTCTAAAAATTGCAATACGACGAGCACATCGTCCCCTAGTTGATGCGCTTTGGCTGATGGCATGAATAAACCACCACCTTTTAAAAACGGCATCCACGCAGCGTAAAGCGAGCTTTTACCTTTAAGGTTTAGCGAGAGTACGCTGGGTCGTTTGATGCTGTCTGTAGCGGCTGATTTGGGCGACATAGCTGTTTTTCAATCTATTGTTTGGCGAGTTTAATCGCTTGACGGTAGCCAATAAGGTGTTGCTCAAGCAGTAGTCTCGCATTGAGCGGATGATTAATCAACCGCCGCGATTGCCGAAGCTCTTTTTCAAACCGAAATACGCGGCGTAAATCAACCTGCTGCGCGATGCGTTTAATGGCAGACGACTGATCTCGATGATGCGCTATCTCACCGACCATGCGCGCTGAAATAATATCGTTCACATAAGTTTGTAGCCAACCAAAAAGCGTTGGCAAATCTGCTTTTTCAAAATGCTGCGCAACTTGCACGTAATCCATCTTAGGCTCTGACAAGGCCGCCACAAACGCGCGTCTGGCGGCTTGATATTGGCTATCGGCAAACTGTATCGCGTCTAGTGGGCCGCCATTTGCGGCCGCAAGAGCATCTTCTGCGTTGCTAATATTTTGTTGACGCAACCAAGTCGCCGCGATTGCTGCATCTGGAGACGGCACCAGCACACGCTGGCACCGGCTACGAACGGTGGCAAGCAGCCTGCCCAATTCATCGCTCACCAGCAAAATGACGGTACGCGGTGGTGGCTCTTCCAATGTTTTGAGAAGCGCATTGGCGGCGGCTAAATTCATCGCCTCTGCAGGATGTATTAGCAACACGCGATAACCATCGCGGTGCGTTGAAAGCGTCATGAAATCACCAATGGCGCGGATCTGGTCAATCCTTATTTCTTTACTTTTTTTCTTATCCTTTGTGTCTGATTCTGCGACCTCTAGCGCGTCGTCATTATCGGCCATGGCGTCTGGTATGAGCTGACGGAAATCAGGATGATTACCCTCGCGAAACCAGCCGCAGGCATTACAGTGTCCACAAGCTATGCCATTCTCAGGGGATTCACACAAAAGTGATTGGGCGAGCGCTCGGGCAAATTCGACTTTACCGATGCCCCGTTTGCCGTGAATTAACAGCGCATGTGGCAATGATTGGCCGCGCGCAATTAATTCACTTAGCGTTTCATGCTGCCACGGCAAAATATCGATCATTTTGCCGCCTGGCTGATTAGCGCATCAACCTGTAAGCATAAATCGGCACGAATGGCATCCATCGATCGCGATGAGTCAATAATTTTAATACGATCAGGAAATAACGCAGCACGCACTAAGTATGCTTGTCGCACGTTAGTAAAAAAATCCGCCTGCTCACGCTCAAATTTATCGGGGTTTGGCGTGTTTTGATCTAAACGTTCACGCGCTAAGGTCACTGGCGCATCAAATAGCAAAGTCAAGTCAGGCTGGCGCTTTTCATGCACTAAGTGCTCAAGTAGCGCTACAGTACTAGTGTTTAGCTCACGGCCGCCACATTGATACGCATAGCTTGAGTCTGTGAAGCGATCACATATCACCCATTCATCACGCGCTAATGCTGGCTCAATGACAACCGCCAAATGTTCGTTACGCGCTGCAAATACCATTAGCGCCTCGGTTGTTGCCTGCATCGATTGATTTAACACCAGCTCGCGAATACGCTCACCCAACGGTGTACCGCCTGGCTCACGTGTAGTGATAATGTCAATTTTTTTGTTTTTCAGGTATTCAGCCAAATAGGCGATGTGCGAGGATTTTCCCGCGCCGTCGATGCCTTCAAAGGTAATAAATTTTGCGCGCATATTTAACGTAATTATTTGCCGAGTTGATATTTTGCGACAGCACGGTTATGTTCTGCTAGTGTGCGCGAAAACGCGTGCGAACCTAGACCATCTTTCATCGCGACAAAATAAAGTTTATCGCTTTTCGCTGGCTGCACTGCCGCGATGAGCGAACCCCAGCCCGGCATGGCAATCGGCGTCGGCGGCAAGCCATCTCGGGTGTAGGTGTTGTATGCGGTGTCTGCCGACAGATCACGACGGCGGATATTGCCGTCAAATGAAAGACCCATGCCATAGATAACGGTAGGGTCAGTTTGTAGGCGCATCGGAATGCGTAAACGATTGATAAAGACTGAACCTATCAACGGTCGCTCATCTGCCCTACCCGTCTCTTTTTCGATGATGGATGCCATGATCAGCGCATCATATGCAGACTGATATGGCAGACCATCTTCACGTAATGCCCAAGCCTCGTTAAGCTTTTTTTGCATAGCCTGATAACTCATTTTCAAAATATCCACGTCGGTTGCACCCGCTGAAAAACGATATGTATCAGGAAAAAATAAGCCTTCTGGATAGCTCTCAAGAGCGCCAATGCGCGTTAATACCTCTTTATCACGCAAGCCTTTCAAACGAATATTTAGCACTGGATGCGTTTCTAATTGTTCACGCATTTGTCGAAACGTAATACCTTCAACAAACGTAATGCCAACCGTTACTACATCGCCATCATTGAGTTTTTGTAATAACGCGACCGGAGAAATTGGCGCATCAAGGCGATATGTACCAGCCTGAATACCTTTGGCTTTATCAGTAATTCGTCCAAGTAGCCAAAATCCATTTGGTTCATGAAGTAGCCCTTGGCTGGTTAATTTTTTTGCAAGCACTTTTAGGTTGCTGCCTTTTTCCACTGTAAATTCAAACTGTGGAGTAGGCAAAACTAAGGTGCGATGTGCGAATTGCCATGCAAGAAAACCCGCAAGGGAGGCCAACAAAATAGCAGCACTGGTAAGCCATAAAAAAAGGCGCTTCATTTATATAACTCAGCAAAAGCAATGGCAACTACTGAAATTTTTTCACCACAATCGTGCCGTTAGTGCCGCCAAAACCAAATGAGTTTGATAGCGCCACATCAATTTTCATATCGCGCGCTTCGCCTGCACAATAATCAAGATCGCATTCAGGATCTTGATTAAAAATATTGATGGTAGGCGGAGAAATTTGATTGTGAACAGCAAGCGCCGTAAATACCGCCTCAATACCGCCTGCCGCACCAAGCAAGTGACCAGTCATGGATTTGGTTGAGTTCACCACCAAGTTTTTTGCATGTTCGCCAAAAGCAGCCTTTACCGCTTGAGTTTCATTTTTGTCGCCCAACGGCGTGGATGTGCCATGTGCATTAAGGTACTGGATATCGTTGGCATTGACTTGTGCATTGCGCATTGCCGCCAACATGCCGCGGCGTGGGCCATCCATGCTCGGTGCCGTAATATGGTTTGCATCTGCACTCATACCCATGCCAGCTAATTCGCCATAAATACGTGCGCCACGCGCTTTGGCATGCTCAAGCTCTTCCAAAATCAAAATGCCTGAGCCCTCACCCAGCACAAAACCATCACGGTCACGGTCAAACGGACGGCTTGCCGTCTCAGGTGAATCATTACGCTCAGAAAGCGCCTTTACTGCACAAAAACCACCCATGCCTGCCATACACAATGTAGCTTCAGCGCCACCTGCAATCATGACATCAGCATCACCGTATTCAATCATTCTCGCCGCATCGCCAATGCAGTGTGACGCTGTCGTACAAGCTGAAACCATCGACACGTTCGGCCCTTTTGCGCCGTACTGAATAGAAATCAAACCTGCCACCATATTGATGATGGAGCCAGGCACAAAAAATGGCGAAATCCGACGCGGCCCTTTCGCGATCATTTCGCGAATGTTATCTTCTATCATCGGTAAGCCACCAATGCCCGAGCCAACATTGACGCCAATTCGTTCAGCGTTGTCGTCGGTGATAGTAATGCCAGAATCATCCAGCGCCATTTTGGTTGCGGCTAAACCGTAGTGAATAAAGGTATCCATGCGGCGCACTTCTTTGCCACTCATCCAATCGGCCGCATTAAAATTTTTAACTTCGCCGGCGATGCGTGTTGATAACGTGCTTGCATCAAATCGCGTAATGGCAGTAATGCCGCTACGTCCGTTGATGATATTGTCCCAAGCAGAGGCAACGGTATTGCCCACAGGCGAAACAATGCCTAAACCAGTAATAACAACACGACGCTTATTCATATAGACAATCCATAAGACTAAAAATCAAATGATTCAAACACTACATTACGCCTACTAGATCAATGCGTAGAAAACAAAAAGGCTGTCGATCAATGACGACCGACAGCCTAGTTTTTTCATTCGCCAAATTATGATTTGGAGTTTGCCGTTACGTAGTCAATTGCTTGCTGCACATTGGTGATTTTTTCAGCCGCTTCGTCTGGAATCTCTGTTTCAAATTCTTCCTCTAACGCCATCACAAGTTCCACGTTATCGAGCGAATCCGCGCCCAGATCTTCTACGAAAGATGATTCATTTTTGATGTCTGCTTCCGCGACGCCGAGTTGTTCTGCGACGATCTTTCTGACGCGAGCTTCGATGTTTTCCATTTGTTACTTCCTTAAAAAAATATAACTTCGTTATTTTACCTAAAACCAGAAAATTGCGCGCAGAAGTGAAAGCATTTTGATTTCTGCAAATTTCTGCCACAAAACGACTACTCCATATGCATCCCACCATTTACGTGAATGGTGTTGCCCGTAATATAGCTTGCCTGCGGCGACGCTAAAAATAATACCGCTTCAGCAATATCATCAACCAAGCCAAGTCGTCCCAGAGGTACATTAGCGATGAGCTTTTTAACCTGCTCTTCTGACAAGGACTTAGTCATGTCAGTATCGATAAAGCCAGGGGCAACACAATTAACAGTAATGTTACGGCTGCCTACCTCGCGTGCTAACGCCTTGCTAAATCCAACCATGCCTGCTTTAGCGGCCACATAATTAGTTTGTCCTGCATTACCCATGAAACCCACTACTGAAGTGATATTAATAATGCGCCCATTTCGCGCCTTCATCATACCTTTCATCACGGAACGGCTTAACCGAAATACTGAGGAGAGGTTGGTGTCAATGACTGCTGACCAGTCATCGTCTTTCATTCGCATCAGCAACGTATCGCGAGTTATGCCAGCGTTATTAACTAGTATTGACACCGTGCCAAATTTTTCTTCAATGATTTTAATTAGCGCTTCACATTGACCAATATCAGCAACATTTAAGACGGCACCCAGCCCAGTCGCACCTGCATCATCAATGGATTGTTGAATCGATTGCGCGCCCGCTTCAGTCGTGGCTGTACCGACTACGACTGCACCTGCTTCACAGAAACGTTGCAAGATGGCCGCACCAATGCCCCGCGTAGCGCCGGTGACTAAAACGCATTGCCCACTTAGTGCGGAATTTGTTTGGGTCATAAATCAAACCTCACGAGTTGTGAAAGTATGCATTGCTGCTTCAAGTGAAGCTGAATCTGTGATGGCAATGCAATTAAGGTTAACGTCAATTCGTTTATTAAGCCCCATCAAGATTTTGCCAGGTACACACTCAACAATATTGTTCACACCATCACTGGCTATTTTTTGGATCGTTTCGATCCACCGTACCGGGCAATATAGCTGTTCAACGAGCGCACGCTTTATGTCTTTCGGGTCGTTAAATGCCATAACGGCCGCATTTTGTATAACTGGAATATGTGTGACTTTGATATCAATAGAATCGAGATAGTCACTAAGTTTTTCTGCTGCAGGCTTCATCAACGCGCAATGGGAGGGAACGCTCATTGGCAATAGTAAGGCGCGTTTTGCACCACGCTCTTTTGCCAAGACCATACCACGCTCAACTGCTGTCTTGTGACCGGCAATCACAATTTGGCCAGGTGAATTCAGATTCACCGCTTCGAGCACTTCACCATTGGCGACATCTATGCAAAGCTGACGGACAGCGTCAACGTCCATGCCTAATATGGCGGCGATGCCGCCAATACCTTCAGGCACAGCTGATTGCATAGCTTCAGCGCGGTAGCGAACTAACGGAAGAGCGTCTTTAAAATTGATTGCGCTAGCAGCCACTAGCGCGGTGTATTCGCCTAAGCTATGCCCGGCAAAAAAATTTGGTGCTACCGTTATTTTTGACTGCCATGCACGCCATGTGGCAACACCAGCAGTCAGCATTAATGGCTGTGTGTTTATAGTTTGATTTTGCAATTCAGCCGGGCCATCAACGATCATTTTCCATAGGTCAACTTTGATGATGTCTGAAGCCTCATCAAAGGTCTCTTTAATGACGGGCATGTCAGCAAAGCCTGCCATCATGCCGACTGATTGCGAGCCTTGTCCTGCAAAAGTGATGGCGTATTTCATTTCGGATATTTTTGACGTTACCATTTGACGAGCGCTGCGCCCCAAGCAAATCCGCCACCAAGCGCTGCCATTAAAACCATCTGTCCTGGTTTAACTTTGCCGTCTCGCACCCATGTATCAAGCGCCAACGGAATCGAAGCGGCAGAAGTATTGCCGTGCTTATCAACAGTTAACACCACTTTTTCATCAGGCATCGCAAGTTTTTTTGCGGCGTGCATGATGATGCGTTGGTTGGCTTGATGGCAGATAAACCAATCGATTGCATCAGGCTGCAAGCCGTTAGCATGCAACGCTTCCCAAGCAACATCTTCAAATGCTTTAACCGCGAATTTATAAACAGTGCTGCCTTCCATCATCAACATAGGATTACCGCGTACTTTGCCATTTTGGACGGTACCGGGCGTGCACAATGCGTCGCGGTAGCTACCGTCGGCATGTAAATGCGTCGAGAGTATGCCAGGCTCAGTGGATGCCTTTAGTATTACCGCACCAGCCCCATCGCCAAACAGCACGCAGGTCGTACGATCTTGCCAATTCATAATGCGTGAAAAAACTTCAGCGCCGACAATAAGGGCGCATTTAACACTGCCAGTGGCAATGAATTTTTCAGCGGTAGCCAATGCATAAACAAAGCCCGCACAGACCGCCTGCACATCAAATGCAATGGCATCTTTCACGCCCAGCTTGTCTTGCAAGATGCAAGCCGTTGAAGGAAACACCATGTCAGGCGTAGAAGTTGCGACAATAATCAAGTCAATATCATCAGCGTCTACGCGGGCGGCCTTCATCGCGCGCTGCGCGGCAAAGTGCGCTAAATCACTCGCATTTTGGTCATCTGCAGCGTAGTGACGTTCACGAATTCCCGTTCGGGACACTATCCATTCATCACTAGTATCGACAATTTTGGCCAGGTCATCGTTGGTAACAAGTCGATCTGGAAGGTAGCTTCCTGTGCCGGCAATCCTGGCAAATGTATTCGCTGCACTCATTCGTCGACAATCACTTTACTAGGCTGTAATAAGCCTTCGTTATGCAAACGCTCTACCTCGGTACTGATGCGTGCAATAAGACCGTGCTCAGCTTCAGACTTTGCCCGAAGAATTGCGCGTTGAAAAGAATAAGCATCGGCGGAGCCATGACTTTTGACGACGATGCCGCGCAACCCTAATAACGCTGCGCCATTATATTGGCGGTGATCTAGGCGTTGCTTGAAGCCATTTAGTGCCGGCAGGGATACTAATGCCATCATTTGGCGAAAAATATTTTTCTGATATTCTTCTTTCAAAAAGTCACCCATCATTTTGGCGATACCTTCGGAGGCTTTAAGCATCACATTACCGACAAAGCCATCACAAACAACAACGTCAGTTGTGCCCTTATAAATGTCGGTGCCTTCAACGTTACCAAAATAATTTAAATGACTAGCCTTAAGTAACTCAGCAGCCTGTTTGGTTTTTTCGTTGCCTTTAATATCTTCTGAACCAATATTAAGTAAGCCAACGGTAGGGTTCTGCTTACCTTCAACCGCCGCACAAAGCATGGCGCCCATGATGGCAAATTGTAGTAAATGTGCTGGTGTTGATTCGGCATTTGCGCCTAAATCAAGCACGTAAACCGCACCTTTGCGTGATGGCAGCGCCGCGCAAATTGCGGGACGGTCAATGCCTGGCAGCGTTTTTAAAACAAATTTTGCTGTACCCATAAGCGCACCAGTATTGCCTGCGGAAATGCAAGCATGCGCTTCACCAGACTTAACCATATCAATAGCAATTCGCATTGATGAGTTTTTTTTATTTCGAATTGCAGAGCGTATATCTTCATCCATGCCGACAACGTCAAGGGCATCAATAACATTTAGACGAGAAGCAAAAGCAGTTGCAGATTTGGCTTTTTTTAGTTCAATATCAATATCCGCTTTTCGGCCGACCAGAATCACCGCTGAATCAATTGATTCAGCGAGAAATGATAAAGCAGCAGGGACGGTGACGGCAGGGCCAAAGTCTCCCCCCATCGCGTCTATGGCAAGTATTGTCTGCATTTAATAGGGAAACTTGCCTCTCCAACAAGTAACCCGGCAGTGTGCCAGATAATTATTCTAGTTTTACGACGGTTTATTCGTCGGCTTTAGTTTTAACCACTTTTTTGCCGCGATAAAAACCAGCAGGGGAAATGTGATGACGCAGATGCACTTCACCCGTAGTAGGCTCTACTGCTGTTGCAGGGCCTGTTAAGAAATCATGCGCACGATGCATACCGCGCTTTGATGGTGATTTTTTGTTTTGTTGGACTGCCATGATGTATCTCCTAATTCAATTTCAAAAAATTTGTAACATTAAACTATCAAGTAAATTTAACTTGCTAGCCAGTTTTTTTAAGTGCCGCTAATTTTGCGAATGGCGACGGTCTTGTTTGGTCAATTGCTGATTTGACCTGCTGCGGCGGTTTAGACTTAATCGCTTGTAACGATGTTCTAGGGGTATTTATCGGCAGCGCTAAAAGTATTTCCTCTTGAATAGACGCTAACACATCGAACTCAGAACCAGTCACTACATAATCTTCGTCGTCATGCTCATCCTGTAATGAAGGCAACTCCTCTTCAGAGGTAACCAACACCAATACACTTCGGATATCGCAGGCAAATCGCGAAGGCAATAACGTCAAAACATCATTAACCTCAAACCAACCAGAAATTATACACTTTACCTGTCGTTTTTGCCTACCCAATTGATCTAACAGGCTTTTTCCTTCGAAACGAAAGCGTATTTCGCCAAGAGCAGAAGCTAAATACTCCTTAAGTTCAGGAAATTTATTTGGCGAAATGACGCCTTCAACAGGCTGACGCATCAACTTGTCTACATTAACTAGCATTGCTGAATCTACATTAAGTGTTTTTTGGTTTTTGAACATGCCGCCATGATATGATTTTAATCTATAAAAATCAACAAGTTACTAACATTGAATCGCAAACCAATACTTGTACTTGCCTCTACTTCTCGCTATCGCGCGGAGTTACTTGCCAGGCTGAAAATCCCGTTCACTACCGTCTCGCCTAATCTAGATGAGTCACCCACAAGTAACGAAGCGTGTTCTGATACGGCAATGAGGCTTGCCATCGCTAAAGCCAAAATAGGCGCAATCAAGTCTGGCTTTACACAAGGCTTAGTTATAGGCTCAGACCAGGTTGCTGACTTAAATAGTGTCGCACTCGGTAAGCCGGGAACGCATGAAAAAGCATTTCAGCAACTTATCGCAATGCGTGGGCAAAGCATCAAGTTTCATACCGGCATTGCGTTACTGGATATTGCGTCGGGGCACATACAGTCGGCGTGTGTTTTGACAACTGTTACGATGCGCGAATACTCAAATGATGAGATTCAATATTATTTAGAACATGAAAATGCACTCGATTGTGCAGGCAGCGCAAAATCAGAAGGCCTCGGCGCAGCGCTCATTGCCGCGATGACAAGTGACGACCCTACGGCACTGATTGGACTACCATTAATTCAATTAACAACAATGTTGCGTAACGAGGGTTGTCAGGTATTGTCATGACCCAACAGAATCAAAAAGGCATGCTTTATTTAATTCCAACCAATTTAAGTGAGCCATTTTCAGCGGCGCATATTTTGCCGCAATCGGTTATTGCGACTTCGCATCGTCTGAATCATTTTATTGCTGAAAATGCAAAATCAGCGCGCGCGTTTCTGAAAGCCGTCGGCGTAACACGGCCAATTTCAGAAATTTCGATTGTAGAACTAGACAAGCACGCTCGTGATGCTTCATCGTCAACAATGAAGCAATTGTTAGAACCGCTGTTAAATGGTTTTGACGTGGGTCTCGTATCAGATGCAGGCGCACCTGCCATTGCGGATCCAGGTGCGATTGTTGTATCAGCTGCTCATGATCACGGTATTCAAGTACGTCCGCTAGTAGGTGCATCGTCTATATTGCTGGCCCTAATGGCGTCTGGTCTCAACGGTCAAACGTTTGCGTTTCACGGCTATTTGGCGCAGGACAAGTTAGCCCGAAAAATCGCGATACAAACGCTTGAACGCGAATCTAAAGTCAAGCATATGACGCAGTTATTTATTGAAACTCCGTATCGAAATCAAGCGTTGATTGAAGATTTACTCTTGCAACTTTCACCCACGACAACGCTTTGCATTGCCAGCGACTTAACAGGTGAGAATGAACGCATACAATCGAAACGCATTTCCAGCTGGCGAAAATGCACAATTAAATTAGAGAAGCATCCCACCATGTTTCTCTTTTTGGCTTAAATTGCCATCTAGATGGCAATTAGGTTGGCGACTATCTGGCTAAAGACACATCAGTATTTTCAACAAATTCAGCAACAACGGCCGTATCAAACATTGATCCCCGCATGAGCAGCGGCTCTACTTCTTTTGCAGTTAAGGGCACGCTGAAATAGTAACCTTGACCAACACTGCAGCCTTTAGCGCGTAGCAACGTTAGCTGTCCAGCGGTCTCAATACCTTCAGCAATAATATCGAGATCAAGCGACTTTGCCATGTTGATAATTGCCACAACAATCGCTGTGTCATTCGGATCAACGGTGATATCGCGAATAAAACTTTGATCAATTTTGAGTTTACTTATTGGCAAGCGCTTCAAGTAAGAAAGGCTGGAATAGCCAGTACCGAAATCGTCAACTGCCAAATGGATTCCCATCTCGGCAATTTCATTGAGGAGTATTACGCTACCCTCTCCCTGCCGCATCACCTGACTTTCGGTAATTTCGAGCTCCAAGTGCTCTGGCTTTAACCCTGTAACAGCAAGTGTTTTGTTTAAAATTTCAATAAAATTTTTGTCCGAAAGTTGGCGCGCTGATAGATTCACCGCCATGCGACGAGGCGCATAACCAGCGTCTTGCCACGCTTTGTTCTGTCTACATGCCTCTTTGAGTACCCATTGACCGATTTCATTAATAAGCCCGGTATCTTCTGCAAGAGGAATAAATTCCCCTGGCATCATGGTGCCACTATCTTCAGAATGCCATCGGACCAAAGCTTCAAGCGCAACCACACTACCCGTAATCAAATCAACTTGCGGCTGATAGACAAGTGAAAAGTCTTCATTTTTCACTGCCGCACGCAATTTAGATTCCATTGCAGCACGGCGCTTCACGGCAATATTCATTTGCGCAGTAAAAAATTGATACGTATTTTTGCCAAGCGCTTTTCCGTGGAACATAGCGGTATCAGCATTTTTTAACAAGCTTTGCGCATCACGACCATCATCAGGGAAAATTGCAATCCCGATTGAACCCGATACGTGCTGATCAACACCTCCAACAGTAAACGCAGCACGCATTGCATCAAGTATTTTTTGAGCGACTCTTGTGGCACCCTTGTGACCATCAAGCTGATCTAGTAGGACAATAAATTCGTCTCCACCTTGACGAGCAATGGTGTCGTGCCCACGTACGGATTCTTTGAGTCGATTGGCAACTTCGCAAAGTAATTTATCTCCAGCGTCATGTCCTAGGGTGTCGTTTATATTTTTGAAGTTATCAATATCAATAAACATCACTGCAACACGATGACTAGCTCGTTCAGCGCGCACAACAGCTTGCGAGATGCGGTCTTGCATGAGCGTGCGATTCGGTAACCCCGTAAGCGCATCATGGAAGGCTAAATGCTGAATACGCTCTTGAATCGCGCGTCGCTCCGTGACATCTCGTGTATTAACAATGATGCCGGCGACTGCTGGTATATCGAGACAATTTTTACCCACAGACTCCAGTATTCGCCACATGCCATCATGTGCGCGCACCCTGAACTCAAGCGGTTTGGTCATTTCGTGTCCGCTTGCCAGTTCTTGAAACGCTTGGCGCGTCATCTCAACATCATCGCGATGAACAATATCAAATTGGCTCAAACCGATCATGTCACGAGGTTCAAACCCCAACAAGTGCTTAACCGAAGGACTCTGATAGCGAATCACGCCGTTTACATCTAGTACGGTGACAATATCCATCGCACTCTCTGTGAGAGCCTTAAAGCGAATTTCGGATGCTTCTAGCGCCTGTGCGACTTGCTTAAAATCGGTAATGTCAGTCAAAACACCGATCATGCCAGTGGTTTCTCCATTGGATCCAATAATGCGACTGATGTGCTTCACCGTGTCACGCATATTGCCTTGCCCATCACGAACGAGTACCTCGCGCACAACCTGTTTACCAGTCAAGATTTCTTGATCTTCAATTTTTATTTTGCTGTCAGATTCATCTTTAAACACCTCTGAATAGGTTTTTCCCACCCATTCGTCGCGTTTTAGCTTGAAGAAATTTTCCCATGCGCGGTTAAAGCCTAAATATTTGCCATTCAAGCCTTTGTAGAAAATCGGATTAGGGATTACCTCTAAAAGCTCGCGTGTAAAACTAAGTTGTTCGTCTAGTCGCTTTGATGTCAGCTTAATATCCGTAATATCGGTACAGGTGGTGAGTACACCAACAATGGCATTTTGTGGCCCTAACAATGGCGCAGCAGCAATACTGATTTGACGCTCTTCTTTGCTACCATCGGCCTCAGTACGAGTCCAACTGATTTCAAATCCGTGTAGTGTTTCACCGGCTAATACGCGCTGTCGTAATTCTAAGGAACGTTCCTTCGCGGTACCGGCATGTAACGGGGACGGACGGCCCAACACATCAAGCTCACTTAACCCAAACATTTTTTCTGCGGCAGGATTCCACAACGTAACAATACCCGTTGGCGTGACTGAATAGATAGCAAGCGGCGACGTTTCCACAATCGCTTTTAATGAGGCGTTTAATGCACGTAAGGTTTCTTGTGAAGCGTGGTACTGCGAAACATCTTCGATTGAGCCTAATCCATAAAGTGGCTTGCCGGCTTCATCGCGAACCACAACGCCTGAGCGTTGAGCCCATAAAATAGAGCCGTCTTTACGCAAGTAGCGTTTTGCTTTGTTAATGCGAAGCGTCGGATTATTTAGCGCGCCTTTCAGCAGCTCGATTTCTTCTCGACGATCATCCGGATGCGTAATATCGATGAGACATCGACCAATTAATTCATTGCTCTTATAGCCAAGCATTTCGCAAAGCCTGCGATTTACGACTAAAAATTGACCTTCGGTGTCAACTTGCGTTAATCCAATACCAACTAAATCAAACGCCTCACGAAATTTATGCTCACTGTCTTTCAACTCAATTTCACGAAGATTAATTTTTTCAGCAAGCGAGCGCATGGTTTGAGAGAGCACTTCAAGCTCGGCAAAGTTACGATATACACGCGTGCGCCAAGGGTAGTTTTCGGCGGGTGACCTACGCAACTCTTCGGTCAGATCGTTAATTGGTTTAGCAATTTGATTGGCAAAAATTGCACTCAAAATGAGCGCCAAAATAACGCCGCCAAAGCCCCATAAGATGATGGTTGATTTAACAAGTTGTGAGACTTCCGCAGGCAAACCGTTAATGGCGCCAAGCTGTGATGCAAGGTAGCCGAGCATCAGGGCAAAGGCTAGCGTGACCGCCGCAAATCCACCGAAAATACGGAGTTTGAGACTAGTCGAAACAGGATCAATTTTTGCTGCGGCACTTTCGCTAACATCAGCGTTGACACTCGAATTTAACTTATCCACGGTGTCTTGTTTTGTCTGGTTTGTTTTCATTTCTAGCAGTCCACTGCGACGGCTATTGGCGTGAAGTTAGGGCTTATCTGACTAAAATATGCAATGGTGTTAGGTTGTGGGTACTGTGGATAAAAGCGCAGATTCATGTACGTCAAATTACCCATCAAAATATGTAAAAGATTAGTTAATAAAATTTGGCGTTTTAGCCATTTAGTTCGCAGACGGTGTTTGGGTCGCTAGTAGCCTTCCCACGCGCAATTTCACTGCCCCTTCAACTGCATCTACAGCCAATCTAACGAGCGATGCACCTTGACATGGCCCGCCTACACAGCGTCCCGAGTTTGGCTCGAAAATGGCACCGTGCGTCGCGCAAACTAAGTATAACCCTGATTCATCGAACACTTCCCCGTGTTGCCAGTCAAGCTCGGTGCCGCGGTGAGGACAAGAATTTGCGTACGCATACAGCTCACCATCATAGGCAATGGCGAAGGCTTGTACCAACCGCCCATCAAACTCAAATTGAAAGCGCGCCGCAAGGCCGCCATCAGTCAATGCGCTGCGCTGGCAAATCGTGTTGGTGCTTTCAATTTCATCCATACGTGCTAAGCCAATCCTTAAGTGCTGACACGCTCGACAACACAGCAAGGTGAGGCGATGTCGATAGTTTTTCTGGGTAGTGGGCTCCGTAGCTTACGCCTATCCCATCGCAGCCCGCCGCCGCCGCCATGTCTAAGTCATGCGTAGTGTCGCCTATCATCAGCGTTTCATTGGCTTCAACGCCTGTAAAACGCATTAGCTTTTCGAGCATATCAGGATGCGGCTTAGGGTAGCCCTCATCTGCACAACGTGTGTAATGAAAATGTGGGGCTAGTCCGCAATAGGCAAATGCACGGTCTAAACCGCGTCGGGGTTTGCCTGTTGCAACCGCCAAAAAACGCTCTTTGTGCGCCAATCCAGACAACACATCTTCAATACCTTCGTACAAACGCACTTCACCATCACGTGGCAAATAATGCACGCGGTAGCGGTCTGCAAAATGCTGCAATCCCGCCGCATCCAAATTTGGAAAGAGCATGCGCGTTGAGTCGGCAATGCCTAAACCAATAATGTGTTTAGCCGCCTCAGTGCTGGGCGGCGTCAAACCACAATCATGCGCGGCCAACTGAATACACTCGGCAATTAAACCTGTCGAATCCATAATTGTGCCGTCCCAATCAAAAACAACTAATCGATAGTTCATATGCTCTTTTTTCTAAAGTCTAAGTATCGACTTAAATCATTTGATAGTGGTGCTTGGATGGTAATTTTTTCGCCCGAAAGCGGATGCGTAAACGCCATTGAATACGCATGCAAAAACATGCGTTTTAAGCCACCGTTTTTCGCTGCTGCCACGTGTTTATTAAGCGGAAAATCACCGTATTTATCGTCACCAATAATTGGGTAGCCAAGCGAAGACAAATGCACGCGGATCTGGTGCGTTCGTCCGGTTCGAATATCACAATCAAGTAACGTCGCACCAGGCAATTGCTCAACCCGATTAAAAATCGTGTGTGACTCTTGGCCATCCTCTTCATCCACTGCGACACGACGCTCGCCAGACGCGGTGACATATTTAGCAAGCTTAATTTTCACCACTTTGCGCTGATCCGGCCATGCACCTTGTACCAGCGCGTAATAATGTTTCTCCACGCGACTCTGCGCCTCGCCTCGTAACATCGCGTGCATCGCCGTCAACGCGCTGCGCTTTTTTGCCAACAGCAACACACCAGATGTTTCGCGGTCTAGCCGATGTACAAGCTCTAAAAATTTTGCCTCAGGGCGATGTTGCCGCAGTGCTTCAATCACGCCCAAACTAATGCCGCTGCCGCCGTGCACCGCCATTCCAGCCGGTTTATCAATCGCAAGCAGCGCATCATCCTCAAAAATGAAGCGCCAATTAGGGCGCTCGTTTTGGGGCAATTTTGCTTGGAAAGTTCCGCCGTTATTAGGCTTTTTGCTATCGCTTAATTTTAACGGCGGAATTCTCACGACATCGTTTAAGGCGAGCCGATAAGTCTGGTCAATCCTGCCTTTATTCACCCGCACTTCGCCGGAACGCAAAATCCGATAAATGTGACTTTTCGGTACCGTTTTAAGATAACCAAGCAAATAATTATCAATACGCTGACCCGCATGAGAATCGTCAATTGTGACAAATAACGCCGCCACTTTTTCATCAGGTGTCGTTTTTGGTGATTGGGGCGGTTTGGTTAACGGGTTTGATGAATGAGGCATTTCGGCTATACTTGTATCTCGTTGATTTATAAAGCAGGTCTTGTTGGTATGTAGTATTAATAAGCGTCGCGAGTGTGTCGTTTTATGCTTAAAACGAACCACGGCGAGCATCATTCAACAGCGCTGACACATATTTCACCGTGCTTTGCCTCAAATTGGTTTCCCGCGCAGTTTCTTAAAATCTACTGCCAGCGTCACCAAAATGCCGCAATGACACGGAAAACGACGGTCGATATTGCTCACCGCAAGCACAAAAGAAATACGCTTGGTAAGTAGCGATAGTAAACGAAAAGCAACACAATCTCGCGCGCTAGTCGGGCTGCAAATCCAAAGAATTGCAGACGGTTTAGGTTTTTAGGCGGCGAAATGATACGAATTCTTTAACGCTTCGCCATTAACTTTATGAGTTATCGCGTCGCGGATGCAAAAGTCGTTTTGATTTAACAACTGCAATGCGAATGCAATACGTCATCTGATTCATAAGCTGTCTGACTTCTGGGCAACATTTTAACAATATCCCAAAGACAGTTTTTCAACCTAATTCCGTTGAAATCAGTGCTTACGTTGCAAGCGATTACACAACAATCGTCTCGCGTTGCCATGTTGCTAAATCTGCCATGCGTATTATTCATGGGCAATACTTTGCATCGTTAGGCGTAGCCTAACCTCGACTTCGTCATCTTTTTGCGCCCACTAAATCGCCATGATTTAGCCGCGCGTATTAAGGATTACAAAATGAAAAGAATGTTATTTAACGCAACACAAGCTGAAGAGCTACGCGTTGCTATTGTTGACGGGCAAAAGCTCGTTGATCTCGATATCGAACACGCCGGCCAAGAACAGCGTAAATCGAATATCTATAAAGCCAAAGTCACTCGCGTTGAGCCATCGCTCGAAGCTATCTTTGTCGATTACGGCGCCGAGCGCCACGGCTTTTTGCCATTCAAAGAATTAATTCGTGAATACGTCGCGGGCGAAGACGGCGACGGTACTCGCGCCAAAATCGCGCAAACCTTAAAAGTCGGCACTGAATTACTTGTTCAAGTCGAAAAAGACGAGCGTGGTAACAAAGGTGCTGCACTCACTACCTACGTTTCACTCGCTGGTCGTTACTTGGTGCTGATGCCCAACAACCCACGCGGCGGTGGCGTATCACGGCGTGTTGAAGGCGAAGATCGCGCTGAATTACGCGAAACCCTCGACCAACTCGACGTGCCAGAAGGCATGTCGGTTATCGCACGTACAGCCGGTATTGGCCGTGGTGCGGATGAATTGAAATGGGACTTGAATTACCTTTTGCAACTTTGGGAAGCTATCGAGGGCGCAGGCCGCGAAGTCAAAGGACCTGAGCTAATTTATTTAGAGTCGAGCTTAGTCGTGCGTGCGATTCGTGATTTGTTTCAGCCTGACATTGGCGAAATCTTAGTCGATACTCAAGAAATTTTTGAGCAAGCGCAATCTTTCATGTCCACGGTGATGCCGGCGAATGTGAATAAGGTCAAGCTCTATCACGACGATGTGCCGCTATTTTCACGCTTTCAAATTGAGCATCAAATTGAGACAGCCTATCGTCGCGATGTCACGTTGCCATCCGGTGGCGCTATCATCATCGACCATACCGAAGCATTGGTTTCAGTGGACGTCAACTCCGCACGCGCAACCAAAGGTCACGACATTGAAGAGACAGCGTTTCGCACTAACTGCGAAGCCGCGGACGAAATTGCACGTCAATTACGTTTACGTGATTTAGGTGGCTTGGTGGTCATTGACTTCATTGATATGGAGTCCCCAAAAAATCAACGCGAAGTCGAAAATCGCCTACGTGACGCGCTAAAGCACGACCGTGCGCGTGTACAAACGGGCAAAATTTCACGCTTCGGCTTAATGGAATTATCACGTCAACGCTTGCAGCCAGCATTGTCTGAATCGAGCTACATCCCCTGCCCGCGCTGTCATGGTTTAGGCCATATTCGCGATACTGCATCATCTGCATTGCATGTCTTACGCATTTTGCAAGAAGAGGCAATGAAAGAAAGCACAGCAGCGGTACATTGCCAAGTGCCAGTCGATGTTGCGACCTTCCTACTCAACGAAAAACGCCAAGACATTCACGCCATTGAGACACGTTTCAAAGTCAATGTATTGCTCATTCCAAATGTGCATATTGAGACGCCAAATTATGAGATCGAGCGCTTGCGTCACGACTCAGACAAACTCGATATCACTAAGCCGTCGTATGAGCTGGTCAATAAACCCGTCGATACGCAAGCAATGAAAATGCCTGCTGCCACTGCAGACGACAAACCTTTGCGTCCTGTGCCAATTGTCAAAGGCATCACGCCTGATCAGCCGGCCCCGATTGTGGCCGAACCATTGCCGCGCGAATCACGCCCTGCCCGCCAAGACATGCGCGCTAATATCGCAACCCCTGTTGCCAAGCCATCAATGTGGCAAAAATTTGTCGGCTTCTTTAGCGGCGAAAACACAAACGATGTAAAACCCTTCGCCCAAAGTGCCACATCAACAGCTGAACGTAAAGACTCGCGACCAAGTCAAGGCGACAAAAATGATCGCGGTGATCGTAACAACCGTAATACGCGCGGTGGCCGCAATGATCGCGGTGCCAAAAATGATCGCAGCCCACGTGGTGAGCAAAAACCGCGAGGTGAACGCACAGAACGTGGCCCAAAGCCCGAGCGCGTCGAGCGCGGTGAGCGCCCAGCACAACAGCCGCGCCAGCCATCAAAAAATGCGCAAAATGCGAAACCAGATGACTTATTAGTTGACGCCAATAATGTCGCCGCAGGTGAAGTCAATGGCACAGTAGCGCAACCAACCCGTCAGCAGACACCAAAACCAGCCCTCGAATCCCATCCACCAGCTCAAGCTCCACAAAATGAAGCCGGTGAAGAAGGCGAAGCACGTAGCCGACGTCGCCGTGGCCGCGGCGGGCGTGGCCGTAATGGTAAGGATGGTCGCGAGGTCCGTGAAGCTCGCGTCGGTGGTGACGGTGGCGTTAGCGGCAGCAACGATAACGCCTTCGCTAATCAGCCAAACACTACTGCCGCTGACGCAAGTGGTGTAAGTAGCAACGCTCAACAAGACTTGAATTTGGGCATGCCCGCATCATTCACACCTACACCAACACCTGCTGTTGCACCTGCAGCAACGATTGCAGCACCGATTGCAGCACCTGTTGTTGCGGCAGTTGTTACTCCGCCGTCTACGACCATCGCGCCAGTGGTTACCGCACCCGTGGCTGCGCCAGTGCCTGTGGCCGTTCAAGCTGTCGTCGAAGCGGCTGCCACGGTATATCGTTCATCTACGGCGCCACCAGCACCTGTGGATCAGATTGATGATGCTGCCCCTGTACGTACTCAGCCGCGCGAACGTCGATCCAGCAATTCAGCTCAAAGTGAGCCGCTGGTATTCATCGAGACCGATGCAGGTAAAACCCAAGCTACCAACGTTGGTCAAGCCACATTGGCTGAGATTGAGCCGCAACGTCGTTCAACACCGCGCCCACGTCGCAGCCGCGATGTTGTGAATGAGCCTTTGCAAGTGATTGAAACTAAAGCTGACTTACCGCCGCAAGCGTAAGGTTGAGAAAACAAAAAAAGCCGCTCATTGAGCGGCTTTTTTCTAAGCTGTAAATTTTGGAGGCAACGATGACAACCAACACACCGATAGATTTTTACTTCGATTTTTCATCTCCCTACGGCTATCTCGCCGCCATGCGCATCAACGCATTAGCGCAAAAATATCAGCGCCGCGTGAAATGGCGACCTATTTTATTAGGGCCAGCATTTAAGGCCAGTGGCAATGCACCGTTAGTTGGTCAGCCACTCAAAGGCGTTTACGCCACACGTGATTTTTTGCGTACCGCACGCTTTATGGGTGTGCCTTATAAACAGCCCGCCGTATTTCCGATCAGCACGCAGAATGCAGCGCGCGCATTTTACTGGCTTGACGATACTGATCCAGTACGCGCACATCAGCTGGCGATGACCTGTTTCGCGACTTATTTTGTTGACGGTATCGACATCACAAGTGCTAACAAAATCGCAGAATTGTGCGCGCGTGTTGGGGCAAATTACGATGACGCATTCGCCGCAATGGCTGACCCACTCATCAAAGAAAGGCTCAAACGCGAAGTCGATGCATCACTCGCGGTAGGCGTATTTGGCTCACCTTTTTTTATTGTCGATGGCGAACCATTTTGGGGCGGTGATCGATTAGATCAGGTCGCGGCGTGGTTAGAGACCGGGGGTTTTTAATTTTACAAAGTGCAATATTAGCGGGCATCTTGGAGCATTTATGCTCTAAGATGCCCGCCGTTATTAGGCTTTACGCAATAAGCGTAATCGACGAACTAGCCACGGCCCTAGCACGATGAGTGCTGTGATCACCAAGATAGTCCCGCTAATGGGGCGCGAAATAAATATCGTTGGATCGCCTTCGCTAATGGCTAACGAGCGGCGCATTTGCTCCTCGGCAAGTGGCCCTAATATCATGCCAACGATAACAGGCGCGGTGGGGAATCCGTAGCGCCGCATGAGTAGCCCCATGACGCCAATGGCATAAAGTAAAAACACATCAAATGCTGACTGGCGCATGCCGTAAACGCCCATCGTTGCGAACACTAATATGCCCGCATAAAGCTGCGGCTTAGGCACTTCGAGCAATTTAATCCACACACCAATCAGCGGCAGATTTAAGACGAGCAGCATCACATTACCCACATAAAAACTCGCGATGAGCCCCCATACGAGTGGCGCATTGGTCTCAAACAACAGTGGACCTGGCTGTAAGCCATATTGTTGAAATGCGGCGAGTAATATCGCGGCGGTCGCGGACGTGGGTAGGCCGAGCGTTAGTAGCGGCACCATCACGCCAGTTGCTGAGGCATTATTCGCCGCTTCGGGACCGGCCACACCCTCGATGGCGCCATGACCAAACTCTTCAGGGTGTGCACTTAATTTTTTCTCCGCCGCGTAGGATAAAAAAGTGGGTATTTCTGCGCCGCCAGCAGGCATCGCGCCAAATGGAAAGCCGATGGCAGTGCCACGCAACCATGGTTTCCATGAGCGTTTCCAATCGTCCTTTGTCATCAAGATAGAGCCTTTGACGCGCTCGATTTTTTCGGTCACTTGATTCATTTTTGACGCCATATAAAACGTCTCGCCAACCGCGAATAATCCGACCGCAACCGTGACCACTTCGATACCGTCGGCTAATTGCGGTATGCCAAACACAAAACGCGCTTGCCCAGATTGATTTTCAATGCCCACCACACCAATGCCTAAGCCAATAAATAAAGCCGTTAAGCCGCGAATGGTGGAATCTCCCAACACCGTTGATACCGTCATGAACGCCAAAATCATCAACGCAAAATATTCAGGCGGTCCAAATTTCACTGCAAGATCAACCACCTGTGGGGCGAGCAATGTTAAGAGGATGGTAGCAATTGTTCCTGCAACAAATGAACCCACCGCCGCGGTGCACAATGCAGGCCCAGCGCGGCCACGCTTGGCCATTTGATTGCCCTCCATCGCCGTGACGATAGTAGCGGATTCGCCCGGCGTATTGAGCAAAATAGAAGTTGTGGAGCCGCCATACATCGCACCGTAATAAATGCCTGCAAACATAATGAGCGCGCCGGATGGATCCAGCTTACTTGTCAGCGGTAGTAGCAACGCAATCGCTACCGCCGGGCCAATACCAGGCAGTACGCCCACCGCAGTACCAAGCGTGACACCGACGAACGCCCAAAGTAAATTTTTTGGCTCCAGGGCTACGTTAAAGCCTTGTAAAAGCAGATCCCAGACTTCCATTAGAGAATCCCTTTCAACAAGCCTTTTGGCAGACTTAATCCAAGGCCATAATTAAACAGCGCAAAAATACCCACTGCCATCACAACCGCGATGAGACCGTTTAATAGCCAGCGGCGCGAATTAAACCCGCGTGCAGTGCACACGAATAAAATCACCGAGGCGGGAATAAAGCCCGCCCTTTCAATCAACATGCCGTACAGCAACAGCCCAGCGGAAACCCAAGCGAAGGCGAGCCAGTCTGTTGTAAGCGCCTGCTCAGCTGCCTCATCATGATTGCGAAATCCACCGCGAATCACTTCCCAAATGAGTAAACCACCAATCAATAGCAAGCCAATGCCAACAGCGCGCGGCACATGCGTAGGCCCTACCGTGGAGTAGCCCGCCGCATCAGGTATTTGAAAAGACCCGATTAAAAAAAATAAACCAAACGCAAGAACACCACAGGACAACGCTAATTGTCCGGAAATAATTTTTTTCATTATATTTTTGCCTCCAACAAAAAATCCCCGCCGAAGCATCAAGCTTGACGGGGATTTTTTTTGCACTCAGTTAACCACGCAAGGATCTACTTTTTGCCCAAACCAAGTCCAGCCAAAATATCGCCGATGCGCTTAGTGTCAGAGTCGACAAATTTTTTGTACTCATCGCCTGCTAACCAAGTATTCTGCCAATCATTTTTCTTTAGCGCCTCTTCCCACGCTTTACTTTTCACGCCCGCCTCAATAGCTTTGATGAGCGCATCACGTTGTGCGGTTGTAATGCCAGGAGCACCAAATACGCCGCGCCAATTGCCCAAGACAATGTCCATGCCTTGCTCTTTCAGTGTCGCAATACCAGCCTGCTTCGCAGGAGAAGATACTGCGAGCGCACGCATTTTGCCGGACTGTATATGCTGAGCGAATTCACTTACACCTGAAATACCTGCCGCCACATGCCCACCAATAATGGCAGCTACTGCTTCGCCACCGCCTTTAAAGGGCACGTAATTCACTTTACCTGCGTCAATGCCTGCGGCCTGCGCGATAAGCCCGGCTAATATGTGATCCGAGCCACCCGCTGAGCCGCCGCCCCATGAAATGCTGCCGGGCTTAGCCTTGAATGCTTCAACCAAGTCTTTCATGGTTTTGTGTGGCGAAGATGCTGGCACGACTACGACCAAATACTCTTCTGTCAATCGTGCAAGTGGTGTCACTTGCGAAAGATCAACCGCAGATTTATTTTGGATAATGCCACCGACCATCACCATACCGCCAATCATGATGGCACTCGGGTCACCCTTCGCTGAATTGATAAATTGCGCTAGGCCAATCGTGCCTGCTGCGCCGCCTTTGTTATCAATTTGCACATTTTTTGCACTTCCAGCCGATTGCATAGCCGCCGCTAAGGCACGGCCGGTCGAATCCCAACCGCCACCAGGGTTAGCGGGCACCATGACTTTGAGGTTGTCAACAGCAGCTGCACTTACTGCAAACGTTGCTGCCACGCTGATGAAGCCCAATTTGAATATTGATGAAACTGTTTTAACTTGCATACTTCCTCCGAATAATTATTTTGATGCGTGATGTCGCGAAGCAAGTCTAGCGTTTTGTTACGATGTTGTGTTGTTGGCAACGATTTGATATTGAGCAGGAGTCACAAACCTATTCGACCACAACAAAAGAAAAAGCCCCGTCACTTTTCAGCAACGGGGCAAACCGCTCTCGGAGGAGAATGTGACAACGAATAAACATTGCACAAAAGCTATACAGCAATCACTGTGCCAACTAAAAACTCAAGCGAAATCAATACATTAGCAACAAAGCCGCAATATTGCGCCGCACCATAATTGAGCGCCATGCAACTAAAACGCGCCAATATTGGGAATAGTAAGGGGTGAAGCGTTAAGCATCATCGCGTTGCCACGACTTCCGATACTTGCCGTGAATAGGCCGATAAAACGCGATCACTTTTTCAATATCAAGCGCCACATCACCGCTCGCTTCAATCATCTCACCAAAGCACACCACTTTTTTAGCAAAGTCAAAGTAGGCAAGACAAATAGGTATCTTTGCACCATGTGCAATGTGGAGAAATCCGGTTTTGAAACCTTTATCTAATTGGCGTGTGCCCTCGGGGGCTAGTGCAAATATCATTTTGTCTGCGGTGTTAATTGCCGCGATAACGTCGTTGACAATACCGTGCGGCTTGTCGCGATCAACCGCAATTCCACCAATGGCGCGCATGAAGCGCCCGAACAAACCCGTAAATAACGTGTGCTTACCCAAAAACGCGATACGAATATCGAGCGCAAATAGCACCATCACGCCGACGACAAAATCCCACGCACTCGTATGCGGCGCCACACTCACCACAAGCTTTGGCACGTCCGGCAGCGCGCCCACAATGCGCCAACCCGATACGCGCAACATGAGCCGCCCAATGCCGCGTGTTAAGGCATTATTGCGGCGCAAATAATGCGCAGGCACAAAATTATCTAGCTCAGCTTTGGTCATTGATTTCGCAAATAAAGACGGGCATTAATAAGACTGTAACCAATTTAGCCGCGTCTTTTTTTAATCGCGTTGAGCGCTTCTTTAAGCGAGTCTTCCGTCAACGCATTCACGCTAGAGGCCAACGCCTCAGCGAGCGGAATGGCTGAGACAGGCAGCTTCGTAATATTGACCTTCTCCACAAATTTCGCTGCAGCCCCTGCAATACGCAACAACGCTTCACGATCAGACACCATGAGCTCAATTTCGCTACGGAGCATTTCGATGGCGGGATGTTCTTTATTAGATTTCATGTTGGCTCGCGGTAATATTGAGAAACGATTCTAGCAATAGTAAAGCGCATATGCTTTCAGGCAAATATTTCGATTGCTGAATTCGTTGGCTGCCCTCATATTGCATGAATGCATTCTTTATTCGTCAGTATCATTAGATGCAAATTAAAATTTATTAAACACTAATATTGACGTGCATTTTCAGCCATAAATGCCGCAAGAAAGCCGTAGAATAAGCTTTTATATGCAATGCACTCTCAAGCTGATTCAAAACAATAAAAGGACGCTATGTTCAATTCCCTAGATCAAATCCTACCGCAACGCTACTGGACTTGGGCGATTTGTTTATTGCTGACTTTACTTACTGCCGCGTTAATACCGTTACACCTACTTTGGCTATGGCCTGCGGCGTTATTTTTATTACTTTCGATCATTGGCTTCGCCGATTACGCGCAGACGGCGCAGGCGATTCGGCGTAACTATCCGGTGCTGGCGCACTTTCGGTTTTTCTTTGAATTCATTCGCCCTGAGATTCGCCAATATTTTATTGAAGCCGATACCGATGAGCTACCGTTCTCACGCGCACAGCGGGCCATTGTGTATCAGCGCGCTAAGGGTGTGTCAGATAAGCGTCCATTTGGCACACAAATCAACGTGTATGAGCCTAACTATGAATGGGTGAATCATTCAATCGCGCCAACGGATATTGCCAGCCATGATTTTCGCTTAACCATTGGCGCGCAGTGCGCTCAGCCCTACTCGGCGTCAATTTTTAATATTTCAGCCATGAGCTTTGGTGCGCTCTCGGCCAATGCGATTTTATCGCTCAATGCAGGCGCTAAGCGTGGACATTTTTATCACGATACGGGTGAAGGCTCTATCTCGTGCCATCACAAAAAAAATGGCGGCGATATTGTTTGGGAAATCGGCTCCGGCTACTTTGGCTGTCGTAACGATGACGGCACATTTAACGCTGAAAAATTTACCGAAAATGCGACCTCGCCGCAAGTAAAAATGATTGAACTCAAGCTCTCGCAAGGTGCTAAACCTGGGCACGGTGGCGTGCTGCCAGGCGCGAAAGTGACCGCCGAAATTGCCGAAGCGCGGGGAGTACCGATTGGTGCGGATTGCGTCTCGCCGGCGAAACATTCGGCATTTACAACGCCAGCGGAGTTACTCCAATTTGTGTCGCGGTTACGCGAGCTTTCCGGCGGTAAACCGGTGGGGATTAAATTAGCGCTGGGGCATCCGTGGGAGTGGTTTGCACTTTGTAAGGCAATGCTTAAAACCAATATCACGCCCGATTTTATTGTTGTTGACGGTGGCGAAGGTGGCACCGGTGCGGCACCGTTAGAATTCACAGACCATGTCGGCGCACCACTGCGCGAGGCATTGATGTTGGTACACAATACGCTCGTTGGTATTGGTTTACGTGATCGTATCTCCATTGGCGCATCGGGCAAAATTGTGACCGCATTTGACATCGCACGCACGCTGGCCACGGGTGCGGATTGGTGTAATTCAGCGCGCGGCTTTATGTTTGCACTTGGCTGCCTGCAAGCGCAGACATGTCACACAGGGCATTGCCCCACGGGTGTCACCACGCAAGACCCACAGCGCATGCGTGCACTGGTGGTGCCTGAAAAATCAGAACGTGTATTTCAGTTCCATCAAAATACCATGAAGGCACTAAAAGAATTACTCGCCGCCGCCGGGCTCAATCATCCATCAGAGCTTGGTCCTGAGCACGTGATACGCCGCGTCTCCTCCACAGAGGTACGATCCCTTGCGGCTTTGCATGTATGGGCGAAGCCTGGTGAATTACTCACCAGCACGCCAGAGCATCCGGTATTTAAAGTGTTTTGGGATGTGGCGAGTGCTGAGTCATTTGCCGCACCAGCGAGCGTCTCATCGCTGTATGGCACCAAGGCAAACTAAGCCTATACCTACACACTACATGCCATGAACCTACGAAAAATACTACTCAATTCGCACATTTACGCGGGCGTCGAAAAAGAACTCGCGCGCATCCATGTGTGGCTATTAAAAATCAAAGCTCGTCGTGTGATTAAACAGTATTTAGCGCGTAATCCAATCCGCAAAATACAAATTGGCGCAGGCCCTACTAAATCTAGCGATTGGCTTACGACCGATATCTTAGCCAAGTTGCGGCGCAAAACTATTTATCTTGATGCAATCGAAACCTACCCTATTCCCACGGGCGCTATTGATTACGTATTTAGCGAACACATGATTGAGCACATCTCCTACTTACAAGGCAAAAAAATGCTTGCCGAGTGTGCAAGGGTATTAAAGCCTGGCGGCAAAATACGTCTCGCCACACCCGATTTATCGCGTCTCTTAGCACTCATGCATTCGACTCATGATGATGCAGCTCGTGAGTACATCGCGTGGGCAAGCGGCGAATTTTTAGACCCGCGCACACCAGTGGCCGCAATTCATGTACTGAATAATCAATTTCGCAATTACGGGCATCAATTTTTATACGATGAAGCTTGCCTGCGCGAGTCGCTAACCGAGGCGGGCTTCACCGATATTGCGCGTCTGCCGATGGGATTTTCTAACGACCCAAATTTACATGACGCTGAAAAGCACGGCATCAATATGAATAACAAAGCCATGGTGACTTTTGAGACGATGGTGTTAGAGGCGCGTCGCGGATGATCAACCAAAGCATAGCCATTTGAAGCTCATCATTTTTGCCTTAGCCCTCGCTAATTTTGGCGTTGGCACAGGCGGGTTGATTATTGCAGGGGTATTGCCGCAGATCGCAGCAACACTATCGGTATCGGTCGCGCAAGCGGGCGCACTGGTGGGTTACGCATCAGTGGCCTATGCGTTGGCCGCTCCTATATTAGGCGCGGCATTTGGGCGCATTGATCGACGTCGTTTGTTGTTAGGTGGGCTGGCGGTAATGACGCTTTCAAGTGTTATCGGCGCGCTATCTGATAACTATGCGGTGCTGCTAGGCTCGCGGATTTTATTTGCACTATCGAGCGCAGTCGTCACGCCCACTACATTAGCGATTGCCGCATTCATTACTGCGCCTGCAGAACGCGGTCGTGCAATTAGTAAAATTTTTGGCGGCTTTGCTATCTCAAATGTTATCGGTCTACCGCTCGGCGTGTTGATTGCGAGCTACGTTGATTGGCATATATCACTTTGGTATGCGGCATTTGTAAGTGCGGCGGCGATGGGTTTAGTTGCAAAATTTTTACCTGCCAATATCGTTGTGCCGCCCAATAGTTTTGCAGTATTAGGGAAATTCCTGGCTGATTGGCGTCGCATGGCAGTGGTGTCAATTATCGCTTTGCAAATGGGTTCGGTGTTTGTGCTCTACACCTACATCACGTCGTGGTTTGGTAGTACGTTAAACGTATCAGGTCAAACAGTTACATGGCTACTCTTATGGTTTGGATTGTTTGGCACTATCGGCGTTTTTAGTTCGGGTGAATTGATGCAGCGCTTTAAGCTCTACCCGTTGATGTTGACGCTGACATTGCTACTGGCAATTGTGCAATCGGCATTCAGCTGGATGCCGATGTCAATTGCCGGCGTGATGCTGTTACTTGCCTTGTGGGGCGTGATAGGTTTTTCATTTCAGCCCGCACAGCAAACGCGCGTGATTCACGTTAGCGGTGCAGCGGCGAATGCTGGCATTGCGTTACACGCGAGTGGTGTTTATGTGGGTCAGGCACTAGGTGCGTTTGTGGGTAGTGCGGTGTTATTAACGCCGAGCCTCGGTATGGGCTCATTAGGCTGGGTGGCGGGTGCGGGTTCGCTATTAACAGTATTGTTAATTGCCGCAACATTTCGCTTAGAAGGCAATCAGGCGGAAACTAAATCAGTGCACGCCTGACAAACACAGTTAACTCTTATTGAAAGTGTAAATATGCAACGGTTGTGGATACAACGATTCGTCGGCAGCTTATTGGTAGTGCTCCTCAGCAGCTGCGCCTATATTGATTCCAAACAGGGTGAATGGATATTTCGCCCGACTGAAGCTACTTGGTGGGGCAGCCGAGAGATACCTGCTACATTTGTTGAGCATATGATTCCAGTCGGCAAAGATGGCGATAACATTCACGCTTGGTGGGCACCAGTCGAAAATAAGGACGCGCCCGTATTGCTTTACCTGCACGGCGCACGCTGGAATTTAACCGGCAGCGTGACGCGCATACCGCGCTGGAACAAGATGGGCTTTTCCGTGCTCGCAATCGACTATCGCGGCTTTGGTAAATCTACCATGCGCTCTCCTACTGAGCAGCTCGCTAATGAGGATACCGAGGCCGCTTGGGCATATTTACAAACATTGGCACCAAACCCAAACGTTAAAAAAATTATTTTTGGTCATTCACTTGGCGGCGCGATGGCAACGCACCTGGCTCTCAAACAACCTAAAGCAGACGGCTTAATCCTTGAAGGCACGTTCACCAATATTCACGACATGATTAAAGCCAGCAAATTTGGCTTTTTACCTGTCGGCGGTATCATCACGCAACGCTTTGACAATCTGGATCGCATAGATGATGTCAACATCCCCGTGCTCATCGCGCACGGCACCGCGGATTCTATCGTGCCCTATGAAATGAGCGAGAAATTATTCGCTGCTGCGAAAGCAAAAAAACGTTTTTTCAAGGCAGAAGGCGGCTCACATCACAACTTAACCTCACGCTATTTTGATGATTATGCGGATGCTGTTTGGACGCATTTTGATCTGAAACGCGTGGCCGGCAATGTTGAGACAGTAGCGAGCGGCTCAAGATAGGCCCACACAATATTAACAAACTCTAATATCAGCGGGCATTTTCAGACATAATGCACTCAAAATACCCGCCAATAAACGAGTTTCACAATTATCTTATATGCAATCCCTAGACTTAACCGTACTCGAACACCTTCACACATGGCTCAGTGAGTCGCGCCAAGCATGGCTTGTCACGGTAACGCGCACCTTTGGCGCGAGCCCGCGCCCACCTGGCTCCATGTTAGCGATGCGTGACGATGGCATCCTGGTCGGCTCTGTGTCTGGCGGCTGCATTGAAGATGATTTAGTGTTGAGACGCGCCACATTTTTAGGTGCTAAACCAATCATTTCGCGCTATGGCGTCACCAGTGATGAGGCGCAACGTTTCGGCCTGCCATGCGGCGGCGAATTAGAAGTGGTGATTGAATCAGCCATGACTGCCGCACTGGTGGACACACTACTATCGCGGATACAACTTGGCCGCGTATTTATGCGCGAGGTTGATTTGCTAACGGGCGATTGGCACTTTCATGACGTGAGTAATTCTAGTGAAGTCAGCATTACAGACACACATTTTTCTTGCGTTCACGGTCCGCGCTGGCGTCTGCTTATCATTGGTGCATCCGAGATAGCGGTGTATTTAGCTGAGATCGCCAAGACGCTTGATTTCACCGTCAGCATCGTGGAGCCGCGTGAGACTTATCGCGACGCATGGCGAGTTGCAAATACCACGCTCATTGCCGCAATGCCAGACGATGCCGTCACGGCATTTCAGCCCGATGCGCATAGCGTGATTGTGGCGGTCTCGCATGATCCAAAGCTCGACGACATGGCGTTGATGGAAGCGCTGAAAACGCCCGCACTTTATGTCGGTGCTGTCGGCTCACTCAAAACAAGCAATGCGCGACGCGAACGTTTACAAACACTCGATGTGTCGAGCCGTGAAGTTGCCAAGCTGCACGGCCCGGTTGGTTTTGATATTGGCAGCCGCACACCACCTGAAATTGCAGTCTCAATAGCTGCGGAATTAATTTTGAAGCGTAATGTTAGGCATCAAAGTCAGTCAGACAAAGTCATCACAACATGACAGTCGGCATCTTGCTCGCCGCTGGTCGCAGCTCTCGCTTTAGTCAAACTGGTCAGGCAGGCCAGCTAAAGCAACTCGCCAAATTACCCAGCGGGCAAACTTTGCTGGAAGCCAGCACTAAAAATTTACGTGCTGGTTGTGGCGATATTGAGCGCCTCGTTATCGTCGTCAGCCATGATGCGGCACTGATTGAACACGCCAACAAAATCGCACACGAATATGATTGCGAAGTCGTCATCAACACTGCTGCACACGAAGGCATGGCGACATCCATTACCTGCGGAGTCAAACACACAAAAGGCGCTAGCGGCTGGCTCATCGCACTCGCGGATATGCCGTTCATTCAGCCCGCGAGCATCTCAGCGATTGCAGCCGCACTTGTGCGCGATAAACACCCTGACCAAATCATCGTGCCCACCTACAATGGTGAACGCGGCCACCCCGTCGCCTTCGCCGCAAAATACGCTGACGCATTGTGCCAACTCACAGGTGACACAGGCGCGCGGGATTTAATTCGGCTTCACCAATCGTTTGTTGTGTTATTGCCTCTCGATGACGCAGGCATTTTGAACGATATTGATACCGAAAGTCAGATGTGATTTATTGCTTACTAACGAAGATATGCTTCTAGAATCTTGCGCTTTTCTTGGCAACGCGCCTCTTCCCAACATGCACCATATTTCAATTGCGTAACACCATCTTGTTCAACCAATATCTCAAACGGCCGCTTTGCCAATACCACGTGAACATAATTGGCGAATGATTCCGCGAAATCGTCGCCCCAATTGGTCGCGGCGTACAACGTGGGGAAAGATGTATTTTGTAACTGACGATAGATGTCATTGGCGGCAATCGCATCAAGCCTCGCGCCAAAGTAATAAACAATATCTTTGCGTTGCGGCAGCACAGTATCAAACTTTGATCGAACGCTTCGACGGTTTTCTAAACTCAGCCATGAGATGCTAGCGAACGGGTATGCCGCCAGTTCTTGTTGATTGATATTTTGTATTGACCAAGATGGGTGAAAATTTTCATTTACGCTCAGCACATGGGCGATTTCATGTAGCAGGATATAGCGAATCGCGTTTTTACGCGTGTCATCTTGACTATTTTCAATCTTCGCAACGAGCTTAACGTTGCCGCTTGGTTTGAATGGCGTATTTTCCTTCCACGTTGCCCAGGTATTTGCGGTTCGTGTTTCAAGTGCCAGCGGATCAAGCACAATGAAAGCGCCCACAGGAACACCCGTTTTATCAATCACGTACTGCGTCAGCCCTGTCCCACCAAAATTCTCCACAAACATCACAGCTGCGAGCTTGGCGGAAAGTTTTTTTGTAATTACGGGTGGCAGCTCTTCCAGCACTTCACGCACCTCACTAACGATTGCATCGGTTGGTTTTGCCATCCGCGGCTTATCTGCATATCCACCCGCAATATTATCGAGTGCGGTAAATATGACAAATGCAGCATCACCCACGGCGACGCGATCAGCCAATGGCTTACGCAGCATGTTTTGCCATGTATCTACAGACCGAACCGGATGCACGTCACGCTTTTGCATACCGCAGTTTGCGTCATTCCATTTGCACGGGAAGTCGCTCAGTATGTGACTAAAACGCTCACAGCCGCCAAGTAAAAGCAGCATGAAAGCTAAGCAAAGACGTGCACTTTGGGTCATAAATCACTCAAAACGAACGCCAATAGGCGATCTTACAATTTTCAAGCCACCTGAAATAAGCGGAGCGAATCAATGATTACACTGACTATGGTCAGTGCCGTGCATAAGCCCCGTTGCGCGTAAACGCTCAAATTCTTCACTACCCGCTGCACCGCGTTCAAAATAAAATGGCTTTCTGGCCTTCGGTGTGACGCCGATTTCATTCATGGTGGCAACATCATAAACGCGACCATTTTGTATGACATGGGTGATTTTGTCAGTTTGCTCGATATCTTTGATGACATCGGCGTCAATGATGATGAGGTCAGCTAATTTACCAACTTCGAGCGAACCAATATCGCGTTCCATGCCTAGATAAGTAGCGCCGTTGAGCGTAGCGGCGCGAATAGCCTCTAACGATGTCATGCCACCCTTAGCGAGCATCCAAATATCCCAGTGGCTACCAAGCCCTTCGCGTTGACCATGTGCGCCGATATTCACATTCACACCGACCCGCTGCAACGCCGTCGCCGTTTTTGCAACCGTGATGACGTTGTAATCTTCATCGGGGGCTATCGGGCGGCGCACAGCACGAGGCTCTAAGATGCCGCGCGGCACATACTTTGACAAAATCGGGTGACGCCATACGTCAGACTTGGCGTACCAATAATGCTCGCCATCAAGCCCACCGTAGGCGACATTCAAGGTTGGCGTGTAGCCCACTTTTGTTTGCGACCAAAGTTGCTTCACATCGTCATAGGCATGCGCCACTGGTATGGCATGCTCAACACCAGTGTGACCATCGACAATCATATTCATATTGTGCTGAAACAACGAGCCGCCCTCGGGTACGACCATCATGCCAGTTTGGCGCGCAGCTTCTAGCACTTGTTGGCGTTGGTCACGACGTGGCTGGTTGTAGCTTTTGACCGTATTTGCACCCGCTGACTTCATGCGTTTTAAGTGCGTGAGTGCATCGTCTAAGCTATTCACTTCAGCCGCAAATGTGCCTTTAGCGCCATATAAAATCGTGCCAGTTGAATACACGCGTGGGCCGACTATGCGTCCTGTGCGCTGCATTTCAGCGACGGTAAAAATACTCGCGGTATCGTTCGATGGATCATGAATGGTAGTGACGCCAAAAGCGAGGGAAGCGTAGTTAATCCAGCTTTGCTGCGGGATGATGCCTTGCGCACCCATACCGCCATGCCAATGCACATCTACCAAGCCCGGAATGATTGACTTACCGCGCGCATCAATTAACGTCGCACCCGCAGGTGCGGCGATATCTTGCGTGCGACCAATGGCGACAATGCGATTATCTTTAATGACGATGCGGCCATCATTAATAACTTCATCACCTTTCATGGTGATGATTTTGGCACCACTAATAACGGTAGTAGCACGCGGAATATTCACGGCCTCCGTAAAGCCAATCTTCACGCCGCGTTCACTGATTTTGGGGAGTGGTTCTTTTGCGTTATCTGCAAATTGAAAGGTGTCTTTCAGTTGACGGCTAAATAATTCATCCCCCAATGAAAAATGCACCGTACGACTATCGCCCGACCAATGTAGATAATCCCCTGCATTTACACTTAGCGTTTTTACCGGCAGCGCGCTTGATTTTTTACCCACCACAAATGGGCGGCCGGTAAGTGGTAACGGCATCACATGTGTTTGATAGCGCTCACGATAGGCAAGCCATGCGCCATCAGGTGACAATGCAAAGTCGGTCGCCATTTCGCTTCGCACGATGGTTTGCTCTTCTGATTTGTCGAGCTTAAAACGTACTAGCGAAGTCGTCCAATCGACTTCATTCGTAAACGCAATGCGGGTAACATAAAGGCTATCAGCAGTTTCTCCTGCACCAAATTGTGGTGATCTACCATCTTCGGTAATCAGCTTTGATTCGCCCTTACCATCAGCAGCGGTGACATGCACGCCCGTTTCAAAGCTGTACCAAGATGATGTCAAATAACCGCCGCGCGATTTAACGTAGGCAATTTGTTTGCCGTCAGCTGAAAATGTTGGCTCGATATATTGCCCCGGGTCGGCGGTGATAACGGTTTCTTTTGCTGATTTCAACTCAATGGTGCGTACTGAGCCTAATTGCTGATCATTCCACGTGCTAAAGACAACGCGTTGCCCATCACGCGAGAAACGCGGGAAAAATTCAAAGTGGGTGCTTTGCTTGGTGAGCCGCTGCGGCACGCCTTCTGGCAAAGTTTTCAAATAAAGATGGCCTAGTGCGGAATACACCACGCGGCTGCCGTCTGGCGAAACATTGACCCAACGTAGCTGCTGAACGTCCCACTTATCAATGCCGACGTTAATTGGATAGCGTATCGCCTTACGAATCTCACGCGTGTGTTTGACGTGAAATGGGATTTCGCGCGCCGATTTTTTTTGTATGTCCACACGCCAAATTTTGCCCTTTGCCCACACCACAATTTCTTTCGCATCCGGCATCCACGCAAACGATGGATACACGCCGTGCACCGCCCACGCCTCCTGCATATCGCGCTCAAGCTCGCCCCATACAGCGACTTCTTCACCTGTTTTCAAATTTTTCAAGAACAACATGGATTGCGATTTGTTATTCTCACGTACTCGCCTAACAAACGCTAAATATTTACCATCAGGCGAAGGCACTGGCCGTATTGCGCCACCCGCACCGCTAACAAAAGCGATGACCTTGCCGGTACGCATATCGCGCCGAAAAATTTGATAAATCTGCCCATTCGAATTTTTGTTGTATTCAAATGTGGTGCCCGGTGTGGTGTCTTGCGAATAGTAAACATAACGACCATCAGGCGAGAAGGCAGGCTCGCCTAAATCTTTTTGCCAATTCGGTTTTTCATTCAACTGCACGCCCTCTTGCTGTTTATCGGTCCCACTAACGTGATACATCCAAATCTCACCCGAGCCAAGCGAGCGCGTTCCGACAAAATGCTTACGCGCGGCAATGTATTGACCATTGGGATGCCAAACTGGATTATTTAACAGCCGCACGCTCTCCTTAGTGACTTCTTTTGCGCTGCTACCATCGTTATTCATTACCCAAATATTGTCGCCACCGCCCGTGTCTGACATATAGGCTATACGCTTACCGTCAGGCGAAAATTTTGCCTGCATCTCCCAGGCCATGGAGGAAGTCAACGGCTTGGCTTCACCACCGGCAATCGGCAGCAAATACAAGTCGCCCAATAAATCAAACACAATCTGCTTGCCATCGGGACTCACATCAACGGTCATCCATGTACCAGTCTTGGTATCGAGATTGACCGTTGCTTTTTCGCCGGGGGTATTGTTGACATCCCATTTCTTTTTTGGGGGTTCTTTACTGGTCTCAGTGGAGGATTCAACGGCATTAGCTGTTGGTGCATTTGCATGAGCAGATAACGATAAGCAACCAAGCAATGCCAATGCAACGGTAAGAATGTTTTTTTTCACTTATAAACTTTCATTTCAAAAACGTTAGATTTGTTTGAACAACAACCCTCGACAAAGTAGCACTCAACTGCAAACACACATTCTGGGACCACCATCTGAGCTTCGCACCCCAGTAAGTCTAGATGGCTCATACACAGGAACGATCTTGCCGAACTTTCCTTTCGTTTTGCAATATGAAGCACATGTGGCGACAGGGTCTGTGTCTTTATGTTTGTATAGGATAGCCATGATGACAAAACCACCAGTGCAAAATATTGTTGATAACAGCAAAATTTGCCAGCCATGTGAAAGTCGATGAAAGTAGCTTGCCGCATTTTTTACTATGTTTGTAAACATTAAATCTAGCTAAGTTAGTTGGGTGGTCATACTAAAAGAGTACGTTGAAGTGCAGTTTGCCAACGTGGATAAACCACGATCAATTGTCATCCGTGCAATGGTCGACATATGATGAGAATCCAACCGCGTGGGCAGCTCATTAGGCAAATGAAGCGTGCCCACCCTACGCTTGCTTTTATTCATTTGATGCTTTCATTTCAAAAAATGTAAATGTGCATTTAGTTAAAACACATCATAGTTACTCAACTGCAATGATACAAATTTACGCCACTCAATCCCTTCCTCCCTCCCTTTTTCAAAGTGAGGAGCCAATGCCTAGGCTGAACTTCTGTCGCCTTAATAATTAACTGCAAATCTAGCTCCTCCCTTTGAAAAAGGGAGGGTGGGAGGGATTGCGTTGTACAACCTACTGCCGTTGGTAAAAGCACGACTATGCTATCGACTCCATTCATCACGTAACTTTCCTTGATGAGCCAAGCCATCAATTGGCGGTTGCTGATTTTTCCACAATCCAAATGCATCGGTCGATATTTCTATGTCTGGCACTTTTGTCACCCTAGCCAACACCATCGCTTCAATCTCCGCTGCCGAATATCCCACTTCCGCTAACACCTCACGACTATGCTCGCCTAATCTCGCAGGCAAGGTGCGAATAGACGGTGGCGTGGCGCTCCACTCACCGATAGGCGCAGTCGCGCGAATACGGCCTTCGGTGGGGTGATCAAATTCGGGGAAAAAATCGATGGCTTGCATGTGTTCATCTTCCAGCAACGAATCTATCGTGTGCATCGTCGCAAATGGAATATCGGCTTTTTCTAATAATTCACGCCAATAGGCGGTGGTGTTAGCCGCAATCGTATTCGCGACAAATTCATAGACTTCAGCAATATTGGCGGCGCGCTCTGAATGCTCACAAAATTTCGGATGAGTTTTTAAGTCCGGCCGATTGATGGCATCAAAAAAAGTCATCCAATGTTTATCGTTGTAAATCAAAACGCACAAATAGCCGTCTGATGTGGCATACGGGCGGCGATGCGGCGCGATCAAACGTGCATAGGCTGTCTCACCCAACGGCGGCTCAAACGTCTTGCCCGCCATATGGTCTCCCATTACAAATTGCGACATCGCTTCAAACATGGTGATTTCAATCGCCTGCCCTTCCCCCGAGCGCTCGCGATGAAATAGCGCCGCCAACACCGCATTCACCGTGTGTAGCCCAACACTTCGATCACCAATGGTCACGGGAGAGTAGCGCGGCAAATCGCCCGTTTGTCGCGCGCTCAACGACGGTATTCCCGCAATGCCTTGAATCAAATCATCATAGGCTGGCCGCCCCGCATACGGGCCTTTTTCAGAATAGCCAAACGCGCCGACATAGATAATTTTGGGGTTAATTTTTTTCACCTCTTCATATCCCAACCCCAGCCGCGCCATGGATTGCGGCCGCACGTTATAGACCAGCACATCAGCCTCGGCGGCAAGTTTCAAGCACGCTTCCAAACCTTTTGGCTGCTTCAAATCGAGCACGATGGAGCGCTTATTACGGTTCAAATGCAAATGGATATGTCCCATGCCGGGATTTTTCATCGGACCTACCCATCGCATATTGTCACCCGCGTGGGATTCAACTTTAATCACATCAGCTCCCATATCACCCAATATCTGCGTGCAGTAAGGCCCCATGATGACGGTGGTCAGGTCAAGAATTTTTATTTTGTCTAGTGCGCCGGGCATGGTAATCCTAACAATGAAAGTCGCCTATTGGCGGTTAGATTGGGGCATTTATGGCTGGAAATGCTGATCAATAATCATTCTTTAATTTCTAATGTATTTTCAGAATAACGATCAACGATGCAGCATGAAGTAAATAATGCACCGATGCGTTAGTCACTAAGCTACGACTCGCTTGCAATCAATAATATATCCGCAGATATCGTCATATCGTTTCCATGCATAAATTGCATGCCACCATTAAAAAAACAAATACTGATTGAAAGACTGTGATGATTCATAGCAACAATTCAGCCGTAGTCGTTTGTTTTATAGACAAACGATGTAATAGGAAATCGATCAATACCCTGACTCTATGCGAAACATTGCGATTCGATGGGTAAAGCAATGAAAACGGTCGCGATGCACCTTCAAAATTGGTCATGACTCTCACCAGAGCGCCGGATGTCAAATCTTGCTCAACAATGAACTGATAAGTTTGTAGCAAGCCACCACCGTGCCTAGCTAATGTTGCCGGCCCCAAAATATCCGCGGAGAATTGCACTTTGCCGCGCGTTGCAACTTCAATTTCTTCGCCGTTTTGATGAAATACCCAAGGTACAGGTTGTCCGGTTCTCGGCAATAAAAACTGAATGCATTGGTGTCGCGCTAGATCACTAATTTTTGTTGGAACGCCTGCTCGGTCTAAGTATCGCGGCGAGGCGATCACGACCAAATTGGCATCCTCAAGTTTTCTCGCGACTAGCGACGAATCAGGCGATTTTCGTCCACGCACGGCAAGGTCAAACTCTTCTGCGCTGAAATCAACATTACGATTACTCAGCTCAATCTCTAAATGCACGTTTGGATACAACTGCTGAAAATCCGACAACACAGGCAAAATTCGATGATGCCCATATGATGTCGGCAAGCTTAGCCGTACTGTTCCTGCTGCTTGTTTTTGCGTACCCGTCAGCTCGCGTTCAGCCTCGGCCAATTGACCAAGCGCCTGTCGACATTGTAGGAAGTAGGTTTTTCCACTTTCGGTAAGCCGCACTTTTCGTGTTGTCCGCACAAATAGTTGTACACCAAGCCGAAGTTCCATCCGCGAGATCACCCTACTGACTGCTGCCGGGGTGAGCCCGGCTACCGATGCGGCGGAAGTAAAACTCTCGTGCTCTGCGGTCAAACAAAAGAGCTCAATGCTACGTACTTTTAAATCCCCAAAATTCGACGACATTTATTACCTTGTGTAATTAGTAAAGTACAACAAACCCTATTTATCGTAATTTTAGTCACAAATAGAATGGCGGCTCTATCAATTTCAACAAAGGAAATATTGATGAAGCTATTTTATTCACCGGGCGCTTGTTCACTTGCGCCACATATCATTCTTCGCGAGGCCGCTGCAATATTTACGCTCGAAAAAGTAGATACCGCAACGCATACCATTGCTGCGACAAATAAGGATTTTTATGCGATCAACCCACGCGGCCAAGTGCCATTGTTGTTACTTGAAGATGGGACAAAAATCACCGAAGGGCCAATCATCGCGCAATACATAGCCGATCAATCAGCTAATCGACGCCTATTACCAACCGCCGGCAGCATGTTGCGATACCAAATCATGTCTTGGCAAAACTATGTGACTTCTGAGTTACATAAGTCATACACCCCACTTTTCAACCCACAATTTGACGAAACCGCAAAGCGTCTCCACGCCGAGATATTGCGAAAAAAATATGTCTGGCTTGATGAAGTATTAGCCGATAAAACGTATCTGACTAGCGATGACTTTACTGTCGCTGATGCCTACCTATTTACGGTCACGACTTGGTCGAAATATGTGAATCTAGCACTTGCAGATTTGCCTAATTTGCAGGCTTATATGACTAGAGTGGCTGCGCGTTCGGCAGTACAAGAGGCCTTGCGAATTGAGGGATTAATTAGCTAACGACATGAGGCATCTTAGTGTGCAGCGTCACGCGCTTTAATTTGTTGACTAATCACCACACCAAGATGCGCTGTCTGCATTAAAAAAACACAACAAACAGCACTGCTTTCAAACTTCAAACAATCAACATCTAATAAGGAACTAACGATGCCATACATCAACATTCAAATTACACGCGACGGTGTAACGCAAGAACAAAAAGCAGCACTTATTAGCGGTGCAACCGACTTACTCGTTCGCGTGCTTGCCAAAAATCCTGCCACGACATTTGTTGTCATTGATGAAGTGGAGACAGATAACTGGGGAATCGCAGGAGAAACGGTGACGATGCTTCGCCAAAACGAAACTGAGATTACAGTAGCCAAGAAAGGCAATCAATGACAACCTCTAGAGATGCAATAACAGCCGTCATCCATCGTTATTTCGACGGGCTATATCACTGTGATTCAACAATTCTGCAAACTGTACTGCATCGAGACGCGTTATACGCCTCCGCGACAGATGGGACACTATTGAAATTAACCATGGAAGCGTACTTTCCGATTGTTGATGCACGCGTGTCACCTGCGAGCAAGAAAGAGCCGCGTTCAGATCGAATTGTGTCAATCGAATTTGCCGGCCCCGTCACTGCTTTGGCACGCGTGGAATGCGCGATTTCGCCCAAGCATTACATCGATTTTTTGACACTAATTTACGTTGAGGATCGTTGGCAAATTATTGCAAAAGTCTTTCACTACGAGCTGAAATCGTGAACACGCCATCACGAAATATACTAGCGCCTCACCACGCTCTCCACACCCGATACCGCTGCCACGGCGCGAAGCACACGCACCATTTGCTCGCCACCCTTTATCTCTACGGTGAAACGCATCGAGGCTAAGTTGCCGCGTGACAGCGTATTAACTCCCACGACATTGATGCGCTCGTGAGCTAGTGCGTCGGAGATGTCGCGCAGCAATCCTTGACGGTCAGTCGCGGCGACTTCGATATCCGCCGCGAAGGGTTGCTCGCCCGTGTTGCCCCATGCAGCAGGCATCAGGCGCTCACGCTGATCTGCTTTCAAACAAACGATGTTGCTGCAGTCGATACGATGCACCATTACACCGCGATTTTTAGTCACAAATCCGGTGATAGCATCCCCTGGCAATGGCTTGCAACATTTGGCCACTAGCGTTTGGATGTTATTAATACCCAATACTAAAACACCACTATTGGCGGTATTTTCCACGGTATTTTGCTTGAAAGTTCCCGCGAATAAAGGGGTTTCAGATTTTTCTGCTACAGGTGCTGTTAATTCACGAATGGCGACTTCAATTTGATGCGCGGTGATTTCATTTCGGCCAATGGCGGCACAAAATTCGTCAATGTCTTTATGCGATAAATGCACCGCAATCTTATCGAGCGCCAATGCGCTTGCGCCCGCGCGCGCAACTTCACGTTCTAGCGTTTGCCGACCATGCGCTTTATCAACTTCAAAGAACTCTTGGCGAAACCACGCGCGCACTTTGGCTTGGCCGCGGTGACTTTGCAAAAAACCTAACTGTGGATTGAGCCAATCACGCGATGGCCCGCCCTGCTTGGCGGCCAAAATATCGACCATTTGTGCGTTGTCGAGTTTGGTTGATAACGGCACAATATGACCATCAACTTTTGCACCACGGCAACGATGACCTAAGTCGGTATGCACATGGTATGCGAAGTCCACTGGTGTTGCGCCCTTCGGCAAATCAATCACTTTGCCATCGGGTGTAAAAACATAAACGGTGTCGTTAAACAGCCCTTCTTTAACGGCCTCTGAAAAACCAGAGTCCGCAACTAATTCACGATTCCACTCCAGCACTTGTCTCAACCATGCAATCTTGGTTTCGAACTTTTTATCGGCTTGCGATTTACCGCTCTTGCTGCCCTCTTTGTATCGCCAATGCGCCGCTACGCCGTGCTCAGAAGCCAAGTGCATCGCATGAGTACGGATTTGCACTTCCAGCGTCTTACCGTTAGGCCCGATGACTGCCGTATGCAACGATTGATACTGATTCGCCTTCGGTTGGGCAATGTAATCGTCATATTCACCCTGTATCGGCTGCCATTCATCATGAATAAAACTCAACACCGCATAACAATCAGCGACTGTCTCCACCAATATCCGCACCGCTCTGACGTCATAAAGCTTTTCAAAGGCTAAATTTTTAGCTTGCATCTTGCGATGTATTGAAAAAATATGCTTTGGCCGCCCTGCTACATCACCCGCAATATTTAATGAGGCCATGCGCGACTTTAATTGGCTGACGACGCTTAAGATGTAGGCTTCGCGCTCGCCACGCTTGCCATCAAGGTAGCCAGCAATTTTTTTGTACAAATCCGGCTCTAAAAAACGAAAGCTTAAATCTTCTAATTCCCACTTAATCTGGCTCACGCCCAGTCTATTGGCGAGTGGCGCAAATAAATTTTGCGTGGTGAGCGCTGCGGCGCGACGTATGGATTCATCCGCCTTGGTGATTGAGCGCAAATATACTGCGCGGTCAGCTAATTTGATCAAAATGACGCGCACATCGTCGGCCATCGCCAACAACATTTTGCGAAGCGACTCGGTTGCCGCGGCATCATTAGCACGAATGGAAATTTGCTCAATTTTGCCCGCCCGGTTAAGGCCACGAATTAACGCCACCACATCATTACCGTAGGCTGATGTAAGTAACTCAGTATCTCGATCTTTCTCCGCCAGCGATAACGCAATTAACGCCGCAATCACGGTATCCTCATCGACCTCAATATCGATCAATAAATTTGCCACATCAAGGGCACGCTGCACCGTATTGGGGCGCTCAAGCGCTTTATTTGACGCTGCAATAAAATTAAGTGCTTTAGCAGTGCGCAACGCCGCATCTTCGGCATAGGTCGCGCTGATACGCGCAGCTAGCACGGCAACGGATTGGTCTAAGGATTCAGTATTGTCGATGACTGTATTCACATTGCTATTTTACGGTAGCATTCAGGCACGGCAATTGCTCGAACAATACTAAATTCACATAGAAAATAACCATGGCGCTTAAACCGTTTTATAACGAGATGTATGCGGAAGATGGCAAGGTCAGACCGCATTACGCCGAATTCGCCGATTGGCTCAACACCACTTCACCCGAAAAAATAGAACAAAATCGGCAAGCGGCTGACTTAATGTTTCATCGGCTCGGCATTACTTTTGCGGTGTATGGCGAATCCACTGGTACAGAGCGACTTATTCCGTTTGATATTGTGCCGCATGTGATACCGGGGCCAACGTGGGAAATGGTTTCAAGTGGCTTAAAACAACGTGTAACCGCACTCAACATGTTTTTACACGACGTCTATCACGATATGAACATTCTGAAAGCGGGCAAAATCCCTGCCGACATGGTGCTCGAAAATTCGCAATACCGCAAAGAGATGGTCGGCATTACCGTGCCCGGTGGCATCTACGCGCATGTGGCGGGTATTGATTTAGTCAAAGACGCTGATGGCGAATATTATGTGCTGGAAGATAACCTTCGCACCCCATCGGGCGTTTCTTACCTATTGGAAAATCGCAAAATGATGATGCGATTATTCCCAGAATTATTCGCCGCGCAGCATATTCGGCCAGTGGATCATTACCCTGATTTATTGCTCGATACATTACGCCATGCCGCGCCTGTGGGCATTGAAACGCCCACCATCGTACTCATGACACCGGGCAACTTTAATTCCGCCTATTTTGAGCACGCATTTTTAGCCCAGCAAATGGGCGTGGAGCTGGTTGAAGGCAGCGATTTATTTGTCCAAAACGACACCGTTTTCATGCGCACCACACAAGGGCCTAAAAAAGTTGATGTCATTTATCGGCGTATCGATGATGATTTTATTGATCCACTCGCGTTTCGCGCCGACTCAATGCTAGGTGTGCCGGGACTCATGCGCGCCTACCGCGCAGGCCGCGTGACCTTGGCCAATGCGGTGGGCACAGGTGTCGCCGATGACAAGTCAATGTATCCTTATGTGCCAGAAATGATTCGCTTTTATTTAGGTGAAGAGCCAATACTCAAGAATGTCCATACGTGGATGCTTGGTCGTAAAGAAGACCTTGATTATGTGCTCGCCAATATGCAAGATTTGGTCATTAAAGAAGCGCAAGGCTCAGGCGGCTACGGCATGTTGATTGGGCCTACCGCCACTAAAGCGGAGCGCGAAAAATATAAGCTACGCGTGCTGGATCAACCTGAGCGTTTTATTGCCCAGCCCACTTTATCGCTTTCCGCAGTGCCGACATATTCAAACAAAGGCTTGGCGCCGCGTCACATCGATTTACGGCCCTATGTGCTATCGGGCAAGCAGGTCAATTTTGTACCCGGCGGGTTGACACGGGTCGCGTTGCGCGAAGGCTCATTAGTGGTCAATTCGTCACAGGGTGGCGGCGTTAAAGATACTTGGGTGGTGGACTAATATGCTTTCAAGAACAGCCTCAATGCTATACTGGATGTCGCGCTATGTGGAGCGCGCCGAAAACAATGCGCGCATCCTTGATGTGGCCTATCGCATGTCGCTCCTCACCAAAGACCCTGATTTACAAGACCAAGAATGGTTTGCGCCGTTATTTATCACTGGCACCTTGTTTCCCTTTAGTGGGCGGCATAGTTTAGTTTGTGCGAAAGAAGTCCTTCACTTCATGGCGCTCGACACCGAAAACCCCGCCTCCATTTATAACTGCGCCAAGCAAGCACGTGAAAATGCGCGCGCCGTGCGTGGCACCATCACCAGCGAAATGTGGGAAGTGGTGAATTCGACCTGGCTTGAAATGCAAAACATGGATGAAGATAGGCTCTATGCTAAAGGCGTGTCGTCATTTTTTGATTGGGTCAAAGAGCGCTCGCATTTATTTCGCGGCGTAACCTTTGGCACCATGCGCCGTGATGAGGCGTTTCAGTTTCATCGCCTAGGCACCTATATTGAGCGCGCAGACAATACTGCCCGCATGGTCGATGCGAAATATCACATCCTATTGCCCTCGGTAAAAGATGTGGGCGGCGCAGTCGATTACTATCAATGGTCGGCGGTGCTGCGCTCAGTTTCAGCGTTTGAATCATATCGCAAGGTATATCGCGATGTGATTACGCCGCTACGGATCGCGGAGCTGTTAATTTTGCGTGACGATATTCCGCGCTCACTACATTTTTGCCTGCGAGACGCGTACAAAATATTGTGCGACATACAAAACAATAGCTCCGGGGAAGCCACCCGACAAGCAGGCGAAATTTATGCGGCACTACAATTTGGGCGGATTGAGCATATTTTCGCAACCGGGCTGCACGAATACCTAACTGCTTTTTTAGCTTCCACAGGCAAATTAGGCGCAGAAATTAATACCGCTTTTTTTGCGCCTGAAATTGCTGCATCACCCGCGCAGCCACCCACACCTTCGCAAGCACAAACAACAACCAACTAAAAAGCCGAGTAGAAAATGACTTACTGTGTTGCACTTCGATTGGATTCAGGAATGTTATTTGCCTCTGACTCACGCACCAATGCGGGCGTAGACCAGATCGCTACATTTTGTAAAACTAAAGTATATGAACGCGCCGACGATCGTGTCATTGTCGTGCTTTCATCAGGCAATCTGGCAATGACGCAAGCGGTAACCAATATGCTTGATCGCCATATTCATGCACCACTTAATGGTACTGAACCGACCATTTGGAATGTGCCGTCGATGTTTGATGTCGCCCAAATTGTCGGTGAGGCACTACGCGAAATGGTACGCCGTGATGGCCCCACGCTGATGCAAAGCGGTATTGATGCTTCGGCTAATCTCATTGTCGGCGGACAAATTCGCGGCGAAGGTCAGCGGCTATTTCATATTTATCCGCAGGGTAATTATATTGAAGCATCCGAAGAAACACCTTACTTTCAATTAGGCGAAGCCAAGTACGGCAAGCCGATTTTGGATCGTGTGTTATCCACCTCTACACCCCAAAAAGAAGCCGCTAAGTGCGTGCTCATCTCCTTTGACTCCACCATCAAATCTAATATTTCGGTAGGGCTGCCGATTGATATGTTGTGGTACCCGCGTGACTCTTTGCGTGTAGGCATACAGCAACGCATACGCGAAGGTGACCCGTATTTTTCGATGGTCCGGCAGCGCTGGGGCGGCGGCTTGCGACGGATATTTGCAGAGTTGCCGGATCCGGATTGGATGGAGTGACGCTGAACGTTGAGCGGTATTACGTTTGTTGTTCAGATATTTCTAAATCTTTATTGCGTTACCCGCGCTAAACGCCGAACGCAAAACTCTCAACCAAAGCAAACGCTAAACGCCAAACCTAAAAAATCTTATCAAAAACATGACAATCCGCGTCGCCCTAAACCATAAAACCCATTACAAATTCGACCGCGAAGTCGCGTTATCGCCACACGAGGTGCGGCTGCGTCCCGCAGCACATGCGCGCACACCAATTGAGAGTTACTCGCTGACGGTGAAGCCTGAAAAACATTTCATGAATTGGCAGCAAGACCCGTATGGCAATTGGTTGGCGCGCTTGGTGTTTCCGGAAAAATCGCGTGAACTTTGTATTGAAGTGGATTTGATCGCGGACATGACTGTGATTAACCCGTTTGATTTTTTTATGGAAAGCTATGCGGAGGCCTTTCCATTTCAATACACTAATGACAATCGGCGTGAATTAACCGCCTACCTTGAAGTAGAGCCTCAAGGCGCATTACTCAAAAAATGGTTATCGGACGCTAGTGCACAATTTCTCCATAAACCGATCAACACTATCGATTTTTTAGTCGCGCTCAACGCAAAATTACAGCACGATATTTCATACCTTATCCGTATGGAACCTGGTGTGCAAACGCCAGAAGTCACGCTCGAACGTGCGCAAGGTTCGTGTCGCGATACGGGCTGGTTGCTGGTACAAATACTGCGCCATTTTGGTATTGCAGCGCGCTTTGCGTCGGGCTATTTGATTCAGCTCACCGCCGATCAAAAATCCCTCGATGGTCCCTCCGGTACTGATAAAGATTTCACTGATTTGCACGCTTGGTGCGAGGCTTATTTGCCCGGTGCTGGCTGGATTGGACTTGACCCCACTTCAGGCTTACTCGCTGGCGAAGGCCATATTCCGCTTGCGTGTACTGCCATACCATCCTCCGCTGCACCAGTTTCAGGCTTTACTGATCAATGTGAGACTGTGCTCGATTTTTCAATGACGGTGACGCGCATCCATGAAGACCCGCGCGTTACAAAGCCATTTCAAGATGACGCGTGGCAGAGCGTTTTAGCCCTCGGTGACAAAATTGATCAAGAGCTAGTGGCGGGCGATGTCAGACTCACAATGGGAGGCGAGCCGACTTTTGTTTCAATCGACGATATGGAAGGTGCGGAGTGGAATGTGACCGCGCATTCGCCTAAAAAATTAGAATTGGCGACAGATTTATTTCTACGCATGCAGCATCAATATGCGCCCGGTGGACTGCTACATTTTGGGCAAGGTAAATGGTACCCTGGCGAGCCACTGCCGCGTTGGGCGTTATCGTGTTACTGGCGACCAGACGGCGTACCACTTTGGCAAGAGGCCACGCTAGTGGCAACCAAAGCGACAAAAATGGCAACAGGTATTGCCAAGACCTTCGCTGAAACATTGGCTAAAAATTTATCGCTGCATCCTGATTACGCGATACCCGCCTTTGAAAGTATTTGGCGCACCATTCGCGATGAATCGCAACTGCCTGTCAATATAGATCCCGCCTCAGCCGATTTAAAAGATGCCACTGCGCGTGCTGCAATTGCGGCAAATCTACTTCAGCAATTGCAGGGCAGCATTGGCGAGCCCACTGGCTATGTGCTACCGATAAAAGCGTTAGCGCGCAAAAAAGCCAACGCCACCACTGAATGGGCATCATCGCTTTGGCCGCTCGCCACACAACATTTGTATTTGGTCGAAGGTGACTCGCCAGTTGGCTTTCGCTTGCCGCTCAATAGCCTGCCTTGGGTTGCACCTAAAGATATGGAGATCATCATTGCTGGCGATCCATTCGCCCCGCGCGATGCACTGGTGACAGCAAATGAACGCGAAGCCCTGTCTTCCAAAATGAAAGCAGGCGCGTCGATTGAACAGCCTAAGAGTAAAAAAATTAGTATCGGCGAATCTGCTAAGGATGTGGTTCGCACCGCCATTTGTATTGAAGTTCGCAATAACATTCTGCATATCTTTTTTCCACCGCTTGAATTGCTAGAGGATTATTTAGCGCTTGTTGCGATAGTTGAAAAAACAGCTCGTGATACTGCCACCGCAGTACGCATCGAGGGCTACACGCCGCCAGCCGATGATCGAGTTAAAAAATTCGCCGTCACCCCTGACCCAGGCGTAATTGAATTTAATATTCATCCGTCAACCTCATGGCGTGAGTTGGTCGCGAATACCAAAACGCTCTATGAAGAAGCGCGTCAGTGTCGCTTAGGTACCGAAAAATTTATGCACGACGGCAAACACACTGGCACTGGCGGCGGCAACCATGTCACCGTGGGTGGCATCACCCCAGCCGATTCGCCGATGCTGCGCCGCCCTGACCTGTTGCGCTCGCTCATTACGTATTGGCAAAATCATCCGGCACTATCCTATTTATTTTCAGGGACATTTATCGGGCCGACCTCACAAAGCCCGCGTGTTGACGAAGCGCGATCTGATACCTTGTACGAGCTCGAAATCGCCTTCGAACAATTGGAAGCCAAGCTCACCGAGGGCAAAGAAAGTGACTACCCGTGGTTGGCAGATCGACTGTTACGTAATTTTTTAGTTGACCTCACTGGTAATACCCACCGTGCCGAATTCTCGATTGATAAGCTGTATTCACCCGATGGGCCAACTGGCCGATTAGGCTTACTTGAATTTCGCGCCTTTGAAATGCCACCGCATGCAGAAATGAGTTTGACGCAAACCTTATTACTACGCGCACTCATTGCGCGGTTTTGGAAAACACCTTACAAGGCCAAGCTCATCCGATGGGGTACAGAGCTACATGATCGCTTCATGCTGCCCTACTTTGTAGCGCAAGACATGAAAGCCGTCGTAGATGATTTGAATCACGCGGGCTATGCATTCTCACTCGATTGGTTTTTACCATTTATTGAGTTTCGTTTTCCGCGTTTTGGCACCGTGGCCTATCAGGGCGTTGAGATGGAGCTACGCCAAGCCATTGAGCCGTGGCATGTACTTGGCGAGGAGATGGCAGGTTCAAGCACCGCGCGCTATGTGGATTCAAGCCTTGAGCGCATACAAGTCAAGGTATCCGGCATGGTGCGCGAACGCCACGTTATTACCTGCAATGGCCGTGTTGTGCCACTCACCGCCACCGGCACGCCTGGCGAATTTGTTGCTGGGGTGCGCTATAAAGCTTGGGCGCCGTCATCCGCACTGCATCCAACGATTGGCATACACGCGCCGCTGGTGTTTGATATTGTTGATACGTGGTCAAGCCGCTCTGTCGGCGGCTGCACTTATCATGTTACGCATCCTGGTGGCCGTAATTACGATACCTACCCAGTAAATGCCAACGAAGCTGAAGCCAGACGCGTTGCAAGATTTCAAAAAATCGGCCATACGCCGGGCGCGATGGCAGTCAAACTCGAAGGCCGCAACCCTGCTTTTCCTTTCACCCTCGACCTACGCCGTGCGCCCGATTACGACGGTGCACAGATAATGGCAATACGGAGTCATGAGGGGCAGTGATGTTTGCCTCACGGCGAATTGAGCTCAACTCATCAATAACCCTTCTGTAGTGGGGATTGCACGGCGTCAAGTACTTCACGACACTTGCTACTTCGTTGCAAGAATTGCAATTCACACCGCAATCCCTCCCAACCTCCCTTTTTCAAAGGGAGGAGCTGATCTAAGATTCGAGTTCCACTTTGCGATAACCCACCGATCAGTTCTCCCCTTTGAAAAAGGGGAGCTAGTGGGGATTGCGTGGCGTTAAGCGCGATATCGGCATTAGCCTCCTTGCTTGACATGCCGTAATCCCCACAGCCTTAACGGCAATAGCAAGTGTATAAATACCAATATCGGCGGGTATCTTGGCGGCATAATGCCTCAAAACGCCCGCCATTATTAGTGATTAAATGTCAGCCAAAAAACTCGCGCATCATAAATGCTTCCAATCCCGCCGTGTCTTCCATTCTTGCTGACAGCACCACTACGCGTCCGACGCGCTGCGAGTCCCAATTGAAATTGCCTTTGTAATGCTCACGAATGAGTGAAATCATTTTACGAACGATGGCAAGCTCTACATCGCCGCCATAGCCAGCATCGACTTCGATTAATTGATATTTGCTTTGCGCGCGATCGGTTGTCCAGCCCCGAAACGAGAAAGCAGCATAGCGCGTACCTTTACTTTGAATTTGAAATACGCCGCTGGTGCCGTCGCGCCCGCGGCCCAGCGCCTGCATGTTGCGATTAAACCCTGCGGTGGCTTTTTCAGCTGACGTTAATTCACGCTCGCCTGCGCGCGCCGCCGCATTTTCGCTAGCGATGCCCTCTTCTGCGGCTTGCCGTTCGGCACGTCTGGCGTTTAGTGCTGCCATAAAGTCAATCGGCGGCTCTTTGGTAACTGGCGTGGGCAAGTCAGGCGGTTTGAAGGGCGACTCTGGCACCAGAGCGACAGGCGGCATTAGTGGTGACGGGCGCTCTACCGCAATGACTCTGGGGGCGGTGATGAGCGGCTTACTAGGTGTAGGTGGCGGCGATGCGGCAGGTGGGGCTGCGGCTGTGGCGGGTGACGCCATCGTAACTTGTAATGGGCCTTGACCGCCTGCCTCGGACAAATCAATTTTGACTACCGGCTTGGGTATTAACACCACCATTAAACTGTGGATGACGAGCGATACAATTAAACCCGCCATCAGCGTCTTGAGAGTGCGGCGAGGCGTAATCCGAGGGTCTCGGTCATCTGCCCATGTGCGTGGCATGGTGCCATCGGCAAATGCCGCGCTAAGTAATGCTATAGATGACATCGAATCGTGATTTGTTGATGCAATAAAGTATTATGGAAAACGTGAGCCACAGTATAAAACACCGCATGCGTTAGCTCATTTTCAGACTCAAATTACCAAAACTCGTTCATCCCCATCATGACATCTAGTTCACACGTTTTATTACTCACGATCATTGTTGCTTATTTTTTGCTGCTGCTGGCACTGGCTTGGGCCACTGGCCGTCGTGCTGATAATGACGCGTTTTTTATTGGTAGCCGCAAAAGTAATTGGTTGCTGGTTGCGTTTGGGATGGTCGGCACCTCACTTTCCGGCGTCACATTTATTAGTGTTCCTGGCACGGTAGGCGTAAATGGCTTTGGTTATTTGCAGGTGGTGATTGGCAATTGGATAGGTTTTATGTTGATTGCAGTTATTTTATTGCCGCTTTATTACCGCTTAAAACTCACCTCAATTTACGATTATCTTGATCAGCGCTTTGGTGTCACCGCGCATAAAACAGGCGCGTTATTTTTTATTCTTTCGCGTACCTTAGGTGCCACCGCACGCTTGTATTTGGTGGTCAATGTTTTGCATTTACTCGTCGGGCAAGCGGCAGGTATTCCGTTTTGGCTAACCACTGCAGTCATTTTGGTCATGATCTGGCTTTACACCTACAAAGGCGGCGTAAAAACGATTGTCTTTACCGATACGCTGCAAACCGCCTTTATGTTGGGTGGGCTAGTAATCTGCATTTTCTTTTTGACGAACAGCTTAGATCTAGATATAGGTACGCTTGCTACCAGCATCGACAATACCCAATACACGCGCATATGGAACACAGACCCGAATGCAGCCGGATTTTGGTTAAAACAAATTGTTGGTGGCGCATTTATTGCGATTGCAATGACTGGGCTTGATCAAGAAATGATGCAAAAGAATATCAGCGTACCAAATTTGCGTGACTCGCAAAAAAATATGTTTTTGTTTAGCATAGCGCTAATAGGCGTCAATCTTTTATTTTTAGTGCTCGGCGCATTGCTGGTATTGTTTGCCAGCGCAAACAATTTGACGGCAGCTGGCGATCAGCTTTTCCCCACGGTCGTGATGCAGTATTTTCCGCAATGGGTACAAATTATATTTTTCATTGCCCTCATCTCCGCACTTTTTCCTAGCGCAGATGGCGCATTAACTGCCTTAACATCGAGTTTTTGTATCGACATCCTCGGCATGAAAAAACAAGAAACATGGGATGAAGCCAAGCGAACGCGTATCCGCCAAACTGTCCATGTTATTTTTGCGTTACTGTTTTTTGCCATCGTGCTGATTTTTAAGTTTATTGACGATCGCTCCATCATTGATACGATTTTGAAAATCGCCGGCTATACCTACGGGCCCTTGCTTGGACTGTTTGCTTTCGGTATGCTGACCAAACGGCTTTTACCCTATGGCGCAGGGCTGGTTGCAGCCGCGATCACCGCCCCTATCATTTGCTACTTCATCCAATCGACATTAGCGAAAAATCCGAAAGGCTATCAAATAGGTATTGAGCTTTTATTATTAAACGGCATATTGACCTTTGGACTCCTCTGGTTAACATCGCGCCCCGCATTGAAAATAAAAGCCATATGAAACGATATTTACGCGACAAGCTGCCTAAGCCAGAAATCATACTCGAGAACAAATATTTAGCATGGATGAAGCCTTGGCTGGGCCATCCACGTCTCTGGCATATGCATCGCGGCAGCGTCTCGCTCGGCATGGCGATAGGTGCGGTGATGGGCTTAATACCAGGCCCAGTGCAAATTTTATTGTCGATTGTTATTGCTATTCCACTTCGCGCAAATGTGCTTGCTGCCGCTGCGGCAACTTTTATTACCAATCCCCTGACATTTATCCCTATCTACATGCTCGCTTATACGATGGGCACAGTCGTCACGGGCGAAGAAATCGCGAAGCTGTTGCCGCCTGATCTTAGCTTTTCATGGCGCGAGCCGTGGCTGCTGGTGCCAGCAATGTTTGACTGGGTTGTCTCCCTTGGGCCAACACTGCTGGCGGGACTCGGCATGCTGGCGGTGACATTAGCGCTACTAAGTTATTTTGGTACGCGTATTTTCTGGCGCATCGTCGTTACAAAAATGTGGCGCACTCGTCACACACGCAAACGTTGGTAAATTAACCCTGATGACACCCGACTATTGGCCTAGCGCTACCCAATATTTAGCAAAACGCTGCAAGATCATGCGTGCGCTCATCAAGCAATATCCGATCGCCAATTTACGGTCGCGCGGCAATGCGTTCTCCACACTCGCACGCGCCATTGTCGGACAACAAATTTCAGTAAAAGCGGCGCAGGCTGTTTGGGATCGCGTGGCAGCTGCGGCGGGCGACATGAAACCGCCTCGATTGTTAGCAATGAGCGTTGAAGAATTACGCGCTTGCGGATTGTCTGGTAGCAAAGTTGTTTATATCCAAGACTTGGCACGTCACTTTGATGAAAAGCTCGTCAACCCGCGCCGCTGGCCGCGCATGACGGATGATGAAGTCATTGCTGACTTGGTACGTGTAAAAGGTATTGGCCGCTGGAGCGCGGAAATGTTTTTGATTTTTTACTTAGCGCGCCCAAATGTTTTTCCTGTGGACGACATCGGTTTAATCCGCGCGATTGAAAAACACTTTCATGATCGTGAGCGTCTAACCAAAGCGGAAGTGCTCGCCTATCAAGCGCGTTGGGCACCATACAATACCGTAGCAACTTGGTATTTATGGCGCTCGCTTGATCCAATACCCGTTACATATTGATGACAACGTTAAATTCGCATGACGTGTATGCGCTTGTTAAGAAAATCCCACGCGGACTGGTTGCAAGCTACGGTCAACTGGCGAAGTTACTCGGCTTTCCGCGTCATGCAAGGCACGTAGGCTACGCACTCGCTAATACGCCAGTCTCCATCAATATTCCATGGCATCGCGTGGTTAACTCATCAGGCGCAATCAGTATACGTCGCAAAAATTGGCAGTCAGGGTCAGACGACCTGCAGCGCATCCTGCTCGAAGCGGAAGGTATTGCGTTCGACGCCAATGGTCGTATTGATTTGAAGCGGTACGGCTGGAGACACGACTATAAAAATGCCACGTATATCAATGCTAAAAATTAAAACCCTTTAACAACGGGCGTTTTCGCAATGCCAGCTTGCGGGGCTTTGAGTTGATATTCAAGGTCAGCGCCAATTGTCTTCACGTTACTCCGATCATATAAGTCCTCCCTGATTGGGCAACTCAGCTTCGCTATCCTATTTCTCTACAAATGGCATCCTACATAGCTTAGCTTCACGCCACTCACTCAACCGCTTTTCAATTTGATTCTAAAACTTGGGGTTGCACTTGGTTGATTTTGATTGAGCGCGAGATGTATGTCGTTGATAGTGGCGACCTAAAGTGAGGAACGAAACAACGCACAGTGGTCAGAATGACGTAATTTGCCTGAAACAAGCCGCTGATATTGCACTTTTAATCCCAAGTTGGTTGTCGATTAAAATAACAACAAATGAGTACCGACAATAATCAGGAGAGTGACGAATCATTAAACGTCACTGCAATCGAACCACCGCCGCATAAATACGACAAGTATTTCGGCACATTGTGGCGGCACAGCGACTTTCGTGTGCTTTGGTTGTCGCTTACAATCACCCATTTTGGTGGACAAGTCACATTTTTAGCATTACCGCTGACAGCAGCAATCTTACTTAATGCCAGTCCCACCGAGATGGGTTTGCTGACGATGATGAGTGTGTTGCCATACACCATGTTTGGCTTATTCACCGGCGTGTTAGTGGATCGTTCACGCAAATTACCGCTCGTGATTTGGGCAGATATCGCACGTGGCGTCGCCCTACTGCTGCTGCCGATAGCCGCGTGGATGGGGTTTTTACAAATGTCGATTTTGTATATCGTCGCATTTATGATGGGGCTCTGCGGCATTATTGGCTGGGCGGCGTATCAAGTATTTATGACGGAGCGCGTGGGTCGAACTAAGTTGGTCGAAGCGAATTCACGGATTGCGTTATCAGACTCCTCCGCGCAACTGATCGGTCCTGGCATTGCCGGCATATTGATACAAGCGCTCACTGCACCATTTGCAATATTGCTCGATGCAGTCGCATTTTTTGTTTCGGCGATTATGTTGCGGGGCATCAAGCCTCGCGATAGTGATGCGCCGAAACAAACAGGCGAAGTGACTTGGGCGAGTATTTGGGGCGACGCTAAAGAAGGATTGCGCTTGATTTGGCATAACCCGCTGTTACGTGCAATTTCATTTGGCTTGGCAATATGGCAGTTGCTGCGTCATGCTTATGTGGCGATTGTTATTTTGTTTGCGGCGCGTGATTTGGCGTTGTCGCCAGGCAAAATCGGCGCATTGTATATGCTGGCAGGGGTTGGCTTTTTAATGGCGTCATTTATGTGTCAAACGCTCAACGCGCGCTTTGGCATTGGCCGCGTGATGCTTTACGGCATACTCGCGACCGCCATCGCGTGGCTGTTAATGGCATTAATCAGTAAACATGAGTACGCCTATTTAGCACTTGGCGGCACATTATTTATTTTTGATTTTGGCGCTATGTTGTTTTTTATTAATTACTTGTCGCTTCGCCAATCGGCAACGCCGGATCACCTGCTAGGCCGCGTGACCTCTACCATGATTTTTATGGCGTTATCACTAGCCCCACTAGGCTCATTGCTGGGCGGCGTCATGGGCGAATGGTTGGGATTGCGTGCCACCATTGGCATTTGCGGTATTGGCGCGGTTATTTTGGTATTTGTGATGTTCAAACTCTCGCCCATCGCGGCAATGCGCAAACTTCCTACGCCGGATAGCTTTCCAACCCCTCCCCGAACGGCAGAGATTATCGCGCCCTAGCGAATAGAACCCAAGTGAATTGAATCCAAATCATAGGTTGGGCGCGTCAGACTAACAACAGCAATCATTTAGAAAGCCCACTATGTTCGATTCACTCAAACTGCTAATTCCCCTCTCTGGCATCATATTCGGCTCAATGATGCCTATTGCAATCGTCTGGCTATTTTTACGCTTTCGCGCTGAACGTAATCGCTTAATCTATGACACCGCCGTGAAACTTGCCGATAAAGGTCAGCCGGTGCCGCCAGAACTATTTGCCAACATCAATCAGCCAATCTCGGATTTACGACGCGGCACAGTTTTGTTTATGTTTGGCTTAGCGCTATGTATTGCACTTTATGAATTCGATGCGCCGTGGACATTTGGGTTAGTGCCGGCATTTATGGGCATTGGCTATTTAATTGTGTGGCAAATTGAACGGCGACAAGTGCAGCCTTAATATTCGCCTCTTTTAAGCCATCATGCCAACGCATGACATTAGCGATAACGATTTAATCGCCCGCGTGATTGCACATGGCGATAAGCACGCCTTTTCCACACTGGTGACTCGTCATCAATCGCAACTCAGGTCGAGCCTACGCAAAATGATGCAGGGCAATATGGCCTTAGCCGACGATGTGGCGCAAGAAACATTTATTCTTGCATGGAAAAATATCGGCAAATTTCGCTATGAGGCCAAGTTTTCAACTTGGCTTTATCGCATTGCCTTTAACGCCTGGCAAACAGAAGTACGACGCAAATCTGAATTACCTCTCGACGATGAAACACAATACGAGCCAGCACCATGCCCGCCTGAGTCAGACGCCACTAATTTACGCCGCGATATGGAATACGCGATGACCGACTTGAGTGAAGCTGAGCGCACCGCAATCATCCACTGTTACTACCAAGACTTATCGCATGATGAAGCTGCCTATGCATTGGATATGCCACTAGGCACTTTAAAAACACACGTGTTGCGCGCCAAAGAAAAAATGCGCCACCGCTTAGAATCTTATCGAAACGATATTGGAGAAGTCGCATGACGAACCGCAACGACGATTCAACCTTAGATGCGCTATTGCGCGCAGATGCCATCAATTTTCAACACGATTATATTGACAATAATGGCTTTTCGGATCGCGTCATGGCGAGTGTGGCGTTATTACCCTCGCCTGCTAATGTCACCGTGCTAACGGCTAAACAACGCCTAATTATTATTGCCAGCGCCACACTATTGGCAGTAATAATTGCCATCACCACAGGCGCTGGCGGATCCTTTTTAATCGACGCGACCATGGATTTAGCCACCAAGACCATCACGCCTGCGGTGATAGGGCTGGGAGTGCTGATGATTGCGGCATGTGCAATGGCGTTAAGTGCGGCGCGGAGTGAATAGGAAATTTGTCAAAGTTGAACATCGCTAAAAACGCGGTGTAATGGGCTATACCATCGGCGGAAAAACATTTTCATGATCGTCAACGTTTAACCAAAGCAGAAGTGTTGGCCTATCAAACGCACTGGACAACTTACAACACGGTGGCGACTTGGTGTCGCTGGCGTTCGCTTGATCCAATACCAGCTGAATATTAAAAGTCTAATATTGGCGGGCGCTTTCAGGCAGTAAGCACTGAAAATGCCCGCAGATATTAGTGTTTTCTATTTTTAGATAGAAATCATCATTCTGGATCGTACAAATCCAATGCGATTACGATGACTTTATCTTTATCATCTAACGCTAATGCTTTTCCTGCATCAGGATTGATATGTACACCAAAACCACTATTACTGTCCCGGTTTTCGCCCGTGACATAGTAACCAATAGCGACTTCATTGCGTTCAGCTGCACCTGCTGCAATATCGCCAAACGTTGTTTGACTAGGGTTGGCGGCATAGCGGCTTACAGGCTTTAAATAAATCTCGTTACCACCTGCGCTTAACAAATCTTCATAAACAGCCTTAAGCATTAATTGCAGACATATTTGCGTAAGTAACATGCTAATGATGCCTGGGCTGATAATGAATTCAAGATTTTTTTCTACCTGTAATAAGTCGCAATTGTCAGCATTCACGACCTCAGCGACCACACGTGCGCGACTTTGCACGGGCACATCGGTCAGCAGTGTGCGTAGCGATAAAAGCGTCATCATTGTGCGCGAGTCAGGATCAAGCTCATTACTCGATTCGTCCGCCAGAATAATCAACTGGCTGATTTTGTCTACCGACAGTTTTGCGAGTGTGCTTTGTTTGGCATAGTCCGCTTTTTCATAGTCAATCTTCAGATACGAAAGTGGCTTACTTAAGTTTTCATCAATAAGTGCTAATGCATGTGGTGCGGCATGTGCTGCGACAATACGGATGGTCGCCTCACTCGTCATATAACTATCAATCTCATTCAAGATGTCATATAGCTGGTCGTTCCAGCCGAACACCAAGATTTGGTCGAATTTCGATTCCAACGCTTGTTTAGTGACCACAAAAGTAGATGCGTGAGATTTTGCTGTGCTATCAAATGTAATTTGGCTATCAGGTGCGATGCAGATAATCCACTCATCTGGCTGAATAACATAGTCTTTACCGGGGTTAATGCAGGGCTCGAATACAAAGCGATCGCCTTCCTTGCGTGTGCGGCTGACACCAATGGGTACGGCATTCTTAAAACCAGCTCGCACATCGTTGAATCGCCGACCTGCAGCTTCTGGAAAACCGCGTACATAAATTTCGTTACCAGCAAACCCAAACAACTCTGAATAAACTCGTGATAAACCTGGTTGGCGCGATGACTGCACAATCATTTTTGAAATAATCTGACTGCTACAAATGATAGAAATCTTGTTATCCGCCGCAATTTCTGCAACTTGTAGATTCTCCTTGTCAATGATCTCAGCAACCATTTTGGGCTGCACGGTAGCCCAGTCTTGGTTGTTCGCCAACAACATTAACGTTTTAATCACGCGCATATCAACTGCTTCGTTTATGTCAGGACTTGATTCATCACCGAGTACCATGATGCTAAAAGCATCGCGATAGCCAACGCGTAGCAATTCAACTTGCGAGCGCGGTGAGCCTGTACGCAAAATAATTTTGACGCAACGATATTGTTGTCCGCGTATGCGCAGAAATTCATTCATCTGCTCGATCGTGTATTCGGAAAGAATCACCACCTTTACCTTGATATTACGTTCCTCTAGTAATTGCAAAATCGAGAAAATTTTGTCATTCCAGCCAAGTATCAGAATGTGCCCAGTCTCCATCACCGCGCTGTTACCTTTGCGTAGCTCGGCCATGCGGTGTTCTATACCACTAGAAATAAAGCCCAACAACGTCGCAAACAAACTCATCCCCATTACCGCCATGAATAGCGAGACGAGTAGCAATGGCCAAGTTGCGCCATAGTTTGCATAAAAGAACGACGGGTCAAAAATATGTTTCGCAGACCACCACATGGTGTCAAAAAGACCAGAATCAACTTTCCGATCTATACCGATAACTTCATTATTGGCAGGATCAAACAAACCTACAAAGTAGGCGCTCATTCCAAGCAAAATAATAATGCCCGTCACAATAATCAGCAGGACAAACTGACCTAATGAGCCACCCGCAAAGATCTGATCAAGGCGGTAACTCAATTGATTACAAATGACTTTCCAGTGGTCGCGAATAGTTTTCGCTTGTTTCGGACTTTTCATATTAGCTTTGTTCCTAAATGGCGCAACCTCAGTCATCTTGCACTTAATGCAAGATGACTGAAAGACTAAAGGGTAATCGATTAACTCGCTGTAGCAGCTAATGCGATCATGACGACGTTTGCCAAGACATAGATGGCAATCATCGAGATGGCAATCCGCCTATCATCGCGGGTAGCTTCTGCGCCACGATTAGTGAGATGGCGATGGCGTGAAATAAGCGAAGCCGTTAACGCAACTAAAATCATGCCCAGCGTAAGGATATGAATCTTATCGGCCAGTGTAAATGCTGTGCTCTGCCCCAGTGTGCTTGCTACACGTTGCGAATTGATAATGACGGCAAATGTCATACCGACCAAGAGACCGATACGGCCGTTGAAGATGCCATCTTTTGAGGGATCCATAAAGTAGGACAAGGTGCTAATCAAAAAAGCGATGTAAACGGCCGCCAGCAATTTCCAGAATAAACCCATTGCATCACGCTCGATAAAAAGAGAAATCACGTTAGTGCCATATTCTGATTTTGCCGAATCTCCCTCGCCGAAAGAGCTGGCATATAAGCGCGTATCAGCGGCTACTTTGATTTTATCAATGCGCCAACCTTCAATGTTGATGCTTGGGTCTATTGCCGTGTTAGTTGTGTCCGCCAAATAAACCAGCTTATCAATTTCTTGCTGACTTTCTTCAACACGAATTTGTAATTCATGACGATCAAATGGAAAATTTCTCACATCCCAACCGTAATTGAAGGTGCCTTGAATTTTTTCAGCGTGGTAGCGCTCACCGCCGACATCTTTGCTATTTTCGAGGCTGGTTTTAAAGTCGCGCGCATTGGCGAGTTCTCGCGATTTAAGCGGTTTTAACTCTTGGGCTTTGTCATGTCTGAACCATAACCAGAGGTCGGCTCTAAATGTATTGTTGTTTGTGTTCATGTCATACAGCGACGTCAAAAAAGCACCATTGAGCACTTTAGTGGGTTGCTGCTTGGCGCTTTGTATCTGAGCTGCGATGGGAGCTGCGACGGTAGCGGGGACGGCAGTAGCTGGTTTTGTCGCATCAGCGGCTAATACAACTGGCGCTACGACTAAGCTACTTATTAAGCCTAAAGTAATGGCACTACACTTCAACCAGCTACAAAGTTTTGACAAACGAAAATCAATGACTTGTATGTTGTTACTCCCTTGGGTTTGATGACTGATGTTGACGCTGAACGTATTAGCAATGATTTGCTTCTAATCTGGACTAACAAAGCGCAGTAATTTACATGTTGTAGATAGTTAAGTAATAACTAAATATCAAAAAATATTTTAATTATTTTAATCACTAAAAACGCATCCTAATAATGCGCACCGATGCATGCAGACGAAGAGATCAATGCAAATAAACGGCTATTAACTCCTTGCTTGGCGGGTATTTTCAAGCAAAAACACTTGAAGATGCCCGCCAATAATAGTGTTTTAATTATTTTTGAACGTAACGCTATGCTATCGATTTCAGTTTAGCCATGTCCAATTTGCAACGAAACAAACATTGTTGCCACGACATAGCAATGCCTGTTATTAGCGAGTCTAAAGGCACGAACCTCAATATTCTAAACTTATAGACATGCCATTAAGCAGCGTGCGAGATTAATTATCTACAACTTCGGTAACAAACTGATTGGATCAACCGGCTTACCCTGCTTACGAATTTCAAAATGTAGCTTTACTTGGTCGGCATCTGAGTTGCCCATCTCGGCAATTTTTTGCCCACGTTTAACTTCCTGACCTTCCATTACGGTAATTTTGTCATTATGCGCATAAGCCGATACCCAGCCCGTGCTGTGTTTGATAATCACAAGACGACCGTAGCCGCGAATGCCAGCACCTGTGTGCAGCACCGTACCATTTGCGGCTGCATTCACCGCCGTACCGCGCACACTGGCTATATCAATACCTTTATTTAACTCTGTGAAATTCGTAATGACTTTGCCTTTAACTGGCCATGCCCAATCGACATTATCTTTTGCTGCCGTGGCCGCAACGACGGGTGCTGTGACTGGCACGGTTGCTGCAACTGCCGGCGCAGGAGTTACTGCTGGTGCAGCCGTAACAACTGGTGTCGGTGCACTGGTTTCTTGCGCGAGACGTGCCAATGCTTGATCGGTATAGGGCACTTTGCCACCGCGCGGCTCGGTCTTAAGTGTGGATGAATTTGATGGCGGACGTTCACTGGCTGCTGACGGCTGCGGCGTCACCACGAGCGGCGTTACCACTGGTGTTGTGACGCTTATAGCGCTTGTTGTTGGCACCGACAAGCGGATGACATCTCCCACCTTAATCAGATTAGGATTGTCAATATTGTTCCACAGCGCTAATTCACGATGATCAATATTATTTTGCAGCGCAATTGAGTACAGCGTCTCACCTTTTTGGACGGCGTGCGTTTTGCCATTGTCTAAAGGCTTAGCGGCGGTTGCACTCGTACTAGTAGTGCTGGTGGCACTTGTGGCTGGCTTCGCCTGCGGTGCAAGGACTGTACTTGCTATTGATGTTGTAGAAGCTTGTGCAGGCGCGCGTCGGTCTATTACTGGCGCGGGCGTTTTGGTCGCGCATGCCGATAAGAGCAGCGTCAATACAAACAATAAAATCAGGCGATTCAACATAGAAAATCCATCAAAAAAATAAGACTCTGGACATTAAATAATGCCCGGTACTAGCGGTACGAAACGAACATCGTGGACAATTTTTTGCTCAAACGCTGTCTCGGTTCTGTCAATTACGTATAGCTGTTGTGTATCGACGCCAACCGGCAAAATCAGCCGCCCGCCTATCGCTAATTGCGCGGTTAATTGTTGCGGCACTTCCGCCGCCGCCGCAGTGGTAATAATGGCGTCGTACGGCCCCGCTTCCGCATAACCAAAATGCCCATCCGCGTGCTTAAAAATCACATTGTAGTAACGTAAATCCCGCAACGTGCGGCGTGCTTTATCCATCAACGGTGCAATGCGCTCTACTGTATACACATCCTTAGCCAACTTACCCAAGATAGCAGTTTGATAGCCACAACCGGTGCCTATTTCTAATATTTTTTTAGGAATGCCGCTAACTCGTTCACACATGAGTTCCGTCATGATGGCGACAATTTCAGGGGTCGAAATAGTTTGCCCGTAACCAATCGGTAACGCCTTATCTAACTCATAAGCGCGGTCTTGCAACGCTTCATCGAGAAACACATGACGTGGCACATCAGCCATGATCGACAGCACCCGCTCATTTTTGATGCCACGCAAACGCAACGCTTCGACCATTCGCGCGCGGGTGCGATCAGATGTCATGCCGGTACCCGTAAATTTGGACACGCCAATCACGTCCCAACCACCTTACCCATCCACTCTGATAGCGCATTCATGCGTTGGTAATTGGTTAAATCCATTTGTAGCGGCGTAACCGATACTCGATTATTTTCTGTTGCATGAAAGTCCGTACCAGGCCCCGCATCAGCTGCCGCCCCTGCCGCACCGATCCAATACATTGTTTCGCCGCGCGGATTGGTTGATTTCACTGCTGGCTCAGCTTTATGGCGCTTACCCAAACGCGTCACTTCAAAGCCTTGCAATTGTTCACGGGTGACATCTGGAACATTCACATTAATGAGCGACGCACCTTCGGTAGGATGCGCGATATGACGCTTCACTAGCTCTGCCGCTACCCAAGCAGCCGTTTCAAAATTCTTACCTGTTTTAGAGACAAGTGAAATGGCAATCGCCGGAATATCTAGCAAAAAACCTTCTGTTGCTGCTGCGACTGTGCCCGAGTAAATGGTGTCGTCACCCATATTCGCGCCATGATTGATGCCTGAGACAATCATATCTGGCACAAAATCGAGCATGCCCGTAACAGCCATGTGTACACAATCTGTCGGCGTACCATTTAAAAAATAAAAACCATTAGGCGCACGCCGCATCGACAGTGGACGATCCAATGTCAGCGAATTTGAGGCGCCACTTTTATCGCGTTCAGGTGCGACCACGGTAATGTCAGCCATTGGCTGCAGCGCGGCATAAAGAGCAGCCAAACCTGGAGCGAAGTAGCCGTCGTCATTAGAAAGAAGAATACGCATGAATTATTTTTCCGTAATTTTAAATTATGACATGCTGGGTCATTTAGACAACGTTGTTGATCGTTACATTTGCGCTGTGTATTCACAGCTACTGCAGCAATTTTTGAATTTGTATTCTACAAAATTGCATTTCTGAGAATTACAAAGCAAAACCCCCCGACACCTGTTTGATGTCGGGGGGCTGCTTACTGCAATAGGGTCTTGGCGATGACCTACTTTCGCACGGGTAAACCGCACTATCATCGGCGCAACGTCGTTTCACGGTCCTGTTCGGGATGGGAAG
>JANNWG010000021.1:0-88985 GCA_031414695.1 Burkholderiales bacterium
CTTCCCATCCCGAACAGGACCGTGAAACGACGTTGCGCCGATGATAGTGCGGTTTACCCGTGCGAAAGTAGGTCATCGCCAAGACCCTATTGCAGTAAGCAGCCCCCCGACATCAAACAGGTGTCGGGGGGTTTTGCTTTGGGCAATTAAGATGCACAACAATGCAGAATTGAAGTAAACAGAATGCAAACGTAATGAGTAGCATTGATGTCGCGGAATGTAGAAACCCAATGTGTAGGCTAACTAATCATTTCGAGAAATACGCGGTGGTACTGCGCGATAGACTAGTTCGACGAGCTCCAGTCGAACGCGGTCTTGAGGCCTAGAGATATTGCAAGGCTTAAAACGCTAGTAATGACGTACAGTTAGAGCCTAAATGCCTTGAAAATGACCGTCGTTCGGGGACTTTGGTTTATTAATGATGGCTTATATTTCAACTTGTGAGCCAAGCTCAACCACACGGTTTGAAGGTATGCGAAAATAATCCGATGCTTTTGCCGCAAGATGTGACATCCACACAAATAGGTGTTCACGCCAAAGCGCCATGCCGCCGCGTGGTGTGGCAATTAGTGTTTCACGGTTCACAAAGAAGCTAGTGTCCATCATGTCGAAATTCATTGATTGCAATCTGCAATCATTCATCATGGCGGGCACATTCGGTGTTTCCTTGAAGCCGTAATGTGCACGGATGACATAGAACCCGTGACCCAAATTATCGATCCATACGTAATCTTCTTTTGGTACACGCGGAATATCTTCAATCACAATGGAGAGAATAACCACGCGACCATGCAACACTTTGTTGTGCTTTAGATTGTGTAATAGTGCGTTCGGTACGCCTTCAGGATTCGTGGTCATAAACACACCAGTGCCCTCAACTCGTGGCGTATCTGACATCGAGATAGATTCAACAAAACCTTTTAATGGCATCGCGCCATCGTTGACTTTGCGCCGCACGATTTCTCGTCCGCGTCGCCATGTGCTCATAATGGTAAACATCACTGCCCCAATGACGAGCGGAAACCAGCCGCCCTCGCCAATCTTTGTGAAGGTAGCCGATAAAAACATAAAGTCATTAATGAGAATGCCGCCAATAAGTAGAATGGATAAAAATCGATTCCATTTCCATATGTAGAGCATCACGACCAACAACAAAATAGTATCAATGGTCATTGTTAGCATCACCGCGATACCATAAGCAGCTGCTAAATTGGATGAGCTTTTGAATATCAGCACCAGTGCAATAATGCCCGCCAGTAATCCCCAGTTAATGAATGGAATGTAAATTTGGCCAGCTTCATTTTCATTAGTGTACTGAATGCTGAAACGTGGCAAATAACCTAACTGTATAGCTTGCTTGGTCAAGCTAAACGCACCAGAAATCACTGCCTGTGATGCGATCACAGTCGCGCATGTTGCTAGCATCACCATTGGGATAAGCGCCCAGCTTGGTGTCATTAAATAAAATGGATTTTTTACCGTTTCAGGGTCGCTCAAAAGTAGCGCGCCTTGACCAAAGTAATTAAGCAATAATGCCGGCCAAACTAGCGAGAACCATCCTACTCGAATCGGTCTGCGGCCAAAGTGACCCATGTCTGCATAGAGTGCCTCACCACCCGTGACGCAAAGTACCACTGCCCCTAATGTTATCCAAGCGGCAGTCTTGTATTCTATAAAGAACTGCCAGCTATACCACGGGTTTAAAGCACCGAGAATGCCAGGGTTATCGATGATTTGTGAAATACCTAAAACAGCAAGAACAACAAACCAAAGAACCATAATCGGGCCAAAAAAACGTCCAACCGTCTCTGTGCCGTGTCGCTGCACAAAAAATAGCGCGACTAAAATAGCAATCGCAATTGGCACGACAAATTTATTTAAGTCGGGAGCAACCAATCCCAAACCCTCAACCGCAGATAGCACGGAGATCGCTGGTGTGATGATGGCATCACCATAAAACATTGCGGCACCAAACATACCAAGCGCTACGACCCACCAATGGCGTCGTGTGCCTTTACGAAAGCAGCGTTGTGCGAGTGCGGTCAGCGCCAATATACCGCCTTCCCCTTTGTTGTCCGCACGCATCATGAAAACCAAATACTTCACAGTGACAAGCGCAGTCATCGCCCAAAACATGACCGACAAAATACCGTAAACCGTAGTCTGATTTAACGGAATGCCATGTGAAGGACTAAAGGATTCCTTGAGTGCGTAAAGTGGGCTAGTACCAATATCGCCAAAAACGACACCGATAGCGCCGATAGTCAGCGCGCTTAATTTTTTATTTGTGGAATCCATGCGGGGTAGCTACGCAAAAGTTCTAACGATTAACCAGCGCTGTCGAAATGCTCGCCAGTACGAAATAGAGATATGCAAGGTAGCGTTCTGTAGAGTGTGAGTGAATAGATGAATGGCTATATTTATTGGAGTGCATGCACATATTGCGCTGCAACATTACTCTTGTTTTTTGGGATTTGCAAACTATCCTCAACTTTACCTAAGCCTTGGCAATTACATCTGGTCTTGCTGATAAAGCGTTAAAATCAAAAGCTGCTTGATTAAACTAGTACGGCGCCGATTACACATATCTGTTGGTACATCACCACTAACTCAACTAGTGCAAATAATTTTTTCTTTATGCAAAAACTAAAATTTGTTTCAGCAACATCTGCATTGTTGCGCTACACGTTGTGCTCAATCGCACTGCAATCCGCAACATTGGCAGCAAATGAAGCAGCACGTTATCAAGTGCCGCCGCAAGCCATGATTGACATGGTTGATTCACCACTTATACCGCAAAACATTCCATCGCCCACCAACGAATGGGTAATGCTGCTTGAACGTCCAGTATTACAAAGTGTGAATGAATTATCCCAGCCAGAGCTACGTCTCGCCGGATTGCGGATTAACCCACGCAATAACGACATTGCACGCACTACCCATGCAGTCAACATACGCTTTATTCGATTGGCCGATAAACAAGAACGTAGCATCACCAACTTGCCGGCGAACGCAAAAATCGGCGAAGCGCAATGGTCACCAGACGGTAAACGTGTTGCCTTCACGCTGGTGCGAGACTCTGCCATTGAAATCATGGTTTTTGATTTGAGTAATGGTACAAATGCAAAACGAATTACCGAGCGCTCATTGAATGCATTAAATGGCCGCGCCTTTGCTTGGTTTGGCGATAGTAAATCCCTGTTAGTGCCGCTACTTCCCCTAAATCGCGGCGCTGTGCCGCGTGTGCCATCAACAGTATCTGGTCCTAATATCCAAGAAAATTTGGGTCGTCGTATTGCTGCTCGCACCTACCAAGATTTGCTAAAGTCCCCGCATGACGAAGCCGTGTTCGAGCATTATCTTAATAGCGAGATAACGCGTGTCTGGTTGGATGGCAAGGTCGCTACTGTCGCGAGCGGCTTAGTCCGAGGTTTTGCGCCTTCGCCTGATGGCCAATATGCCATGGTGCAAATGCTCAAGCGACCTTACTCTTATACCGTCCCAGTTACACGCTTTGCCATAAAGACGGAAATTCGCGATGCACTGGAAACCAATATCGGCGTAGTGATTCGTGTTTTGTCAGATCTGCCACTGGCTGAAGATGAGGACTTAGACGCTGACGCCGTTCGTAGAGGGCCACGCCAATATCAGTGGCGAAGTGACGCCAACGCAAGCATTGTCTGGGCGCAAGCGTTACCACCAGAAGCTAAAAAAACAATCATCGGCGATTTTGTTTTTATGTTGCCGTCGCCCTTTAATGAAGAACCCATCTTGCTTGAAAAAACAGAGCTACGTTTTCAAAATATTGTTTGGGGGAATGACAATATTGCTCTTCTCACGGAAGCATCGCGTAAAACACGCCGCATGATTACTTCGCGTATTTTTCCGAACGATCCAAGTCGTCAACCCATTAAGTTATCTGATCGCTCGAGTGAAGACCGCTACAACGATCCTGGTGTGCCAATGACGGAATTAAATGTGCGCGGATATCGTGTGCTTAATTTTTCAGCCGATGGTCGCTCTATTTATTTAAATGGCGCGGGTGCCACAGCCGAAGGCGAGCGACCGTTTGTGGACCGCATGGATATTGATAGTGCGCAATCACGCCGCTTATTCCGATCTGAAGCACCATATTTCGATACGCCGATTGCCTTGATTGATGCGGGCAACAATAAATTACTGATGCAACGCGAAAGTGCTGCAGAAGCGCCAAATATGTTTATTCGCGAGTTGGCGACAGGCAAAATGACGCAGCTGACTAAGTTCGTCACGCCGAAAAATCCGCTTGCTAATGTGTCAAAAGAAGTCATCAAATACAAACGTCGCGATGGCGTGGATTTGTCGGCCACCCTCTATTTGCCCGCTGGTTTTAAGCGGGGTGATGATCCACTACCACTCATCATGTGGGCGTATCCGCGCGAATTTCGTTCGGCTGAAAACGCGGGTCAAGTTAGTGGCTCACCCTATCGTTATGTGCGGCCAAGCTACTCTGGTGCTTTGCCGTTTTTGACCCAAGGCTATGCGGTATTAGACAATCCAACCATGCCCATTATTGGTGAAAATAGTAAAGAGCCAAACGATACTTATCTGCCGCAGTTGATTCAAAGTGCAGAAGCGGCCATTGATGAAGTAGTAAAGCGCGGCGTGGCTGATCGTAACAAAATCGCCGTGGGGGGGCATTCTTACGGCGCATTTATGGTGGCAAATTTGTTGGCGCACAGCAAATTATTTGCTGCCGGCATCGCCCAAAGCGGCGCTTATAACCGTACATTAACGCCGTTCGGCTTTCAGGCAGAAGAAAGAAATTTTTGGAAAGCGCGCGAAGTGTATGCACAAATGTCACCTTTTAATTTTGCCGACCAGCTGAAAACACCAATTTTGTTCCTGCACGGCGAGGCCGATTCAAACACAGGCACATTTCCCCTTCAGAGTGAGCGCTTTTATCAGGCTATACGCGGGCTGGGTGGCACGGCACGATTAGTAATGCTGCCGCATGAAGATCATGGCTATCGAGGCCGCGAATCAGTGCTGCATCGGCTCTGGGAGACAAGTCGATGGCTTGATAAGTATGTAAAAAACAACGAAAAGAAGCGCGGCTAAGATACAACTAAGCAATTGGTTTGTGATTGCATTCAAGAGCAAAAACGGTCATAATTTAAGACGTTTTGCAACAGCAATCGAAGTTTACACAGCACAAACACACAAGGCCAATTAGCTCAGCCGGTTAGAGCAACGGAATCATAATCCGCAGGTCCCCCGTTCGAATCGGGGATTGGCCACCAAACAACGACAAAAGCCGCATCAGTATGCGGCTTTTGTTTATTCAAACTCTGTCCATTGAGCGACCACCTGCCCGGCCTATCAACCGAGACCCAGGAGACACCATGACCGCACCAACAGCGCCTAAAAAAGTCTTCATCCGCACCTTTGGTTGCCAGATGAATGTTTATGACTCAGACAAAATGGCGGATGTCCTCGAAGCCGAAAAAGGCTACGTCAAAACAGATAACGCTGAAGACGCTGATTTGATCTTGCTAAACACCTGCTCGGTGCGCGAAAAAGCCAGTGAAAAAATGTTCTCTGATCTTGGCAGACTCCGCGAGATTAAGAAAGTAAATCCAAATGTCTTAATTGGCGTCGGCGGCTGCGTGGCTTCCCAAGAAGGCGAAGCCTTGATTAAGCGCGCGCCGTATGTTGATCTCGTGTTTGGCCCACAAACCTTGCATCGTTTGCCCGCCATGATTACGCGTCAGGCAAGCACCCAGCAATCGCAGGTCGATATTTCATTTCCTGAAAATGAAAAATTTGACAATATGCCGCCTGCACGTGTTGAAGGCGCGACCGCGTTTGTATCCATCATGGAAGGCTGCTCAAAATATTGCAGCTTTTGCGTCGTGCCGTATACGCGCGGCGAAGAAATTTCGCGCCCTTTTATGGATGTGATGAATGAGATACGCGACTTAGCAGCACGCGGCGTAAAAGAAGTCACGCTATTGGGGCAAAACGTCAACGCCTACATTGGCAAGATGCGTGATGCTGATGGTGAAACAATAGAGGCGGATTTTGCATTTTTACTCACCGCCGTCAATGCGCTGCCGCAAATTGAGCGCATTCGCTACACCACCTCGCACCCGCTTGAATTCACGCAACGTCTAATTGATTGTTACGCAAAGCTCCCCAAACTCGTTTCGCAATTGCATCTACCTGTGCAAGCTGGCAGCGATAGAGTGTTGGCCGCCATGAAGCGTGGCTATACGGTAATGGAGTACAAGTCCATCATTCGCCGCCTACGTGAAAAGCGCGCTGATATTTCTATCTCTAGCGATTTTATTGTCGGCTTTCCAGGCGAGACGGAAGAAGATTTCAATCGCACCATTAAATTAATTGAAGACATTAAGTTTGACGGCGCGTTTTCATTTGTGTACTCACGCCGACCCGGCACGCCCGCCGCGAGTTTGATTGATGAGACGCCGCAAGATGTCAAACTCAAACGATTACGGCAAATGCAGGTGCTGCTGGAGGCGCAATCAACGGCAGTATCCATTGCCATGATTGGCACAACCCAACGTGTATTGGTCGAAGGTCAATCGCGAAAAGACACGAGTGAGTTGATGGCGCGAACAGACAATAATCGCGTGGTGAATTTCCCCGGTGATAAACGCTTAGTTGGTCACTTTGTTGATTTGGTGGTGACGCAGGCTATGCATTTCACGCTGCGCGGTGAAGTTGCTCAATTTGTTCAAGACACATCGTTTGGCGGTTAGTCGTGCCAAACTCATTGTTCCCAAGAAGCTCTGAAGTAAGGCGTCCTGATGAGGACGTTCTTGAGATATTGGTGAGCGACAACTCTAAAAATCTGCTCACTCAAGAAATCGCCTTAGATTTTGCAAAACACTTGGCCTCGCAGGTGCGTTCTCAATCAGTACGAGTTGCACGCTTTGATATTAGAGTCGATGTGACAAGTTTGTTTCTCATATGGCTTGCGGAAAGTTTTGAAAATGATTCAACCATAGAGGAAGTTGAACTCATTGTTCAGAACGCCAAAGTCACTGAGCATGTCGGCTTGGGTTACAACCACAAACTTCGTACGCTGAAGTTTATCAATTGTGAGGTTATGGACGATATTCGAGTCTTGCAAAAAGAATCGTGGTGTTTGGTTTGTCACAATACTAAATTTAGAGCTAATGCAGAATTTCTCTCAAACCTTGAACTTGCAAAGTTCGTGGGCTGTAGCTTTGAAAAGCAGCTTTTCATTCATGGAGAAGTAGGCTCACTAAAAGTGGAGAGTTGTCAGCTCAATGATGTTCGACTGGCGATGTATAAACTAGGGAAGGAAACCGACACTGGCCAATACGACGGGATGCATAGTTTCCACGAATCTAAATTGAGCGGAGTGTTTTCAGTAGATCATGTGCAAGGTCTTGGTAGATGCACACTTGGTTTAGGTGGGCTCATTCTTGCTCCAGGGGCAAGATTGAGTATTACTCGTTCGTCATTGGCCATTAGTTTGTGTGGTATCAAAATTCCTGCTGATTGTGAATTGCTGATTGAGCAAAATGAGGGACATGAGATTGATCTCCGATATGCCTTAATTTCCTCACGTGCCCGGGTCGTCTTTCGAAATCAGTCCTTGCACAACTTCCTAAGTGCAGGAACAGTTTTGGCACAATGTTCATTCTCAAAAGTGACATTCGCCGAAAAGGACGGACATGCGTACTTAGCTGATGACTATTTGATAACGCATATCCCTGTGGAGTACAAGCCTACAGTTGCGTTCCCAGATGCGGAAGTTCCCAAGATTCATAGTGCCGACATTCCGCCATCTCTAGTTCTAGACTCGTACCGTCAGTTGATCGCATACTTCGACTCAACCCGTGATTTTCGTACTTCTGAATCGCTTCATTTTTCAGAAATGAGGTTGGCTCACTACCTAGATGATGTTGTTCGCAAGAATAAATTGGGTAAGCTCGGTAGTATGTTGAATTTTGTGTCTTATCAGCAAATTTATAAACTTCTCGCAGGCTATGGCACCTCTGTAAATCGTGCCGCATTGATATTGGTTACATTGTTGTTTGTCATGTTCCCACTAGGCTTCTTAAGCACAGGACTTAACGTATCAAAAAACCACTTACCGCTAGGTGGGTTGTTAATTGAGCATAAGACGTTTGCGCTGTCTCCTTGTTACAGCATCAATGAATGTACCGCGCGAATTGTAGAAAACTTTAGCGCATATGGGTATGCGGCAACATATACAATTATCCTCGCGAGCTTTCAGAAAGAAGACAGTATTAAACCTGCGAATGTAAGGGGAACATTTTTGAAGGCACTAGTTGCCCCTATTGTTCTAGGTCAATTTGCTTTATTCATTGTGGCGTTGCGTCGAAGATTCCGGCGCGGGGCGCTGTAAAGATGAAAATGTCGTCACTCGAATTTTCATTCACGCCCGTTGATAATCATCGGCTCAATTCACTTTGTGGTGCGCTGGATGAAAATTTACGACAAATTGATTCTTTTCTTGATGTCGCCATTTCGCGGCGGGGTGAAAAATTTACCGTTGCAGGCGAGCGTGAAAAAATTGAAGTTGCTGCCAAGGCACTAAATAAATTTTATGCACGCGCGCGCAAGGATTTATCAACAGAAGATATTCAATTGGGGTTAATAGAATTGCAGCGCAATAACGACCAATCAGCAAAGACGAATGCCGCGACAAATCAGCCGCTAGCTGAAGTCACGCTGCACACCAAACGCGCTGATTTACGTGCTCGCACCGAGCGGCAATCGCAATATATTCAGCAAATACTCACACACGATATTACCTTTGGCGTTGGCCCTGCTGGCACGGGTAAAACATACTTGGCAGTGGCGTGTGCAATTGATGCCTTTGAGCGTGACTTGGTCAAACGTATTGTGCTCACACGCCCAGCCGTAGAGGCGGGTGAGCGGCTTGGCTTTTTGCCCGGTGATTTATCACAAAAAGTTGACCCATATTTGCGCCCGCTTTATGACGCGCTTTATGATTTAGTCGGCTATGACAAAGTCAGCAAAATGTTTGAGCGCAATCAGATTGAAGTCGCACCATTAGCCTTCATGCGTGGCCGCACGTTGAGCCACTCATTTATTATTTTGGATGAAGCGCAAAACACGACGCCAGAGCAAATGAAAATGATGCTCACGCGCATTGGCTTCGGCTCCAAAGCCGTTATCACGGGCGATGTGACGCAGGTCGATTTGAAGGCCGCACAACAGAGCGGCTTGGTGGATGCGCGTAACGTGTTGCATGGTGTGAGCGGCATCGGCTTCACCATTTTTCAAGCGGTCGATGTCGTGCGTCACCCACTAGTGCAATCCATTGTTACGGCCTACGATGTGCATACGCGTGGACGTGTGCGCTAATGTCGCTGTTGAGTGAAACTAGCAAAGTTGCCTATTGGCGGATATCTACTGGCATAAATGCTTCAAGATGCCCGTCAATAGTCGAGTTTGTTTCTGGGTGGCAACTAGTAGCATCTAAATCCGTTCGTGGTGAGCCTGTCGAACCACCTTCAAGTCAACACAATCAATTACATATAAAGCTACCCTTCGACAAGCTCAGTGCGAACGGTGTGGTTAGAAGGTCACATTTATTGGCGCACCAATGATTGCGCACAATTTAGCCATTCAGCGCGCGAGTATGGTCGCCAATATCCCAACCGATCGTCAATTCAAAAAATGGGTGGCGGCGACCTGTGCAGCGATTAACCATCCCACCGAAATCACGTTACGCATCGTTAATGCCGCCGAAGCCCGCAATCTTAATTCCGCTTTTCGCGGTAAAGATTACGCCACCAATGTGCTCACTTTCGTTTATCACGAAAAAAAATCGCCTGTGTTGCAAGCCGATATCGTGCTGTGCGTGCAAGTGGTTGCTCAAGAAGCCCGCGCGCAACAAAAATTATTAACGCACCACTACGCGCATTTAACGATACACGGCGTGCTACATATGGCTGGGTTTGATCACGAGGCGCCTCGACAAGCGAAGAAAATGGAAGCCTTAGAGATAAAAATCTTGGCCTCTTTAGGTATTGATAATCCTTATTGCGATGTAACGCTCTAAGTTAACAACGCTCTAAATTAACGATTCACATAATCGTCATGAGACGCCACCACGGCTCAGGTAAAATGGTGGCTTCTCAACAGCAACGCTCGATGCACACTAAGTGCATGGCAGCGGACCACGAATGGAAGATGGCCCGAAACGATCGCTCATGGAGCGACTCTCCTCAATGTTGTTGCGCGAGCCGGAAGACCGCGATCAACTAGTCGCCCTACTGCATGGCGCGATGGAAAATGAGTTGCTTGATGCCGATGCGCTGACGATGATTGAAGGCGTCATGCAAGTCTCTGAAATGCAGGTGAGGGACGTCATGATTCCGCGCTCGCAGATGGATATGATTGATGTTGAAGACGAGCCAGCCATATTTATTCCTTCAGTGATTGAAACTGCGCACTCGCGTTTCCCTATTTATGAAAACGCCAAAGATAACGTCATCGGCATCATGCTTGCCAAAGACTTATTGCGCTATTACGCCGAGCCCGATGAATTTGATGTGCGCGATATGTTGCGTCCAGCGGTGTTTGTACCAGAGTCAAAACGCTTAAATGTATTGCTGCGCGAATTCAAAGCCAATCGTAATCATATTGCAATCGTCGTGGATGAGTACGGCGGCGTCGCGGGGCTTATCACCATTGAAGACGTGCTGGAGCAAATCGTTGGCGATATTGAGGATGAATATGATTTCGATGAGACGGAAGACAATATCTTGCCCGACAAGGCAGGTCGTTATCGCGTCAAAGCAGTAACCGAGATTGCCGATTTCAACGAACACTTTGCAACAAATTTTTCGGATGATGATTTTGATACCGTTGGTGGCTTGGTCGTAAATCATTTTGGTCACGTGCCAAAACGTAATGAAACTATTACCTTTGATGGGTTTCGTTTTGCAGTGCTGCGCGCGGATAGCCGCAAGGTGCATTCGGTAATGGTCGAGCGCATCGTGTTGACCGAAGCGGGCGATGCAGATGTCACGCACACTAAGCCATAGCGTAATACCGCACCCGTGAAATTTTTGCCGACTTTTTTTTCTCAGGTGCTGATTGCACTAATCACAGGTGCTGCAACAGTCTTTGCCTTTGCCCCATTTCACATTTGGCCGTTGGCTCTCGTCTCGCTAGTTGTTTTATTTTCACTATGGCAGCGTGCCGCGACGCCATTGCGCGCCGCGGTCATTGGCTTTGCATGGAGCCTTGGCTTATTTGTCGCAGGCGTATCGTGGCTCTATGTGAGCCTGCATGTTTACGGCAATATGCCTGCCGTACTGGCGGGTGCGGCAGTGTTTATTTTTTGCATGTACCTTTCCACATTTTTAGCGCTTACGGCTTGGTTGCAAGCGCGCTTACGTTCGCAAGCAAGCGTCACTTTGCTGGTGTTCATGCCAGCCGCATTTGTTGGCGCGGAAATCATCCGCGCATGGTTTGTTACTGGTTTTCCATGGTTGGTGTTGGGCTACACACAAGCGCCGAGTGAAAATAACATCACGCCACTATTAGGCTACGCGCCGATTGTTGGCGTGTATGGTGTCACGTGGTTATTAGCGCTAACGGCTGCCGTCATTGTCTTTATTACACCTAAATTATCTGGGCACACCGTAGTCGCAAATGCGCGCCGAATCAGTATTGCGGCGACCGTTAGCGTGTGGGTTGTCGGCGTATTGCTGATGTCATTTGATTGGTCAAGCCAGTCGGGCAAACCAATCACTTTTTCGCTCGTGCAAGGCAACGTCGCGCAGCATTTGAAGTTTCGTCAAGACCAATTACAGCCAACCATTGATAACTATCTGGCCTTAGTGGAGCAAAGTCGCGGCAAATTAATTGTGCTGCCCGAAACAGCATTGCCGCTTTGGCTAAATACGATCCCCAGTGCTGTGACCGATGCGCTGGCTAAAAAAGCAATCGCCAACGATGGCAATTTAATTTTTGGTGTTGCCTATCAAGGCAATGAGCAAGGCAATATTGCTAACGATGGCGCAATCCCTTTTTATAACGGTGCAATCTCGGTTGGAAAAGATCCAACACAACGCTACGCTAAGAAGCATCTTGTTGCCTTCGGTGAATTTATTCCGCCATTTTTTTCGTGGGTATATCAGTGGCTCGATATGCCCATGTCGGGCTTCACGCCAGGGCCTGAAACACAAGCGCCCATGAGGCTTTCGGGGCATTTAATTGCGGTGAATATTTGTTACGAAGATACCTTTGGCCGAGAGATTGCGCAGCCATTACCCGCCGCTGAGTTGCTCGTTAATATTTCGAATATGGCGTGGTACGGCAAGTCACTCGCTTCCGACCAGCATGCACAGTTCTCGCAGTTTCGCGCGGTAGAGACATCGCGCTGGATGCTCCGCTCAACTAACACTGGTGTGACAGCCGCCATTAACGAAAAAGGTCAAATCGTCAGCGCGCTCCCGCAATTTAGTCGTGGTGTGTTGGAAGTAGAAGCCATGCCCAGACAAGGCATCACGCCATATGTGCGTTGGAAAGATTGGCCGATTTATTTGCTGCTGGTGGGGGTGTTGGTGTTTGCGATTTATTGGCGTTGGAAAAAAGCCTCTTTAGCCGCATATAAAAACGGATAAGGTCAAAAGCGTTTAACCGCCGATGGCCGCCGATACACGCCGATAAAACCTTCAAACACTGTCATTGCGAACGGCTTATTTGCGAAATCATATCAGTCACATCGCTCTTAACGGCTGTAAATCCGTCAATCACGTCTGATGAGATTCCTCACAAGTGCTGTTCGGAATGACAAAGTTAAAGATTTTTGCTTTTATCGGCGTGTATCTGCGTCCATCGGCGGTTAAAAAATCGTCTTTAACTCGCCCCGCCTTTACCAGCAATGAGTCATATCATGAGATTCCTCCTAAAGTGCCGTTCGGAATGACAAGGTTAAAGATTTTTGCTTTTATCGGCGTGTATCGGCGTCCATCGGCGGTTAAACGCCTTTGCCACCACACATCGAAACCCTTAAAATACCTTTTTACATCCGAAGTGATCCGTACATGACTGGCCCGACTTTTCAAGAAGTAATACTGCGCTTACAAAACTATTGGAACGCCAATGGCTGTGCGCTTCTTCAGCCATATGACATGGAAGTGGGCGCGGGTACTTCGCATACCGCTACGTTCTTACGTGCGCTAGGGCCTGAGCCTTGGCGAGCAGGCTATGTGCAGCCATCGCGTCGCCCGAAGGATGGTCGCTACGGTGAAAACCCGAATCGCTTGCAGCACTACTATCAATATCAAGTAGTGTTAAAACCTTCGCCGCCAAATATTTTGGATTTGTATCTGGGCTCGCTTGAAGCATTAGGTTTGGATTTGCAAAAAAATGATGTGCGTTTTGTTGAGGATGATTGGGAAAACCCCACACTTGGCGCATGGGGTTTGGGCTGGGAAGTGTGGATGAATGGCATGGAAGTCACCCAGTTCACCTACTTCCAACAAGTCGGCGGCATCGAGTGCAAACCGATTACGGGCGAGATTACCTATGGTTTAGAGCGCCTCGCCATGTATTTGCAAAATGTCGAAAATGTTTACGACCTCATTTGGACGACTTGGGTTGAAAATGGCGTAACTAAAACCCTCAAATACGGCGACGTGTTTCATCAAAATGAAGTTGAGCAATCAACCTACAACTTTGAACATTCCAATGTACCTGTGCTGCTGCAACACTTCGCCGATCATGAAACGGATGCGAAGCGATTGATGGAATTAGCCTTAGCCTTGCCCGCCTACGAACAAGTCTTAAAAGCCGCGCATTGCTTCAATATGCTCGACGCGCACGGTGCAATATCAGTTACTGAGCGCGCGGGCTACATTGGCCGCATTCGCAATCTCGCTCGTAGCGTGGCGCAGAGTTATTACGAATCGCGCGAACGATTGGGTTTTCCGATGGCGTCCGCTGAGGCGATTGAAAAATTTGTGCAGCTAAGTAAAGCGGAAGCGAAGGTGGCCGCATGAGCACGACACAAACACTGCTAGTTGAGCTTTTGACAGAAGAGCTGCCACCGAAAGCGTTAAAAAAATTAGGTGACGCTTTTGCTTCTGGCATTCATGCTGGGCTAGTCGCGCATGGCTTGGCTGACGTAAATGCTGCGCTCACGATATTTGCCACGCCCCGCCGCCTAGCCGTCAGCATTGACAATGTCATGAGCGTCGCGGCCAACCGCACAGAATCTAAAAAACTCATGCCCGCTAAAGTTGCGTTTGACGCGAACGGACAGCCAACGCCTGCACTACAAAAACGCTTAGAAAAAGAAGGTGCCTCGCTCGCTGAAACCAGCCGCAAAGTGGAGGGTGCAGATGAGCTGGTTTATCTGACGTTAAATATCCAAGGCGCTTCGCTCAGTGCAGGTTTGCAAGTGGCGCTCAATGACGCCTTGGCGAAATTACCCATACCAAAAACGATGAGCTATCAGCTTGCAGACGGCTTAACCTCGGTCTCATTCGTGCGACCCGCGCATGGCTTGGTGGCGATGCATGGCGAAACGATAGTACCGGTGGCGGCACTTGGTCACAACGCCGGCAACATCACCCAAGGCCATCGTTTTCAAGGCGCTAAAAATATCACGCTTGCCAACGCGAGTGAATATGAATCCCGCCTAGAAAAAGACGGTGGCGTGATTGCCTCATTCAACAAACGCCGTCATGAAATAGAACGTCTTTTAATTGCACACGCCGAGCAGTGTGGTGACACTTTAGGCGAGCGTGATGATTACATCGCGTTGCTGGAAGAAGTGACTGGCTTGGTCGAAATGCCCACCGTCTATGTCGGCCAATTCGAACAAGAATTTTTAGAAGTACCCACCGAGTGTTTGATTTTGACGATGAAGTTAAATCAAAAATACTTTCCGATGTTTCACTCAGGTGACGAAACGGCGGGCGGATTATCGTCGCGCTTTTTAATTGTCTCGAATATGCGCTTAGATGATCCGCGCAATGTGATCGAAGGCAATCAGCGCGTGATTAGGCCGCGCTTGGCCGACGCGCGTTTCTTTTTTGAGACTGATAAGAAAACCAAACTCGCGGATCGTCTACCAAAACTCGCCAGCGTGGTGTATCACAACAAGCTCGGCTCGCAGGGTGAGCGCGCGATACGTGTGGGCGCGATTGCACAATTAATAAGTAAAATGTCTAATAAAGACGGCGCTTTCCAAGCAAAAGTGGCTGAAGCTGCCCGTCTAGCAAAGACCGATCTCGTCACTGATATGGTCGGCGAATTCCCCGAGTTGCAAGGCACGATGGGCAAGTATTACGCATTGCATGAAGGCATTGATCGTGATGTCGCTGAAGCAATTGAAGATCATTACAAGCCCCGATTCGCGGGCGATACATTGCCGCGTAGTCAAGTCGGTATTGTGGTGGCGCTGGCGGACAAGCTTGAAACGCTCGCGGGCTTATTTAGTATTGGTCAAGAGCCGACGGGTGATAAAGACCCGTTCGCATTGCGGCGTCATGCGCTTGGCGTGATTCGCATGTTGGTCGAGCATGATTTGCCATTGAGCGTGCATGATCTGGTTGAGGCGGCGCTGCGTCAATTTAGCGTGGTGGCAGATGGTGCAAATGCGCGGCTGACAACTTATATATTCGACCGTTTGGTGGGCTATCTACGTGAGCTTGAATCGGGCTATTCGATATTAGAAGTCGATGCCGTTGTCTCAGTGCGGCCACGCTGGGGTGAGATGCCGCAGCGCTTACAAGCCGTGCGCGCATTTGCCACGCTGGCAGAAGCGCCATCACTCGCTGCCGCGAATAAACGCATTGGCAATATTTTAAAAAAATCCGATGGCAAACATGATGCTTACGACAAATCACGTTGCGTCGAACCTGCCGAAATCGCACTTGCCGCTGCAATCGAAATCGTTATTCCACAAGCGAGCGCTGCGTTTGATCAGCAACACTACACAGCCTCACTCAAAGCCCTCGCCGCACTGCGCGAGCCAGTTGATGCCTTCTTCGACCAAGTGATGGTGAATGCCGATGACCCCGCCGTGCGTGCAAATCGTCTCGGCTTATTAGCTACACTGCATCGCGAGATGAACCGCGTTGCTGATCTTTCTAAACTGGCGGCATAAACGTAATGTCCCCCACCAAACTCATCATCCTCGACCGTGACGGCGTGATCAATGAAGATAGCGCGCATTTTATTAAGTCGCCCGCGGAGTGGAAACCCATTGCGGGTTCCATTGACGCTATCGCGCGTTTAAATCAGGCGGGCTATCGGGTGGTGGTGGCGACGAATCAATCGGGTATTGGTCGTGGGCTATTTGATATGGCAACCCTCGCCGCGATTAACGACAAAATGGTCGAGATGGTGTTTCGCCAAGGCGGACGCATTGACGCGATTTTCTTTTGCCCGCATACAGCGGATGATAAGTGTCATTGCCGCAAACCAAAAACCGGCATGTTTGAAGACATCGCCGCACGTTTCAAAGTGGGGCTGATAGGTGTGCCTACTATTGGGGACTCATTGCGTGATTTGCAAGCGGGTGCAGCGGTAGGCTGCATACCGTATCTAGTCCTAACCGGTAAAGGCAAAAAAACCAAGGACGGCGGCGGCTTACCAAAAGGCACCAAAACATTTGCTGATTTAGCCGAAGCGGTACTGCATATCGTCAGTGAGCCTGTTGTCGCACTTGCAGCGTCGCAAACGGCGCGCACATGATTTATTTACGTTCAATCGTGTTTTTTATTTTAGGGGTGCTCAACACGATTGTGTATGGCATCTTCACAGTACCGCTCGCTATTTTTTGGCACGATATCGGCTACGAATGTGCGCGCGGCTGGGGCTGGCGTGTTTTGTGGTTGGCCAAATATATTTGCGGCATCAATTATCAAGTGCGCGGGCTAGAAAATGTGCCCGCACAGCCGACCGTCATCATGGCCAAGCACCAATCAGCGTGGGAGACAGTGGGCATTTTGTGTCATTTGCCCCGAGGGGTTTGGATCATTAAACGCGAGCTAGTTTGGTTGCCGATTATTGGCTGGGTACTGGCCGGCTTAAAGTCGATTGCGATTGATCGTAAAAATGGTCGCAATGCACGTGACCAAATATTAGAGCAGGGGCGAGACCGTCTCTCGCGCGGTTATTCCATTTTGATTTTTCCCGAAGGCACGCGCGTTGCCCCCGGTGAGCGCCGTAAGTACGGCATTGGCGGTGCGCTACTCGCCACCGGCGCGAATGCTTGGGTGCTGCCGATTGCCCACAATGCAGGCGAGTGCTGGCGACGCAATGCCTTCCTCAAATATCCCGGCATGGTCACCATGTCGATTGGCCCCGCCATTGATACCCAAGGCAAAGATGCCGCCACGGTTACAAGCGAAGTTGAAGCTTGGATAGAAGCCGAAATGCTGCGCTTGCCGAAAGCAAATTAGCGACATGAATTTTGACCTCTTCGACACGCTTAGTGATTTGCTTAAGCCCAAAGCGGTGGTTAAGCCAACGCGGCCTGCAAAAGAAGAGAGTGAGCACACGATAGCGTTAGCTGGGCAACGATTTGATTACAAACTCGTTAGACGTCGCGGCAGACGCGGCGTGGGCTTAAAAATAGACGGTAATGGCTTAACGGTTGCCGCTTCGCTCACCACACCGATTGCCACTATCGAGAGCATGATTGGCCAGCACGCACAGTGGGTGAATAAAAAAATGGGCGAGTGGGCGCACCGCAAAGTTATCCCCCAGCAATGGCAAACCGGCGCGACGTTTAGCTTCATGGGCGATTCACTGACCTTAATGGTCGAGTCAGGCCACGCACGCGCACAAGTGGAACGCGCCATGTCGCATTTATTTGTGAAAGTCAAAACAGGCGCGGCAGATGAAATCGAAAAAGCCGTGGTCATGTGGCTTAAAAAACAAGCGCTCCCCCACTTCGCCCAACGCGCATTTCACTACGCAAGATTGCATCAACTCACCCCGCCGCAAGTCATGCTCTCAAGCGCCAACAACCGCTGGGGCAGTTGCAACTCACGTCGCGAAATTCGTTTTTCATGGCGGCTCATCAAAGCCAGCCCCGCGTTAATTGATTACGTCGTCTGCCACGAATTAGCGCACCTCAGACACATGAATCATTCCGCGTCATTCTGGGCGGAAGTTAAGCGCATGTGTCCGGAATATGAAACGCTGAAAAAAGAGTTGGATAAGAATGACCATGCTTATCGGGCGTTTTGAGGATGGATTGCTAAACACGCCTATTGGCCGGAGGTTTGAGGCGAATGTGCTTCAATGAGTTCGCCGTTGCTAGTGTTTTTATTTTGTTATTAGCAGTCGTATGTTGAGCAAGCCTCATCAGCCCACGCTGTTAACCACAAGCATGATCACATCATTTATTTTTCGCGTAAAAAAACGGTGGGCAAAAATTCTGCCCCGCCATACAGCCTCAACGCTCGAGCTAAAGGGCGACGACGGCCGGACGCCCGGGCCCGGGCTGAGAAAATGTACCCGTCACCTCAGACCGTGCCCTAGCGTCCTGCCGTTGGCGCTCCGCTTGAGGGAGGGGTTAGGCCGCATGCTTCACCTGCGACTGATGACTGAGGGCGATTTGAACACTATGTGGCGAGGTTGGCGCTTGGCGCCACAGTACATCTCGACAGGGACAGACTTGCGCTCGAACGTCAACGAGTCAGGGTTGAAGGCGTGCACATACGACTTACCTTCTTCCCTTTCCTTGTCTTCGGTTTGGCAGAACCACTCGCTCCAATAGGTAAGGCGACCATCGGAGATGAAGAACCCGTCCTTCCAGTGTGATGTCCAGATTCGCTGTTTGACCACTCTTCCCGAGGGCAGGACTATGAATAGTTCTTTAACCTGAATGTCAACGCAATCGTCATTGACTACGAGAATTAGAGTCATGCTGAGGGCGCTCGCGGCCGTAGCGTAAGAGTAGGGTTCCTCCCAAGCCTGTGGTTCTTGGTCCCTGTGAATGGATACACCATTGCGTTCGATCACTGTCCGTGCCGGGAGCACCAGGCGACCCTGCGGTGTAGGGATAACATAGGCCGAGACAGGTTTTGGTTTGCCACAACCGTTCTGGTACTTCTCATCGACTGATGGACCGATGACATTGCTGGCCGGCGGCGTCTTGGCTTGTGCACAAGTGCCAATCAAGAACAAGATGACGCCAAGAGAAGTGTTTTTCATGCGGCCTAACGTAGAAGTGAGCGGCAGCCGGAGCGAAGCGTAGGGAACCAAAAGCGCAGCTTTTGGCTATCCTGCTCGACTGCCGGGTTGGGCGTCATTTTTTGAGATTCCTCATTTGGGCTGCGGCATTCTCTAATGGCTGTCGATTAAGTGAAGTCTCGAAGTCTGCTCTTACTTTTTTTATCTCGTCATCAACTTCCGCTAGGCCAAATTTCATCGCAACAACTTCGGTCACCATCAGGGCTCTCTGAACATAGATGATCAGTTGTCCCTCCCACTCAGAAATGCGGGGAGTGTTTAACATGCCTGACATATGGAAGTGGGGAGGATTGCCTCCGTACATCTCCATAATGTGTGGATAGGCGCCATGGATGTAACCAGAGAACGTCTTGTGAACTATTGAAAATACATTTTGTGCATCGTGAGGATTCAATTCATCTTCGGTGATTTTTGCGACGCCCGCGTTAATTTTTGTTCTGGTAACACTATCTCTTGACTGATGGGACTTAACCAAATGATCTGTGTCTTCAAACTCTTCTTGGAAGAAATCTTCAAAAAATTTGACTTGATGCTGACTGGGGGATTCGTCATCAAGTAGGGGCCTAAGGAAAAACAAAATTTCACAGCAGAAATCGTCGGCCATGCGACATAGCGCGCCCACTTCTTGAACGTGTCCGTGCACCAACAAAATCTGAGCACCCTTCAATGTACTAACCAGCTTCACGCCCTTTAAATAGCAAAGAAGAGGGTCCGACTTGTCCAGATGGCGAGTTTGATAAAGGCTTCCGTTCTTTACCTTCTCCGGAGGAGCTATAGACTCACCCATGCGATGGTAGGTGCGCTCCAAGTACTCGAGAATGTAGGCAAGGTAGTCAGCGTGTTGCATATGACGTCCAACTTAATTTGTGGCGACAACCCGAGTCGCCAAAACTTTTTGGGCTGACGCACAACTTGTATGAAAAAAATCGAAAAAACATTTTGGAATCATAACCTTGCGCAAATGGCTGTAGTTATGCATACCTACAACAGAATCAAGTTTTACGTCACGCCCGACAACACCCGCTGAATTGAACGGCGACTGGGAACAGCCGCAACTGGCCGCGTGCAGACATGATAATGCAATGCACCAAAATTCCAAATAGGGCCCTTGCTAGGTGTCGCCGCTGGTTTTTAATGTATTGCGATACCCTACAACTTAAACGTCTAAATTCTGCACAATCAACGGGCTGGTCTCAATAAACGTTCGGCGCATTTCAACATCATCACCTATGGGCATGCGTGGCATACGTTGAATGAGCAAGCCTTATCAGCCCGCGCGGCAATACATCGCCGTAAACCTTACACATTTCACATCACGAAACGCATGGGCAAAAACTCTGCCCACGCTATCAAAATGCAAACGATAATTCATGCAAATTGTAAATCATATTGACAATTTACATAAAACGCTAGATAGTGAGCTATGCATTCAAGACTCGCCACCACCGCCTTCACGCAGTTGCAACGCTACTATCCGATTGTGGCTGTCACTGGGCCTAGACAATCGGGTAAGACGACATTCGTGCGTAGTCAGTGCGTTGATAAACCCTACGCAAATCTGGAGGAGCCCGACACACGTGAATTTGCCAGCACTGACCCACGTGGGTTTTTAGCACAGTTCCCAGATGGTGCAGTGCTTGATGAAGTACAACGTGTGCCGTCGCTATTTTCTTATTTGCAGGCAGAAGTTGATCGTGTACATGCGGCAACGACGTCACGAAAATCAAACAGAACGCTGCCATTACAAGCGCGCTACATTCTCACTGGCTCGCAACAGCTTGCGTTGATGGAAGGTGTCACGCAATCACTCGCAGGGCGCGTGGGGTTCTTGCATTTATTGCCGTTCAGTTATGCTGAAATTCGCGATATTAAGCCTAAGAAAACCTTGGAAGACTGGCTTTTGACGGGTGGCTATCCGCCTATTTATGACCGTCATATTCCATCATCAATTTGGCATCGCGATTATGTGGCTACCTACATTGAGCGTGACGTGCGGCAGCTATTAAACATACGCGATTTGGGGAGCTTTCAGCGCTTCATTCGCATGTGTGCATCGCGCGCGGGTCAGCTATTAAATCTCTCCGCACTCGCGGCAGACTGTGGCATCACGCACAATACGGCAAAGGCGTGGTTGTCAATATTAGAGGCGAGCTATCTCGTTTTTACATTGACGCCTTGGCACAACAATATCGGCAAGCGACTAGTAAAAACGCCCAAGCTTTATTTTTACGATACTGGTTTAGCGGCGTGGCTTGCGGGAACTTTAACCGCTGAGCAATTGCGGCATTCGTCGATGCGTGGTGCATTGTTTGAGAATGCGATTGTGCTGGAGGTGATGAAGGCGCGCTTTAATTTTCTCAAAGATGCAACCTGCCACTTTTACCGCGATAGCAACGGTAATGAAATTGATTTGCTGCTGGATTTTCAAGGCAACCGCCACGCTATTGAAATGAAATCGGGTGTCACCGTCGCAGGTGATTGGTTTCAGCCCATGCTGCATCATCAATCAATATTGGCTGCCGATACGTTGTCCCTCATCTACGGCGGCAATACGTCGATGACGCGCCAGCAGGTGGATGTGGTGGCGTGGAATGCGGTGCCTGAATTGCTAAACAAGCTATTAACTTAAATCGCGCAATAGTGTTGCTACGCGCTCAATAATGACTGAAGTGCTGCGGCTAACGCGCGTTTATCTTTTAGGCCAAGCACACCTGCCTTGATTGATGACGTCGTCTGCCATGAGTTAGCGCGCTTACGTTACGTGAACCGCTCCGCATCCTTTTGGGCAGAAGTCAAACGCATGTGTCCTGAGTATGAGCAGCTTAAAAATGAGTTGGAGAAGAATGACCATGCTTGTCGGGCGTTTTGAGGATAGATTGCTAAACACGCCTATTGGCGGGTGGTTTGGAGCAAATTCGCTTCAATGTGTCCGCCGTTGCTAGTGTTTTTATTTTTTTGTAGCACACTACAATTGCTGCCCGAGTCCTAACCTAGTGAGTAACAAACACACCAAAGTCTGCCAACCGACGCCTTAGCGAGGGCGCTCCATCTTTTCCGAAGAACACAATAGCGTTTATTCCCGCTTGCTTCGCGGCCTCAACATTTTCGAGCCTGTCGTCGAGAAATAATACCGCGCTTGCATCACAGCCAAGTCGCGCAATTACTTTTTCAAAGAATGCGGCTTGCGGTTTGGCTGCTCCTATGAAGCATGAGTAGTGCTCGCTATCGAATAGCGATTTATAGTTGAGCGTTGTAGACATGTATCTAGCCCGTAGCGATTGCTGATTGCTGCCGATGTGACAGCGGATGCCGGAACGGCGTATAGCTTGGACTGTTTGCAGGATATCGACATAGACTTCGATGTCATGAAGAACATTGAGTGTTTCTAATACGAACTTCGAGCGCCCCCAGTTGGCCAGCTTTGCTTCAAGTCGCTCGATGAAACCTGTTGCTGATTGGAGTACTTCAGTTTCGGCCTCAAGTATGTCCTCAAATACGGCTCTGGCTTGTGACTCGTCGTCGAGATTGAGCACTGATTGCAGAGCGGGTTGCCAATGTCTTTTTGCATATTGGAGGACACCATCTGCATCGAAGAGAATGTGTTCTATTGGCACGGCAATATCTGATATGTTGGGGTGACGAATGGCATGCTGTTGGTGCTCAGCTTGAGCGAGTGGTTAGGCGTCACTTTGCGCGATGTTTGCGTTTGAAGGGACGGGCGAGTTTGATCACGAGCTCAATGCAGGAAGCGATATCTTGAGCAGTGCTTCCGCGCCGAAACTTGAAGTCTTTGATTGAGTGCGCGGGGGCGGTAGCGTGAACATGCTTTCCCAAAAGCGTTAGGTTTCTATGTGCGACGCCATTCCTGATTGCCGCAAGTCTGGAAATGAACGCCATGTCTGCCTTGTCGATCTGTCCAAGACTCAGGAAGTGTGGGGCGAGTTCAGACAAGGTGCGACGCTCTATTAGCGCTGCAACGATACCGACGCCTGCGGCGTTTGCGATTCGACTTGGAAAGATTGCTATCGCCATCCTCTCAAGTACTGCATGAAGCTCTGAGTAAACGGAGGAAAAGTGTTCTGATCCATAGTGTTGAACAGCTATGTCAAAGTAGTTGTGCAATAGCGCTTCGGCTAAGGCGCGGTGGCAGTGCCGGGTAGGAATCCTCGTATCGATTGCTTGGGCCAATTCCTGTGCAAATGCTCCTTCCTTAACAGCGTCGGACGCAGGCTGGCGCACGAGGAAATCTATTTCTAAGCGTAGTAGAGTCGTTCGTTTCATGTGACGCCTAACGTCCGAGTTCAGAGGCCCGTCCTCTGGAACGACGAGTTATGCCTCGATTGTGACACATACGTATGTGCGTGGCGTCAGTGATGCCAGCGCGCGCTTGAGAGATGGCACCAACGGCAGTAATGCGGACAATATCATTTGATAGCGAATCCTAAATGATGGCCGCAATTGGAAGCGCGTCTAAGTTCTGTTGATAAGGAAGATTCTTGTCGACGGTGAGAAACACATCAAATTCGTTGGCCTCAAGCGCGAGAAGTTTTCCGTTCTTAATTCCAGACCAGCCCATGCCGACGACTGTTCGAATTTCATGTTCCGGTAAAGAGCGCTGAAATCTACGCGGCACCGATTCATCAAGCAGCAGGCGCATCGGCAGCCAATCGTTGTCTTGCGGACTCAAGTACGGCTATAGCGCTATCACGTGAAATGGAAGGGAAGTCCTCGAGAAAGTCCTCCAGCGAGGAAGCGCCTTCAAGATAGTCAAAGAGACTTTTGACTGGTACGCGTGTTCGCGCGAAGCACAGTGCCCCACTCATAATTTCTGGGTCGCGACTGACGAGAGATACATCCATGATTGCCTCCTATGTGCATAGTTTACGCTCGACGAAAAGCAACGCTCGATTTGCCTTGGGTATCACTCAATTTACGGCGCATCACATCCGCATAACATTCCACGGTGCGCCCTAACATTCCAGTGAAAAATTTAAAAAACGGTTTGTATTTAATAGACTGCATTATTTAACCGTGTAAGAAATACCAATAACTGATTCACGTTTTCCAGCCACTCATTCGATTGACTATAACTGGTGTCCATCGACAAATTCAAGCGCAATTACGCGACCTGCTGTTAAGCTGTTTTATTCCACAAACGGTGCGTAACTTGATGAATCCACCGCTTTTTCACAGATAAAAAATTTCGGGAAACACTAATAAATACGAGAATTTCCAAACATAAATGCTTGAAAACGTCCGCCAATAAAAGACTTTGTGATTTATTTATAAAATATTGCCCGACATCAAACTTTTTCCCGCGTCAACCGCTCAGCCACGGATATACCAATCGCGGACAACACAAACGTAAAGTGAATGATGGCGACCATGGTGACCATCTGAATATTTTCCAATGTTAACGCGCCACTTAAATACGTTTTGAGCGCGTGCACGCCCGAGATGGAAATGATGGCGAATGCTAGTTTTAACTTGAGGTTGTAGGTGTTGACATGATCAAGCCAGTCTGGCTTTTTCATGTCTGTTTTGTCAAAGTGTCCCGTCGTCACGAACAGTGAAACACCCGCTAGTGCGACCACCCAAACTAGCTGCGCCACCATCGTCATATCGACGAGCTCTAGTACTTTGATGATGAGATCAATTTTCGCAAGCTCACTAAATAACAAGGTGTTGAAGAGCTTGTAAGTCTCGAGTAGAAATTTGCCGAGAATGCCGAAAATAATTGCCACCAGCCCAGCATAAAAAAACAACATCATAAATCGCATGCCGTAAAGCATTGACCCTACGCGCGAAAGAATTTTTTCCATTTGTCTATCCTTGATAAATGTTTATTTTGTTATACCAACTAATATTGCGATTTTGATGAATATGCCTCGACTATTGCCGTATTAAACTTTACAGTCCGCGAGTTTTACAAATTCCGCCACACTTAATGTCTCTGCACGTCGCACCGGATCAATATCACAATCCGAGATTTGTGCAGCGGATAAGAATGGTTTTAAGGTATTACCGAGTGTTTTGCGGCGTTGACCAAAACCAGCGGTGACTAATGCGGCGAAGCGTTTATCGTCTTTGGCGCGTAGCCGATTAGCGTCTAATGGCACGACGCGAACGATGGCAGAATTCACTTTTGGTGGCGGCGTGAAGGCTTCCGGTGGCACATCAAAAACGTGTGACATGGCGAAGCGATATTGCAGCATCACAGATAGTCTGCCGTAGTCTGCAGTGGCTGGCGCGGCGACCATGCGATCAACCACTTCTTTTTGCAGCATGAACGTGGCGTCGCTTAAATCATCGGCGTACGTGCCGAGGTGAAATAAAAATGGCGTCGAGATGTTGTAGGGCAAATTGCCCACGCAGCGAAAGCGGCCATTGAGTTGGGCGAAATCAAACGCCAATACATCTTGCTCGTGGAGCGTTAATTGTTCAGCGGGATAACGTGTGCGTAGTGCAGCGGCTAAATCGCGATCAATCTCGACCGCGTGAAGATGCTGTAACTGTGAGATGAGTGGTGCAGTAAGCGCGCCAGGGCCGGGACCAATTTCGATCATCACATCATTTTTTTGGGGCGCAATAGCGTTGACAATACGCGCAACGATGTGTGTATCGGTCAGAAAGTGTTGGCCAAATTTCTTTTTAGCGCGTGGCAACATGGCTAATGGTTTGCTAACTGCATCGCCAACGATACCGCAGCGCGCATGCTGCCTACATCAATAGAGTCAGATTTTCCTGCCAAATCAAGTGCGGTGCCATGATCAACAGAAGTACGAATAATCGGCAGGCCGAGTGTGACATTGACGCCTTCACCAAACGAGACGTGTTTGAGTACGGGTAAACCTTGATCGTGATACATCGCCAGCACAGCGTCAGCATGGTTGAGATATTTAGGTGTGAAAAGCGTATCGGCTGGGTACGGGCCTGTAACGTCCATACCTTCGTGTTGCAGGGCTTGGATTACGGGTGCAATTACATCAATTTCTTCGCGGCCCAAATGACCAGATTCGCCTGCATGTGGGTTTAAGCCAGCCACTAAAATGCGCGGATGTGCGATGCCAAATTTGTCGCGCAAGTCGTTGTTGAGCACGTGCAAGGTATCAATCAAACGATGGCGCGTTATCGCGGCGGGTACGTCTTTAAGCGGCATATGTATTGTGGTCAGTGCGACGCGAAGCACGGGATTATTGCTGCCGACCAACATCATCACCACAAATGGTGTATTCGTTTTTGCCGCCAAATATTCGGTGTGGCCTGTGAATGCAACGCCAGCATCATTGATCACCGATTTTTGTACAGGTGCTGTCACCATCGCAGCAAATTCACCCGTTTGACAGCCAGACACGGCGCGATCAAGCAGTTGCAGCACATGCGGTGCATTCGCAATATTGAGACTGCCTGCAGTGACGGCTTTGGCGGTTGGAATATGCTCGATTGTTAAACGCGCAATATCAACGCTGTGCGCCTCTGCGCGCGCAGCAATGACATCACGATCACCCAGTATCACTAATTGATTTGCAAACGCCTCACGTGCGAGCAGTGCACAAAGGTCTGGGCCGATACCGGCGGGTTCACCTGCGGTGATGGCGATTTTCATTTTTATCCATCGTCCTCTTGAGTGCTACCTCAACTGAGGTCAACCTTTATCGTCTAACCGATACTCGACAAACGCACGATCACGCGTCTGACGCAACCAATCGGTATAGGCCTCATCAGCCTTGCGGCCACGTATTGCGTTACGTGCAGCGGCGCGTTTGCGTTCTTCTGATAAACCTTCATTACGACGTTCTTGAACTTGCAAGATATGCCAGCCGAAAGGCGATTGGAATGGTTGTGAGAGTTCGTTATCACGTAGCTGATTCATGACGCGTTCAAATTCCGGCACGGTGTCACCCGGTGAAATCCAGCCTAGGTCGCCGCCTTTGGCTGATGATGGATCATCCGAATGTACTTTGGCTAGTTCTGCAAACTCGGCTCCACCAACAATACGCTCACGCAAGCGCTGCAAGCGACTTTTTGCTTCATCTTCGGTCAAGCCTTCTTTGTTACGAATTAAAATGTGGCGTGCCTTACTTTGCTGAATACTAGGTGCGGCATTTTTGCCGCGCTTATCGAGCAGCTTAACGATATGAAAGCCATTAGGGGAGCGCAAAATATCGGATGTTTCGCCTGTTTTTAACGTATTCATCGCCTCTAAAAATATCGCGGGCATACGGTTGGCTTGTCGCCAGCCAAGATTGCCGCCTTGTAACGCATCGGGTGCGTCTGAAAATTGTGCGGAGATTTGCGCGAATTCTGCACCTTTACGTAATTCAGATAACGCTTGTAGGGCACGCTTACGGCGTGCGTCGATTTGCGCCGTAGTGGCCTGCTCAGGTACTAACACTAAAATATGTGCGAGGCGATATTCTTGGTCGGTGTTTTGCTCGCGTGATTCGAGTGCTAGCTGGGTATCAACTTCGGCCTCAGTCACCGCCACATTGCCCTCAACTTCGCGTTCACGCAGGCGTGACATCACCACTTGGTTGCGAATGTCTTCGCGAAATTTTTGCCACTGAATGCCGTCTTTTGCAAGCAGCTCACGAAAACTTGTCATCGACACATTGTTTTCATCCGCAATGCGTTGCAAGGTTTTATCCAATGTGGCTTCATCTACGCGTACACCGGTTTCTTTGGCTTCTTGTACCTGTACTAAGTCGTTAATCATGCGCTCGAGCATTTGTTTTTGCAGCGCCTCTAGCGGCGGTAATGCGGTGCCTTGCTTTTGCAAATTGCGTTGCACCACATTGAGCTGCTCAGTTAATTCGCCTTGCGTAATGACATCGTTATTGACTACAGCCACAATGCGATCAAGTGCCACCACGCCACCTTGACGCGCGGGCGTGGTTAATCGCGTATCAAGCCGCGCCGCTGCGGGCGGGCTGGGAATAATGCTTCCTGGCACGGCAGGTGGCGCTTGGCGAATTGGTGATTGGGCAATGGCGGAGAAGCTGACCAATGCACTCAAAAATAAAACTTGCGGGGATAACGTCATATCAACATCCGATAAAAATTGTTAAACGAACTGCCTACCGATCATCTGACCGTCTATAACCTGAAATGTTTTGCCTGATGGTGTCGAATGGGTTGATGCCTAATTTCGACAAGCCTTTTAACTCTAGCTGTATCTGAATTGAGTTGGAATATTGGTTCGTTGCGGTGGTAAAACGATGCGCGACGACACGAATTTCCCAACAGCCCTGATTATACTCGACCCCTATCAAGCCTTCGAGCAGCCGACGGTCTCGCAATGAGTGGTTGGCGCGTGCCAGCAGCGTCCAGCCAGGCGCGGCCTTGCCAAACGGCCATTGCGTAGATATATCAATCTGTTTGAGCGATTCACGCGTGAAACGATAGGAAAAGTTCACCAGCCGCCCACCGTCAGCGTTATAGCGCGCGGCGATATTGGATTTTTGAAATTTAGCGTCAGAAGCAGAATATTGGAAACTCGAGTCGAGCGACCAATCACTTGATATTTGCCCGCCGACAGCCACCAGTAGGTCAGATTGACTAATGTCGCCACGGTTTAATGCCGAAGCGCCAAGTGCATTATTCGATAAGCCAATTTGTTGTGGACGAAAATAATAGCGCTGTGCAATCGCCGCGCGTAGTCGCTCAATGCCGCTAGCGTTTTCAATAAAGCGTGTGGTCACCGCAGCGGTAAGTTGTTTTGCGTCTGAGATGCGATCACCACCGACAAATAAATTTTCGTTAAAAATTTGTGCAAAGTTAAAGTCAGTTTCAGCCGTAGAAAATTGCGGTAGCTTCGCTTGATCACGAAACGGCACATACAAATAAAACAAGCGCGGCTCTAGCGTTTGCGTAATAGATTGGCCAAACACGTTGGCGGCGCGCTCAAACGCCAGACCGCTATCAATGCTGACGATCGGCAGTGAGCGCGAGCCGCCATTGAAGACGCCACGATTCGCCGTGAGATCATAGTTTGTCAAATGGTAGCCAATCTTAGGCGTGATAAAGCCAAACGGGCGCGTAATCGCATAGGCAAGTGAAGGATAAAAAATCAAGCGCCGACCATTGACGAGCGTTGGATGACGAAAATCAGAATATTCGCCAAAGGTGTTGAATTCGAGCCCCTGAAAGCGTGCGGGCCGTGCATTAAAGGATAACTGCGGCGCTAATCGATACGGTGTAACGATAATATCGAGCGGGTCTTGCAAGGTTTGAAAATGCAGATTGCGCAAATTGAAATTACCGAAGTCAGATGCGTAATTGAGCGCGACATCACGCGGTAAGTTAGTTTGCGTGGTGTTGGCTATACGCGTGGAAAGATCGCGAAAATAATTATCATCAGAGACCTTTTGCGCGTTGATAGTCGCACTCCAGCCGCGTTGCCAATCGCCTAAGAAACCTAAATAGGGCGCTAAATTTTGGTAGTGACGTAGCGATACGTAATAGCGATTGCGATTGGCTACACGATCGCTCGGTAAAAATTCTGTATCAAGCCCACCGACGGCATCAGGCCGCAAATAGCGTAGCTCGCCACCGAGCTGCATGCCACGCCGCGTGAATATTTTGGGTGTGATGGTGGCATCAGTATCGGGCGAAATATTCAAATAGTAGGGCAAGGCTAACTCCGCACCGCTGCGTGAGGAGGAGCCAAACGATGGCGGTAAAAAGCCTGATTTACGCTCGTTATTGAGCGGAAAAGTCATGTAAGGCGCATACATAATTGGCAGACCTTTGAATTCCACATAGCCGTTAATGGCAGTGCCAACATTGGTATTGCGATCCAGCGCTAATTCTTTAACCTTCAGCGACCATTCGTTCTCGCCCGCTTTGCATGTGGTGTATTCAGCATTAAATAAGCGCTCTTTATTCTCGCCTTCAAAATTGAGCCTGTCGGCGGCACCGCGCGCTTCAAAGCGCTGCGATGGGCGGCTTGGGTTTTTTGAGAAAAAATAGGTGGGCTGGGTAATAAAACCAATGTCAGTATCAATCGCTAACAACATATCCACACCAGTGACAATATCGCCATTACGATCAAGGCGGATATTGCCAGCCGCTGTCGCCGTATCGGTGGGTTTGTCGTAGCTGAGTTTATCTGTGGTTAGCATTAGATTATCTTGCTTGAGCACCACACTGCCTTCAGCGTTTATTTTTTTATCTGCGACACCGCTGATGTTATTTGCCTCAATTTCACGCCCGCCAGCGCGATTACGTGGAATGATACTTGCCGGTGTAGGCAGTGATTTTTCAAATTTCATGCCTTCGCGTATCGCCTCATAAAGAGTAGATTGCGAAGGCTGAGGCAGTTGTTGTGCGCGGGCACGCTCAGATTGAGACGAAAAAATAAGCACTGACACAATGGCGACATAGCCTAAGTAGGGCTTATGTAGTAAAACGTGGCGCGGCATGTCTGAATGATAAAATTTCGGCACTATTTTGGAATAAGAAAAAAATGAAATCAATCGAATCCGAAGATTTGCGTTTGCGAGAATTATCCGCTTGGCTACTGTCAGATGATGTGGTTAAAAAAATGGGGCGTGGCGTAGGAGAAGGGCAGCTTTCACCAGCTTCAGCAGATGCTAGTTTTCGTCGCTATTTTCGCATAACCAACGCCACTGGTACGCATATCGTTATGGATGCGCCGCCGCCACAGGAAAATTGCCGCCCGTTTGTGCGAATTGGCAAGATGATGGCTGAGGCTGGCCTTAATACGCCGACGGTTTTTGCCGAAGACTTGGAGCGTGGTTTTTTACTGCTCACCGATCTGGGACGTAATACTTATTTAGATGTGATGGATGAATCAAATGTTGATGCGCTCATGCGGGACGCCACGGATAGCTTGGTTCTCTGGCAGCTTGCCTCGAAGCCTGGTGAATTACCGCCCTATGATGAAGCTGTGCTGCGCCGCGAGATTACACTTTTTCCGGATTGGTATGTCGCTAAACACCTACAAGTGACGTTAACGCCTAAGCAGGCTGAGACGATGGAGACGGTGTTTCAACGCATTATTGAATCAAACTTAGCGCAGGCACAAGTCTATGTACATCGCGACTTTATGCCGCGTAATTTGATGGCCATGGAAAATATGGCTAACGTTGCTAATGCTGCTAACGCGGCCAACCCCGGCGTGCTTGATTTTCAAGATGCGCTTTATGGCCCAATTGGTTATGACATTGCTTGTTTGTGGCGCGACGCGTTTATTTCGTGGGAGGAAGATCGCATCATTGATGGCACCGTGCGCTATTGGGAAAAAGCCCGCAAAGCAGGCTTGCCCGTACCGGCAGATTTTGGCGAATTTTATCGGGATGTCGAGTGGATGGCCTTGCAGCGGCACTTAAAAGTTATGGGTATTTTTGCGCGCATCAATTATCGCGATGGCAAACCACGCTATTTGAGCGACACGCCGCGCTTTGCCCGCTATGTTCGTAAATGCTGCGAACGCTATGTGGAATTACGACCACTGGCGCGATTATTTGATGAATTAAAGATTGAAGATGGCTTAACACGCACATCTGGCGTGTCGTTTTGAATAGGGGAGCTTCTAAAAACCTCAAAAAACTGTCGCCCCGGCGAAGGCCGGGGTCTAATTTTCTTTACACTTCAGTAACTTACATAATTGGGTACCGGCCTACGACGGGAAGACACGCGGTTTTTAGAAGTTCCCATAGTACAAAGCCTAATATTGACGGCTATTTACAAGCAAAATTGCCTGAAAATAGCCGTCAATGCTTGTGTTTGCATTTTTATGCGTAATCTAAGCAAGGCGCTCATTTTCGCCGCTGGGCGCGGCGAGCGAATGCGGCCACTCACTGACAACACGCCAAAACCTTTGCTGATGCTTGGCGGCAAGCCTCTGATTATTTGGCAAATTGAAGCTTTAGCGCGCGCTGGATTTGGCGATATCGTCATCAATACCGCATGGCTCGGTGACAAAATTGAGGCGGCGCTGGGTGACGGCGCGCGCTGGAATGTCACTATTCGTTATTCACGCGAAGGCTCACAGGCTGAGGATGCGTTAGAGACACGCGGCGCGATTGTAAAAGCGCTCGACGTGCTGGGGCCGCTGCCTTTTATCACTACCAGCAGTGATGTCTTTACCGATTACGATTACGCAAAATTGCATGCACCATTGGCAGCTATCTCGCGCGGCGAGGCAGATGCGCATTTTGTATTGGCTGATAACCCGCTGTTCCATAAAGAAGGTGACTTCGCTATTCGCGATGGTTTTGCCTCGCGCGTAGCTACCGCAAATTGCCCACGCCTGAATTACGCGAGCATGTCTTGCTGGCATCCGCAACTATTTGCCAACTTACCCGTCATACGTGAGCGGTTATTTCCGTGGGCGGATGCATTTGTATCAACGCAACGTGTAACGGCAGAGTATTTTTCAGGTTGCTGGGAAAATATTGGCACGGTTGAACATCTGTCACGTCTACAACTTCAGCACGGCGCTAAAATAGCTGCATCAATCTCGTCAGGACTCATATGAAACGCGAAAATTTGCCACTCCCCGTCATCGTGCCCAATATTGTGCCGCATCACAAACGCCGCCAGCAATTGGCGAAAATCCTAAAAGAAGGGGTGATGTTATTGCCCACGTCAATGGAAGTTTCGCGTAACGGCGACGCACACTATGCGTACCGCTGGGATAGCGGCTTTTACTACCTCACCGGTTTTAATGAGCCTGAAGCGGTAATGGCAATCACGCTGGGCAAAAAGCCACGACATATTTTGTTTTGCCGCGAAAAAAATATTGAGCGCGAAATTTGGGATGGATTTCGTTTTGGTCCGGCAATGGCGAAAGAGATTTTTCGTTTTGACGAAACGTATTCGATCACCGAGCTTGACAAAATAGTGCCTGATTTAATCGCCAATCAAGCCGTCATTCACACCCCAGTTGGGGCGAACGCCGAATGGGACGCCAACATTAGCCGTTGGCTTAACCAAGTTCGCGCCAAAGCGCGCGCAGGTGTTTTTGCACCGACTGAAATTCACGATGTTCGTCATTCAATTGACGCGATGCGACTCGTTAAAGATGACGTTGAAATAGACATCATGCGTCGCGCCGGCAAAATATCGTCGAACGCCCACGCGAGGGCGATGCGCGTTGCTAAAGTTGGTATGCGTGAATATGAAGTTGAGGCCGAGCTGCTTCACGAATTTATTAAAAACGGTGCACGTCATCCGGCTTACGGCTCTATCGTCGCCGCGGGGGCTAACGCTTGCGTACTGCATTACCACGAGAATTCAGCACCGATTAAAAAAGGCGACTTGATGTTGATAGACGCTGGCTGCGAACTAGAAAGCTACGCATCCGACATCACCCGCACCTTTCCTGTGGCGGGCAAATTTAGTGCCGCGCAGCGTGATGTGTATGAGCTAGTGCTGGCCGCACAACTTGCCTCGATTAAAGCGGTGAAAGCTGGCAATGCATTTGGCAAATATCATGATGTCGCGACCAACGTGCTCGCGCAGGGCTTGATTGATTTGAAGCTGTGTAAGGGTAGTTTGGCGAGCGTAATTGAAACCGAAGCCTACAAGCAGTTTTATATGCACCGCGCCGGACATTGGCTGGGGCTGGATGTACATGACGCAGGCAATTACAAAACGCCCGCTGGTAAATGGGTGACATTGCAGCCCGGCATGGTGGTGACAGTCGAGCCCGGTTTATACATTCGTCCAGCCGATAACGTGCCGAAAGCATTTTGGGATATTGGTATTCGCATTGAAGACGATATTTTGGTGACCAAAAAAGGCAATGAAAACCTGAGCGCGAGTTGCCCAAAATCAGTCAAAGAGATCGAAGAGCTCACCGCAATGGCGGCTGAGTAACAATTTGATGTCTGATATTCTCGTCATAGGTGCAGGGCCGGTTGGCGCAACATTTGCGCTACTCGCCCATGCGCGCGGCATGGATGTATCGCTGCTTGACGCACGTGCGGGCGCTTCAACGGAAACACGCAGCTTGGCGTTATCAGCAGGCAGTCAGATGCTATTGGCGCGTGCGGGAGCGTGGGCTGATGACTTAGATGCGTCAGAAATTCACACGGTACACACATCGCAACAAGGCGGCTTTGGCCGCGTCAAACTATCGCGCGATGATGCGGGTGTGGCGGCACTTGGCTATGTTGTTAGCTATGCCAAGCTACAAACTGCGCTCGACAATATGCTTGAAACAGCGCGCCTAGCGGTCACTTTCAGCGCGTGCGTGACATCTATTGAGAGTACCAATGAAGGCGTCACAGTTAAATATATCCAAGACAATATAGAAAAAGTCGCCCACGCAAAAATGGTGGTAATGGCCGATGGCGGCGCTAATTTAGATAAGCTTGACGGCATTTCGGTGGTCGAAAAAGATTACGGTCAATCGGCGATGCTTGCCACGATAAGCACCGATAGCCCGCATCAACACACCGCCTATGAACGCTTCACACCAACAGGCCCGCTCGCACTATTGCCGTATCTCGGTGAGAAAAATTATGCGATGGTGTGGGTGGCGGCAACTAACAAAGTCAATGCGCTGATGGCCGCCACGGATGATGAAGTGTGCGCACAATTTCAAGATGAGTTTGGGTCACGCGCGGGCAAATTTTTAACACTCAGCAAGCGCCGCGCTTACCCACTCAAACTTCGCCAAGCCAGTGCCCGTGTCGCAGGACGCGTCGCCATCATTGGTAACGCGGCTCAGGCAATGCATCCGGTGGCAGGGCAGGGCTTTAACCTGGGTTTGCGCGATGCAAACGTGCTTTCTGATTTGTTAGCATCGAATGCAATTGAGCAGGCAATAAGTCTGTACGCAAGCTCACGCGACAAAGATGTATCACGCGGTGTGGGCTTTACTGATTTACTGGCGAGCGCCTTTTTATCGGACATCGCCACCTTGCGAGTGCCGCGTGGAGGCGCGTTGGCCTTGGTCGATATGCTGCCGATAGCGCGCCGCCATTTAGCAAAGCGTATGTTGTTTGGCGCGCCGCGATGAGTAGTGTGAAAAATAAGCGCGAAAAAATAGTCATCATCGGTGGCGGCCCAGTTGGATTAGCCTGTGCGCTGGCGATGCACCAAGCGAAATTGGTTAATGTCGATATTAGTGTTATTGAGCGCACTATTTATCAGCCTGACACTGAACAGAATGGTGCGCTATTTGATCATCGTGTCTATGCGCTATCGCCGGCATCAATTGCTTTTTTGCAGGGTATTGGTGCGTGGCAATACATGCCAAGTGAGCGTGTGACAGCCATTGAAGCAATGCGTGTCTATGGTCATGGTGGTGATGGTGGCGATGTTAGTGAAGCCAGCAAAAGTCCGAGTGAAATTAATTTCCGCCAGGGTCAGACGCTCGCGCAAATTGTTGAGCATCGTACTTTAATGGCGTGCCTCTGGTGTGCTGTTCGTGCGTCTGGCATCCCTATTATTGAGGGCGATGCGCTCTCTGCAATTGACACAACAAATGAAACTAGAAAGGCACACAGCATTACGCTGGCTTCTGGTGCGATATTGGCGGCTGATTTAGTCGTTGGCGCGGATGGCCGCGCTTCACCATTGCGCGCGCTTGTTGGTATTGATGTCGTGGAAAAAGATTATCAAAGTGATGCCGTGGTGGCGAATTTTAAAGCCGAAAAATCGCACGGCAATGTCGCCCAACAATGGTTTTCAAAAGATGGCGTGTTGGCGTATTTGCCCTTACCGGATAAGCGTATTTCTATTGTCTGGTCAACCTCACGCGCAAACGCAAATAATTTGCGCGGACTTGATGACGCTGCTTTTGCTAACGTCGTCGCCGCGGCTGGTCAACATTCACTTGGCGCACTTACGCTCGCAAGTGCACGTGATGCTATTGCGCTTAAACGCGTTCGCGCAGTAGAGTCGTCGCGTGCCGGCTTAGTGTTAGTTGGTGATGCGGCGCATGCGATTCATCCCCTAGCTGGTCAAGGCGTTAATTTAGGCTTTGGTGATGTTGCCACGCTCGCAGAAATACTCGTAAATAAAAGTGCTCTCTCGCGCATTGGCGATGCGGCGTTGCTGCGTCGATATGTCAGAAATCGCGCTGAATCTGCCGCTCTGATGGGCGAAACAACCGATTATCTGCAATCGCTATTCTTACGCGATGATCGTGTGGCAAAGTGGCTGCGTGGATCGGGTTTTCAATGGTTTGAGCGATTGCCATTGGTTAAAAATGTTGCTGCTGATTATGCGATTCAGGCATAGTCGATGAAGTTAAAATACAAAACGCTAAGGCAATAATGAAGTGCAAATTTGTTGGGGGGTTGGTCGTAAATCAGTTGTTTTCAAAATACAGTTTTGACATATTTTCAAATCTAAATTTGTCAGAAAATTTTTATCAGAAAGTTGACGTTATGAGAAAAGTTTTAATTGCGCTCGCGGCGGCATTATTTGTCGTTTCGTGTGGCGTGCAAGCAAGCCCTGATGAAGTAAAAAAAGCGCTTGCTATTAAATTTCCCGACTTAAAAACCGAGCGCATCACCAAGACAAACTTTGCCGGTATGTACGAAGTCTTCACTGGCGCAGAAATATTCTACACAGACGACAAAGCGAGCTTTGTTGTTTCCGGCAACGTTATCGACACCGCAACCCGCGCCAACCTAACCCAAGCCAGATTAAGCACACTGACGGCGATTAAATTTGATGACCTGCCGTTTGAAAATGCCATTAAGCTCGTGCGTGGTGATGGCTCACGTCGCGTTGCTGTATTTGAAGACCCGCTGTGTGGCTACTGCAAAAAGTTTGAAGCGGATTTGAATTCGATTGACAACATGACGGCATACATTTTTTTATACCCTATCTTGGCGGAAGACTCGACTAAAAAATCGAACGCCATCTGGTGCTCAAAAGATAAGCTGGCTGCATGGCAAGACTGGATGTTGCGTGAAAAAGCGCCGCAAGACGCACCAGCCAACTGTAAAACACCAACTGAACAGGTCTTAGCGCTCGGCCAAAAATTACGCGTCAATGGCATACCTGCTACATTTTTTGAGGATGGTGAACGCATTTCTGGTGCGTTACCGAAAGAAGCCATTGAAGCCAAAATGATTGCCGCCGATAGGACTGAGCCTAAAGCTGGTGTTGTACCAGCGGTGGCGAAAAAATAGCCATTACTATTTTTTAAAAATGACGTCTAGCCCGCAAAATGATGATTCATTTTGCGGGCTTTTTTATTATTCATCTTGGCGTCGCTAAGACGCTCGCTTCGGCAAATCAAATACTACTTAACCGCCGCCGCCACAAATAAGCCAATTGACACACCCATTCCAACAAACCAGATCAATGATCGCGGTGTGGCGTAGTCGCTGATGTAGCACCATATATAGCCAATGCGTGCCACGACAAAAATGATTGCAAGCGTATCAATGGTGGCGCCCTTGACATTGAGCATGGTCGCGACCAATACGCCTGCGGCAAATAGCGGGAACGCTTCAAAACTATTTAGGTGCGCCGCGTTTGCGCGTTTGGCGCGACCATCACGCCGCGCTAACCAATCTCTCGGATTGTTGTTGTCATACGTTTTATCAATTTTCGCAACAGCAACGGCAGCTAACGGCATTAATCCTGCGATAAGAATGCACCAGATGGCAATTGACATTTGCAGCTCCTTTTTAAGAGGGAATTTAAGGCGAGTACCCAGTTGGAAGTAGCACCCACTTCATCCCCTTTTGTTTCATTCGACCTGCCTTAGCACCAGCTTCATCGCCAAAGCCCCAGTAAAAATCAACCCGCACGCCGCCAGCAATCGCGCCACCGGTATCTTGTGCCACCATCAGCCGATTGAGAGGTAGTTTAGTCCCAGGAAAGGTGGTTGATAAAAATACTGGCACACCAAGCGGAATAACGCGCGCGTCAACGGCAATAGAGCGCTCACTTGTCAGCGGTACGCCAAGAGTGCCGATTGGGCCTGTGCCATCAGACGATATTTCTTTGAAAAACACATAGCTGGGATTGGCATTCATAAATGTCTGCACCTTGGTCGGGTTACGTTCCGCCCATGCCTTAATGCCCTGCATAGACGCACGTTCAGCGCGGATTTCGCCGCGACGGATAAGTAGCCCGCCCAAGCTCCGAAACGGGTGGCCATTTTGATCTGCATAGCCTAAGCGAATACGGCTGCCGTCGGGGAGCTGTATTTGGCCGGAGCCTTGAATTTGCAGAAAAAACAATTCAATCGCGTTATCGACATAAGCAATCTCTAGGCCTTTGAGCGGATTGCTTTGAGAGTCAATCGCATCGCGTTCGTAGTAGGGAATGACCTTGTTGCCCACCATGCGACCACGCAGCCTGCGGTGCTTCAAATCGGGATAGACCTCGCTTAAATCAATGGTCACCATATCTTGTGGTGCGGCATAAATCGGATAGCGAAATTCAGCCGTTGGCGTGCGTGAGCCGCGCAGCAGTGGTTCGTAGTAGCCGGTGACCGTTCCCGTTGTTGAATCATCTGCGTTTAATACTTGAAATGGCTGAAAGTTAGTGCGAAAAAATGCGTTAGCGTCGTTTTTAGTGAATTTACGGCTTACGAGTGAGGTTGCAATGGCACATGAAGCCGCCCATTCGGCGCGGGTTTTGAGCACATTACAGCCCTGTTCAAAGGCGCTTAACGCGTCACTTGGATCATCGCTCTCAAAATCAACGAGCTGTGACCAATCAGATTGAATCAACTTGCCGCGCGGTGCTTCAACAATCGTTGGCGCAGCAGGCTCAATGATAATTGGAAGCAATGCTGCAGCGGGTGATGCTACTGGGCAAACGGGGCAGGCAGCACACACTAGTGCTGGTGCGACGGCTGAGCAGACGGGGCCTACAGCAATAATCGGTACAGGCGTTGGAGCAGGTGCTGGCGCTGGAGCGGGTGGATTAGAAGCGCAACCCGTAAAAATCAGTGTGAGCGCAAATAAGAGGCCGGGTTGTCGTGTCAAAATGAGGTTATCGTTTTTCATGCGCTGAGTATAAACGTGAGTGAATATCACGGTGTTTGCAGCACAAAATCTAAGGATTATTGCAATGGGCTGGGTTATTTTTGAAATATGCTTAGCGGTTGCGCTAGCAATATTTATTGTCTGGTGGACGTTGCCAAAAAAGAAAAAACCAAAGGTGCTACCGCCAGATGATGTGACGCCGCGTGATTAAAAATTGCTAATGCAGTACGCGCGGTACGGACAGTGTGAATTCTGGAATGACGGCATCAAATTTTGTGCTGTCTTCTGCCACCATGTGATACACGCCGCGCATTGTGCCCACACTGGTTTCGAGGGAGGCGCCTGATGTGTATTCAAAACTTTCACCAGGCGCCAGTACCGGTTGTTCGCCAATCACACCCATGCCGCGTACTTCTTGTATTTTTGATTGGGCATCGGTAATAAACCAGTGCCTTGAAATCAGCTTGGCTTTAACCATCCCGACATTGGTGATTTTGATGGTGTAGGCGAATACGAATTGCTCCTTGTCCTCATCGGATTGCTCGGGCAAGAAAAATGCGTTAGCTGTCACGCGGATTGCATATTTATTATCATCACTCATGACGAAATGCTACCACGTGACGGCACCGCAAATTACATGCATCTTCGCGTAAAATTTAGTAATGAAATACAAAATTGCTCCCTCTATTCTGTCCGCTGACTTTGCCCGCTTGGGTGAAGAAGTGCGTGATGTGATTGCCGCCGGCGCGGATATGATTCATTTTGATGTGATGGATAACCATTACGTGCCGAATCTCACCATTGGCCCCCTAGTTTGCGAAGCGGTACGCCCGCACGCCAAAACGGCTGATGGTACGAAAGTGCCGATTGACGTGCATTTGATGGTGAAACCAGTGGATCGTATCGTGCCGGATTTCGCCAAAGCAGGCGCGGATATTATTTCGTTTCATCCTGAAGGCTCAGAACATATTGATCGCACACTCTCGCTGATACGCGAGTGTGGCTGTAAAGCGGGCCTGGTGTTTAATCCGGCGACGCCACTTAGTTATTTAGATTACGTGATGGATAAGATTGATCTCATCCTCATCATGAGTGTGAATCCTGGCTTTGGCGGTCAACAGTTCATTCCGGCGGCGCTGACTAAGCTCGCCGAGGCAAGAGCGCGCATTACGCAATCTGGCCGCGAGATTTTGTTAGAGGTTGATGGTGGCGTGAAGGCCGACAATATTGGTGACATCGCGCGCGCGGGGGCGGATACATTCGTGGCGGGTTCAGCGATTTTTAATTCAGCGGATTACGCAAAAACAATAGCAGCAATGCGTCTGGCCTTGGTAAATAAGGGCGCAAAATAATATGCAAAACACTAATATCGACGTGCATTTTGAGGCAAAAATATCTGAAGATGCCCGCCAAATGGACACTTTTGATATTGTCTCTGTGCAAGCTGCAGATGAGAAAAAGCCGCGCGCACCGATTAAATACCGCGCTAAGCCAAAATTTCCGTTGCCTGTTCCCACGAAAGTTTTTTTGCTCGACCTTGATGGCACGCTACTCGATACAGCAAACGATATCGCCACCGCCGCTAACCGGATGCGTGAAGCGTTTGGCTTTGGTCCGTTAGAGCCTGCTGTGATACGCAATTTCATCGGCCGAGGCATCGATAACTTAGTCTCACTCACCATGAAAAACGCCGTGGGCGAGCTGGGTTCAAGCTCACGAAAAGTCGCTGTCGCGCAATTTGAAAAACATTACGCGGATTGTTTGGCGGATAGTTCACACGCATTTCCAGGTGTTTTCGAAGGGTTGGAATTATTCAAAGAAAAAGGTTTTAAGCTCGCTTGTGTCACCAATAAAGCCGAACGATTTGTCGAGCCGTTGCTGGCTAAAACTGGACTTCTGGCCTATTTTGAATTGATGATTGCGGGCGATTCCTTGGCTGAAAAAAAGCCACACCCATTACCCTTGCAGCATGCGGCTAAACATTTTGGTGTGAAGATAGATGAAGTCGTGATGATCGGTGATTCGATGCACGATGCGGCGGCAGCACGTGCGGCAGGATGCCCCGTATTTATCGTGCCCTATGGCTATAACGAAGGACAAGAATTGCGCGGGCTTGATTGCGATGCGTTTATTGACGATCTGCCGAGCGCGCTAAAGTACGCTAAGATAGCGTCATAAATTTATTTCCTACAAAATCATCATGATGTTGGCGCAACAAAAAACAGTGTGGACTTGGCGATGGCAAAACTGGCGCGACTAATCCCGCCTGTTTTTACGCATCTCCTCAACAACGCTTTTTTTGCTTGACCCACCATATGACTGAATCCCAATTCCAGCAATACGTTGCTGATGGCTACAACCGCATCCCGCTAACACTCGAGACATTCGCCGATCTCGATACGCCGCTCTCTATTTACCTCAAGCTCGCCAATAAACCACACTCGTATTTGTTGGAGTCAGTTATTGGCGGCGAGCGCTTTGGGCGCTACTCCATTATTGGTTTGCCTGCGCATGAGTGGCTAGAAGTGCATGGCCGTGAAGTTGCCGTGATGCGCGCCAAAACAGGCGGGACAGCAGAAAAAATTGAACATAAATTTGTCACTGATCCTTTAGTTTTCATTGACAAGTATCGTGCACGATTTAACGCCGCCCCGATTGCCGGTGCACTACGTTTCGCCGGTGGACTAGCAGGCTATTTTGGCTATGATACGGTGCGCTACATCGAGCCAAAGCTGGCAAAACATCTTGACGATAAATTTGTCGATAAGCCAGATGTTATTGGTGCGCCCGATATTGTGTTGATGCTTTCCGATGAGTTGGCCGTAGTCGATAACTTATCCGGCAAACTCACCATCATTGTTTACGCCAACCCCGCGCTGCCCAATGCGTATCAAAATGCGATGCGCCGACTCACAGAAATCCGTATGCAACTACGCAGCCATGCACCGCTGCCAGTGTATGTGCCATCGGGAATCACGCATACGCCGGTATCGGAAATTGGGCGGGAACGTTTCCTAGCGGCAGTGAAAAAATCAAAGCAGTACATTGTGGATGGCGACATCATGCAGGTGCAAATATCGCAGCGTATTTCGCAGCCCTATGACGCGCCACCGATAAATTTATATCGCGCATTGCGTTCAATCAATCCGTCTCCATATATGTTTTATTTCGACATGGGTGAATTTCATATTGTCGGTGCATCACCTGAAATATTAGTCAGACAGGAAGATAAAAAAGTGACCGTGCGCCCTATTGCGGGCACACGTAAACGCGGCGCAACGCTCGAGCAAGATCAAGAAATGGAAGCTGAGCTGCGCTCAGACCCAAAAGAATTAGCTGAGCATTTAATGTTGATCGATTTAGGCCGAAACGATATTGGCCGAATTGCCAAAACCGGTAGCGTAAACGTGACCGAGCAATATGTTGTTGAGCGTTATTCGCATGTGATGCATTTGGTATCAAACGTTGAAGGCGAAATACGCAGCGACGTGGGTGCACTCGACTTACTACGTGCGACGTTTCCCGCAGGTACTGTATCGGGCACGCCGAAGGTGCGCGCGATGGAAATCATTGACGAATTAGAGCCGTCAAAACGTGGCATTTATGCAGGTGCAGCGGGCTATCTTGGTTTTAACGGTAATTTAGATTTGGCAATATCAATTCGTACCGGCGTAGTCAAAGACGGGATGTTATATGCGCAGGCGGCGGCGGGCGTGGTGGCGGACTCTGTGCCAGAGCTTGAGTGGCAAGAGACAGAAAATAAAGCCCGCGCGTTGCTGCGCGCGGCAGAGTTAGTCGCTACTGGTCTTGATACAAATTAGGTCGGCATCAAAATGAAAATAATTGATTTAAGAAGCGACACCGTGACCCGCCCCACGCCTGCGATGCGTGCTGCCATGTTGGCGGCAGAGGTCGGGGATGATGTATTTGGCGACGACCCAACAGTTAATTTATTGCAAGAAAAAATGGCCGACATGGTTGGCATGCAGGCGGCGCTGTTTATGGCATCTGGCACACAAAGTAATTTATGTGCGCTGATGTCGCATTGCGATCGTGGCGACGAATACATCGTCGGCCAGCATGCACATACTTACAAATATGAAGGTGGCGGTGCGGCAGTGTTAGGCTCGATTCAGCCGCAGCCAATTGAACATGCGCCAGACGGCACTTTGCCAATTGAAAAAATTCGCGCTGCCATCAAGCCGGACGATTGCCACTTCGCCGTAACAAAATTAATCGCGCTAGAAAATACCATTGGCGGCACCGTCATCGCTGAGTCTTACATGTCGGCCGTTAATCAACTTGCGAGAGAAAAAAAGTTAGCGCTGCATTTAGATGGCGCGCGAGTCTTCAATGCAGTGGTTAAAACGCAGCGTGATGTAAAAGCCATTTGTGCGTATTTCGACACGGTGTCTATCTGCCTGTCAAAGGGATTAGGCGCTCCCGCAGGCTCGGTGTTGTGCGGTTCTCGCGTACTGATTGAACGTACAAAACGGCATCGCAAAATGCTTGGCGGCGGCATGCGCCAGGCCGGTATTTTGGCTGCAGCGGGTATTTATGCGCTGGACAATCATGTTTCGCGATTAGCAGAAGACCATGAAAATGCCGCGCGGCTTGCTACGGGACTAGCGGCATTAGGCAAGTCCAACGTGACCTCGCCTGACACTAATATTTTGTTTGTCGATATCGCGCCCGTTGATGTGCAAGCCCTACAAACGCATATGGATAATGCGGGCATTAAGATTATTGCCAGCGAGCGTACCCGCTTGGTCACCCATTTAGATATTGATCGAGCCGATATTGATCGCACGGTTGCCGCATTTGCGGCGTTTAATCGGCGCTAGGAGAAACACATGCTACTCATGATCGACAATTATGATTCGTTCACTTTTAATCTGGTGCAGTATTTAGGTGAGCTTGGTGAAGAGGTGTTAGTGAAGCGTAATGATGAGATTACGTTGGCCGACATCAAAAAACTCGCACCACAAAAAATTGTAATTTCGCCCGGTCCATGCACTCCCAATGAGGCGGGCATATCGGTCGCTACTATCATTGAATTTGCGGGCAAAATCCCTATATTGGGCGTGTGCTTGGGGCATCAAAGTATTGGGCAGGCATTTGGTGGGCGCATTGTTCACGCGCAAACCTTAATGCACGGTAAAACATCGCAGGTTAGTCATCATGGTGTCGGCGTATTTGCGGGATTGCCTTCGCCATATCGCGCGACGCGTTATCACTCTTTGGTTATTGAGCGCGCCTCGTGTCCGGATTGTCTGGATGTAACCGCATTTACTGATGATGGTGAAATCATGGGCGTTAAACATAAAACGCTGGCGATCGAGGGCGTGCAGTTTCACCCAGAATCCATCATGACCGAGCATGGTCATCAATTATTAAAGAATTTCTTAATTTCATACTGAGCAAGCCTATGTTTACGCCACAAGAAGCGATTAACCGACTCTCTGATAAACGCGAAATTTTCTTTGATGAAATGGTTGAATTATTTCGTCAAGTGATGGAAGGAAGCGTGACGCCTGTACAGCTTTCGGCGATTTTGATGGGGTTGCACGTTAAAACGGAAAGTGTTTCGGAGATTGCTGCCGCCGCGCAAGTGATGCGTGAATTTTCAACCAAAGTGCCCGTGTCTGACGCCACACACCTTGTGGATACCTGTGGTACTGGTGGCGATAAATCGCATACATTTAATATTTCAACGGCTGCTGCATTTGTTGCCGCGGCTGCTGGCGCGAAAGTCGCCAAGCATGGCGGGCGATCGGTGTCATCTTCATCTGGCAGCGCTGATGTGCTGGAGGCACTTGGTGTTAATTTGCAACTCACACCTGCCCAAGTCGCCGAAGCGATAAACACGATCGGTGTGGGCTTTATGTTTGCGCCGAACCATCATCCGGCGATGAAATATGCCGCACCAGTGCGTAAAGAGCTCGGTATGCGAACTATCTTAAATATATTAGGCCCCCTCACCAATCCAGCAGGTGCGCCCAATCAAGTGATGGGCGTATTTCATCGCGACCTAGTCGGCATTCAGGCGCGCGTACTCAAGCAGCTCGGTGCAAAGCATGTCATGGTGGTGCATGGGGAAGATGGGCTTGATGAAATCACACTCACTGGCAAAACGCATATTGCCGAATTGAAACACGGCTTCGTTACCGAATTTACGATTGAACCAAAGCAATTTGGTATCGATGTGGCCTCCCTTGAGTCAATAAAAGCGACTGATAAAGAGACCTCAAAAGCCATATTGCTTGACGTACTGAATGGCAAAACCGGCGCGGCGCAAGACATTGTTGCGCTCAATGCAGGCGCGGCGATTTACGTGGCGGGGGTGACGAGTGATTTATGGGGCGGTGTGACGCGTGCGCGCGAGATGCTTACCTCGGGACAGGCGCGTCAAAAGCTCGATACTTTAGTCAATTTTACCCAAAGTATTAAAAACTAATGTCGAATATTTTAGAAAAAATTCTCGCCACCAAACGTGACGAAGTGGCCGCAGACAAAGTTAATGTTAATGAAGCAGAATTGTACGAAACAATTCGTCAACTGCCGTCAACCAAAGATTTCGTCGGCGCCATTCGCGCAAAACATCGCGTGCAACAATCTGCTGTTATTGCGGAGATAAAAAAGCAAAGCCCCTCGGCAGGGCAATTCCGTGCGTCAGATGATTTTGACCCGGCTAGATTTGCTAAAAGTTATGCTGAAAACGGTGCAGCTTGCTTGTCGGTGCTTACTGATATGCAATATTTTGGTGGCTGTGCGGATGATGTGCGTGCGGCTAGAGCCGCTTGTGATTTGCCTATCCTTCGCAAAGACTTCGTCATTGATGCGTATCAAATCATTGAAGCGCGGGCGATGGGTGCGGATGCTGTGCTGTTTATTATTGATGCTGTGCACATTACGGTATTTCAGGAATGGGAGGCGTTGGCCACTTCGCTTGGACTTGCTGTACTGGCCGAGTCACACACTGAGGCACAGTTAAAGCAAGCCCTTTTGCTGAAAACTCCCTTAATTGGCATCAATAATCGAGATTTAACGCGCTTTGAGACTAATTTACAGACCACCTTAGCGCTAGCACCATTGGCGGATAAAGGCCGTATCGTCGTTACGGAGAGTGGTATCGAAAATGCGCAAGCTATTGATTTGATGCAGAAAAATGGGATTTTTACTTTCTTGGTTGGCGGCGCCTTAATGAAAGCGGATGACCCCGGGATTGCTTTAGCAGCGCTATTTGCGGCCTGATTTTTTTACAATGTTTTACGTTTCGCCATCAGCCATGATGCGCCCTATGTGATGTTACCAATTGAAGACACCGAAAAGCTCATGTTGCAGAAGCGCAACATGGCCTAAGCCCTACAGACTTTTTGCCCTGATTGTCTTGAGGCAAGCTCGTATTTTTGGCAAACTATGTTCAGCTTCTCAGAAAATTTTGCAGAGAAGTCGCGTCTTAGCATAAAATCTTAAAGTTGGATTTTGCTTTTGGCGACGTCTCATGCCTTAGAGTTTGATTATTTGTATTACTTAATGCCTCACCGTTTTTATCCTTAGGAGATTTTTGATGAACAAAAAAATTATTGCTCTTGCAGTTGCTGCTGCCACATTGGCACCAGTTGCAATGGCACAAACCGCTAATCCAGTTACCTTGTACGGTCGCGTATATGCAATGTTTGAGAACGTAAAAGCAGACGGCGGCTCCGCTGTTGCAATTAGCAGCCGTAATCGCGTTGAGAACAATGGCTCATCATTGTTAGGCGTGCGTGGCACAGAAGATTTGGGTGGCGGCTTGAAGGCTTTCTTCCAACTCGAAACAACTTTCCGTCCTGATTCTGCTGTTGCCAGCTTCGGTGATCGCAATAGCGGTGTTGGTTTGCAAGGTGATTTCGGCTCCGTTTTGCTAGGCCGTTGGGACACCCCATTTAAGTTGGCAAATGCAACGTATGACGTATTCGGCGACACCACCATCGCTGGTTATACATCAGCCATGAGTGATCGCGGTAACTTTAACCGTCGCTCAGAAAACGTTGTTCAATACTGGTCACCAAATTTCTCAGGCTTTCAAGGTCGCGTAAGCTACACGGCTAACGAAGCGAAGACAGCAACGGTAAACCCAGTTATTACATCATTTAACACCACTTATAACCAAGGCCCAGTCTCATTGGCGTTCGGTTACGAGAAGCACAAAGATACGTTCAGAAATTACTCCGCTACTGCAGCTGCTGCAGTTGCTGGTGCTACTGAGCGCGGTATGTCATTGGGTGGTGCAGTAACATTTGGTCCAATTAAAGTTGCTGCATTGACACAGCGCTTTAAGAAGACAGCCCCAACATTTAATGTGTCAGATTTGAAATCAAGCATGATTAACCTGCTTTATACAGCAGGTAAAAATCAGTTTGCATTCCAGCATCAGCGCGCTAAAAACGGTGCCGCTCGTTTGTTGACAGCTGCATCAGTTGTTGAGCCAGATACCAAAGTGAATTCACTTGGTTACTACTACAACTTCTCACGCCGCACATCGTTTATTGCTGTTTATACACAGACAAAGAACAATGCTGCTGGTTTGGGTGGATTTGGTCAGAACACTTTGGCAATTTCTGCTGATCAAGACCCACGTGGTTTTGCTGCAGGCTTCCGTCACACATTCTAATCAACTCCATTAGTTGATTAGAGTTATGTTGTATCGTAAGCAGGCACCTTCGGGTGCCTGTTTTGTTTTCTAGGATTATTGTGATGAATTTAGTTGATACCTTGATTTGCCAACTTGATGCAGGACTTCGTACTGTCTTTGCCGTAACACCAGCTGCCCGCGCTATGCCAAAGGTCAATGCTGAGGCGTCCGCAATGGCAACGAGCGATGCGGTAACTAGCATTAGACTGATGCGCGTCAATCACGTTGGCGAGGTATCCGCCCAGGCACTTTACCAAGGCCAGTTGTTAGTTGCGCGTGATAGCGCCACGCGAGAAATTCTAGAACACGCTGCACTTGAAGAGCGCGATCATTTAGCTTGGTGTCAATCACGAATTAACGAGTTAGGTGGTCAAACCAGTTTGTTAAGCCCAGTTTTCTACGCTGGTGCGTGGGCGATGGGTGTTATGTCAGGTTTAGTTGGCGACAAATGGAGCATGGGGTTTTTAGTTGAGACAGAGCGGCAAGTTGAAGCGCACCTCGATACGCATCTCGAAAAGCTTCCAGTCAATGACATGAAAAGCCGCGCGATTATTGCGCAAATGCGCCAAGATGAAATAGAGCACGGCAATACCGGCGAAGCGCACGGCGCTGCTGCTCTACCTTCCCCCATCAAAGCCATGATGCGGGCTTCGTCAAAGGTGATGACTTCAACGACGTATTGGGTGTAATCTGCGACGTCACTAGCTACATCGAAGTCGGGGATTTAGGGCGTAAAACTGATATGGAACTCGAACCTGAGTAGGTCACTAGTAACGTCGTGTCGCACTTTTCGCCACGCAATCCCCACTAACTCCCCTTTTTCAAAGGGGAGAACTGGTTGGTGGAGTTTGCAAAATAGAACTCAAACCTTAGATCGGCTCCTCCCTTTGAAAAAGGGAGGCTGGGAGGGATTGCGTTGTTAATTGAAACTCTTGCAATCATGGATGCCGCACTTCGCGCTGCATAATCCACGGCGAAATTTTTTTTGATTTTTCTGTGGTGTCAACCTCTCACCGACTAATGAAAAAACAAATACGCCACCCAAATAGCTGCAATCACGCCCGCTAAATCCGCTAACAATCCGTAGCCAATTGCATAGCGTGTTTTGGTAATGCCGACCGAGCCGAAGTAGAGCGCGATGATGTAGAGCGTGGTGTCAGATGAGCCTTGCATGATGCTCACTAGTCGGCCAACAAATGAATCTACACCGTAGGTTTTCATCGCATCAATCATCATTGCACGCGCGCCACTTCCGCTGACGGATTTCATCAGTGCGGTGGGTAGTCCTGGCGTGAAATCGGTGTTAAAGCCCATTTGGGTAAATGCCCATGTAAAGCCTGAAACGATAAAGCCTAAGACGCCAGAATTTCTCAGCACACTAATGGCGACCAGCATGCCAACTAAATACGGGATGATCATAATGGATGTTTGAATGCCGCCTTTCGCACCCTCGATAAATGCTTCATAGACATTCACTTTTTTACGTAGGCCGCCGACTAAAAATAATACGATGATGCCAAACAAAATAAAGTTGCTTGCCACTTTTGAGACAATTTGTATTTCGGCACGCGTTAAAAAATTACTAAAGAAAAAAACTAATCCTAAGACACACGCGGTCATGCCGCCGAGCCAGGCCATGATAACGGGGTCAAAAATTTTGATGCGCTGCTTGATGGCTAAGGCCATGAACGCGACAAACGTTCCTGCGTAAGTAGCAATCAAGGTAGGGATAAAAATATCTGATGGGTCTTGCGCGCCGAGAATCGCGCGCTGCGCCATGACGGTGAGTGGTATGAGCGTTAAACCCGCGGTTTGCAACACCAGAAACATAATCTGGGCGTCACTGGCTTCATCTTTTTTCGGGTTAATACTTTGCAAGCTCTCCATTGCTTTTAAGCCGAATGGGGTCGCGGCATTATCAAGGCCTAAAAAATTTGCCGAAAAATTCATCACCATATGGCCTGTGGCGGGATGGTCTTTGGGAATGGTTGGAAAAATACGTGAGAAAAAAGGCGAGATCACCCGCGCAATCATGGCAATAAAGCCAGCCTTTTCGGCGATATTTAAAATACCCAGCCAAAGCGTCATCACGCCGGCTAATGGCAATGCTATTTCCATCACGCCAATGCGCGCGGAGTCAAATGTGCCGTCAACGATTTTTTTAAAAACGTCGGTATCGCCTAAAAAAATCCACTGTGCGAGCGCGGCAATAAAGCCAACAATGAAAAAGCCCGCCCATAAATATGTCAGTGCCATGTTGTTCCCTAATTTTTAGCCACAGAGTAGGTGGCGCTTTTTTTTTAGCCACAGATGAACACAGATAAACGCAGATAAGGTCAAAACCACTTTTTCTATTCGAGATACTTTCAATACGGCTTATTCAACAAAAAGCATATTCCTCGTCGCCAAAAGCGGCTCTGTCGGAATGACAAATTTAATAATCGTTTTTGACTTTATCTGCGTTTATCTGTGTTCATCTGTAGCTAAAAATATTTTTGACCTTATCGGTGTCAATCAGCGGTTCAAAAAAACTACTTCACCCTAATCCACAATGGTGCAAATTTATTGTCAGTACGATGAACCAACGACACATTGGCGCGTGTCACCCATGGAATCACTTGCCGATGGAGTGGGATCACTAGCACTTCGCGTTGTATGAGTTCAACCGCTTTGTTGATGAGCGCTAGACGATTTGTCGCGTCCATTTCGGTGTCGGCTTGCGCGATAAGCGCATCGAGTTCGACGTTTTTGAAGTTGCCATAGTTGGTGTCGCCTGCACCCTTATCGTTTAAGCTGTGATAGAGCGGTTTTAAGGTAAACATGGCATCCCCAGTAATGCTGCTCCAGCCCTGCATGCAAACGGAAAATTCTTTTTTCGGTGTGCGAGCAAAGTATTGTGCTTTTGGCATCGCATCCACCTTTACGTTAAGCCCGATGCGCGCCCACATACTGGCCAGCGCTACGCAAATTTTTTCATCATTTACATAGCGATCATTGGGGCAGTGAAGCGTGAAGCCAAATCCTTTTGGATAACCAGCCTCTGTTAATAGTTTTACCGAACCCGCGACATCATATGGCAGGCGCTTCTCCAGCGCAGCATTGATGCCTTCAGTCTTAGGGCTAGGCATCACAAGCCCAGTCGGTGTGGAGAGGCCGCGCATGATTTGTGTGCGAATCGCGTTGATGTCGATGGCCTGATACATCGCTTGGCGTACGCGACGATCTTTGAATGGATTTTTGCCTTTCACATCGGCGAACAACAATTCATCACGCGCTTGGTCAAATGCAATACTAATCACACGCGCCTCGTCGCCTTCCCAAATTTTTAAGTCGCGATCTGCTTTAAGCCGTGTAATGTCTTGCGGCGCTGGGTCAAGCACAAAATCAATCTCGTTGGATTTCAATGCCGCCATGCGTGTTACATCGCTGCTAATCGGACGATATTCGATTGTCTCAATATTGCTCTCAAAGCGCCCTTCCTTAATGCCCCACCAGCCCGCATATTTTTTGTGAACGGTCTTCACGCCAGCATCGTATGACACCAGCTGAAATGGGCCAGTGCCCATCGCGTTGCGTGCAGCAAATGTGGTTTCTTTGGCAGTGAAATCTTGCGGGTTAACTACGTTATTTGCTTCCGCCCATTTTTTGCTCATGATGGGGACTTCAGCAATGGAAGCCATAGCGGAGGGGTTAGGTGCATCAGTTGTAAATTCGACCGTTAAGTCATCAACTTTGCGTGGCTTGCCGGCAATGGCGGTGTAGGTTTTAAATTGTTTTGATTTCGCGGCGCGCTCAAATGAGAACACCACATCGTCTGCTGTCATAGCGGAGCCATCTTGAAATTTCACCCCTTTACGCAATGTCACCACGCGTTTGGTGGGGCTGGTTATTTTCCATGACGTTGCCAGCCATGCTTGTGGTTTCATGTCACGCCCTGGCTGCAACAAGCGCTCATAGACGAGCGCATTAATAGATTTGGTAAAGCTCTCATCTTGCGCGTGAGGGTCTTGCGTGGTGGAATCGCCCTTTGAAGACCAACGAAATGTTTTCGCTATGCTTGTCGTGGAGGCGCAAAGTAGAGCAACAATAAAAATGATCGAGATGGATTGACGACAAAACATATGTACCCTTTATTGATAGCAGTATTTGATGAAAGTGTAGCGCTGATCAGCATTAATTTACACGTGGCATCAAAATTCAACATTGCCAGTTGGTATTAAATTGGTATTATTTATGCAATGATAGCGTGTCTTATGTCATCATTGCACGTGCATTTAAATGCATGTGTTTTTCAAAATTGCTTGTTCAATTCGCGAGTGAGGCCGAATGCCATCGCCAACATCAAAGTTGTCTCCTAAATCTGTGCAGAAGCCAGCATTAAAACCAACGCAAAAGCTGTTCAAATTTGATCCGCGTGATAATTCACCGCTGTATGCACAGCTTGCGCGTAAGCTTGGTCAGGCGGTGCGTGAGGGACAGTATTTAGCCAATGAAGCGCTGCCTTCAGAGCGCTTACTATCGGAGTCGCTTGGTGTTTCGCGTGTCACGGCGCGTAAAGCGATTGATCAATTAGTCGATCAGGGTTTGATTGTCAGGCGACAAGGCTCAGGCAATTACATCGCGCCGCGCTTCGAGCAGGCATTAACGAGATTGTCGAGCTTTTCGGAAGAATTATCGCGGCGCGGCTATCGGCCATCTTCACGTTGGCTAAAGCGCGCCATTACCGCGGCCACGCCCGAAGAGCAATTAAGTTTGAATCTAAATGTAAACGCTAAAGTCGCCAGGCTTGAGCGTTTACGGCTGGCTGATGATGTCGTCATGGCGTATGAAGTTAGTGTATTGCCAGTCTCAATTGTGAATCGACCAACCGATATTGAAGGCTCGCTCTACCAATACCTAGAAGAATTTTCACATGTGCCCGTACGCGCCGTGCAGCACATACGCGCACTAAACGCGCACGGCAAATTGGCCGAGCGACTTGGCATACCAGAAGGCCAAGCGGTGCTATTTATTACCCGCCTAGGCTATTTGGAGACAGGCCAGCCAGTGGAATTAACCATCTCGTATTGCCGTAATGACTACTATGATTTTATTGCCGAGATGCGCCGTGAATAGTCTCGTTGTTAACGGACACATACTCACGCCTGCTGGTTTTATCGATGGGCAAGCCAATGTTGAGAACGGCAAAATCACCGCGATTCAGGGTGAGCCAATCGCTGAAGCGGAAGTACGTGAGAGCGCCCGTGACATCATCTTGCCAGGCTTTATTGATTTGCATGTACATGGCGGTGCAGGGCGCGACATCATGGAAGGCGGCGATGCAGCACAGAAAGTTGCTGCGATTCACGCCGAACACGGCACGACCTCCATGCTCGCCACCACCATGACAGCACCAGCGGAAGATTTGCAGATTGCCTTTCGCGCGATGACCGATATTTGTCAACAGGGTGTTAAAAATGGTGCAAGAGTCTTGGGAATGCATCTCGAAGGCCCTTACATCAACGCCGCAATGTTAGGCGCGCAGCCACCATTTGCAAGACCATTGCAGCTTGATGAGCTAGCCTTATTGAATCAACTCGCACCGATTCGGCTGATCACCATGGCACCGGAAGTGCCGGGCAATCTCGATTTAATTCCCGCGCTAGTTGCCGCTGGTTATGTGGTGCAAATTGGTCATACCACTGGCTCATATGAAGAAGGCGTGGCGGCGTTGACAAATGGTGCCAGCGGCTTTACGCATTTATTTAACGCCATGACTGGCATGCACCATCGAAAGCCTGGCATGGTTGGTGTGGCACTAGCCCATGCCGAGTATGCGGAAATCATCCCTGATTTACTGCATGTACATCCTGGTGCAATCCATGTGGCGTTGCGCGCGATACCAAAATTATTTTGTGTCACCGATTCAACCTCAGCAGCTGGCATGCCAGATGGTGAATATCGACTTGGCCGTCATACAGTCATCAAGTGTATGGGCGGGGTCAGACTGGCTGATGGTACGTTGGCGGGATCGAGCCTAACAATGGATCAAGCGCTTGGTAATTTAGTGAATCAACTAGGACTCTCCCTTGCCGGTGCCTCGCGCCGTGTTTCAACCAACGCCGCTGACTATTTGCGGCTGCATGATCGTGGGCGCATCGCGGCTGATGCTTGGGCCGATATGGTGGTGCTAAATCGCGATTTGGACTTAAAAACTGTTTATGTAGAAGGAAACAAAATTGGACAATAAGTTACACACAACCATGATGCTTGCTGAAGCGCGTGAAGCGCCACAAGCCATTGCGCGGCAATTGGCGCAGAGTCAAAACGAATACCGCGAATTTGCCAAGGCACTTGGTGAATTTTCACCGACGGCGGCATTGACTATCGCACGCGGTAGCTCTGACCATGCGGCGCACTTTATGGCGTATCTCATCATGGCGCGCATGGGTAAATTAGTCACGTCTCTGCCAATGTCATTAGTCACGCTGTATCAATCAAAAATTGAATGCAAAGGCTTGCTGTCGATGGCCTTTTCGCAATCTGGACAAAGCCCCGATTTAATCGCGCCCACCCGCTACTTCAGCGAGGGCGGTGCAATGACGGCGGCTTTTGTCAATGATGCGGCGTCACCATTAGCGCAAGCGGCAAAGTGGGTGTTCCCGCTCTATGCGGGGGAAGAAAAAAGTGTTGCTGCCACCAAAAGTTTTATCGCGCAAATGGTCGCGGGTGCGCGCTTGGCAGCCGCTTGGCAAAATAATGCTGCGTTGCAAGTGGCGCTCAATCAGTTGCCCGATGCTCTCGAAAAAGCCGTGGCGCTCGATTGGTCAGAGGCAGTTGATACGCTGAAAGATGTCAATCGTTTATTTGTAATTGGTCGCGGCACAGGGCACGCGGTGGCGATGGAAGCCGCACTGAAATTTAAAGAAACCTGTGCGATTCAAGCTGAAGCTTTTTCAGGCGCAGAAGTTAAACATGGGCCGATGGCGCTGATTAACGAAGGCTATCCTTTGCTTGTATTTGCGCCGCGCGGGCCAGCGCAGGCAGGTTTGGTGGCGCTCGCAGAAGAGATGCGACTTCGCGGGGCAAAAGTTTTATTGGCCGCGCCGAGTGATATCAAGAGCGCAAATTTGCCGCTTGCAACTACGGCTTCTGAAGACCTTGACCCAATTGCCGTGGTGCAAAGTTTTTATCCGATGGTCGAAGCGTTGTCACGTGCGCGCGGCTTTAATCCTGACCGACCGATGTATTTAGCTAAGGTAACGAAAACGCATTAACGTTCGATCGCATTAACGTTTCATCGCATCAACAAACCATTCCGTTACCACCTCCGTGCGCGTAATGGCAGTGCCTACCGTTACCGCCCATGCGCCACACTCAAGTGCACGTGCGACTTGATCTGGGCGGTTGAAGCGGCCTTCGGCCATGATGCGGGTGTTGGGCAAAGTGTTAGATAGTGTTTTCAATAAATCGTAATCAGGCTCAATCGGAGTCGCACCAAACGTATAGCCAGAAAGTGTCGTGCCCACAATGTCAAATCCCATTTCAGCCGCTGCCGATGCATCATCCACATTGCTGCAATCTGCCATGGCGATGGCGCCTGATTGTTTGATGGCGGACAATAAAACGGCAAGTGCCACAGGGCGATACCGCTTAGTTCCATCGACAGCGATTATGTCCGCACCGGCTTTAGCGAGTGAATGCACATCATCAATAAATGGCGTGATGCGAACGGGCGAGTCGGCAAGGTCGCGCTTCACAATGCCGATGATGGGGGCGGTAAGGGACGCGCGCACTACGCTGAGTCGCGCCGCACCTTCGATACGTACGCCGCCGGCACCGCCCGCGATCGCCGCGCGTGTGAGTGCGGCAACAATGCTGTTGTCATCCATCGGTCCGTTATCAACTGGTTGGCAGGACACGATTAAGCGATGTTTGAGTGCGGCATCAAGGTTGATGAGTGTTAAACGATTCATGTGATTCATTTTTGTATCTGGATGGATTGTTGTAAATAATTAAAAGTGCAATAGGGATGGACGTTTTCAGGCATTATTGCTTGAAGATGTCCGCCGATATTAGAGTTTAGTGTTTGTTGACTTAAAGTGATGTGCCATATGCGATGTAACTACAATCCAACACAAAGTTTTGTCCTTTCTCGACTATGCTCGGAATGACAAGGGTGTTTCAATTTTCAAGGTTTATGTGCAAACCATAACTTCATTATCAACCGACTTTACAAAATTTTTGCGATTGTTCGCTGCGTTTGCCTTCGCCTCAATTTGCGTGACAGCGGCAGCGTCCATTACCAAGCACACTAGTATCGAAAGTATCGAATTTTGGACGATGCAATTGTCGCCATTTCATGATGCTTATATCAAAGGCGTAATTACGAATTTTGAGCGGGAAAATCCAACCATTCGCGTTAAGTGGGTCGATGTGCCGTGGTCGGAGATGGAGAAAAAAACGCTGACGTCTGTGGCTGCCGCAACGACAAAAAAACCGCCACCAGATGTCGTAAATTTGAATCCGCAATTTGCCTCCAAGCTCGCCGAATTTGGCGCACTCGCGAACCCGGAAAAATATTTATCTAAAGACGAAGTGGACAGCTTTGTCCCCGCCGCTTGGAACGCCAATAAGCTCGACGGTAACGCCTTCGCACTGCCTTGGTATCTAACGACCAATGTGATTTTGTATAACAAAACAATTTTGTCGCGTGCGAGTGTGAGTGTGCCCGCCACGCACGAGGCGCTCATCATGACCGCCAAAAAAATCCGCGCTACCACTGGCAGCTACGCCTACTTTCCGGCCATAGATGGCTCCACACCGCTTGAAACATTGGTCTCGATGGGTGCCGCGATGGTGAGCGCTGATGGTTGCCGCGCGGGCTTTATTGATACGAATGGCGCGCGCGTGCTTAATTTTTATCGCGCACTTTATCAAGACGAATTAGTGCCTAAAAATGTTGTTACCGAGGGGCATCGTAAATCGGTAGAAATGTTTTTATCTGGTCAGATCGCGATGGTAACAACCGGTATGCAATTTATGCAGTTCATTAAAAATAGTAATCCTGGCTTTTACGAAAAAATCGGCGTCGCCCCACAGCTAGGTGCGGCAGATAAAAATTCACCACCTAATATTGCTGCAATGAATGTTGCCGTGTTGCAAAAATCAGCACATCCTGAAGCAGCATTTCGCTTTGCACAATATTTAACCAACGCCACAAACCAAACCGAATTTGCTAAACGCGTACCGATATTGCCATCGAGCGTAGCCAGTTATCGCGATCCATTTTTCACTAAAAAAACCGACGATGCCTTGCTCAACGAAGCGCGCGATTTATCGGTTCAACAAATATTGACTGGCAAAGTGCTCGTTCCGCCGATTCGCAAATACTCAAAATTCAAAAGTGACTACGCGCGTAATTTACAAGCTGTCATGCTCAACCGTAAAACGGTTGATATGGCGTTGCGCGATATGGACAACACTTGGCGTGACTTACTTAATTGCAAAATGATGGATCAAAAAAAATGACCAGCCAAATAGAAGTCGCCTTTGCCGTCGATATTGGCGGCACTAAAATTCGCGCGGCCTGCGTTGATCGTGCAGGCAATTTGATTGCTGCGACACGTCTTGCGACAGATGCTATCAACGGTGCCGAGCATGTGCTGAATGTGATAACCGCCAGCCTAGAAACAGTACGCGGTGAGCTTGATTCTTCACGATATCGCGTTGTTGGTTTAGGCTTATCGTCAGCGGGCGTGATTGAGCCTATTAGTGGCCGCGTGGTCAATGCCGCTGATCAGATTCCTGGCTGGAAAGGCACGCCACTCGGTGAGCTATTTGCAGCAAAATTTGCTGTGCCCACCTTCGTAGATAACGATGCCAACTGCGCCTTAATCGGCGAAGCGTGGCTCGGGCAACACGCGCTTGCACCACACGCAAATGTCGTGATGCTCACGTTAGGTACCGGGCTTGGTGGCGCGGTGATGCTCAATGGTCGTCTCATTTCTGGCAAGCACCATCTGACTGGGCATTTTGGCTTGAGCCGTATGTGGGACCCATACAGTGCCACAGAAGTAACCGTCGAGCACCTAGTATCTGGCACGGGTCTTGGTAATGTTTATCAGCAGCGGCATCCTGATAAACCAACCACTTCAGGCGATGCGGTAATAGCCCTTGTGAAAGCCAACGATAGTTTAGCCAAGGCAGCACTCGCGGCGTGGCTGCAACACTTAGCGCTGCAATTGCATAATTTATATTGGACGCTTGATCCTGATTTGATCATCATCGGCGGCGGTGTGACCGACTCGCAGGCACTGTGGTGGCCACAATTACACGCAATATTACAAGAGCAAACAGTGCAAACATCTGTTGCGCTCGCTCGCCTTGGCAACGACGCTGGCGTCATCGGTGCGGCTAAGTTGGTGTTTGATCGCGTAGCAAAAACATCATGAAAAATTCGCGCGCGACAAATCCACTCACGCCTTATCTATTTATCATTCCGGCGGCTATCGTCGTTTCAACATTTGTGCTGTACCCAGCACTAAAAGCGATCTATTTAAGTTTCACTAATTTCAATATGATTTCTGAAGCGGGCTTTGTCGGCTTCGCGAATTACATCAATGTTTGGCGCGATCCATTTTTTTGGGCGGCGTTGAAAAATACCTTGCTCTATATGTTGGTTGTCGTGCCCGTGCTCGTGTTTGCGCCGATTTTTTTAGCAGCCCTTGTCAATAAACAAATTCCCGGCATTGCTTTATTTCGCGCCGCCATTTATTTGCCTGTGATTACATCCTTGGTTATTAGCGGTTTGATTTGGAAATGGGTTTATGAGGAAAAAGGCATCCTCAATTATTTTTTATTAGCCTCGGGTATTACCGACACACCCGTCGCGTTTTTAACAGATCCCGCTAATGCTTTATTTAGCGTGATGGCGGTAACCATTTGGAGCGGCATGGGCTATTACATGGTGATTTATTTGGCTGGCTTGCAATCTATCCCGCGCCATTTGTATGAAGTCGCCGAGGTCGAGGGCGTAAGTAAATTTCAGCAAATGCTCTACATTACTATTCCCTTATTGCGCCCTTCAATTGCAGTGGTGACAGTGATGTCTTCTATTGCGTCGATGAAAGTGTTTGAAGAGGTCTATGTCATGACGCAAGGTGGGCCGATGGATTCAACCAAGACATTGGTTTATGCTATTTACGAGTCCGCATTTACCGAGTTTGAGATGGGTTATGCGTCAGCTATTGGCGTGATTTTGTCTATATTGACGCTTATTTTTTCACTTATTAATTTGGCATTTCTAAGTGAGAAAAAACATGAAAACAACTAATCGTTTTCCTAAATGTGTTGCGCTCGGCCTGCGCTATTTGGCAATCTTAGTGGTGCTGTGTTTCACCATTGGACCATTTTTATGGCTGCTCTCTACAGCACTAAAATCGTCAACCGAAAATATTTTCGCCTACCCGCCGATATTCATTCCTGCTGCGCCTACGTTGGATAATTTTTTTCGCGTATTTGAATCGCAGCCTTTTTTTACTTATTTAAAAAATAGCTTAATCGTCGCCGCGCTATCAGTCACGCTTAATTTATTATTTGCGTCGCTTGCCGCATACCCGCTGGCGCGAATACAGTTCAAGGGACGCTACTTCATCTTCGGTGTGCTGCTCGCTTCGATGATGATTCCGTTTCAACTGCTCATGATTCCAGTTTATGAGTTGGCCATCACGCTGGGGTTGCAAAATAGCTATCTAGGCTTGGTGCTGCCGCATGCGTGCACGGCATTTGGTATTTTCTTCATGCGCCAAGCATTTTTATCCATCCCCGCCGCCATTGAAGAAGCCGCCATCATGGATGGCGTGAGCCGTCTCAAAATTTGGTGGTATGTATTACTACCGTTAGTTAAACCCTCGCTGGCCACACTCGCCGTGTTTAGCTTTATTGGTGTGTGGGGGGATTTTTTATGGCCGCTCATTATTATTGATCAGCCTAGTTTATTTACGCTGCCACTGGGCGTAAATCGACTATCGAGTACCTTCTCACTGGATTGGCGATTGGTCGCGGCTGGCGCGATTTTTTCGATTATCCCGATACTGTTTTTCTTTACCTTCACGCAGCGTTTTTTTATTGAAGGGGCGATGAAAGGGGCAGTCAAGGGTTAAGGGTTGAGGGTTGGGTATGAGCCACAGATAAACACAGATGAAAACAGATAACGTCAAAAACCAAAAGCGTTAACAAATAAATTGACTCTGCTTTCATCTGTTTTCATCTAAATTTATCTGTGGCTAAAGTTTCAGAGTGTAGGCTGGGCAAGCTTTTTTGCCTAGCAGTTGTGCGATAAATTTTATCTTGAAGGTATGTCAGGAATGACTTTGAAAGTAACGAATAAACCCCGCCCAGTCGCGGTGGTGGTGCAAACGCACTGGGATCGGGAGTGGTATTACCCGCATCAAACGTTTATTGCGCGTCTATTAAGCGTGATGACGCGCGTAGTGACGCAGCTTGAAGCAGGCAAGCTCACGCACTTTTTGTTTGACGGACAAACGGCGGCGTATGAAGATTTGCTCGCGCATGGCGAAGTTGATTTAGTGGTGCGCGTTAAAAAATTAGTCGCCGAAAAACGCATTATTTTAGGGCCGTGGTACATCATGGCGGATGAATTTTTGGTTGCTGGTGAATCGTTGATTCGTAATTTGGAAATTGGCATTCATGACGCTAGTGCCGCAGGGCATTGCCAGTATGTCGGCTATCTTCCCGATACCTTCGGGCATATCGGACAAATGCCGCAGCTACTCAATAATTTTGCGATTAAGCATGCTGTGATGTGGCGTGGTGTTGATTCACCGCACGCGGAATTTAATTGGTTGTCCCCGAATAGTGACGCGGTTGGTAGTGTGTTTCTCACCCAAGGTTACTATCAGCATCCACTCAATGTTTCGGAGTGGCGGCAAGCGCTACAAGGCTATCTAGGCTTAATTGCACCGCGCTCTATTGCGCCAGAATTATTGTTGACCCAAGGTGGTGACCATCTACAGTCAGTCGATGATATTCAGGCGCGTATTGAGATTTTTAATGCGGAGCAATCTGACTATCAACTGTTTCAGTCCACCTTAGCCGCGCACGCTGAGACGGTAATGGCGGCAACGACAGATAAGCGTGCCACTATTAAAGGCGAGCTACGCAATAACGCGCAGGCGTTTGTGTTGCCAGATGTGCTGTCCACGCGACGCTATTTGAAGCGGTTTAATCAAGCGGTGGAAGATCGTTTGCTTTATCAAATTGAGCCACTGCTGGCGATGCTAAATATTGATTCACACCCATCGCGTTATTTAGAAAACACGTGGCGCAGTGTGATCCAGCAGCAAGCGCATGACTCTATCTGCGGATGCAGTGTCGATGAAGTGCATCGTGAAATGGTGGGTCGCTATGTGCAGATAAATCAGAGGCTTGATGCATTACAGGCGCTGGCTAGTGACGCTGCTGGGTTAATCACGACACGGCTGCATGATGCGGCGGCAAAGGTCTTTGCAGATGATTCAGCCGTCACTCTATTTAATCCCTCGCTAAGTCGCTTTGCGGGTACACATATCGTGGAAATTTTTATGCGCGGTGACGAGCATCAAGCGCTAGAGATTACCACCCGCGATGGCAAAAAAGTGGCATGTGAATTGTTAGCCTGTCGTGAATCCGCCATATTCCGCTCGCCGCAAGATGACTTTCCTGACCGCATTGCCGGGCATGAATATGAATTGATGATTGATTGTGCAAATTGTGAAATTGCCGCGATGGGTGCGCTTGCATTGAATGTTGCGCCTGCCTTGTTCGTGCCTGATGATGCAGATGACGCTGATGATATTGAACATCACATGATTGAGAATCAATTCCTACGTGTCACGCTAACTGAGGAGGGTGAAATTGATGTCACTAATTTGCAAACGGGAGAAACAAGCAATGCTTTTCTTAGCATCCTGACAGAGCTGGATGCAGGCGATAGTTACAATTTTTCGCCGCCACCTAAGCAACATCAAGTTAGACAAAGCCAATTTACATTTGCCTATGCGCGCATTTCTGCTATGCAATCCGAGTTGCGTTTGGTCATGACGATGACAGTGCCGCAAAGTCTCAGTGCTGATAGAAGTGAACGACACAGTGCGTCAGTGACAAACAGTGCCGAATTAACCTTGCGACTTGTCGCAGGCAGCGCCATGATAGGCGTCACGCTTCATTACACGAACAACGCGCGTGATCAGCGCACTAGGTTGCTCATGCCGGTAGATGGCGACATCGAATATACATTCAGTGATGTAGCGTTTGATTGGGTGAAGCGACCGATCAAGCTAGCCTCTTATCCATTGAGCCTCTCACGCCAAGAAATGCCACCTGTGGTCAACCCAACTTATTCGGCTATTCAAGCGGGTAAGCTCATGTTTGTTCATCGTGCCATGCAGGAATACGAGGTGATTGCTGGCCATAACATTCGCTATCTCGGCGTCACGCTAATACGCAGTGTCGGCTGGATGTCGAGACGTGATTTGCTCACGCGCGGCGTTGGCGCAGGGCCTGATATGGCGACGCCCGAAGCCCAATGCCTAGGCGAAGAAAAATTTGAATTTCAAATTGGTTTTGCCACATCTGAAGACAGCGCCACACTTGAGACGTTACAGCACGCTTCATGTTTTCGTAAACCTACCGTACTGCTGCGCGGTCACAGCGATCAATGGCAATCTGATATTGAAATTGATAATCCGTATTTGCAATTAAGTAGCTTGCGGCGTCTTAAAAATGAAACAGCAGATGAAGTGGAAATACGGCTTTGGAATCCGCATAGCACACCACAAAAATTTTCATTAAACGATACAACATGGCGGCGCGTAATGGCGAATGGTCAAGCGTGCGATGCACCAATCAATATCGCTGCACCACATGAAATTGTGACGCTACGTCGCGCCACTAACACTACGCTATGAATAAAAAAATTGTTGCACTCCCCGTTGATGGCCGCCCTGTGGTGAGAGAACAAGTTCGCCAACTGATGCGCATTGCAGGCTGGCAACTAGTGATGCCGGATGTGGCAGCGCTTGGTAATTTTCGCGAGCCAGCAGATCGTGATCATCTCAGCGATTGGTTGCATGCACACGCTGCTGAAGCGGATGGTTTTGTGTTGTCGCTAGATATGCTGATCTACGGCGGCTTGGTGCCGTCACGGTTCATTGAGGATAGTGAAAGTGCCCTATTAACGAGGCTTTCCACGCTAATTTTTCTAAAACAGCGCTACCCGCTTAGGCCTGTTTATTGTTTTCTCGCAACTATGCGACTCTCACATAACAATATTAATGATGAAGAAAAAGTCTATTGGAATTTGTATGGTGAGCTGATTTGGCGCTGGTCTTTTTATCAAGATCGTTATGATGTGTTGGGTCACGCCGCAGATGCCGTCATTGCAAATGATGCCAAAGCGGCGATACCTGAAGACATTCGTAATGATTATTTAGCAACACGCAAACGTAATTTTTCAATCGCGCTGCATACCTTGTCATTAGTGAAAAGTGGTGTGATAGATAGGCTCATCCTGCCGCAAGATGATACGGCTGGCTATGGATTTAATATCGCTGAGCGGCGTCAGTTGCAGCAAGCGTTAACGACGGATAGTCTTGAATCACGCGTACAAATTTATCCGGGTGCGGATGAAGTTATTCACACCTTAAGCGCGCATATGGTCGGTGCGCTAACCAATAAAACGGCAATAAAATTTTTCGTTGTTGCAACCGACGCTGAGCACATTGCCGCACTCAATGCGCGCTATGAAGATAGACCCATTTTGGAATCCATCTCCGCACAAATAGCGGCGGTTGGTGGTGTACGTGTGAGCGACGCGGCGGCGGCAGATGTGTTGCTCCTCGTACATAGCGCGGGTACGTCGCAGGGCGATTGGGCAATGCGCTTGCCGTTACCCTCAATATCAACAGTGACGGCAGAATGGCTAAAAAAGGCGCTTGGTGTTAGCAATAAAAAAATAGCTGTGCTTGATTTAGCCTACGCCAATGGTGGTGACCCGATATTGATTGAAGCGCTCAGGCAAGTCATGCCGCTCAATATGTTAGCCGCATATGCAGGCTGGAATACCGCGAGTAATTCTGCAGGCAGTTTGCTCGCGCAGTGTGCGCTTGCAGCGCATGATGCGGATGCTAGTGCCAATCGTGAAGCGCTGTGTTTACGCTTGCTAGAAGATTATTTATACCAAGCCGTAATACGCCAGCAAATTCGCGATGAAATTGATGAGACCACAATGTCGGCATCAGTCTTGAATGAAAAAGTGAGTGCCGTTTTTATAACAGCGGCCAATGATTGGCTGCGGCAACATCAGTTTGATTGGCAGGTCGCCTCTATTTATTTGCCATGGAATCGTACATTTGAAATAGGTATTAATTTGCAAGCGTTGGACGATAGAGTCGTCGGTTGTTGATCGAAAAATGCAAATTGTTCAACATCCACTGAACTCCTCCTTCCCCCGGTGACGGGGGAAGGTTGGGATGGGGGCGATTGGTGTAAGTGAGAGGTAAGATTAGTCTGTAAAAAACGTTGGTGCGAGGGTGTTGGATATGCCGTGCATTCAACAACAATACCCCCATCCCAACCTTCCCCCTTTTTGGGGGAAGGAGCAGATGGTAGTTGTTGATAGCGTTGTACTTATTGTCTGAAGTTGTCAGAAGTTGTCAGTAGCCTAAAGCGAGCATGAGTTTTATATAACATGAATTCACAAAACATACACGTCGATATTGCCGTTATCGGTGCGAGCTTGGGTGGCGTGCTGGCTGCTTGGCGCGCCTGTCAGACACCTAACTTACGTGTGGCCTTAGTTGCCGAATATGATTGGCTCGGCGGACAAATGACTGCTCAAGGCGTGCCGCCGGATGAGCATCATCTGATTGAACATGGCGGTGCATCGGCAAGTTATCTGCAATTTCGGCAAACTATTCGCGACCATTATTTGGCCGATAAAAATTTTATCGACAATACCGAGATGACTGAGGGCACAAATCCGGGTGACGGTTGGGTCAGTCGTTTGTGCTTTGAGCCGAAGTTGGCGGCAGCGTATTTTGAAACCATGTTGGCACCATTGGTGGCGCGCGGTCAGCTGCAACTATTGCGCCTTCAGTCGATAGTTTCTGTAACACGTGATGAACGGTTAATCACGACAGTGGTGGTTCGTGATAATAAAAATACGCAGACAGCGATTGCCGCACGCTACTTTTGTGACGCCACCGACACGGGCGATTTACTCAAGCACGCGCGCTTGCCGTATCGACTAGGTAAAGAGTCGCGCCATGAGTTTAATGAGCTTGATGCGCCGTTAGATGCCAATACCTTAGATCAGCAGCCAGTGACGATGGTGATGGCCGTAAAAAAATCTAATGCGCTACAAAATTCACCAATGCCGCCTGGCTATGCTGAGTGGCGTGAGTATGTCGTGCCGCATTATGGATTTGCACAATTTAGCACTTACATGCCTGGTGAAGGTTTGGGCAAAGCTGTTTCACTGCCGTTGTTTGGTGAGGGGCAAACGCTGGATTGGTGGCGTTACCGGCGGATTGTGTCCGGACGTAATTGGCTGACAGTGAAGGTTGAAGTCTCGTTGATTAATTGGGCGCAAAACGATTATGCGATTGCACCATTGCTCGATGGTGATGTTGCTGAAGCGGACGTTGTTGACCGCGCAAAAAATTTATCCGCCTGTTTTCTCTATTGGTTACAGCACGATGCGCCGCATCCGAATAGTGCTAATAAAGGCTACCCATATTTGCAGCTTGAAATTGAAGCGCTTGGCACAACAGATGGTTTTGCCCAGCAAGTCTATGTGCGTGAGTCGCGCCGCATTGTGGGACTTACAACCTTAACGGCAACCGATATTGTTCATCACGGTGGTCAGCTCACGGCGTTTAACCATCCACAAAGTGTTGGTGTTGCTTGGTACAACATGGATATTCACCCCACCTGTGTATCTGGCCACGGCGTGAATGCAAAGGTGCGACCGTTCACTTTGCCGCTTGGCGTATTTGTCGCGCGCGATTGCGATAATTTAATTCCCGCTTGTAAAAATATTAGCGTTACCCATTTAGTGAATGCGGCTACTCGCGTACATCCGATTGAATGGCTGATTGGTGAAGTGGCGGCAATGCTGGCAAGCTACGCCATTGCTAACAATATATCGTTAGCCAATATTGCTTTTAGTGATGAGCACGTGCGGGCATTGCAAGCGCTGCTAGTCGCTGCAGGCATACCGATTCAATGGGATGATCAATTGATTGCAAAATTACAACTCAATAACTAACGGCAATAATCATGACCGCACTCACACTCCGCAATATCAAAAAACGCTTCGGCAATACCGACACCATTCACGGTATTAATCTTGATATTGAAGAGGGCGAATTTGTCGTCTTCGTAGGGCCGTCCGGCTGCGGCAAATCAACACTCTTACGCATGATTGCGGGCTTAGAGGATGTTAGCGCAGGCAACATCACCATCAACGGCGTTGATGTCACCCACGCCGCACCAAGTGCGCGCAACGTCGCGATGGTATTTCAATCCTACGCGCTCTATCCTCACATGACGGTTGAGGAAAATCTCACTTTCGGTATGCGTATGCGCGGCGTGGCGAAAGACGTCATCGCGGAAAAAGTAAAAATGGCTGTTGACATACTGCGCCTGCAGCCGTACTTAGATCGTAAGCCGGGTGCGCTATCCGGCGGGCAGTGTCAGCGCGTTGCAATTGGCCGCGCGTTAGTGCAAGAGCCGGACGTATTTTTATTCGATGAGCCGCTATCAAACCTTGATGCTGAACTACGCTTAAAGACGCGGGTAGAGATTGCAGCCCTTCATAAGCGCTTAGGCAAAACCATGATTTATGTGACGCATGATCAGGTGGAAGCGATGACCTTAGCGGACAAGATTGTCGTCTTGCGCGATGGCGTGATCGAGCAAGTCGGCAAGCCGCTCGACCTGTACGCAAATCCCTGCAATGAATTTGTCGCAGGCTTTATCGGCTCGCCTGCGATGAACTTTTTACCTGTTGCCATACGGCCAAATCAAGTCACACTCGCTGACGACACGCTATTAGCAACGACTAACGCATGCGCCGTACAATCAGGTAAGTTGGGCGTGCGTCCAGAGCATATTCGACTTAACATTGACGGCGCACTATCCGGTACGGTCAAGGTGATTGAGGCATTAGGTGCCACCACGTTTATTTATGTTGATGCATTTGGTCAAACGATTTGCATCGAGAGCCGCGAGCGTTGCACACTTATTGCAGGGGAGGCAATTCGCTTTGAAGTTGATCCTGCCCAGCAGCATTTATTTGCGAGTGATAGTAAATCATTACGCTAAAGTCGTTTATTGGCGTCTAGTTTGACAACTAAATGCTTGAAGGTAGCCGTTGATATTAGATTTTTAATAATTGCCAACAAAAAAGCCGCTGGATTTCGCCAGCGGCTTTTTATAGATCACGACGACGTTTGACTAAAACTTGGCGCGTAGATTCAGGAAATACTGGCGTCCTGATTCGTGAACATAACCAGGTGCATATTCAGAAATATAGTAAGTTTTACGGTTAGGGTTAAGCAAGTTATTCGCATCTAATGTCACACTGATTTGCGAGGTGATTTTGTACGACAACGATGTGGATAAGCTACCGCCTGCAGCATAACGATGCGTACCTACCGAGCTAATCACGCCAGGCTGTTGCGTTAAACCGATCGCATAGTCTGAGCGATGATTCCAAGCCAGACGCGCAGAAAATGCGTTATCTTCAAAGTAACCTTGCAGGTTGTAGGTCATGCGGGATGTGCCTAAGAAAGGTAGGCCATCCGCATCTTTACCATCAACGTAGGTGGCATTGGCCAGTACGCCAAAACCATTACCCAATGGCACTTCACCCGCTAACTCGATACCGTTAATTTTGGCGTCAACCTGTACACGTGAGGTCACCTGATAGGTTGAATTACTACCTGTATTAGTGTTGAAATATTCAACACTAGATACACCGGGCTTAACGTAGTCTTTGATATCTTGCGAAAATATCGCACCAGAGACATACGCACGTCGCGCAAAGTAATAAGCCAGTGACGCATCAACGTTGACTGACGTAATGGGCTTTAAGCGTGGATTGCCAGATGTGCCTGTCAGCAACGTATTGTTAAGTGATACTGCACCTGCTAATTCATTGTAGTTTGCACGGCCCAATGTTTTGGTAATGCCAAGACGACCAATCAGCTTAGGCTCAAGTTCCCAACGTAAGTTAAGGCTTGGTAACCAGTCTGTATGTTTGGTATTTACCACTTGTGGAATATAAGTGCCAACGCGCGAACCAACAATCGCATTCGGTACGCTGCAAGGCTGCAACGTTATACACTGGCCAGCCGCCGTTCCGCTTGGTAGCTGCTGGTATGAGGTAGATTTAACTTCGGTAATAGCCGCACGCAGCCCGACATTGCCAGAAATTTTATCAACCTCAAAATCGCCCATCAAATAATAAGCATCATTATTTTCACGAACATCAAAACCAGCAGACCAGTTTTTATTTTTGACCGGATCCCAGTTGATGTACTGATTGCCAAAACTCTGTAGTTGGCTTGTGCTGTAGCGCAACATGCTGCGCGGGAAATTACCACTTATGCCAGATGCCCAATTGCTTGGGTATGTGCCAGCAGCTAATGGAATTGCACCAACAATATTAGTGACTAATAAGCCACCAGTGACAGAAATAAATGGCGATGGCGTGACAGGTGTATCGTTCGCATTATCCTGCGCATTCCAACGTGCGTTTGTCACGTCATAAGTACGTTTATGTTTGGCACTACGTGCACCAAATTTCAACGTACGAAACATACCCATATCCAATTTGTATTCGCCGTCAATGTGAAAATATTTTTCAATATCTTTTGACTCAGTTCGCCCGCCTTGATTATTTAACTGTACGAAATTAGCCGTATTGTTCAAATCAATATTAGCGCCCGCCGTATTGGTGATGGTGTAGTCCACCGCATTTCCTGGCGTGATGCGATAGCTAATATTCGGGTTTATGATGCCCAAAACAATACTGGGCTGACTATTGGTGCTGCCACTACCTTCAGTCGTGCCGACGCGGCCTTTGAAGTTCAATCTGTCTGAAACGCGCCATTTACCATCTAGATCAAAGAAGTTTGCTTTAGCTACAGCGCCTTGACGTAAGAAGTGATCAAACTGAAAGCCAACTACGCGCTGAGTTGCCGGCGCTGTCGATGGGCGTACAAGCGAAGCGCCAACCAATACACCATTGTCAACTACGCCATTTTGAATTTGCCAACCATTATTTAACAGCGTGTTGGGTAAACCGTAGCCGCTGCTATTGTAGTTATCCGCATCAAGCTTTGAGCTAAACGCACTAAAGTGTAGGTCTATATCAGCAGTTGGTTTCCACTCTAAGCCCACATAGCCGCCAACACGCTCACGCACGCCTTCAAACATGGCTGAATTTAGGCTGCCAGGCATACGCACATTAGTAACTGCTGTTGTACTAATTGCCGCTGCTGCTTGCGCTGCGGTAATCAGCGCAGGAATGCCTGATGCATTAGCTTGCGCTTGCGTGATGTAGTTATAGCCAAAAATCTCTTGACCATCGCGACGTAAATGACGTTTTTCGCTAAATGCCTGCAGCATCACACCAAATGTTTTATCGCTATTTTGAAATGCCATTAGCGCTGATATTTGCGGGTCTGTTTTTTTAGGCAAATCCGCGTGCACTACGCCGACTGATAATTCGCCTGTGAACGATTTACGGAAACTGCTGAGCGGCTTTCGGGTAACAATATCAACCGTACCGGCGATACCACCCTCGGTAATATCCGCGCGACCGGTTTTGTACACAATGGCTTGACCAATCAACTGTGATGGCAGTAAGCCAAAACCTACTGAGCGGCCGCTACCTGCTTGATCGCCCACATGCCAATCACCAGAAGACAATGCATGACTATTGAGTGTAACTAAATTTAAATTTGGGCTAGTACCGCGAATGGCGACGCGTTCAGCTTCGTCCATGGCGAGTGCGCCGCCGTACTGTACGTTTACACCCGTTAAGCGTGAGAGTGCGTCGGCGATATTTTTGTCGGGCATCTTGCCTACGTCTTCGGCAGAAACCACCTCGACGTTAGTGTCGGCGTCTTTTTTGGTTTCGATTGAGCGTTCAAGCGATGCGCGAATACCGGTGACGACGATGGTTTCAGGCTCTGCCTTCTTTGCATCCGCTGCTTTTTTAGCATCTTCTGCTTTCTTCGCTTCAGCTTGTGCTGCTGGTGTTGTTTGTGCTGATACGGTAACGGAGGCGCTAAAACCTAATAGCGCTAATGCGACCGCTGCTGCAATGGGGGTTTGGTGAAATTTCATCCGGTTTCTCCTGGTAAATAGTAGTGACGTTTTATTTATGTTTGGACTTCATTACACATGCACCGTAACGGTTCGAGGCGTGCTAATGCGGTGATGTGTTTTAAGTCTCTTTATATTGAATTAATAATACCACTTGACTACCAATTTGGAAGGGGGGTGTTGTCGATGTACAACAGTAAAAAGCGGCGGCTGCTCATGCTGCTATGCAGCAAATTACGTCCGCAAAAATATCCCGCGCTTGGTACACCACGCGCCCACCCACGCGAGTATCCATGTGTAGAACGCTCCGCGTGCCGCACCCAGCCACGGCGACATCGTCAAGTTTTGTATCCATGTGCCAATGCCTGTGACAGCAAGTATCGGCGGCAGAAAACTTTGCACACCCGCGTAGGAGACCAGTGGATTTTGCCCTGTCGCAATGATTAAGCCAAAGCCACGGCGTATGCGCGCAATATCGATTGCGATCATTAGCGAAATGAGAGTGAAAAACGCCAAGCCGGAGGTAACAAAGTAATAGCTCATGGTGGCGCGGTCTTTTTTAATGCCGCCTTCATACGGCTCAAAAGCCAAGCCCAACATGAGCCAAAAAATGCCGCAGCCAAACAAGGAGCGGATGATTTTTTCAGCTTCATTTTTAGGCTGTCTGAGCAACATCCAGCCGCCTGCACAAATTGCTACCGTACCGAGAGTAGCCGCGATAACAAAGCGGCCTTTTAATAAAAACAATAACCAAAGCGTTAGCAATGGCCCTATGGCACAAATCGCCCACAATCGGTGGCTAGTAGGCGAGGGCGCGGACTTGGCAAATTTTAAGAGCAGGTCACCCGCAATAGTGCCCGGTATGATGATGAATAAATATTGCTGAAAATAGACCGTGCCTATCCACGGTGTGGGTGATAAATTCCACAACCACTGCCCCCAGCCGGGTAATGACTGTGCGAGCCTGAGCGCAAACAAAAACGCCAATATGCCGATACGAATATCGAGCCGTTTGCGTGTCGCGATCCAAATAAATGAGCCGGTAACGGCAACATTGGCCAACACCAAAATGATGATGTCGCTGCGCGCCACATCAAATAATTTACCGTCTTTGGCCTCAAACATGATGAGCACAATCGCAGCACCGCCCCATCCGACAAGGCGCGTGGCAAATCGCAATAACGGGGACCATTTTTCGGGCAATTTCACCAGCATAGGGAAAAGCAACATAAAGCCAACAAACGATAGTGCGTATTCGTATAGCTCTGGTTTAGCCGACATCACCGTTGGGCGTATGTGCATCACATAGACGGCAAAGAAAAAAAGCAACGCGCCGCGCTTCAAAATTGATAACGAAATCTTATAGAGTGCCTCGCCCTTTTCCAACCGTGCATGCAGTGCCAATGGTATCGCCGCACCCATCGCAAACAAAAAATACGGAAACACTAGATCGACCCAAGTAATGCCAGGAATGGTGCCGTCAAATTTGTGCAGCGGTGGCGCTACTTGCGCGTGATACATCCATTCCGGCAGCACACCAAATGGAATACGGCTCGATAGCACCATCAGCAAAATGGCAATGCCACGAAGGGCATCTAGGGAGAGGGAGCGGTGCATGCTTGTTTAGTTTTAGTTAGTAAAAAATTTTGGAACCGCCGATGTACGCCGATGCGCGCCGATAAGTCAAAAGCGCCATATAAAAATATCGTTCACTAAATATCAGCCCACTCTCACAAAAACTGTCATCCCAAGCCCTTCGACTGCGCTCAGGATAAACCTGACTTTGTCAGGCCGAGGGATATGCTTTTCGATATCACGTGCTCACAAGAAAGCATATCCCTCGGCTGCGCTCGGGATGACATATGTTTAGCTTTTACTTTATCTGCGTTCATCCGCGTTTATCTGCGGTAAAAAAAGTTTTGCTTTATCGGTGTGTATCGGCGTCCATCGGCGGTTCCAAAAAAGCACTTACCGCCGATCCAAAATTAACTCCACCTCACGATATTCAGGTTCCACAAAAAACACAGTTTTACACGTCGCGCCGCTGCTGCGTTCAATGAGTTGTTCATCCACATATTGCCAACTCTTGCCGTCAAAGCCTATCAATCGGTAACGTCCACGTGGGATATCGGGGTGTGACCATTCGACTCTACCGGTTGCGCCATTACCGCGAAATAGCCCTATCGACGTGCGTCTCCAGCCGCTGGCAAATTTTGGCGACTCCACATGGCCGTTGTAGTATTTCGTTAATTCATTTGGATATACATCCAGCACGCCACGGCTAAACCACAGCACATGGCCGCCTGAGCCAGTTTTGCGCGTTAAGTCTATAGATTGGCGTAGCACTTCCCATGTTGAGTCTTTGCCTTCACCCACTACGCGAATGCCCGCGAGCATGTCTTTCTGCCGATTGCCGCCGAGTACGCGCATATGTTCTATTTGTTCAAGCCAGGTTTTTTCAAATGCGGGATAGTTAAACCGATACACCTGCGGGATAAATTCATCCCAACGTGGCGTTACTTTTTGTGCGGCGAGTGAGACATTGGTGAGCGCGTCCTTAGCCGTCCACGCCCCCCACTTCGGCCATTCGAGTAAATAGTATTCCCACGACCACGGGTACACCGCAGGCGAGAGTGAAATAATTAAATGTGGTCGCTTGGCGCGAACCTCTTGCACAAAAATACGTGCGTATTCATTGACCTTATCCGCGCGCCAACGCATCCAAGCTGGGTCTTTATGATCGGCTGGTGGGCTCGCACCGTTATGCTCTTCGGCGTAGATTTTTTTAGTGTAATCGTCGTAGCCCATGGTGATGTACGGCCAAACAATGCGGTCATCTAGCTGCACACCGTCTAAGTCATATTTATCAACCGCCTCCAAGACAATATCGAGCAACAATTTGCGCGCAACGGGGTGCAATGGATTCATCCATACAAAGCCATTCGGGGCGACTTCATTACCGGTAATGTCGCGTGACAAAATCTCTGGCTTCATGCGACGCAAGTGCGGGTTGGTGGTTTTATAGGCCGCCATAAACCCATACTCAAACCAAGCCATCGTAATCAAGCCATTGCGGTGTGCTTCAATCAAGGTTTCTTGCAACAAATCACGCGGCGCACGCTTGAGGGTGTCAGCGCTATCGGAGGGGTCTTGCGGAAATTGGTTGGGCCGCATCTTCACTCCGACCACTTTATTCAGCGCTTCAGATGGGAACTGCGTGTAGCCGTTTTTCCACACTTCCACATAGACAGTATTGAGCCCAATCTCGCGCAGCCGCTTCATCGTTTTCGCGGTATTTTCTGGCGTGGCAATGGCGGTGTTGGCGGTGGTGGTGATCCACGTGCCGCGCACTTCAGCTATAGCTTCAGATGTGGTTTGTGGCGCGGATTTATCAGCCGTCGCACAGCCTAAGACTAAGCCAATGAGTGCGCTGATGAAGGTGATTTTGATGCCACGATTAAAACTTGAAATGCTGCGGTGCGTCATATTTCGTTCCCCGCTGGAGGTGAGTAGCTGGTATGCTATTGGTATTGTATTTGGATTTAGACATTAACATTGTTTCGTGCGTAAGATGTTAAATAAAGTGTAAACACTAATAAATAAGAGCACTTTCAAGCAAAACTGCTTGGAAACAACCGCCAATATTAGACTTTTGTAGTATATAAACACAATGAATGCTATGCTCAATACCGAAACGCCGCATGCACAGCATGCGAATTTAGATGAATACGCGACCAACGATTTAGTCGCCGCCTTTGTCGATGACCAGTTAAACGCGGTCACAGCTGTGCAGCGTGCGAATGCCGCAATTGCCGCCGCCGTGGATGCTGCTGTGCCGCGTATTCGCGCAGGCGGTCGCTTGGTCTATGCAGGTGCGGGCACATCTGGTCGCTTAGGTTTGCTCGATAGTGTTGAGTTGTACCCGACATTTTCATGGCCGCCTGAGCGTGCAATTGCGTTGCTGGCAGGTGGCGAAGAGGCGCTTTACAAAGCGGTTGAGGGTGCTGAGGATAGCCACACCCTCGGCATGACAGATATTCAAAAAGCCAATGTGGAATCGAATGACGTGGTGATTGTATTAGCCGCCTCTGGCACTACACCCTATGCACTTGGCGCCATCGAAGCCGCACGCAAAGCGGGCGCGCTTACCATTGGCATCGCGAATAACCCCAACGCACCTGTGACAAACGCCGCTGAATTCGGCATCACCATCGATACGGGTGCTGAAATCATTTCAGGCAGCACACGCCTTAAAGCGGGTACGGCACAAAAAATTACGTTGAACACCATATCCAGCGCCATCATGGTGAAGCTACATAAGGTCTATGGCAATTTGATGGTGGATGTAAAGCCGACCAACGCTAAACTCATTCGCCGAACAGTGCGCTTAACCATGCTCGCGACCGATTGCACCGAAGTGCTCGCCACCAGCACCTTAGTGGCATGCGAGTATCACGTTAAGGTTGCAATAGTGGCGATCAAAAAACACATCACAATTGCTCAAGCGCAGAAGCGCCTCACTGGCGCTCACGGGAGTATTCGTGCTGCATTGTATGAATAAAGCGATCCCAACTAAACTCAAATTTGATTGACCTGAAGCAAATCGCTAGTAGCACCCAACAAAAGTACTAGTGTTATCAATTTGCGCTAATGTTGAATCATCGTGTATGGTGGTTCTCCCTTACCGCCACCCAAAGATGTGAAGTCATCATGAGTCTCACAGACACCTTATTTATCTTGCTCCTCCTCGTTAGCCTCAATGCGTTTTTGTCATTGTCTGAGCTTTCCATTGCGAGTGCGAAGCGCATCAAACTGATGCAATTGCGCGATGGCGGTGAAGACCGCGCTAGCGTTGTTTTGTATCTCAAAGATAACCCCAATCATTTTTTAGGCATCGTGCAAATTGGCTTAAATGTCATCGCTATCTTGGCGGGTGTGTTTGGCGAGGCGGCGTTTAATGCGCGTATTTCGCAAGCCTTTGCTGGTTGGGGAATGGCTGATGGTTTATTGCGCGATGGTTTGTCGTTGACAATTGCGGTCGGCGGCATTACGGCGGTATTTTTATTGTTTGGCGATTTGCTGCCGAAGCGCTTAGCGCTGCATTCGCCTGAGCGCATTGCATGTGCGTTAGCGCCTGTGCTGCGCACGCTGCAAAAACCATTCATGCCAATTTTGTGGATTTTTGGAAAATTAGTTGATGCGATTTTGGCGTTTTTTAATATTCGCTCGCAGGGTATTGAGGCAGTCACTGCTGATGATGTTTACACCATGTTTGAAGCGGGCGCACAATCCGGCGCGGTGCATCGCGATGAGCATCACTTAATTCAAAACGTACTTGGCCTCGGCGAAAAAGCCATTACCAGCGCCATGACACCGCGCCAAAATATTGTCTCCATTGATGTCGATGATGATGAAGAGACGATAAAAACAGTATTGGCAGAAGAGCCTAAAGCACGCTTTGTGGTGACAGCTGGTGATATTGATCATCCGATTGGCTATATTGACGCGGCAGATTTATTGGCGAAAGCGATTAACAATCAGTCGCTACGATTACAACGCGACACACTCAAAGCATGGGGCATGAAAACGCTCCTCATGCTGCCGGATTCGATCACGGTGCTAGATGGGCTAGATCAATTTCGCAATGCGGGTGAAGATATTGCGCTGATCGCCAATGAATATGGTGTCGTGGTGGGATTACTCACTATGAATGACGTGATGGCCGCCATCATGGGGCGCATTGTCGAAGAAGTCGCGCGTGAAAAGAGTATCGTGAAGATGAATGATCGTGATAGCGCATGGCTCATTGACGGCATGGCAGATATTAGTGATGTGAAGCAGCTATTCGGTTGGGAAAGTTTGCCGATGGAAGAGAATTATCAGACCATTAGCGGGTTTTTAATGTCCCTGCTCAAAAAGTGGCCGCGCAAAGCGGATAGTATTTCGTGGCAGGGCGTTAAGTTTGTGGTGGTGGATACGGAAGGCTCACGAATTGATCAGGTGATGGCGACTTTGGATGTGAAGGTGGAGAAGTGATTTTTTGTTTTAGATAATTAAGTAGTGGTTTGAATGTGATTTAAGTTGTGTAACGAGCGCAATCCCTCCCAACCTCCCTTTTTCTAAGGGAGGAGCCAGTTGGTAGTTGTTTGAGTGTGCTACACATACTCATCACCACTGCACCAGCCCCTCCCGTAGAAAAAGGGAGGTTGGGAGGGATTGGGGTCGCGAATACTAGGCGCATCACAAGTAAGTGCAATGCAAGTGCAAATTAAATTAGGCCAACATGCAAACTAATACCGCCGCACCAACAAAAACCCCATGGTCGTGGATTCCCACGCTCTACTTCGGCCAAGGCATCCCGTATGTCGTGGTGATGACGCTCTCCGTCATCATGTACAAAAATTTGGGCATCTCGAATACTGATATTGCGCTCTACACCAGCTGGCTCTATTTGCCGTGGGTAATTAAGCCACTCTGGTCGCCGCTGGTCGATATGTTTAAGACCAAACGTTATTGGATTGTGACGTTGCAATTTTTAATTGGCGTTTCACTCGCGATGGTGGCACTCACTATTCCGACCACGCATTTTTTTCAAATCACGTTAGCGGTATTTTGGCTGATGGCGTTTAGCTCGGCCACGCATGATATTGCGGCGGATGGTTTTTATATGTTGGCGCTCAAAGAGCATGAGCAAGCGGCATTCGTTGGTGTGCGCTCGACGTTTTATCGGGTCGCGATGATTGCTGGTCAAGGTGGCTTGGTGTATCTTGCCGGGCAGTTGAGTGAACGCACGGGTGACATGGTGCTGGCGTGGTCAATTGTGTTTTGGGTATTGGCGGGCATGTTTTTATTGCTGTCGGTTTATCACCGCTTTATGTTGCCCACACCGGCAACGGACGTGACGGTCAAAGGTAGCGGCAATGTGCTTGAGGAATTTTTAATTACCTTCAAATCATTTTTTGTCCGTAAAGATATTTTGATTATCTTGGCGTTTTTATTAACCTACCGTTTAGGCGAAGCGCAGGCGCTGAAATTAGTTGCGCCGTTTTTCTTAGACGGCTTGGATAAAGGTGGATTAGGCTTAACTACCAAAGATGTCGGCTTTGTCTATGGCACGATTGGCGTGATTTGTTTAACCATCGGCGGCATTATTGGCGGCGTCGCGATTTCGCGTGGCGGCTTACGCAAGTGGTTGTGGCCGATGATCTTTGCGGTGCATATTCCCAATCTCGCCTTCGTCTTTTTAGCCTACACGCAGCCGTCATCTATCTGGGTGATTTCACTGGCTATCGCCATTGAGCAGCTTGGTTACGGCTTTGGCTTTGCCGCATATTTACTCTTCATGATTATGGTGGCGGATAACAACGGTAAAGGCATTCACAAAACCGCGCACTATGCGATTTGCACAGGCTTCATGGCGCTAGGCATGATGTTGCCCGGTATGGTGAGCGGCTGGATTCAAACGCAGTTGGGCTATCAACATTTCTTTATCTGGGTTTGTATTTGTACGCTGCCTTCGATTGCGATAGCGATGTTTTTGAAGATTGATCCCGCGTTTGGTAAAAAGAAAGAGGAGGGGAACTTCTCATAACCTCAAATTCCGTTCGCCCTGAGGTATCGAAGGGTTGTTCAAGCCCTATAAATCAAGCACTTAAAAATGTGTGCTTCGATACCTCAGCACGAACGGCGGGTTATGAGAAGTTGCCAGAGTTGAATGTCTAGTATTGACGTGCACTTTGAAGCATTTGTGCTTGAAAGTAGCCGCAGATAAACGAGTTTGTCTTATAAATTTGCATCTTTGATTTAGCGTTCTATATGTTGAAAAATTCCGCTTCACTAGGTTTAGCCCCTCCCTTTGAAAAAGGGAGGCTGGGAGGGATTGCGGTGAGTCGTGAGGTGCATGCTGTAATTAAGCTTGCACTTCGCCCGTCGCAATCCCCCTCAGTCCCCCTTTTTCAAAGGGGGAAGCGGATGTTTCTAATCCCACACAATTGTTGTTAAGCATGAATCCTTCAAACCGCCTAATTTCACTTGACGCCTTTCGCGGATTTACCATCGCGGGGATGGTGCTGGTTAACAATCCTGGCGATTGGGGCAATTTGTATTCCCAACTCGCGCACGCCGAGTGGCATGGCTGGACAATTACGGATTGGATTTTTCCGTTTTTCCTTTTTATTTGCGGCGTCTCGATGACGTTTTCGCTCGCCAATAAGCGTGCCGCAAATCCGCATATCGTTGAAGATAAATTTGCAATATTGTTGTCGCTTTGGAAGCGCGCGAGCATCATCTTTTTTATTGGACTCATGTTAAATTTCATCCCGAAATTTGACATTGAAACACTACGCATCCCCGGCGTGTTACAGCGTATCGCGCTCTGTACGATGCTGGCGGCACCGATTGTGTTGTACTTTCAATGGCGGGCACAGTGCGCCTGGATTGTTGGCCTATTGACCCTTTACACGGCAGTGATGTTGTTAGTTCCTGTGCCAGATGTGAATGGTGTGGTGGCCGCAGGCGCGTTGCAGCCAGGGCGTGATGTGGGTGCGTTTATCGACCGCATTTTTTTAGATGGTCATATGTGGGCAAGGTCAAAAACATGGGATCCGGAAGGATTATTTTCAACCATCTCTGCGCTGACTAGCATGTTGTTTGGCGTGCTAGTGGGGCATTGGTTGGCGGCAAATGTCAGCCGCGCTGAAAAAACCATCTGGATGTTGCTCGCAGGCCTTGCCATGCTCTGGATCGGAGCCATGATTGATGCCACCATCATGCCAATCAATAAAAGTTTATGGACAACGTCATATGCGATTGCCATGACAGGCTGGGCGCTACTCGTGTTCGGCGCGTTTTATTGGTTAATGGACGGCAGTGATGATGCGACACTCAAACAAAAATCGCAGCGCACATTTTTGCCCTTCACTATCTATGGGATGAATGCGTTATTTATTTTTGCGTTTTCAGGTTTAGTCGCAAAGATGTTAGGTTTTATTAAATTTGTAGGTGATGACGGCAAGATGGTGGCGCTCAAAACGATGTTGTATGCCCCCATCAAAGCGCTACCGATTGCTCCTGTGAATCAATCATTGTTGTTTGCTGTTTTATTTAATCTCGTCATGTTTGCGATAGCGTGGTTTATGTGGAGAAAAAAATGGTTCGTCAAAGTTTGAAATTACGCCTATTTGCAGCAGCTGTATTGCTCGCATTAACCTCATGTGCGGACATATCCGTAAAGCCTACCGTCGCCCCAAGCGAGCCACCGCAGTTTCCACCAGCGGCACCACGAGAATTTCGCGCGGCATGGGTAGCGACAGTTGCTAATATTGATTGGCCGTCTAAATCAAATTTGCCTGTGGAGCAGCAGCAAGCTGAGATCATCGCGATACTCAATCGCGCAAAAGAAATAAATTTGAACGCCATTGTTTTGCAGGTGCGTACCAGCGCGGATGCGCTGTATGACTCCAAGCTAGAGCCGTGGAGTGAATACTTAACTGGTGAGCAGGGCAAAGCGCCCGTACCATTTTATGACCCACTTAAAATGTGGGTCGATGAGGCGCATAAGCGTGGCATTGAGCTGCACGCTTGGTTTAATCCTTATCGTGCGCGCCACACGCAGGCCAAATCGCCTACGGCTAAAAATCATATTTCGAATACCACACCAAGTGCGGTCAAAACCTACGGCGGATTTTTATGGATGGATCCGGGTGAGGCCGCCGCATCGGATCAAACATTAAATGTAATTTTGGATGTGGTGCGTCGCTATGATATTGATGGCGTGCATATTGACGATTATTTTTATCCCTATCCGGTCGCCGTGCCCGGCACTGATGCACCACCGGCATCCCCTGACGACACGCCTGTGCCACGTGCGGAGCTACCTTTCCCAGATGACGCCGCATGGCTATCGTACTTAGCAACAGGCAAGCCGAACGCGCCAAAATTATCGCGTGATGATTGGCGACGTGAAAATGTGAATATCTTGATTGAAAAAATTCACAACGGTATCAAGCGCGAAAAGTCACACGTCAAATTCGGCATCAGCCCATTTGGCATTGGCAAGCCCGCTAAACGCCCAGTCGGCATCGCAGGTTTTAGCCAGTACGACAAACTCTATGCCGATGCGGAGTTGTGGCTACAAAAAGGCTGGCTCGATTATTTCACCCCACAATTGTACTGGCCGATAGAACAAAAAGCGCAAGCCTATGGCGTGCTGCTTGACTACTGGGCGAATGAAAATACCGCTGGTCGGCATTTGTGGCCGGGGCTTTTTACCAGCCGCATTAACGACACCCCCAAAACATGGCAGCCGCAAGAAGTGGTGAATCAAATTGCACTCACGCGTGAGAAAACGAAAGTCGCGCCGTTGGTGACAGGTCATGTGCATTTCAGCATGGTGGCGTTATCACAAAATCGCAAAGGTATTAACGATGCATTGGTGGCAAATCATTATCAGACGCCTGCACTCATTCCTGCTTCGCTTTGGTTAGACAAGGTTGCCCCCAGTGCACCATTGGTAAAGGGCATGACTTCCACAGCGGGCGCTAAGACCATCGGGCTTTCGATTGTTGCCAACGCAAATGAGGGTGTTGATAAATTTGCCGTGTGGGCGCTCTACGGTAATGCTTGGAAATTCGTCGTTGAGCCGAGTGTAGTGAATGCCGCGGTCATGAGCTTGCCGCGCGTCTCTGCTGATGGCGCAAATTTGACACGTATCGTGGTGAGTGCAGTGGACCGTACCGGTAACGAAAGTGCGCGCACGGCCGTAAGCCTTGATGAATTGGTTAGCGCTAAATGACCGTGACCGCTCCCACGCTAGGCTTAGGGCTGGATGCTGGCGGCACACAAACCCGCTGGGCTGTTGCCGATAATGCTGGCAATGTTGTGGCCGATGGGTCGGTGGCGGGCATTACCGCGCTGCAATTAAATACTAACGATGGTCGTGAACACATTCGCCAAGCCTTGGCGAATATCGCCAGTGCGGCAACCCCGCTGGGCAAAATTGTGCGCGTCTGCGCGGGTGTGACGGGTCTGGATGAGCGAGATGAGCGGATATGTCAGCTCATCGCGCAAGCACTCGGTATTGAGGCCGCATCTGTATCGGTGGGTAGCGATATTGATATTGCCTATCGCGATTTATTTAAGCCCGGCGAAGGTTATGTCGTTTATGCGGGAACAGGCTCTATTGCGGCCTACATTGATGAGGCGAATGTGTTTCATCGTGCGGGCGGGCGCGGCGTCATGCTTGATGATGGCGGTGGTGGATTTTGGATTGCGCGTGAAGCGCTACGCCATATTTGGCGGCTTGAAGATGAGCGCCCGGGCGCATGGCGTGATTCGCCAATGGCGGTAGAAATGTTCAAACATATCGGTGGCAGCGACTGGTCTTTTTCGCGACAATTTTTTTATGGCCGTGAGCGTGGTGATATTGGCAAGTTAGCCTTGGCCGTTGCGGCGAGTGCTAATGATGACGCAGCGGCACGCACCATTCTGTGTGCGGCTGGCAGTGAGTTAGCTAGGCTTGGTAACGCCATGATTAGTCGCTTTGGTGTGCGTCCCATTGCGCTCGCTGGACGCGCAGCGCTACTACATTCGTCAATTGAAGACACCATGCGTGCGGCGTTGCCAGCAGCAGCGCAATTAAAAGTGCGCGTGAGCGAAGCGCATTTAGCTGCCGCGCGGATTGCTGCACAACCAATGTAGATACCGTCTTTAAAAGCAGTGCACTATCTACTGATTGGTGCGCGGTGAACGCAATCCCTCCCAACCTCCCTTTTTCAAAGGGAGGAGCAGGTAGTAGGTGGGTCTTGGCCACCGTTAAATTTGATGATTTTTAAATAAGTCGAATAGTTGAATAAGGAATTAAAGAACATGAAACGAATCCTTCTAGCCCTATTTTGCATCAGCTTTTTTTCTGGCTGCTCAACGCTATACATTGATCGTACTTACACTGCAAAAAGCCAAGACAGTCGCGCACAATTTTTGATCTTGCATTACACCGCGATTGACCATCCCACTTCATTGCGTGTGCTCACTCAGCAAGCGGTGAGCAGCCATTATTTAGTCAGTGATGGTGCAAACGATGTGCCTGGAAATGAAGCGCCTGTTATTTATCAACTCGTTGATGAAAATCGCCGTGCGTATCATGCGGGAGTCAGCTACTGGAAAGGACACACACAATTAAATGCTTCCTCAATTGGCATCGAGATTGTCAATCTTGGTTATCGTGATACCCCAGAAGGGCGCAAATATTTTGACTTCCCGAAAGCGCAGATGGATTTAGTCATTGCCTTGGTCAAAAAAATCGTTAAAGAACACAACATCAGTCCTGAACGTGTTTTGGGTCATAGCGATATTGCGCCACAGCGTAAAAATGATCCGGGGCCGCGTTTTCCGTGGAAGCGATTGGCTGATGAAGGGTTGATTCCGTGGTTTGATGATGCCTTAGTTGCACAAAAGCGCGTGACCTATGAAACTGAATTGCCGAGTATCGAATGGTTTCAAAAAAAGCTCGACCAATTCGGCTACGCCGTGCCGCTAAACGGTGAGCATGATAAAGCCACGCGTGCGGTTATGACTGCATTTCAATTACGTTTTCGGCCAACCATATTTGATGGTAAACCAGACGCAGAAACGGCGGCAATACTGGACGTAATGACATCAGGTTCGACCATCCTTAAGCAAGCCGCTGAATTAGGCATTGTTCATATCAAACCTTAATGTCAATTACAAGGAAAAGTCTCCATGTCATTCATCAATCGCCAATTTGTAATCGCGCTTTCATTGGGAATATCTACTATGACAATCCAATCCCACTCTGCCGTTTCAGCCAAAATACCTCCAAACGCCACGCTAGATAAGGCGCTTGCTTTAGTGGTTAACAATCCTGCAAAGCCACTCGCGAGTTTGTCCGTCTTAGCGGTGCGCGACGGCAAAATTTCATACCACCAGCAATTTGGTGCGCGCTGGATAGATCAAGACAATCCATCCAACAATAAGCCCGCTAATGCAGAGACGATGTATCGTATCGCCTCCATTTCTAAGACAGTCACTGCTATCGGCGTGATGAAATTAGTTGAGTCCGGTAAGATTAATTTAGACCGTGATATTAGTGATTACCTAGGTTACAAATTACGTAATCCGAATTTTCCTGAAGATGCCATCACCATGCGGATGTTGCTCAATCACACCTCCTCCATATTGGATAATGCGGGCTACTATTGGGATGAAAAAACAATCACCGATTTGAAAGATGTGCTCTTGCCTGACGGCAAACGCTACGGTACAGGTAGCATGTGGTCGAAAGCCGCCAAGCCGGGTGCATTTTTTCAATACGCAAATTTACCGTGGGGTGTAATTGGCACTGTGATGGAGCGCGTAACGAATGAGCGCTTTGATCGCCTTATGCAGCGTTTGGTCTTAACGCCGCTGAAATTAAAAGGTGGCTTTCATCCCGCCGATATGCCCGCAGCTGACATCGTCAATATCGCCACGCTGTATCGTAAACGCAGCGTGATAGACAATAAAGAAGTCTGGAATACAGATGGGCCGTGGATAGCGCAGGTGGACGATTACACCAAGCTCGCGCCCGTACCACGCGCAACAGCCGACTATTTTGTCGGCACAAACGGTACGCTATTTGGGCCGCAGGGTAACTGTCGATTATCCGCAGAGGGACTATCAACAATTATGTTTATGATGATGAATCGCGGTCAACACAAAGGCCGCGTATTTTTAAAAACAAAGACCGTAGATGAAATGCTAAAAACGCAATGGCGCGCTAAATCAGATGGCAAAAATGGCGAATCTACCTATAGTGGCGGTAAGTCATTGTTTAATGCATGGGGGCTAGGCGTGCAGAAATTTACTGACTTGTCATACCCAGATGCAGGCAAGGGCGGTGGCGGTGATCGTTTAGCTGAGGCGGGTGGCTACAAAGCGATCGGCCACATGGGGGACGCATGGGGACTCACATCTGCGATGGTATTTAACGCCAAAGAAAAAAACGGCATGATCTTTATGCACGGCGGGCCAGGGTTTAATCCCGACACGAATCCGGGCAACTATTCAGCAATGTATCGGCATGAAGAAGAAATATTAAATGCGTTGTATGTAAATGCGGTGGCAAATAAGAAAAACGCAGCAAAGGCGAAAAAATAATGCGTGCCTTTGTGCGCTCACATCGTTGTCTAATGCGCCTCAGCTTAGCGATATTCACAACGTACGCTTTAGCTGCGTTTGCAAGTGATGGCATTAAAAAAATCAGCACAGCACCATTACCAATAATAGTAAAAGACGCTATTCGCGGCGTCTGGATACCCACACCCAATCACACGGATTTTTGGAATTCAAAAGCGCTCATCGCATCTCACCTTGACGCACTTGCGAAAAATCAAATCAACGCTATCTTTGTCGTTATCTGGAATCAAGGGCGCACCTTCTACCCAAGTCAGGTAATGAAAAATTTTACGGGAGTCGAGATTGATGAGCGACTACAAGGACGCGACCCACTGGCTGAAATTATTGAAGCTGCCAAGCCGCGCGGTATCAAAGTATTTGTCTGGTTTGAGTTCGGATTTGCCACTGACATTAACGACGGCAAAGGCCGCGAAATACTCCTCAAAAAACCACAATGGTCAGCGCTCAACAAAGACGGCAAACAAGTTATTCGTAACGGTATTCGCTGGATGAATGCGTTTGATCCTGAGGTGCAAGATTTTATGTTGTCATTGTGGATGGAGGTGGTCGATAAGTATGATGTTGCCGGTTTGCAAGGCGATGATAGGTTACCCGCGCTGCCATCCGATGGCGGCTATGACCCATTAACCGTTGGTCTTTATCGCAAAGCGCACGATGGACGTGACCCTCCTAAAAACCATAAAGATGCAAATTGGATTCAATGGCGTGCCGATATTTTGAATCGTTATATGCAGCGTATTTACACTGAAACTAAAAAGCGTAAACCCGCCATGATCGTCAGCATGGCACCAAGTGTTTATCCGTGGTGTCGCGATGAATTTTTACAAGACTGGCCAAGCTGGGTGAAAAATGGCTGGGTCGAACTCGTGACGCCGCAGGTCTATCGTAAAGATGTGCTGCAGTATGAAAAAATCATTCGTGAAATGGCTGAAAAACATATCGCCCCAGAACACCACAAAATAATTTTCCCCGGCCTACTCACGCGCCTATCTGACGGCTATCAAGCTGATGCAGCGCTTTTAAAAAAAATGGTTGAGGTCAACCGTAAACATGGTTTTGGCGGCGAGGTGTATTTTTACAATGAGGGCGTGACGAAGTTGGGTGACAAGGTTGGGCAGATTTATGAGAAGTGACTTTTTTGGAACCGCCGATTAACGCCGATGCACGCCGATAAGGTCAAAAGCGTTTTTACCTAAAACCTACCCGTACTAAAAAGGTCATGGCGAGAGATATGCTGTTTAGTTGACGTGTTAAAAGCATATTCTTCGTCGCTAAAAGCGGCTCTGTCGGAATGACATCATTTTTAAAGTCGTTTTTTGTTTTTATCTGTTTTTATATGTGTTCAACTGTGGCAAATGCTTTTGACCTTATCGGCGTGAATCGGCGTCCATCGGCGGTTAAAACGTTTTTGCTCTTTACGCGCTCACCTAAATCTTACCTTCAGCCGCTCCATCGTTTCAATTAACTTCGCACGTATTCCTGGCTCAAATGCGGAGTGTCCTGCGTCGGGAATGATGTGATATTCAGCTTCTGGAAAGGCGCGAACTAAATCATCTGCCGAGACAATCGGGCATACCGCATCGTAGCGGCCTTGAATAATGGTGGTGGGGATATGGCGGATTTTTGGGACGTTATCAATAATGAAATTTGGCGGTAGAAAAATATCGTGCATGAAATAGTGTGATTCCATGCGAGCAAGTCCTAATGCAACCCGATCAGCGCCAAAATTAGCGACGATGTTAGGGTTGGGTAGTAAGGTGGAGCATGAGCCTTCGTAAATGCTCCACGCGCGCGCAGCGGGAAAGTGTATCGCCGGATCAGGGTGGGTAATCAAAGCGTAGTAGGCTTTCAAGATGTTATTGCGCTCATGTGGCGGCAGATGCTCAGCAAGTCTTCGCCATGCTTCGGGAAAGAAGTTTTTTAGCCCGTACAAAAACCAATCAATCTCCGATTGGCGGCATAAAAATATCCCGCGAAGCACCAGTGCCATTACCTTTGCGGGATGATATTCGGCGTAGGCCAATGCTAAGGTAGAGCCCCACGAGCCGCCGAAGACTAGCCAACGCGTGATGCCTAGTTTTTCTCTCAGCCGTTCGATGTCGTCAATCAAAATGGGGGTGGTGTTGTCCTTGAGTTCGCCTAATGGTGTAGAGCGCCCCGCCCCGCGTTGATCAAAAATAATAATGCGGTAAAAAGCGGGGTCAAAAAATTGCCGATGCGACGGCGAGGCACCTGAGCCAGGTCCGCCGTGTAAAAACAAAACCGGCACGCCGTCTGGATTGCCAGATTGCTCAAAATACATCGTGTGCAAACTATCCAATGGCATCATGCCGTGGTCATAGGGGGCGATCGGGGGGTAAAAATCAGTACGCATGGGGTTTTGCCTTTAAAAACTGCAGGTTTTATGTTGCAAATGTTAACAAATGTACACAAGTTTATTACTGCTATGCTAGTGAAAAATGCTGCACCGCAGTAAACTGCCTGCTACTTCATCAAAACGTCATTAAACAAGGGCTTACAATGCTTTATCAATTGCATGAATATCAGCGTAATGTCCTGGAGCCATGGCGCTGGTGGGCCGAGGCGAGCTCGCAAACACTAAAAAATCCGTTGTTACCCCTTGCCTATGTGCCAAGCGCTAAAAATGCGGCGGCAGGCTTTGACTTAATGTTGCGCTTAACGGGTCACTATGAGCGTCCACCGTTTGACATTGAATCAGTAGTTGTAAATGGTAAGCCCACAAACATAACCGAATCGGTTGTGTTGGATCTGCCATTTTGCCAACTCAGACATTTTGCAAAATCGACCAGTGTAATAAATGCGCCCACTAAAGCACCGCACGTATTAATTTTTGCACCGCTTTCAGGCCACTACGCTACCTTACTGCGCGATACCGTTCGTACGATGCTGCAAGACCATGATGTGACGATTACTGATTGGAAAGACGCGCGCGAAGTGCCTGTGTCTGAGGGCGCATTTCACTTCGATGATTACGTCGCCTATGCACAGCAATTCATACGCTTTATGCAGAAAAAATCGGGAGGCAAAATCCATGTCGTTTCTGTTTGCCAGCCAACTGTGCCAGTGCTGGCTGCTGTGGCGCTAATGGCGGCGCGCGGTGAAAAATGCCCAACCAGCATGACCATGATGGGCGGACCGATTGACACTAGTCTGAGTCCAACGTCGGTGAATACGTTTGCCACCCGTCGCCCGATTAGCTGGTTTGAACAAAATGCAATTCATCGTGTGCCAGCCAAGTATCCGGGCTCTATGCGGCTTGTTTATCCAGGATTTATGCAGTTGACGGGTTTTGTGGCGATGAATCCTGAGCGGCATTTCGATTCGTATCAGGATTACTACAAGCATTTGGTCGCAGGCGATGGCGAATCTGCTGAGGCGCACCGGCGTTTTTATGACGAATACAATGCGGTCATGGATTTGCCGGCAGAATATTATTTAGATACCATCGTGCGCGTGTTTCAAGAACAAAGTTTGGCGCGTGGTACGTTAGATGTTGCAGGTGAGCGCGTTAAGCCAGAGACGATCAAAACGACCGCCTTATTCACAATCGAAGGTGAGCTTGACGATATTTCTGGCAGCGGGCAGACTCAAGCAGCGCACACGCTATGCCGTAATGTGCCGAAGACGCGCGCTATGCATTTAACAGCAATTGGCGTTGGGCATTACGGTATTTTTTCAGGGCGCAAATATCGTGAAACGATATACCCAAAAATTCGTGATTTCATTAAAAAACATAATAGTTAGCAAATAGGTAATTGCCATGTCCACACCACCGTTACCCGATTACTTTGAGTTACTTAGACAGATGTCTGGCATGGCAACAGCCACTGGTGCTAGTGGTGCAGCGCCAGCCGCGCCGACCAATATATTTGACCCTGTTGAGATTGATAAAAAAATCCGCGACCTGCAAATTGTCCACATGTGGCTTGAGGCACAAACTAATGCGGTCGCGCTATCGGTCAAAGCACTCGAATATCAGCGCGATACCATCGCCACACTTAAAACGGCAGGCGCACAATCCGGTAATGTTGACTTTGCCCAAGCCGCCAAATTATTCGATCCCGCAGCGTGGATGCAGCAAGCGATGACCGGCCTCAATGCCGCCGCACCCACGCCCACACCCGCGCCAAGTAAGCCGCCACGAACCAAGAAAAAATAAAGCAACTGAACGCATTTTTTGCGATGTTTTGGCGCAACTATTTGAATAGGGAGCTTCTCATAACCTCAAGTTCCGTTCGCCCTGATCCTTCGACAAGCTCAGGACAGGGTACGCCGCACGTATCGAAGGGTTGTTCAAGCCCTATAAATCAAGCACTTAACAGTGTGTGCTTCGATACCTCAGCACGAACGTCTGGTTATTAGAAGCTCCCAATAGGGAACTTCTAATAACCCCCAACGCCAAAAGCACAATGCAATAAACAGCGCACAGCAGCCAAGGGGATAAAAGAATGAACAAACAAACCACTGACTTATTTGTAGCGGATCAGCGTCTTCAGAAGATTGCACAGTACACC
>JANNWG010000022.1:0-5473 GCA_031414695.1 Burkholderiales bacterium
AAACACCACCCACTTCAACGACGTTAGTCCTTCTAGCCCAACGGGTCCGCGCGCATGGAGTTTGTCGGTGGAGATGCCGATCTCAGCGCCTAACCCAAATTCAAAGCCATCGGCAAATCGCGTTGAGGCATTAACGATGACCGAGGCGGAATCAACCTCACGTAAAAAGCGATTCGCAATCGTTGTATTTTCTGTGATGATGGCATCCGTATGTGCCGAACCATAGCGTGCGATGTGATCCATCGCGTCATCCAAGCCAGTGACCATGCGTATCGCAATGATGGGCGCTAAATATTCAGTGAACCAATCGTCTTCGGTTGCCACAACCGTTGCGACGCCAACCGCATCCAGTATTTTTTTTGTCTCCGCACAAACGCGCATCTCAACATTTTTCGCTTTATAAATTGCGGCGATGCGTGGCAGAAATTCACTTGCAATGGCGGCGTCCACCAGCAACGTCTCCATCGTATTGCACGGCGCGTAGCGTTGTGTTTTGGCGTTGTCTGCAATGTTGACGGCCATTTCAATATTAGCTTCAAGGTGCACATACACGTGACACACGCCATCTAGATGTTTAATCACGGGCACTTTTGCGTCATTAGCGATACGTGAAGTGAGCGACTTGCCACCGCGCGGAATCAGCACATCAATCACACCGCGCATATTGAGCATTTCACCAACGGCGGCGCGATCAGTTGTGGCGATAAGTTGTATCGCATGCGCGGGCAAATCCGCCGCCACTAAGCCTTGCAACATCGCCGCGTGAATCGCGGCATTCGATTCAATCGCCTCCGAGCCGCCACGCAAAATGCAAGCGTTACCGCTTTTCAAACACAGTGCCGCAGCATCCGCCGTCACGTTTGGGCGTGACTCATAAATCATACCGACAACCCCCAACGGCACACGCATTTTGCCAATCTCAATACCGCTAGGGCGACGCGTTAATGATGTCATCTCGCCAATCGGGTCGGCTAATGAGGCAACTTGACGTAGGCCTTCGGCCATTGCGTGAATGCTTTTTGTTGTGAGCGTGAGACGATCAATAAAAGCGCTATCTTGCCCATTGGTGATGGCGCGCTTTACATCGCTGCTATTGGCTTGCAAGATGGTTGCAGTTGAAGCAAGTATGGCGTCGGCAGCAGCACTGAGGGCAAGGTTTTTATTGCCAGTTTCAGCGCGCGCGAGTAAGCGCGCAGCAGTGCGCGCATTTGTGCCAACTTCGCGCATGTACTCGGCTACATTTGTTGTTGGTTGTGTCATTTATTATGTATCTGAAAATTTTATTTGTGGTCATTTCGACTGCAGTGGAGAAATAGGCTTTTACGTTGTTCTATGAGACAGCATATTCCTCCGCTACGGTTGGAATGACAGCACTAAAAAGCGTAATTCATTGTTCATGCGCGTACCAAACCCAACTTCGCCCCGCCCAACTCACATGAAAATTGCAGCAACGCATCCCATACATCGTGGCTATTCACACCTTTGATCATGCGGTCAATTTGCGCAGCTTGTTTGTTGAGTCTGACCAAGCTACCGGCGCTATGTTTCTTTGATAGTTTTTCGATGTCGCGCACTTTGCCGCCAAAAGCGGCACGTCCGGATTGCGTGACGCCTACCGCACGCAGTAGTTGGCGCAGCTCGTTGGTGAGCATCCATAAAATCAACACGGTTGGTTCATTTTCCGCCTTGAGGCCATCGAGCGTTCTGGCGATACGGGCGATGTCACCCGCATAAATGGCTGCCATTAAACTCACCGTGGAGTAGCGCGAAACGTTGGCGACACTATCGGTCATCATGTTGAGTGTGACTTCGCCCGCAGGGTAAAGTAACGCTAATTTTTCAATCTCTTGTTTGGCGGCGAGTAAATTGCCCTCCGTGCAATCAGCTAAAAATTCGAGCGCCTCAGTATTGGCGGTTAACTGTAAACGCGCCAGCCGTGCTGCTAACCAACGCGGCATGTGCTCACGCGCAATCGGCATTGCTTCAATCATTGTAGCGTTAGCATCGAGGGCTAAAAACCATTTTGTTTGTTTACCCTGCCAATCCATTTCGGGCATGGTGATGAGCGTGATGGTGTCGTCCGGCAGACGCTGGCAGTAGGCTTCAATCGCGCTAGAGCCTTCCTTACCAGGCTTGCCCGTCGGGATGCGAAGCTCAATCATGCGTTGTGTAGCGAAAAGTGACAGCGCATTGCCCGCAGCGGCTAGGCGCGAATAATCAAAGCCCGTCTCAGCGGTAAAAACTTCTCGCTCAATATAGCCTTGTGACTTTGCCAACTCGCGCAATTTGTCTGCCGCCTCAAGTGCGCCGAGCGGCTCTTCACCATAGATGGCGTAGAGCGGCGCGAGTGCAGTCGGCGGTTGGGCGAGAAATTGCTCAGTGGTTAGGCGCATGATGTGACGTCGTTTTTATGTGCGACGATTAACCGCAATCATGCGACGCAAAATTTGCCCTGTCGCGTCACGCTCCATGTCTTGATAGAGTAGTGTCTCCTCTTGTTGGCTTGCGATGACTTGTCGCTCGTTATAAACCAAGATGCGTTTCAACTCCAACTGGCTCGTCGGAATAATCACCGTACCTTGTTTATCAACGAATTGATATGTCACCGACATGCGCAATTCATACTCCACCGCACGGCCCGCACCGGAAAGCGACAAAATTTGTCGATCACGACGTTCTTCAATAATGGTAAGTGTTGCGTCGGCATCTTTTGATGCATTCATCAGTTTGGTCGGCGTGTCGGTTAATTCACGACGTATTTGGCTCGCAATGACGGCACCACCAGTTGAGGTAACGTGCAATGTCTTGTACGGTAGCGCATAGGAGCCGCGTAATTGAAAGCCGCAGCCGCTGATAAAAAGTGCGACTAGTAGCGCCAGAGTTTGTTTTCTGTTCATCACCTTACACCACCACATTCACAAGTCGTCCCGGCACGACAATTAATTTCTTAATCACGGCGCCATCAATATGTCGCATCACGCTAGCATCAGCTAAGGCTAGCGCTTCGATTGCTTCTTTACTTGCGTCTTTCGGCACACGTATTTGCCCGCGCAATTTACCGTTAATTTGCACCACTAATTCGATCTCATCTTGCGTTAGCGCGGCGGCATCTGGCGTCGGCCACGGCGCATCCAAAATATCACCGTGCTGCGCGGCATAGCCCAAGTCAGACCACAATTGCCAGGTTAAATGCGGCGCCAATGGGTACAACACGCGCAGCAATATGGACAGCCCTTCGTGACGTGCAATCTGCCAATCATTGCATGTCGCTGATTTTTTATCTTCCAATGCATTCAACATTTTCATCGCGGCGGATACCACCGTGTTGTATTGCAAGCGTGTGTAATCGTGATTCGCTTGCGACAAAATAGTGTGGATGTCATAGCGGAGTTTTTTAGCATCTGCCGATAATAGTGCAAAGTCGCCTATTGGTGAGCTACTTGAAGCATTTTTGACTGAAACGGCATATGTATAAAGGCGTTTCAAAAACCGATATACACCTTCCGCGCCAGAGTCTGACCACGCCGCACTTTGCTCAGGCGGGCCGGCGAACATCACATACGCACGTGCGGTGTCAGCGCCAAATTTTGCGATGATGTCTTTTGGCTCGACAACATTATTTTTAGACTTCGACATTTTTTCCATGCCGCCCATGAGTACGGGCTTGCCATCTTCAATCGCGGTGGCGCTCACAGGGCGACCTTTGTCGTCGTACTGAATGGTAATTTCGGATGGGTAAAACCAGCGCTTTTTGCCAGCCTCATCTTGCCGATAAAAACATTCGGCAGACAACATGCCCTGCGTAAAGAGATTAGTAAATGGCTCATCAAATTTAACCAGACCCATATCACGCATGACCTTGGTCCAAAAGCGTGCATATAACAAATGCAACACCGCATGCTCAATGCCGCCGATGTATTGATCCATCGGCATCCAATACTCAGACCGCGAATCAACCATGTTAGTCGCACTATCAGGGCTGCAATAGCGCATGAAATACCACGACGAATCGACGAACGTATCCATGGTGTCGGTCTCGCGCTTTGCCGGTTTGCCGCACTTGGGGCAGGCACAATTAAGAAAGCGTGCATCTTTTTTGAGCGGATTACCGCTGCCGTCTGGCACTAAATCATCAGGCAAGATGACTGGCAAATCTTTCTCAGGCACCGGCACCGCGCCACAGTCATCACAATGAATAATCGGTATCGGCGTGCCCCAATAGCGCTGCCGCGATATGCCCCAATCACGCAAACGCCATGTGGTTTTTTTCTCGCCGCCGTGCAGCTTGGTTTGCGCGGCGACGTAATCAATGGCGTCATTAAAGTTCATGCCGTTCATCACGCCAGAATTAACACATACGCCTTGCTCACCATACCAAGCCTGCCATGCTTCAATTGAATAAGATTTGACCAAATCAATTACCGGCTTAATCGGTAACGCATATTTTTTCGCAAACTGAAAATCGCGCTCATCATGCGCAGGCACGCCCATCACTGCGCCATCGCCGTAAGTCATCAACACATAGTTGCCAACCCAAACGGGGATTTGTTCTTGCGTTAATGGATGCGTAACAAATAATCCAGTTGCCACGCCCTCTTTATCTTTCAGCGCTAATGCCAGCTCTGTGGTGTCGCCTGTTTTAGATTTTTCAATAAAATCCGCAACCTCTTGATTAGACTTTGCCGCATGCAACGCCAGAGGATGCTCTGCTGCCACCGCGCAAAATGTCACACCCATGATGGTATCAGCACGGGTGGTAAAGACAAATAATTTGCCGTCTTGAATGAAATTGTCGGTTGCGGACTGAAACCCATCCCCATCCCGGCCTTCCCCTTGAAGGTGAAGGGGTGAGGCTGATGATTCGTCTCTGCGAATCATATGGTGGAATGCAAACCGCACGCCCTCCGATTTACCCAACCAATTTTCCTGCATGGTGCGGACTTGCTTAGGCCAGCCTTGCAATTTTGTCTCGACACAATCTAGCAGCTCATCGGCATACTGGGTAATGCCCAAGTAGTAGCCGGGGATTTCACGTTTTTCCACCAGTGCACCAGAGCGCCAGCCGCGACCGTCGATTACCTGTTCATTTGCCAACACGGTTTGGTCAATGGGGTCCCAGTTCACCACCTGCGTTTTACGATACGCAATGCCCTTCTCCAACATTTTCAAAAATAGCCATTGATTCCATTTGTAGTAATCCGGCTTGCAGGTGGTGATTTCGCGTGACCAATCAATCGCCAAACCCAACGGCTGCATTTGCGTTTTCATGTCCCCAATATTTTGATACGTCCATTCGGCAGGCGGTGCGCCATTGGCAATCGCGGCATTTTCAGCGGGCATGCCAAACGCATCCCAGCCCATCGGCATTAAAACGTTGTAGCCTTTCATCCGAAGATGGCGCAACATAACGTCGTTAATCGTGTAGTTACGCACGTGGCCCATGTGCAGCTTGCCAGATGGATACGGCAACATC
>JANNWG010000023.1:0-7633 GCA_031414695.1 Burkholderiales bacterium
AGCAGGCTGGCACTAAGGTAATCACTCAGTCGTGCGCCCGTTCCCAACCCTGCTTTGGTTCGTGCCATTGTGAACTCCAGTTTGACGATGGCTGGAGTTTGACATATATTTACTTAACCGAACAGTATTGAGGCCTGACCCCTGCGCTTGACCCCTGCGCTTGAAGGCCTGACCCCTGCGCTTGTGACCCCTGCGCTTGACCCCTGCGCTGCTTGCGACACACGGCACTGGCCGCGAAGCGGCCTCCTGATGCTGTGCGTCTGTGACGAGCAACCTGTTAGCAGTCTCAGTCCTGCTGCATTGCACCCCAACCATCGTTGCGCCCCCCATACTTGGCGGCATCCTCGGCAAGTTGTGCCTCATAGCCAGAGATGTTCTCGTGGTTTGGCTCCATAACCGGGTGTGTTTGAACCTGCCATGGCAATTCATCATTCCCTTCGTATGCCGAGAACGACACCTTCTGCTCGTTCTTCAACATATGCACCGCGAACTGCAATGCAGCGTCTTCCGTCGGAAAAATGACAGAGAAATCCACTTCGCGCGGCGTCGCAAGGTTGTCACCATCGCTATGCATGTTCCATAGAACGTCACCATTCTCGTCGTCAGGAAATTGGTTCAAATCCCGTTCCATACAAACCCCTTTTTGTGACTGCTAACTCAATTTAGGGAGCACCACATCCGCAGAACATTCCGCGTTGCGCCCTAACATTCCAGTGAAAAAACGAAAAAACAGCCTGTAACCAATTGGTTGCATGATATTTCCATGAACATTTTCCCCTAACAAATCACGTTTTCCAGCAGCGCACTTATCGAATGCCTTCATTAGTTCAACGAAAAGTCAAATGCAATAACCGGACGAGTCGAGACTTACTATCCTTACTCAGCACCAATCTAAACCAGTAGCACGCAAACATCAAAAATACGCAGAACACCAATATCAGCAAGCACTTTCAGCTACTTCCCCTTGAAGATACCCGCCAATACTAGACTTTCTATTTCAACTCAAACTTCGCCAACTTTTTCTTCACCGCCACATTCTTCAGCCTTACATACTTCGGCAGGCCATTTTCATACGGCGGGTACGATTCACCGGCGATCAGGGGCTGTAAATAATTGCGGCATTTTTGGGTGATGTGGAAGCCATCTGCCGTGATGTAATCGCGGGGCATTTTCTTTTCGTGATTCGCCACTTTATCCAAGGGGGCGGCGATGATTTCCCATTTGTAGGGCTTACTGGATTTGCGTTTGATGGCGGGCATGACGCCGTTCATGCCTTTGACTGCGTACTCAACTGCGGCTTTGCCTAGTGCGTAGGTTTGCTCAACATCTGTTTTAGAGGCGACGTGGCGCGCGGCGCGTTGTAAATAATCCGCCACCGCCCAATGATATTTCAGCTTTAATTCACGCTTGATGAGATCAGCAATGGCGGGTGCCACACCACCTAATTGTGCGTGACCGAACGCATCCACTAAACCAGACTCCGAGACAAATTTACCATCGGCGCCTTTGATGCCTTCGGATACACCTACTGCGCAGTAACCGTATTTTTTAACGGTGGCATCCACTTTGGCAATGAATTTTTTAGGGTCAAACACGATCTCAGGAAAGAGAATAATGTGCGGCGCTTCACCGCTATTTCCAGCCGCGAGTCCAGTAGCCGCGGCTATCCAGCCAGCATGACGTCCCATGACTTCAAAGACAAATACTTTGGTGGAAGTTTTTGCCATCGAGGCGACGTCTAAGCCCGCTTCGCGCATCGAGACGGCAACGTACTTGGCGACCGAGCCAAAGCCCGGCGAGCAATCAGTTATCGGCAAATCGTTATCGACCGTTTTGGGGACGTGTACCGCAATAAGCGGATAGCCCATTGACTCAGATAACTGCGAAATTTTTAAGCAGGTGTCAGCAGAGTCACCACCGCCGTTATAGAAAAAATAACCAATGTCGTGCGCTTTGAAGACTTCAATTAAGCGTTCATATTCGCGACAATTTTGATCGAGCGATTTTAATTTGTAGCGGCAAGAGCCAAATGCACCTGCGGGCGTGTGGCCGAGCGCTTTAATGTTGGCAACACTCTCTTTGCTGGTGTCGATTAAATCTTCGGTCAACGCACCGATGATGCCATTGCGGCCTGCGTAAACTTTGCCGATTTTTTTAGGATATTTGCGCGCCGTCTCAATGACGGCTTGCGCGGAAACGTTGATGACGGCGGTGACACCACCGGATTGGGCGTAGAAGGCGTTTTTTGGGGATTGGGGTTTCATATTGAATAAGGATTGGTGGATATTTTTTTGGAACCGCCGATGGACGCCGATAAACGCCGATAAAAGCAATATCAAATGCAGTCAGACGCTTTATCAATTCAAATGCATTTTCAGATTGCTGGGATTTTCAATTTCTGTGATGCCGAGTGCAGCCTAGGAATATGCCGGTTAGCGCGCACAGAACAAAAGCATATCCCTCGGCTACGCTCGGGATGACAATATTCTGGGATTTTATCGGCGTTTATCGGCGTCCATCGGCGGTTTCAAAAAAACTTGTGCAAGACATCCGCAAACTTTCAACATCGCCCTAAACCAGCGCCTTAAAAATCGCATCACGAATGTCGTCCATCTTGCCTACACCAGGAATTCTCACGTACTTCGGCGCATTGGCAACGCCAGAATTTGCCCATGTGCCGTAGTAATTAATTAGCGGCTCGGTTTGCTCGTGATACACATCCAAGCGTTTTTTGACGGTGGCTTCTTTATCGTCGTCGCGTTGAATTAGATCTTCACCGGTCGCGTCATCTTTATCGACAATTTTTGGCGGATTAAATTTCACGTGATAGGTGCGGCCTGAGGCAACGTGTACGCGACGACCTGACATGCGCTCAATGATTTCGCTATCGTCCACGGCGATTTCCACCACGTAATCGAGATCAACACCGGCGGCTTTCATGGCATCCGCCTGCGGGATGGTGCGGGGGAAGCCGTCGAATAAAAATCCGTTCGCGCAATCAGCTTCTTTGATGCGCTCTTTGACCAAGCCGATGATGATGTCGTCTGACACGAGCGCACCAGAATCCATGACTTTTTTAGCGGCCAAGCCTAATGGCGTGCCTGCTTTAACCGCCGCGCGCAGCATGTCACCAGTCGATATTTGCGGAATGCCAAATTTCTCTTTGATGAACGTAGATTGTGTGCCCTTGCCAGCACCGGGTCCGCCTAAAAGTATCAGTCGCATTCGTCCGCCTAGTTATCGTTATTGTGTGAGTGAAGAAAAAAGAGTTTACCCGAAGCGCTTTGCTGGTAACGCACGCAGTCTTTCTAGGTCGGCGGGCGTATCGACGCCTGATTCAATTTCGCCCGGCCAAGGTAATACGGCAATCGCCACCCCATGATGCAGCGCCCGTAATTGCTCAAGTGCTTCTAGCTGCTCGCTAGGTGCGGCGGCTAACGACTGAAAGCGACGCAAAAAATGCGCGCGATAGGCGTAAATGCCGATATGCCGCTGCGCGTTTAAATCGGCGGGCAAATTGGCTTTGTTGATTGCGAATGCATCACGCGCGTAGGGAATCGGCGCGCGACTAAAGTAGCGCGCAAGTTGATCGGCGTCGGTAACGACCTTAACCACATTGGGGTTAAAAAAATCTGCCGCTTCGGTGATGCGGTGCGATGCGGTGGCAATGGCGGCATTGCTTTTGGTGGCGAGTAATTCAGCGACACCGCGTATCAGTAAGGGATCAATCAAGGGCTCGTCACCTTGCACATTGACCACGATAGTGTCATCCGCTAATTGCAATTGCTGAACGACTTCGGACAACCTATCGGTGCCCGTGGCATGCTCCACCTTGGTTAATAATGCGGCGACGCCGTGCGCCGCGCAGGCCGCCATGACACTCGCATCATCCGTCGCTACATACACATGGCAAGCACCCGATAGCGCCGCACGTGCGGCGACATGTACAACCATGGGTTTACCGTGAATATCGGCGAGCGGCTTATTCGGTAGCCGGGTCGATTGCAGCCGTGCCGGAATGACGCAAATGAAGCTTAGGTCACTCACCCTTTGCGGTCCTCATCAACACTTAATTCACGCGCTTCATCGACCAACATAATCGGTATGCCATCGCGAATCGGGTAGGCAAGGCGCGCGGAATAGGAAATTAATTCCGCTTTGTTTGCCGATATCGTAAGTGGGCCCTTGGTGAGCGGGCAGACGAGAATTTCAAGCAGTTTTGGATCGAGTGACATGGGTGAACTTCTCATCAATAAAATTGTAAAACGCGTCTGGTAGCAGCGCGTCGATTTGCATTTGCCAAAGCCGCGCATCCGCGAAGGTGACACATTTTACCGCGTCCTTTTCCGTCATGAGAATGATGTCAGCGTCGATAGTAGCAACATCTTCACGGGTATAAGCGTGATGGTCGCTAAAGGCATGGGTGCTGGCAAGCGTAATGCCTAGGCGCGTGAGGTGCGTAAAAAAACGCGGCGGGTTGCCGATACCGGCAACAGCGGCGATTTTTTTGCCAACGCAGTGATTGACAAATGCCGTAACCGTCAAATTGTGCAATGGTGAAGGCGGTGATGGTGGTGCGGCGCTGCCATGCAGATTCATCTGCACCGGCGAAAACTGCTCCGCGCCGTAAGTCATCACAAAGGTAGGCGCATGATTTGCATAACTCGCCATCTGACGTGCGTTTTCAGCACTATTTGCACCAAACTGCCCGTCAATATTAGTGTTATTCAAAATAATGCAATCCACACTAGCCAGCCGCGTAGCTGACTCACGCAGCGGCCCTGCGGGCAGCAAATAGCCGTTACCCAAGCCACGCGCGCCGTCAATGACAACGATTTCAATATCGCGCGCCATCTTGGTGTGTTGTAAGCCATCGTCGCTGATGATGACATTCGTACTCGGATTGTCATTAAGTAAGCGCGCAATCGCGGCAACACGATTTTTATCCTGCACCAAGGGCACGCCGCTGCGCTTAATGAGTAACTTAGCTTCATCACTAAATTGTGGCGCGCTCGCGACACCCGCAACCACATGCATCACCATGCCAGGAGGTGCATGGTTAGTTGGGTGTAAATAGCCGCGCGTGACAATGCCGGGGCAGTGCTTTTGCTGCTGCAAATATTGTGTGAGTGCCAGCACCACAGGTGTCTTACCCGTGCCACCTGCGCTGATATTGCCGACGACGATGACGGGTATAGGAGAACGAGTTGTACGAAATATGCCGACGCGATAGCAGAGACGACGCGCTGCGATGATGAGCCAGTAGAGCCAAGAGAGTGGCTGTAGTAATAGCTGCCAAGCGGAAGCGCGCTGCCATTCGATCAAAAAAAATCGCTCAAGCTGTGCGCGCATTACGACAAATCATCAAATAAAAAAAATGGTCATCCTGAAATAATGAATTGTCATCCCGAGCGAAGCCGAGGGATATGCTGTTCGCTTTTTCGTCACTCAACTCTAGCAGCATATTTCTCCACTCAGCTAGACCGCAGGGGATCCCTATTTCGGGACGCTTCGGTCGAAATAGCAAAAACCTAAAAATTACTTCCCACCCTTAGCTTGCGTCGTAAAGGATATTTTCGTGAAGCCGACTAATCGCGCGGCTTCCATCACATTCACCACCGCTTGATGCGTCGCCCCTGCATCCGCACCGATGGCAATCACGGGGTCTTTCATCTGGCTTGCATTTGCAGCTTCTTTAAGCGAATTTGCAAACGCTGGAATACCAGAAAAATTAATAGGCGAATTATTAATGGCATATTTGCCACCCGCATCCACCGCAATATTTAATACTTGCGGGCGCTCTGGCGCTTTTTCAGCAGAGGCTTCCGGCAAATTAATTTGCAGCTCCGCGTACTTTGAGTAAGTGGTGGTCACCATCACAAAAATCAAAATCACCAGCAGCAAATCGATCAACGGGATGAAGTTGATTTCAGGCTCTTCACGGGTGCGACCACGGCGGAAATTCACTTGCGGTCTCCGTGCAATGTTTCGACCAATTTAATACCCTGCTGCTCCATATCAATGACCATCACATCGACTTTGCCGCGAAAGTGACGATAAAAAATCAGCGCCGGCACCGCCACCGCAATACCCGCCGCCGTGTTGTAAAGCGCCACTGAGATACCCTGCGCCAACTGCGCCGGATTTTGCCCCTGCGGACCAGACGCGCCAAAAATATCAATCATGCCGATTACGGTACCAAATAACCCCAGTAACGGTGCAACAGTCGCAATGGTGCCCAGCCCAGTTAAGAATCGCTCCATTTCCACCATCACCGCGCGGCCGGTTTCCTCCATCGACTCTTTCATAATTTCACGCGTCGCACTCACATTCGCTAAACCCGCCGCGAATACCCGACCCAGAAATGAATTGGCATTCAGCTTCGCCAGTAAATCAGGCGTGGCGCCCTGTACGCGATAAGCGTCTACCGTATCGGCAAATAAGGTCGGCGGCAACACCGCCTTACGCCGCAGCGTCCAAAACCGCTCACCAATAATGGCAAAACAAATCACAGAACACAAAATGATGAACCAGATAGTCCAACCGGCGGCTTGAATAATGGATAGCAAAATGGTCTCCCGAATACGTGTGGTGATGCAGCTAATATTTAAGTAGCCGTGAGTTTAACGTAACTAACGCGCTAGGCGATGGTTGAATATCTGTGGACAGATATTCAACATTAAAAGTCTAATAGGGACGGGCATTTTAAGGCTATATTGCTTGGAAATGCCCTTGATTGCTGCTAGTAGGCTGTAGGGAACTTCTCAAAACCGCGTGTCTTCCCGGCGAAGGCCGGGACCCAACTTTGTAAGTTACTGAAGTGTAAAGAAAATTGGTCCCCGGCCTTCGCCGGGGCGACAGTTTTTAAGGTTTTTAGAAGCCCCCTGTACTAAATACGCAACGCATCTTGTTGGGTCAAGTAGAAACAATTGTGGTCTGTTCTTGAATAAGCACCGACTGGGATTTGGTCGGTAATCTCACCCGCCGCAGCGACACCGCCGCCAATGCGGTCAGCGCTTTTGCCAACAGTAGCAACGAAACCTTCTGCCACGACAAGCTCAACCGCGTCACCCACGCAGCCGCCAGCGCGCTCGATTGCGCCAGCCCCGGCGTAGCGCAATTTAGCTACAGCCCGCTCGGCAACCTCACCAAGTCTGGTGTTGCCACCACCTACCAAGCCAACGGCAACAAACTCCTCACCGTCAACGGCCAAACAGTGCAATACGACGTCGGCGGTAATATCACCCATGACGGCAGCCGTTCCTATACCTACAACGCCTTCGACATCCCCGACAGCATCACCCAAACGGTGACAACATCGACCAACCCCGGCACCTACAAAAGCCAGTGGGGATTTGGCCCGGATAAGCAGCGCACCTATGAAGTGACCAGCAAAGCCACCACCACCAATGGCACCACCTTCAACCCGCTGACCATGACCTGGTTCGCCAGCCCCGGCCATTTCGAGGTTGATGAAGAAAAGGACGCCAATGGCAACTGGAAGCTCAACGAATGCCGCCATACCATCGGCAGCCCAGAAGGCAACATCGGGCTTGTCGTCACCAACTGTGCCAATCACAGCCAAAGCAGTGACTTTACCGATCGCTACTACCTCAAAGACCACTTAGGTTCA
>JANNWG010000024.1:0-33281 GCA_031414695.1 Burkholderiales bacterium
ACGCGCTCAAGTTTGTTATCCTTCATTTGGGCTGACCTCCTGTGTTGGTTGACTTTCGTTTCGCAACAAAAGACTACCACCAATAGAAGTGTTCAGCCCACCGTCTTGCGGGTCGTCATAGCTTAACCTAGTGACATGGGACCCTGACCCCTTTGGCTATGTTAGATCGTTTATTGGCGGGCTTTTTGGGGCATAAATGGCTGAAAATGTCCGCAGATATTGGTGGCTTGCTCCCTACAATGTTTTGTCAAATTAAATCGACCCCTTTGATCTCAAGCCTTTCAAAAGCTTGACCACATAGGTCCTGCCACCTCAAACTTAAGTTTTGGTGACTCATATGTGTCATTTCCATCGACCCTGAATAAAATAGCTAAGCTAGGGCACATCTTAGCCAACCTTGACTGTTCTATCCGCGGCGCAAACAATTCAACTTCACGTATCGCGTTAGCTTGCACGTCAACCAAAGTATTGCGGCTCGCCATGATCCCCGGCGGTTCAAGAAGTGGATTTTTGTGTATAAAGCAGTCATAAGCGCTTTCCTTTTTGATTGCACCAGATTTTCATCGTTTTTATTAACTCCGTCGCACACAAACCCTATGCGATCAAGTTGTCTTGGTGAGCCTAAATTGTTTTTGATTCGTATTACGATAATGTCATGTCTTGGATGCTGAAGGTCGTATGCCACTATGCTTACAGTCATTTGCGATTTGCCAAATTTAGTGTGTTCCCAAAACTTAGATAATGGTGGAATTAAGTCTTTCCAAAAAAATAATAGGCTCGACACCACAAAACCTGCAACAAGAACTGCGGGCTTTTTTTTCTGGCGGTTAAGGAATTGGAGCAATACCTTGAAGTTCAAAGCGTAAAAGAAAAGGGGACTTTAGCGTACCAAAGTGTAAAAATTAAATCGCGCCTAACCCATTTGCTGCTCTGACAATGCTTTGTTAATGTTTATGTTGTAAATGTTAAGTCATTTCGACAGAAATGAAATCAATTAACTCATTCGGGAAACGTTCTTTGAGTTGCTTATGCTCGTGCAGTTTTGCCACCATTTTGCAAATTAGCACCTGCTCTGTAACGTTGTTTTTTGCGCATAACTTAGGCAACAGAACCGAACAATCCAAATCGTTAAAAAGATCATCGTTAATATCATTTGGCAATAAACGCTCAACGAGAAAAGATAAGCCTTTACCTGACCCAAAAAGTTTTTCTTTTGTTTCTTTGATACTTTCTAACAAGATAGTTTGAATTTGACATTCAGGTTTAGAAAAAATTGTTGCCAGATGACTTACACTAAAACAAAAATTTTCAATGCAATATTCTTTGGTTTGAACTAATGAGTTGTCAGTATTTTTAGGTTTCCCTTGCCCATCTTTATCGATCAAGAACAAACACTCTCTCCATCCATCGTCGCGTATAGATGCACGATTCAGGCTCACAACATTACTGCTATTGCCACACTTAACAACTGAAACTTCAGCTTTCAAAATTTCTACAAGCGCATTTACAACGAGTTCATGTGATTTATCTTCAACAAAAACCGTCTTACAATTAGTTCCGCCAAGTTTTACGATTTGAATAGCCTCACCTGAAAGTAGACTTACAATTTCACTGTCTGGTTTGGACACAACATGCAACGTGTTGTCCACCCACTTAACGAATTGTGTCTTCTCTAGATATGGCGCAAGAAAAACAACCCTGCTGTGCGTGACAACGATTACTTGTTTCTTGTACTCGTCTGAAAACCAATTCAAAAAATCAAAAAGACTTCGCTCCACTTGCCAGTTCAAATGTACTTCTGGCTCATCAATAAGAAACAAGTCTATTTTGTCGCGCATAGCGTACATGTTGGCCGCTAGCGATAGCGCCTCTTGCTCGCCTAACGATGTCTTATCAAGTGGAACTTTTACGCCGCCATTCTTCATGAGATAGCCAGTTGGAGCACCAAGTTGACTGTTCCACTCCGCATGAAAGCTATAGCTAGGAAATATTTTTTGAACAACTTGTTGCAACTCACAAGCAATTGCATGCATGTGATCAATACGTTTTTCACCGTCTTTGGACTCCTGCTCAAACAGAAGGAAAAAAAGCTCTCCAAAGGAGCTGTAATTTTGAAAGACGTTATCTTGTAGCTGAATATTAATGCCCTCAGCCACATATCGCTCATGATCACGCGATTGTTGTCTAAGTTGCTGAACCAGTTGATCTTGGGCACGTCGTTCTGCGTTACGTTTGGGACTAATTGCGTACGAACGCAAACCACTTGGCGGGTTATAGACAAGTTGTCCGCGCCCCTGCTTTATTGCTTGTAATAACTGAGTTTTGCCTGTCCCATTAGCACCAGACAGTATGTTTAGACCTGGTCGGAATGAAACTGAAACTGTTAATCCAGCTCCACCTGTAACAGGTAACTCAGTTGTGATCGAAACCAGATGCTGGATCAACTGATCAGCTTTCACTCCCAATTCAACGCCCCACCCGTCTGATACTCGATCACTCTGGTCTCAAAGAAATTCTTCTCTTTCTTCAAATCAATTAACTCACTCATCCACGGGAATGGATTGGTCGCACCGGGGTAAAGCACATCCAAACCAATCTGCTGCGCGCGGCGGTTGGCGACGAAGCGTAGATATTCTTTGAACATCGGTGCGTTTAGGCCGAGCACGCCGCGTGGCATGGTGTCTTCGGCGTAGGCGTATTCAAGCTCGACACCTTTCCTAAAAATGGCTTCGATTTCGGCTTTGAATTCGTTGGTCCAGAGTTGTGGGTTTTCGAGTTTGACGGTGTTGACTAAATCAATGCCGAAGCTGCAATGCATCGATTCATCGCGCAGGATGTACTGATATTGCTCGGCAGCACCGGTCATTTTGTTTTGACGGCCGAGCGACAAAATCTGCACGAAGCCGACATAGAAAAATAAGCCTTCCATGATGCAGCTAAAGACGATGAGCGACTTCAATAATTTTTGGTCGTTTTCAAATGTGCCGGTTTTGAAATTCGGGTCAGACAAGATGTCGATGAAGGGAATGAGGAAACGATCTTTATCGCGAATACATTTGATCTCGTTGTAGGCGTTAAAAATTTCTGCTTCATCTAGGCCGAGCGACTCGGTGATGTATTGGTAGGCATGCGTGTGGATGGCCTCTTCAAACGCTTGGCGCAGCAAATACTGGCGGCACTCAGGGGCGGTGATGTGGCGGTAGGTGCCCAGCACAATGTTATTCGCAGCTAGTGAATCGGCGGTGACAAAAAAGCCTAGGTTACGTTTGACGATCAAGCGCTCGTCGTCGGTTAAGCCATTCGGGTCTTTCCAAGTGGCGATGTCGCGGGTCATATTGACTTCTTGCGGCATCCAGTGGTTCGCGCAGCCATTCAAATATTTATCCCACGCCCATTTGTATTTGAAGGGCACGAGTTGATTTACGTCTGACTTACCGTTAATGACGCGCTTTTCGTCGGCACGTACACGGGCCGCAATTGCCAAACCCGGGGCATCAATCGCGGCATCGGTCTCGCCTGCTGGAGGCGCATTAGGTTTGTCGTCCAGCATAGGACGTGCGTTGATTTGCGCTTGGCTTGGCTGCACAGCGGCACGCGCGACCTGTAGGTGTGACGGCAAATGTGAAGGCATATGCGATGGCATCTGCGGTGGCATGGCGGGTTTTGCGGCTGGGGTATCGTCCCAAGTTAAAGACATGTGTTGCTCCTATTACTTTTATCGTGATGGACGCGCTTTTAATCTCACGCGTCGGCTGGTTAGTAGTGATTCAGTAATGCTAAAAATAAAAAAATGTGTGTCCGCGTATTGATTAATTAAAGCGGCGGAATGCGCAATGTTTGGCCCGGATAAATTTTGTCCGGGTGGGTCAGCATTGGTTTATTGGCTTCAAAAATTGCTGGGTATTTATTGGCGTCGCCATAAAAATGCTTGGCGATTTTAGATAAATTGTCACCACTAACCACTTCGTGATATTGCGCCTCAGGGGTTGGGTCAGCGACTTCTAGCCTGTCGTTGACTTGCGCCACACCAGTTACATTGCCGCAACAAAGCAATATTTTTTCCTTCGTTGCTTGGTCTGCTGCCACGCCATATACGTTCACCGTCGCACTCGCGCCATCAAACATGACATCCAGCGCATTGGCATCTAGGTTTTGCGCGCGAATGTAAGCAACGATTGATTCCGCCGCTTTTTCATTCAAGGCTTCAATATTGGCTAATACCGCCGCGTCGTCTGGTGCGGCTGCGACCTCATGCGCAGCAGCTTCGACTTCTTTATGACCAAACAGCTTTTGTCCGGCATCTTTCATGAAGCTCATTAAGCCCATATTTGTTCCCCAGGTTTATAGTTGTTTATTTATTTGATGAATTTAATAAAACGAATTAGTGTTTATGAAACAAGCCCGGCATTTGCAACATTTCGCTATCCATCAGGCTTGTGACGTTTTCAAGTACCACCGCGTCATCGCAGCACTGAGTCTGCGCGATAGACTCAAGGCAATCATCTTTTTCACGGTAGCTTTCGCCCGAGTCGGCGACCTTACGGCCGTCGTCGTTTGAAAGCTGCCAGCGCCATTCGAGTCTTTGATCTTGGAAGATGTGAAATTGCATCTTTGAACCTTTCTCGTTGGTGAAAATTCTCATTGGTGAAAATTCTCGTTGGTGAAATAAAGTGAACTGTTTTACAAACTAGATTTACTGACAAGCCTCGCATTCAGGGTCATCAATGGAGCAAAATTTAGCGCCCTCTGCCGCGCCATCACCTGCACCTGCATTGGCGGCATAAGCTGATGCGCCCATGGCGGCACTGGCAACAAAGCCACCACCGACTGGCACAGCGTTTAGCTCGCCACCACGACCGGTTGATTTCTCAGCAGATGTAGCCGCCATGGTACGCAGGTAGTAAGTAGTTTTAAGGCCACGTATCCACGCGAGTTTGTAGGTATCGTCGAGTTTTTTGCCCGATGCGCCCGCCATGTAAATATTTAGTGATTGCGCTTGGTCGATCCACTTTTGGCGACGTGATGCGGCCTCAATGACCCAAGTCGTGTCCACTTCAAATGCGGTCGCATACAGCGTGCGAAGTTCCGTTGGGATACGGTCAATCTGGCCCAGCGAGCCATCAAAATATTTGATGTCGGCCACCATGACTTCGTCCCACAGGCCACGCGACTTTAAGTCACGCACGAGGTAATCATTCACCACCGTAAATTCGCCGGAGAGATTGGATTTCACAAACAAGTTTTGATAGGTCGGCTCAATACAGGCTGAAACACCGATGATGTTGGAAATGGTGGCCGTTGGTGCAATCGCGACACAGTTAGAGTTACGCATGCCGTATTCTTTAATGCGGCTACGTAGCGCATCCCAATCCATTGATGAAGACATATCCACTTCAACATAGCCGCCACGCGCTTCACGCAAGAGATCAAGTGAATCTTGCGGGAGAATGCCGCGATCCCATAGTGAGCCACGATAGGTCGCGTAGGTGCCGCGTTCTTTGGCTAGCTCAGTCGATGCCCAGTAGGCGTAGTAGCACACGGCCTCCATTGAGGTATCCGCGAAATCCACTGCGGCTTGTGACGCATATGGAATGCGCTGCTCATGTAAGCAATCTTGAAAACCCATGATGCCCAAACCAACCGGGCGGTGCTTTAAGTTTGAGTTACGCGCCTTGGCAACCGCATAGTAATTAATGTCGATCACGTTATCGAGCATGCGCATGGCGGTGATGATGGTGCGTTGGAGCTTTTCATGATCGAGCACTTTTTTACCATCCACATCTTTCATGTGGGCGACTAAATTCACCGAGCCTAAGTTACACACGGCAATTTCAGACTCATTGGTGTTCAGCGTAATCTCAGTACAAAGATTAGATGAATGCACCACGCCGATATGATTTTGCGGTGAGCGGATATTGCATGGGTCTTTGAAGGTAATCCATGGATGACCAGTTTCAAACAGCATTGAAAGCATCTTGCGCCAGAGCGTTAAGGCAGGAATAGTCTTGAATGGCTTTAACTCACCACGTGCGGCCAACTCTTCATAGCGGGTGTAGGCGATTTCAAAGTCTTTGCCAAATTTTTCATGTAAATCAGGCGTGGTGGATGGCGAGAATAGCGTCCAATTCGCGCCCTCCATCACACGCTTCATGAATAAATCAGGAATCCAATTCGCGGTATTCATGTCGTGCGTGCGACGACGATCATCACCCGTGTTTTTACGCAGCTCTAAAAATTCTTCAATATCCAGATGCCATGTTTCTAGGTACGCACACACAGCACCCTTGCGCTTGCCACCTTGGTTGACCGCCACTGCGGTATCGTTCACCACTTTTAAGAACGGCACGACACCTTGCGATTTGCCGTTGGTGCCTTTGATATAGGAGCCCAAAGCGCGCACAGGCGTCCAGTCATTGCCCAAGCCACCGGCAAATTTTGATAACAGCGCATTTTCTTTTAGCGCTTCGTAAATACCATCGAGATCATCGGCCACGGTAGTCAAATAGCATGACGATAGCTGCGAACGACGTGTACCGGAATTAAATAACGTCGGCGTGGACGACATGAAATCGAATGTTGACAAGATGTTGTAGAACTCAATCGCGCGTAACTCACGATCGACTTCATTGAGCGCCAAACCCATTGCGACGCGCATGTAAAACGCCTGCGGTAGCTCGATGCGCGCTTCCTCAATGTGAATGAAGTAGCGGTCATACAATGTCTGTAAACCGAGGTAAGTAAATTGCGTGTCGCGCTCAGCATTGAGGGCTGCGCCCAATTTTTTCAAGTCGTACTGACCCATACGCTCATCGAGCAACTCAGCGGCCACACCTTTTTTGATGTACTGCGGGAAATACTCAACATAGCGTGTTGCCATGTCCGCTTGGCTGACTTCCTCACCCAAAATTTCGCGCCTAATCGAGTGCATGAGCAAACGTGAGGTTACTTTGTTGTACGCCGGATCACGCTCAATCATGGCGCGTGAGGTCATGGTGGCGGCTTTGAAAACTTCATCAATTGGCACGCCGTCATACAAATCACGCAAGGTGCCATCAAAGATGGTTTGCGGATTGACAAATTCGCCTAAGCCTTCGCAGGCAGACGCAATCAATGCGGTCAAGGCATTCACATCCAGTGGACGTTTTTGGCCGGCGATGGTGACATTAATCACGCTCGCGCTGACACCAGCATCGGCATCAGCTGATAGCGCTTTGGCCGCACGCTCTGCTGCGCGCTCGCTGTTGCGCTTTTCACGGTAAAGCACATAGGAACGGGCAACTTCGTGCGCGCCGCCGCGCATGAGCGCTAACTCAACTTGATCTTGCACTTCTTCAATATGAAATGTGCCGCCAGATGGCTTATGGCGCATCAGTGCATTAACAACAACGCCTGTCGTTTGCTGCACTTGGTCACGCATGCGCGCCGAGGCGGCTTCATGGCTACCATTAACAGCAATAAATGCTTTCGTGACTGCAACCGCGATTTTTTGCGGCGTGAATGACGCAATAGCGCCATTACGACGAATAATTTTGTAATCCGCATAACGTGATTCAACTGAATCAGCGCCATAAACGGGACTTGCAACGGGATTGACGAGTGGGTTCACCGTATTTAAGTCGGTTCCAAGTCTCATGAGCTGTCTCCTAAAAATCTTTTTTTGTTGGATATCAAACACTTATCCCCGCAAACACATTGAGACAGGGAACATTTCTGGCGTTCAGCGTGGCCGCTGAGTGTCCGAGTGCGTTGGCAAAACAAATGGAGTTATCCACAGTTTTTCCACCGCGCGTCCCAACCTTATGAGGGGGGTTAGGAACAGAAATATCCACAAGATGTAGTGTTTGCTTGGGTTAGCAACACAATATATCGCGGCAAAACAATGTGCAAGTGAAATATTTTTGAAGTGAATTATCCTTAAAAATCAGTCAGTTAAAGATAGCAAAATACGGTTTTGCGTGAACACAACTTAAAGTGTTACGTGAAGTTCAAAATCACTAATAATGGCGGGTGTTTTCGAGCAAAAATGCTTGAAAATACCCGTCTAATCTTGTGTTTCACACATTATTTAACAATTCATAACCGCGCAATTGGAAAGGTTTATGCGTGTGTCATGCATGTTCATGAAGGCGTTTGCTAAACTGCGCACTCACCTTAATTTAATCAAAAAACAAGCAAACACAATACGAGGGCCGCATGAGCATCAAGAGCGATAAATGGATTCGGCGCATGGCTGAACAGCAGGGCATGATTGAGCCTTTTGAATCGGGCCAAGTACGTGAAGCCAACGGCCAGCGTATCGTCAGCTACGGTACGTCAAGCTATGGCTACGACATACGTTGCTCAAATGAATTCAAACTCTTTACGAATATCAACTCAACCATCGTTGACCCAAAAAATTTCGATCCAAATTCGTTTGTCGATATCAACGCTGACTTTTGCATCATTCCACCCAATTCATTTGCACTTGCCAGAACCGTTGAGTATTTCCGTATTCCGCGCAATGTCCTCACTATCTGCTTGGGCAAATCGACCTATGCGCGCTGCGGCATTATTGTGAACGTAACGCCTTTTGAGCCGGAATGGGAAGGTTTCGTCACATTAGAATTTTCCAATACCACCCCACTGCCCGCCAAAATCTACGCCAATGAAGGTGTGGCACAAGTGCTGTTTTTTGAAAGTGATGAAGTCTGCGAAACCTCATACAAAGATCGCGGCGGCAAATATCAAGGCCAACAAGGCGTGACATTGCCGAAGATGTGATTTTTTTATTGCTGTGAACCGTGAATTTTACGCTTCACCGTTCACTCTTCAACTTTCCATCATCACCGCTCACCTACTCTCAAGCTCAAATCAATATGCAAATCCGCTCCCGTTTCGCCCCCAGTCCCACCGGTTATCTGCACATTGGTGGTGCGCGCACCGCGCTCTATGCGTGGGCGTTTGCGCGACGTCACAAAGAGACCGGTGGTACATTTATTTTGCGTATTGAAGATACCGATGTGGCGCGTTCTACACCCGAAGCCGTGCAAGCCATCCTCGATGGGATGCAATGGCTAGGGCTGAATTATGATGAGGGACCGTTTTATCAAATGCAACGGATGCCGCGCTATAAGGAAGTCGTTGCCGATATGCTCGCGCGTGGCGCAGCCTATCACTGCTATATGGCGCAGACTGATCTTGATAACCTCCGCGAAGCGCAACGCGCGCGTGGCGAAAAACCGCGTTACGACGGCACTTGGCGACCCGCGCCGAATAAGGTGTTACCGCCTATTCCTGAAGGTGTTATGCCGGTGGTGCGTTTCAATAATCCGATCGATGGTGTTGTCGCTTGGCAAGACGCCGTAAAGGGACGTATTGAAATTGCCAATGCTGAGCTAGATGACCTCATTATCGCTAGAGCTGATGGCACGCCAACTTATAATTTTTGTGTCTGCGTAGATGATTGGGATATGCAGATTACGCATGTCATTCGTGGTGATGATCACGTTAACAACACCCCACGCCAAATCAATATCCTCAATGCACTAGGTGCCACACTGCCCGTGTACGCGCACCTGTCGATGATATTGGGTGACGATGGACAAAAACTGTCTAAACGCCACGGCGCAGTCTCGGTGATGGAATATCAAACCAATGGCTATTTGCGTGAAGCAGTGCTTAATTATTTAGCCCGTCTCGGTTGGTCGCACGGTGATGATGAGATTTTTTCTGTTGAACAATTTTGCGAATGGTTTGATCTAGACCACATAACGCCCTCTGCCGCGCAATTTAATACTGAAAAATTAAATTGGCTCAATCATGAATACATTAAAAAAATGGATGCGGCGGCGCTTGGCGACTTGCTCATCCCGCATTTGCATACAGCAGGTCTCGATATAAGCCAAGGCCCCTTGCCTGCAAACGTTGCCGATGCGTTGCGTGATCGCGCACCCACCTTGGTGGAGATGGCAGCTCAAGCACATTATTTTTATACGCGTCCAGCTACTGATGCAGGCCTACTCGCCACCCATTTAACCGAAATCGCAAAACCTGCCATATCAAGATTGATGACTGAACTAAATACCGTTAACTGGGTAAAAGCCGACATAAACGCCGCGCTTAAATCAACTGTGGCAACCCATCAACTTAAAATGCCGCAACTGATGATGCCGTTGCGCGTCATCCTCACTGGCTTAACCCAAACCCCCGCTGTGGATGCCGTCATCTTTGTCTTGGGACGTGACGAAACGCTCAAACGTCTTGCAACACACGGCGCATAATTTGGCTGAAATCGCGCTTGGCAATAGACGCGACTTGAGGCTATAATGCTCGTCTTGCGTTGGGGGTATAGCTCAGCTGGGAGAGCGCTTGCATGGCATGCAAGAGGTCAGCAGTTCGATCCTGCTTATCTCCACCACCAAACTAGTATTTGCACCAATTGCACCATATCGCCTAAAGAGTTTTTGTGTGTCGAGCAGGTAGTCGATGCAACTGTTTTTGTAGCACCGTAGTAAGACGTGTGAGTCCCCATCGTCTAGAGGCCTAGGACATTGCCCTTTCACGGCAGTAACACCGGTTCGAATCCGGTTGGGGACGCCAATCCGCAAAAAAGCCACCTTCGGGTGGCTTTTTTGTTACGTGTTTTGTTTAATCTATTGTCAACGCATGCCACTGTAATACTCGTTAATCATTAGTCATTAAGTCAAGACGTTAAAAAAAACAGGATGCATCAAATCAATACGATAATAACAAATCGTTAAATTTCAATAAGTCACAAAAATAGGATTATCTATGTTCAAGGTTGTGAATTTGGTTTCAACGCATTCCATGATCTCCTTCGCCATATTTTTGGCGTTATCCACAACTGCGAACGCGCAAAGGGCTCCCGACACAACCGCTAAAACACCAGCAGCAGCAACAACGCCGCCACAAGAAGGATTACGTCCTGACATTGCTAAGTTTTTGCAAACAGCGCAACAAATGCTGCAAATGAAGCAATTCAAAGAAGCGATGGCACAAATTGACGCGGCCGCTATGCTCACTAATCGTACACCTTACGAATTATTTATTCTCGATCGCATGCGCGGCACGGCGGCAGCGGGGTTGGGCGATAACGCTACTGCAGCAAAATCGTTTGAAGCTGTAGTTGAGACAAATCGCTTAGCACCAACGGAGCGCGTTTTATTTGCGGAAGCCATTACTTCCGCACACTACAATTTGAAAGACTACAAAGCGGCGGCAATTTGGTCGGCACGCGCCATGAAAGAAGGCAGCACCTTGGCGCAGATACGAATACTATTGATTCAATCGTTATTTTTGACTGATGATTTGATTGCTGCAAAAACTGAAGTGGACGCCGCTATCGCAGATGCTGAGAAAGCGGGCAACGTGCCTGCCGAAGACATGCTCAAGCTAATGGGACGCATCGCGCTCAAACAAAAAGATACGCTTAGCTATACGGCAGCACTGGAAAAACTGGTTAACCATTACCCAACCAAAAACTATTGGGCCGACTGGATAGCGAGAGTTGCAATAGCCGCAAACATGACAGACCGTAACATGCAGCATGTGTTTCGTCTACAACTCACAATGGGTGAAAATCTTACCGCATCGCAATACATGTTTCTTGCCAGAAACGCCGTAGAGGCGGGCTTCCCAATTGATGCCAAACAAATTATGGACAACGGATTTCAAGCTAACGTATTAGGCATGAGTCCGGAACATAAAAGCTTACGCGACAAAGTCACTAAAGATGCCGCAGACGACACAAAGAACATGGCGCGTATATCAGCAGAAGTCGCTAATCTTAAAACGGGGCCGAGCTTATTTAATACCGGGCTTAATTATGTTTTAAGTGGCGACAAAACAAAAGGAATTGCCATGATGGAAGAAGGCATTAAGCGGCTTACTCCAAAACAACTTGAGGACGCCAAGTTGCGATTAGGAATGGCTTATACGGCAGCAGGAAACCGTGAAAAAGCGATGGCGATATTGGCAACGGTAAGTGGTGCGGATGGCTTAACTGAAGTGGCCAAGCTGTGGGGTATGTATGCTAAGCAGCTAAAGGTAGCTCCGTAATAGAGATTTCGCTATTTTGAGGTAGCGAGCCACTTCGTCAGTGCAGCTTCTGCCTCGTAAAAATGAAACGTCATTTGTTCAAACAATTCATCGACTTCTGACTGTGTAGGCAGTGACTCGTTGCTCGTTACAGCCGGCAAGCCAGCTTTAGGCGCCAATCTACGCGCTACGAGCTCGAGCGTCTTACAGGTAGCGGCAACACGTGGAAAACCAATGCTAGCCGAAGCACCGCGCAAACTGTGGGCTGTGTCGCCTAACAACAGCCAATTAGAATCTACCAAACAAGACGACATTAGTCGCATACGCTCGCGTGCTTTAGTCTTAAATAACTCAATGAGCCCGTTTGCACCAGGTTCACCATCCACACCAGACGGCAAGCCACGCAAATCTTCCAACTGTTCCATATCTAGTATCGGTAAATTGTGATTGGTATTGGCTTGTTGAATACGACGGGCTGGCATCGTTACTACGGGCGATAATCTTGCTACGGCCATAAGTGGTGCGGGTGCAATTGACGATGAGAGATTAAGCACTGCGCGAAATAACAGCGCACTTAATTCCTCTGTGCGAATCGGCTTAGAAATATAGTCGTCCAATCCCGATTGCAAATAGTGCTCGCGATCACCTGCAAGCGCACTCGCTGTCATTGCAACAATCGGGATTCTTTTAAGTTGCACAGCATTATTGGTATCAACGAATAAATTTTTGATCGCTTTAGTTGCCGCAACACCATCGAGAATCGGCATATGAATGTCCATCAATACAATGTCAAAGCGCGGCGCAGATGTTGTAATTTGTTGCTGCATCATATCCACGGCAGCTTGCCCATCAGCAACCATAACGACCCGATGACCAAGTCGACTCAGCATTGCTTCAACAACACGCTGATTAATTTCGTTATCTTCGGCGACCAATATGTTCAGCGTGCTTTCGGCTGTGGCTTCTACTTGCGTTGCAAATGGCAATGGTAATGTCTGAGACTGAAGGCTACGTTGCGTCTTGCTGGCATTCAAAATATCGTAGTCAGCATCGTGCTTTAGCTCACTGACAAACGGTCGGGTAGCCATATCATTTTTAATGTTACCTGTAACGGCCTGCATTAGGACCTCAAACATGCGGCTACGGCTAGCGGGGCGAACCACCAAAAAATTATGCCGAATTGGCTCAAAAGACGTTAATTTAGCCAACTCTGCGCGCGCAAATGCCGACATTAAAATGACCATCAACGCTGGCAAATTAGCATCAAGTCGGCGTTTGTCCTCACCAGCGATAACCACTTGCAGTGCCTCAGTAGTAGCCGAATGAGTAATCGTGTCAGTCATCACAACATCAATGTCCTCACCATTCTCAGCAGCCAATGACAGCATTGATGCCGCCTCAACATGAGCAGCCGTTAGTAGAATTACACCCCATTTCGGATAGCGCTTTGCAACAGCCGAGCGGCGATGTTTGCTGCTATCAATAAACAACACCCTCTTGCCAATGAATTCAGGAATGTCCGCCTGCATATAGGGTCGCAACGGGCCACGCGCGGCTTGCGTAACGATGGTGAATGAAAAAGTGGTGCCTACATTCAAAACACTATCGAGTGATACATTGCCGCCCATCATAGCAACTAGCCGTTTAACGATTACCAAACCCAAGCCAGTGCCGCCGTACTTTCGCGTGGTAGATGCATCAACTTGCATGAAGGGCTCAAAAAGCTGGCTCAAGCGGTCTGGCGGAATGCCAATACCGGTATCACTTAACTTAACAGACACCTCAATCTTACCGTCGCCAGTAACAGCAGATGTTGCAGATAGGAATATCTCGCCTGAATCGGTAAATTTAATGGCATTCGATAGCAAGTTCATTAAGATTTGCCGGAGTCGCGTTGCGTCGCCGACAATGTAGGTTGGAATTGAGTCATCAACATCATAGACAAGCAAAAGTTTTTTCTCGCGCGCTTTTTCAGCGACCAGCTCGATGGCCTCTTCAATCACGCTAATAAACTCGACACTGACAGCTTCGAGCGTCATATGTCCCGATTCTATCTTTGAAAAATCCAGCACATCATTAATGAGCCTGAGTAAGGTGTCACCAGAGGCGCGAATTAATCGAATATAGTCGCGCTGCTCGTCGTTGAGCTCAGTGTCCGCCAGCAAACCCGCCATACCCAGCACACCATTCATGGGTGTGCGAATTTCGTGGCTCATGGTTGCTAAAAAAGCTTCTTTTGCTTTTGCTGCTTCCGTAACTCGTATGTTTGCTTCAATTAATTTTTGCTCTGCCTCTCGTCGTACAGTCACATCCACCACTGAACCTACCAAGCGTCGCGGCTCACCAACATCGTCATACTGAACAAGGCCACGTGTGCGAAGCCATATCTGCCTACTATCTGTTCGAATTGCTCTGCATTCCACATCAAGATACGGTGTTATTTTTTTTACATGCGCAATTAAATTTGAATAAAAAGTATCGCGATCATCTGGGTGAATGAGGTCTTGCCAATCAATTGCCGCAGTAATGGGCGCCGAACCATATCCAAGTATTTCGCGAAACATTGCAGAGTAATAGGCATTTCCAATAGGATTAATTTCGACATCAAAAATACCTTGCTGAGATGAGCGAATCACCAAATCTAGCTGCTCACGTTGCTTGGCAACTTCGCGTTGCAAATGATTGATTTCGCTCATGTCAGTGAGCGTACCGATAAGGCCATCCGGACTTCCGTCGGCTCGACGAATCACTTGCTTAGCTAAGATAGTTGGTATCCTGCGACCGTCCGAAGTCAACACAAACGATTCACGTACTTCTGATCCGTTCACAGAATTGAGCAGCTCGTCGTCAAATTTTTCGGCAACAATCGCTTGCGCAGGATCCACAATGTCACGTATTGTTTTTCCAATGACATCAACACGGTTTCGTTGATGTAATTGCTCCCATGCACGATTGACTACGACGAAGCGACCTTTAGCGTCTTTACGATATATTGGATTTGGGTTTAGCTCGATCAAATCATCGGTAAATTTCACTTGGTCCCGCAACTTGAGCGTCATGCTTTCGGCGAGTGCAGCAGCTTGTTCGCGAAGGCGTGTAAGCAACCAAACCATACCGGCGAGTAACAGCGTACCCAATAGTCCCACGATTAAAATAGTTCTAGGCGCTCTATTAGCAAGCTCACTTTCTAATGCAGGCGTGGCACGAATACTAAGCACCCAGCTAGTCTGAGCGACCGTGATGCCCAACATGGTACTTAGAGGTCTATCGACATTCTCGGCGTCAACTACGACTTGACCTCGATAAGTCACTCCAATCAATACACGAAGCGCGTTTTTCAACTCGACTGCCGTGATGAGTGCACTAGGTCGTATGAATGCCAGCACATAGCCTATTGGCTGTCCTGGTTTAGCAAACGTTGCATACACAGGCTTAACAATCACCACCAACTCTGACGCTAATGATTTATTAAAGCTGGCATCTGTTGCCGAGGTGCTGTTCTGTGTCAGTCGCGCGCGCAAGATGGCGTCGGCAATAGCAACATTTAATGTCGTAGAAGATATGTTGGCATCCGCAACAATATCGCTTGATTCAAATTGCCTAATTAATGAAGGCGCTGAGGCACCAGTTGAAGCGCCTGTTGAACCTAGTGCTGCCCGATACTCCAATCGAATTAATCCTGTTACGGTAGAGCGATTGATTTGTTTTGTTTCCAAAAAAGCATTCCAGCGATCACCGTCAATTTTAGGTGACGATGCGATAACCACACCGCCCAATGTCATCAAATCTTCAATGCGCCGAACTTGATCAACCACACTATCGGCAGCTTGAACAGCAATCTCTTGGAATCGATTCGTAGCATCAGTGCGCGTTTGCTCTTGGCTTTGATAGGCGCTTATAAAAGTAGCCGCAAGCAAGGCAAAGAGAATAATCCAAGGCGCTTCAATGCGTGATTTACTTATGTTTGGCTGACTTGTAACGACATCCGCGGTTTGCTGACGACTGTTTTGCACGGTAGCGGCGGTGCTGACAGCGCTCTTATCTGCTGCAACTTGTGGCGGGTTAGGCCGTGATGAGGATGAAGATGCGGAAGAGTCAGAATTGTGCATTTAATATTTTATTTTGCTTATTTTTAACTAGCTTACCAAAGCCCACCATAAACAATAACAGCTTAGCGCTAATAAATTGATTTAGCTTAAGTTTAGGCTAGAGTTTGGCGTATAACGAATTCTGGTGTACAGTGCGCCCGCTATGCTTAATTTTACAAAATCTTTAGCATTATCCCGAATACTACTAGGCATTGTCTCAGCAGGGACGATGTTGTGTATTCAGTCCGGCTTGGTACAGGCGAACATCTATTCGTTCAAAGATGACCAAGGTGTCACGCACTTTTCTAATTTACCGCATCTTGATAAGCGATATAAGCTAGTTTACCGAATACCCGATTCATGGAAAACACGCCCGAATGCATGGACGCCGAGCTTTCCGAAATCTGTCAATATCGAAAAATACGTTCCTATTATTGATAATGCCGCACGTACACACGGCGTTGATCCGCGCTTAGTTCATGCTGTGATCCGCGCGGAATCTGGCTACAACGATAGAGCCCTTTCTAATAAAGGTGCGATGGGTTTGATGCAGTTGATTCCCGCCACGGCGGAACGCATGGGGGTCAAAAATCATTACGACCCGATTGAAAATATTTTTGGCGGCACACGCTACTTAAGCATCTTGCTGAAGATGTTTAATGGCGATGTTGAATTAGCACTAGCGGGTTATAACGCTGGTGAAAATGCGGTGATTCGTAATGGTTACAAAATTCCGCCCTATGCGGAAACACAGGCGTATGTGCCAAAGGTCATCGCGTTTTTTAAAAGCCCTGAATTAAATCGGTTCGTATCGGCTAGCCTTGCGCCAGCGGCAACACCGAATAGCACCGTGAGTGCTGCAGCACCAACAAAAAGTACGCGCTAAATTAAGACCATGTTATCGCGGTGCATTAATTCAGTCTCCGCGACATAGCCAAGTACTGGCTCAATTTCAGATGTCGATTTGCGGCATATTTTTGACGCTTCGCTCGATGGGTAATTGCATAAACCACGCGCAATTTCCACACCATTAAGTCCAAACGCACTGACCACGTCGCCGCGCGCAAAGACGCCCTCCACACTCACGACTCCAATCGGCAACAATGATTTACCGCCAACGGTTAATGCCCTTGCTGCGCCATCATCAACAATTAATTTGCCCATCGTTTTGAGTTGGCCAGCAAGCCACATTTTGCGCGCTTGCATGGCATTTGCTTCTGTTGTCAGCCTAGTGCCTATTGCAACCCCAGCGGCGATTTGCGGCAAAACATCGGCGGTTCTGCCGTAAGCAATTACCGTTGAGGCACCCGACAATGCTGCTTTTTTTGCGGCTAATACTTTGGTTAGCATGCCGCCACGACCGAGCGCCGAGCCTGCACCGCCTGCCATTTTTTCGAGTTGCACATCACCGGCTTTGGCTTTAGTAATAAGTGTAGCTTCAGGGTTAACGCGCGGATCAGCAGAATACAATCCCTGCTGATCTGTCAAGATGACGAGCAAATCAGCTTCAACCAAATTCGCAACCAACGCCGCCAATGTATCGTTATCACCAAACTTAATTTCGTCTGTGACGACAGTATCGTTTTCATTGATTATCGGCACAATACCGAGTTGTAGAAGGGTAGTTAACGTTGAGCGCGCATTCAAATAGCGCGTGCGATCCGCCAAATCGTCATGCGTCAATAAAATTTGTGCGGTGCCCAACTGGTGCTCACGAAATGCGGATTCATACACTTGCACTAAGCCCATTTGCCCAACCGCCGCAGCGGCTTGCAATTGATTCAGCGCCACCGGCCGCGATTTCCATCCAAGCCGTTTCATGCCTTCTGCAATCGCGCCAGATGACACCAAAATGATTTCATGTTTTGCTTGGTGTAATTGCGCGATCTGACTTACCCACTCTGCAATGAGCGCGTGATCAACGCCTACGCCGTGATTAGTAATAAGCGTAGAGCCAATTTTAATAATTAAGCGCATGTTTTAAGCGGTTTATGTCAAAGCAAGTGTCAGGTAAACGCATATAAAAGGCAGAAACACTAATAGGGGCGAGTGTTTTCAAGCAATTTTGGCTCAAAACGTCCGTAGATATTGCACTTTCATCATTCAGCAATACCATATTACTGGTCGCTTGTTTTTGTGTCACTTACGCCTCCAAGTGCCTCAGCGGCCTCTTTTGCCGCTTCTTTGGCTATTTGCCGTTCTGTTTCCACATGATCCATGATCGCAAATGTAAGCGCCTTACAACCATCTGTTTTCATCGCAGAGATGGTGAACGTTGGCCCTTTCCATTTCAGTCCTTTGATGATCGCTTTCGCGCGTTTTTCCGCTTCAGCGGTATCGAGTAAATCCGCTTTATTCAGAATTAACCAGCGAGGCTTATCAAATAGTGATTGCTCGTATTTTTTAAGCTCATTAATGATGGCTTTAGCTTCTTTGGCTGGGTCAACGGCCTCATCGTAGGGCGCAATATCGACCAAATGCAGCAGCAAATGCGTACGTTGCAAGTGCTTCAAAAATTGATGCCCTAAGCCCGCGCCCTCAGACGCACCCTCGATTAAGCCTGGCACATCCGCAATCACAAAGCTGCGATTATCGTCCACCCGCACCACACCCAAATTAGGATGCAGCGTCGTAAATGGATAATCCGCCACCTTTGGCCGCGCCGCCGACACTGCGCGTATAAAGGTAGATTTACCCGCATTCGGCATGCCCAGCAACCCCACATCGGCCAACACTTTTAACTCAAAGTGAATGTCTTTGGTTTCACCTTCGGCGCCCTTCGTAAATTGGCGTGGCGCACGGTTGGTTGAGGTTTTGAAATTAATATTCCCCAAGCCACCACGACCACCCGCCGCGACCAGCACACGTTGCCGGTCATGGGTAAGATCAGCAATGACTTCTTCGGTCGCTAAGTCTTTTACCAGCGTGCCGACCGGCACGCGCAAAATAACATCGTCTGCACCTGCGCCACTGCAATCCGCGCCGCGACCGCCAATACCGTCTTTAGCGCGAAAGATACGCGCAAAACGGTAATCTATCAGCGTATTGATATTGCTATCCGCCACCACATAGATCGAGCCGCCACGACCGCCGTCACCGCCATCTGGTCCACCAAAAGCGATATATTTTTCACGGCGCATCGACGCTGAGCCATTGCCGCCGCTACCAGCGTGGACTTCAATACGTGCTTCATCAATAAATTTCATGGCTCACCTAACGAGGAAGGACAACTAACAACAATTTATATCACCAAATAAAAAACCCCGAAGATCGCTCTTCGGGGCTTTGTCTTTTACAACTCACGCAAATATGAATGAATCGTTAAGCCTGATACTTTATGACTTACGCTGCCTGTGCTTCAATAGCTGCTGGAATAATTGAGATCACACGATTGCGCTTTGCACCTTTGATGGCAAATAAAACATTGCCTCTTTTTAATGCAAATAGCGTGTGGTCTTTGCCCATACCGACGTTATCGCCCGCATGGAACTCAGTACCACGCTGACGCACAATGATGGTGCCTGCGCTAATCAATTCACCGCCATAGGATTTAACACCTAAGCGTTTTGATTCTGAGTCGCGGCCGTTACGTGAACTGCCGCCTGCTTTTTTATGTGCCATGACCTAATCCTTAAATCTTAATCTCACCGATTTGAATCTCGGTGTAATTTTGACGATGGCCTTGACGCTTTTGATAATGCTTACGACGGCGCATCTTAAAAATACGTACCTTATCGGCACGACCCTGTGAAATAACGGTGGCCGTGACGGCAGCGCCTGCGATCATCGGTGTGCCAATGGTGACGGCTTCGCCGCTACCCATCATCAACACCTGATCCAAAACGATCTGCGCGCCCACGTCTGCCGGTATCTGTTCTACTTTAATTTTTTCACCAGCGGCAACACGATATTGCTTGCCTCCAGTTTTTATGACCGCGTACATGGTTGAACTCCAGAAATGTAAATAGTGACTGTAAGAGAAACACTTAGTTACGCGTGTTCATCACAGAACCAGTTATTATACGCAGCTAAGCTTTCCCAGTCAAACCACATTTACACCAAGCAAAATTAACCAAACTTGTATCAAAACAGTGGTTTACGACACAATTTCGACGCCACATGCCACTATCAGCTCGACCCATAAATTCGCCATGAATGTTCCTCATAATCCAATCAAATTAGCCGATATTCGCCGCGTCATTGATGCCGACATGACTGCCGTTGACGGCGTCATTCGCCGACGATTGGCATCTGACGTGGTGCTGATTAACCAAATATCAAACTATATTATTGGCTCAGGCGGCAAACGTTTGCGCCCTGTTTTAGTCTTGTTAGCGGGCGGTCACTTCAATGCCGCCCCCGAAAAAACAAGAGAGTTGGCGGCAGTTATCGAATTTATTCATACCGCCACATTGCTTCATGATGATGTTGTGGATGAGTCGTCGTTGCGACGCGGCAAAAATACGGCAAATGCCGTTTTTGGCAATGCTGGCGCGGTACTAGTCGGTGATTTTCTGTATTCACGCGCATTTCAAATGCTAGTTGAAGTCGGCTCAATGGCCGTCATGGAAGTTATTTCGGAAGCCACCAATATCGTCGCCGAGGGCGAAGTCTTACAGCTCATGAATGTCGGCGACGCCGATACCGATGAGGAATCATATTTACGCGTGGTGCGCTACAAAACCGCAAAATTATTTGAAGCCGCTGCCCGCGTTGGTGCAATTTTGGGCAATGCGAGCAAGGCCGATGAGCGCGCCTTAGCTGACTACGGTATGCATCTTGGCACTGCGTTTCAAATTATTGACGACGTACTGGATTATTCTGGTGAAGCGGCAGAAACCGGCAAAAATGTTGGCGACGATTTGGCTGAAGGCAAACCAACGTTGCCCTTGATTTATGCGCTACGAAATGGCGATGAAGCCGAACGCGCCACGATTCGCCACGCCATTGAAAATGCCAGTATCGACAATATGCAAGAAGTCATTGCCGCTATTAAGGCAACCGGCGCGGTTGACTATGCGCGTCAAGCGGCTAATCGAGAAGCCGAAACTGCAATGGCCTCGCTGGGCGGTTTAGCCGATTCCGTTTACAAACAGGCGCTGCTACAATTATGTCTATTCGCGGTTGAAAGACGTTTTTAGTCTAACTAACTGCTGTTAAGCGCGTTATTTGAGCCTTCAGTCTGAAGGCTCTTTGTTTTTTTCAATGGAAAATGTGTTGTTATGGCAAATGTATTTAACGAGCGCGTGCTCACGGTTCACCACTGGACAGATTCTTTGTTTAGTTTCACCACGACGCGAGATCAATCGTTTCGCTTTCTCAATGGCCAATTTACGATGATAGGCATTGAGGTGGAAGGCAAGCCGCTGATGCGAGCCTACTCGATGGTTTCGGCAAATTATGATGAAACCTTGGAATATTTATCTATTAAAGTACCAGATGGTCCATTAACGTCACGGCTGATGCACATTCAGCCCGGCAATACATTGTTGGTCAATTCGAAAGCGGTCGGCACCTTGATTTTGCAAAATGTCTTGCCGGGTAAAAACTTGTATCTACTTGCCACCGGCACTGGTTTGGCACCATTCATGAGCGTCATTAAAGACCCTGAAACCTACGCGCAATTTAATAAGGTTATTCTTGTTCATGGCGTAAGAACGGTCAATGAGCTGGCTTATCACGACTATTTGCAAACCGAATTTAGGGAAAATGAATTTTTTGGTGAAGAGGTGCGTAATCAATTTATTTATTACCCGACCGTTACGCGCGAACCTTTTGAAAATCAAGGCCGCATTACAGATTTAATTGCATCAGGCAAACTCACCAACGATATCGGCTTGCCCATGCTAAATAAAGCCGATGATCGAGTGATGATTTGCGGCAGCCCCGAAATGTTGCGCGACTTAAAAAATATGTTCACCGAGCGAGGCTGGGACGAAGGTAACATGAGCGAGCCTGGACAGTTTGTGATTGAACGTGCGTTTGTTGAAAAGTAACCGCCGCCAGTGCAAAAATTGTAGCTTTCAACTGTAACCCTGCCGGAGAAACCATATGGGCAAAGTCATATTTGGGCTGTTGATTGCTGCAATTGTTTGGTTACTTTTTTTTGCCAAACGTAAACAGCAGCTACGCGATACACAAACGAAGTCCGACGCGTCATCACCATTAAGACCGAGTGACAAATTAGAGAAAATTGTGGTTTGCTCTCGCTGTGGCGTCAATATTCCGCAAAGCGAAGCATTGAAAACAATAGACAACAAAATTGTTTGTGCCAATCCTGAGCAATGTCTGCCGCACAAATAGTGCATTGCAATGACCACTGAACATCCACCCATCTCAGCCGATTTTGCAGCATTTGCATCCCCCGAAAGTGCATGGCGCACGCTAACCGCATTTTCAGTCTATCGCATGGTGTTTGTGATTGCGTTAGGTGTGATTTTTTGGGGCATCACAAAATTCCCCATCATCGGTGGGGCTTATCCGTTCATTGCCGCGGTCACGCTAGGCTGCTATCTAGCCGCTTCAGCAATGCTTATTATCGCCACGCAACTGCGTGTGCCCGCCGCCAATATTCAGCTGACCGCGCAAATACTCATTGATATCATCATGATTGTGTTTCTCATGCACGCCTCTGGCGGAAGCCGTAGTGGTATTGGCATGTTGCTTGTTGTTTCTCTGGCTGCCGGTGCGCTCGTCTCACAAGGTCGTATGGCATTCTTTCATGCTGCGGTTGCTTCACTTGCCGTGCTGTTTGAGCAGCTTTGGCAAGTTTTATATCTTGACGCAACCATCGCCGAATTTGTACCAAGCGGTATGCTATCGACCGCCTATTTTGTTATTGCTGGCCTTAGTAACACGCTCGCCAAGTACGCTAAAGGCGCCGAACAAATCGCCGAAAAACGCGGGGTCGATTTAGCTAATCTTGCGCAAATAAACGAGCTTGTCATTCGCGACATGCAAGACGGCTTTGTCGTTGTTGATGAGATGAATATTATTCGTCAACATAATCCGCAGTCGCAAATGCTTGTCGGCGGATTAGCGTCTGCAACAGGTCAAGAATTACAAATCGTCTCGCCGCAATTAGCTAAATTATTAGATGAATGGCGTATAGACCGCGCGCACATTTTTCCGATTGTGCGTGACGCCATTACCAAACGCGAATACCAACCCCGCTTTATCGCCATTGGCGAGGCGGAAGTCTCACCGACTGTTGTATTCATTGAAGACGCCTCTCGCATACGTGCGCAAGCACAACAAATGAAACTAGTCGCACTTGGCCGTCTCACTGCCTCAATCGCCCATGAAATCCGTAACCCATTATCGTCAATCAACCATGCCGCTGAATTGCTCAACGAGGACCCTAATCGCACCACAGGCGATAGCCGTTTACTTAACATTATTCACGACAACGCGCACCGGCTAGATCGCCTTGTTGAGGAGGTGCTGTACCTCAATCGTCGTGATAGAGCGCACCCTGAATCAATTGATCTGCACAGCTTTCTTGAGCAGTTTTTGAACGACTTCTGCGCGAATGAAAAAAAGCAGCGCAGCATGTATCAACTTATTGATTTGCCGCCCCAACGTGACATCAACGCATTATTTGATCGCGCACATCTCGACCAAGTTTTGTGGAACCTTGTTAGAAATGCGACTCGCTTTGCGTCCGGTGACACAGGTGCCGTAAAAATGATGGTCACACAATCGCGACAGCATCTAGGTCTCAATGTTTATGACGATGGCCCAGGCGTAGCAAACGATGCTCTGCCACATTTATTCGAGCCATTTTTCACGACCGATGCCAAAGGCACTGGGCTGGGGCTCTATATTGCTCGTGAATTAGCTGATGTCAACGACGCTACACTGGAATACATCGTCGGTACTAATCAAAACACGCAGTCTACAGACTCAGCGCGCAGCCATTTTCGACTGCAAATGAAACGTGCGGTAAAAAATAAAATTGAAAGCGAGACACCTACATGAGCGCGCCACAAAATAATCGTAGCAAACGTATTTTAGTGGTTGATGATGAAGCCGATATTCGCGAACTGGTGGTGCTCACGCTTATGCGAATGGGGATTGAAGCTGACAGTGCAGACACTTGCGCCAACGCTAAAGCTCGGCTCGCTGAGCATACCTATGATCTATGTTTAACCGACATGCGTCTACCCGACGGTGATGGCCTCATGTTACTCACACACATCGCTGAGCACCACGGCAATACGCCAGTGGCTGTCATCACCGCTTACGGCTCTACTGATAATGCAGTCGCAGCGTTAAAAGCAGGTGCATTTGATTATCTTTCAAAGCCAATACAGCTTAAGCAATTACGTGAAATTGTCACTGCCGCCCTGAATCTGCCTGAGCAATCACGCGCCATTGATCGCCACAAAAAAGCCGCCCCTGCGTTTGTGGAACGACGCACTGCACACCAAACAGTTGGAGGACCACGACTCCTCGGCGATTCGGCACCCATCGCCCGTGCGCGCGAGATGATCGCCAAACTCGCACGCAGCCAAGCACCCGTGCACATTACCGGCGAATCAGGCTCTGGCAAAGAAGTTGCTGCGCGATTGATACATAACGATAGTGCTAGGCGCGATCAAGAATTTGTCGCCGTTAATTGTGGCGCAATTCCAGAAAACTTAATGGAAAGCGAGTTCTTTGGTTACCGCAAAGGCGCGTTTACAGGTGCTGACAGTGATCGCGATGGCTTCCTGCAGGCGGCTGACGGCGGTACGTTATTTTTAGATGAAGTGGGCGACTTACCACTAGCGATGCAAGTCAAGCTGCTCCGTGTGATTCAAGAAAAGAAAGTGCGTCGCGTCGGCGATACCGCAGAGAAATCCATAGATTTTCGTATCATTAGCGCCACACATAAAAACCTGAGTGAGAAGGTACAGGCGGGTGAATTTCGCCAAGACTTGTTTTATCGCCTAAATGTGATTGAGCTCAAAATGCCGCCGTTGCGTGAAATACCAGAAGACATTCCTTCGATGGTAACGGCCATCATTACGCGACTATCGTTGCAATCACAATGTGACACACCCACCTTAAGTGATAGCGCATTCCAAGCGCTAACGAGCTATGACTATCCTGGCAATGTGCGTGAGTTAGAAAATATTTTAGAGCGTGCAATGGCACTATGCGACGGTAAAAGTATTCAAAAAATTGACCTTCACTTAACCGAAGACCCAACAAATGTAGCCGCTGAAATGGCGATCAATGGCGAACGCACACAGCCACTACATGAATATTTAGATGGCATTGAGCGCGAACAAATCATGAAAGCCCTCGAACAAACGCGCTACAACAAAACGCAAGCGGCAAAAATACTGGGCATCACATTTCGCTCACTACGCTATCGTCTTGATCGACTCGGTATCGAATAACGCCTATTGGCGTGCCTTTTCAGGCTATTTGCCGCCAAGAGTGCCACGGTTATTGCACTTTTAACAACTTGCTTTAGCCGTATAGCACCAGCGTCACATCTGCAGCCGCGTCACGAATTGAGATTAAACGCTGATACTCAGGCGAATCATGCCAGCGCATTGCAGACGCGACATCCGCAAATTGCAGCGTGACGACTTTTTCATGCGTCATGCTGCCGGACATTTGCGCTACATGCTCCCCACGAAATAGCACTACGCCATCATATTGCGCGATAACAGCGCCTACTTGCGAGACATACGATTGCCAGATAGCTTCATCGCGCACATGAATCAGGCCAACAAAAAATACCTTAGGCATTAATCAGCTTAGGCTAAGTATTTTGAATCACGATTTTTGGAAAAATATGCGTGCGGTCTTGCGATTGTTTCGCAATTTTCGCTGCGCATTTACGGGCAATATCTTTGTAAATTTGTGCCGCCACGCTATCAGGATCGCCAACCACAGTCGGCTTACCACCATCCGCCATTTCGCGAATTTTAATATCAAGCGGCAGTGAACCGAGCAATTCAACCGCATAGTCTTTAGACATCAGCGCGCCGCCGCCTTGACCAAAGATATGCTCCGTATGCCCGCAAGCGCTGCAAGTATGCATCGCCATATTTTCAACGATACCAATAATTGGCACGCCGACTTTTTCAAACATTTTGAGTCCCTTGCGTGCATCGAGCAGCGCTATATCTTGTGGCGTGGTAACAATCACCGCACCCGTGACGGGCACTTTTTGCGCAAGCGTTAGCTGTATATCACCAGTGCCAGGTGGCAGGTCAATCACCAGATAATCAAGATTATTCCACTGCGTTTCGTTGAGCAATTGCTCTAAGGCTTGCGTCACCATCGGCCCGCGCCAGACCATCGGTGTTTCCGGGTCAACTAAAAAACCCACGCTCATTGCCTGAATGCCGTGTCCCTCCATGGGCTGCATGCTTTTGCCGTCTTTGGATTGCGGCCGCCCTGTGATGCCCAACATGGTCGGCTGTGAAGGCCCATAAATGTCGGCATCTAATATGCCAACCACAGCACCTTCAGCGGCCAGCGCTAATGCAAGATTCACCGCTGTTGTAGATTTACCAACACCACCTTTACCGGACGCTATCGCAATAATATTTTTAATATTGGGATTTAACTTAACGCCACGCTGCGCACTATGCGAGACAATTTTTGAATACACATTGGCTGATACATTGCCGACGCCTTCAATTTTTCGCAAACGCGCGATTACGCTCTGGCGAATAGATTCTGTCACGCTTTTGCTAGGGTAGCCCAACACAATTTCAAGCGAAATATTGTCGCCATCAATGACGATATTTTTTACCGATTTGTTCTCAACGAAATTCATATCGGTGACGGGGTCTATCAGTTCGCGCAGTGCATTTTGAATATTTTCTACGGTCGCACTCATCTTCTACTTTCTTAATTGGATAGCCATATTTTATCGACAAATAAGACGTGGCACGGCAATCATTTAGCGCATCAACGTCGCAAGCGCATATCTTTGTCAGCTCTCAATTGATACAATGTCACCTTATAAATTCACGACAAATATCAAGCACATGTCGCGCAAACTTTTCGTCACTACCGCACTCCCCTACGCCAACGGCAGCTTTCATATTGGCCATATGATGGAGTACATTCAAGCCGATATTTGGGTACGTTTTCAACGTATGCGAGGTCATCAAGTGCACTTCGTTTGTGCCGATGATGCGCACGGCGCACCGATTATGCTCAATGCAGAAAAGCAAGGCGTCACACCTGAGCAATTGGTGGCAACAGTAGCAGCAGAGCATGTAGCGCAGTGGCCGCAGTTTCACATTAGCTTTGATTTTTGGCACTCGACGCATTCGCCTGAGAATGTTGAGTTATCCCAATCTATCTACAAAAAATTAAAAGCCAACAAGCTTATCGTCTCACGCGAGATTGAGCAATTTTTTGATCCGGTAAAAGGGATGTTTTTAGCCGATCGTTTTATCAAAGGCGAATGCCCAAAGTGCGGTACAAAAGATCAATTTGGCGACGCTTGCGAATCATGTGGCGCCGTCTACACGCCAATTGAACTAAAAAATCCATACTCGGTACTGACAGGTGCAGTGCCTGTGATGAAAAAATCTGAGCATTTATTTTTTAAGTTATCCGATAAAAAATGCATCGCCTTTTTAACCAAGTGGGTAGCTGAAACGCCCATACAAGCCGAGGTTAAAAATAAACTCGCTGAGTGGCTCGGTGACGACGGTAAAAATTTGAACGACTGGGATATTTCGCGCGATGCGCCGTATTTTGGCATTGAGATTCCAGATGCACCCGGCAAATTCTTTTATGTATGGCTTGATGCGCCCGTCGGCTATTTAGCAAGCCTGAAAGCTTACTTTGCGAGCGGCAAAGCAAAGGCGAACAATGAAACGCGCGACATTGATGCCTTTTTAGCCGATGATGAAGTCGAGCAGTATCACTTTATCGGCAAAGATATTGTGTATTTCCACACTTTGTTTTGGCCTGCCATGCTGCACTTTGCGGGCCGTAAAGTGCCGAACAATATTTTCGTGCATGGATTTTTGCAGGTCACGGGCGAGAAGCTTTCAAAATCGCGTGGGTTCGGGCCGACACCAACAAAATATTTAGCACTCGGCCTCAATACCGAATGGCTACGCTATTACATCGCGGCGAAGCTCAATAACAAAGTTGAAGATATCGACTTTGGTCGCGATGATTTTATTGCGCGTGTCAATGCGGATTTGATTGGTAAGTACATCAATATCGCGAGCCGCGCTGCGGGTTTTCTACATAAAAAATTCGATGGCAAGTTATTAGCCGTTTCGGCTGACCATCCCGTGCTACATGCGCTAATGTCGCAGTCAGAGGCATTAGCATCGCTCTACGATAATCGTGAAATGAGTAAAGTCGTGCGCATCATTATGGATTTAGCCGACGCCGTAAATTTATTCGTTGATACTGAAAAGCCGTGGGCGCTTGCTAAAGATGAAGCGAACAATGCGTCTTTACACCATACCTGTTCGGTGATCATCAATGCCTTTCACATACTCACCGCTTACTTATCTCCCATACTACCGAAGCTATCCGATGATGCCGCTGCATTCCTCAACATAAAAGGTTATGATTGGATTAACCGTTGGCAAGCCACTCAACAATTATTGCCCGCTCAACATCAAATCAAACCATACAAACACTTAATGTCGCGTATTGAACCCGCCCAAGTTGATGCCTTATTAGATGCGCCACCTGCTGACACAAAGTCAACGACAGCAGAAAAAATAAGCGCAAAGCCGACACAAAAACAGTCGAGCCAACCAGCTAATGATGAAGCGCAAGTGGCAACTGAATTTGCCTTACAGCCAGTTGAAACGCCAAAGCCCATCATCATTCAGCCGGTGGCTGAAACCATTTCGATTGATGATTTTGGACGCATCGATTTGCGTGTGGCAAAAATTTTAGATGCAGAATTTGTCGCTGAGGCAGATAAATTATTGCGCCTCACCTTAGATTTAGGTATCGAGCAGCGTCAAGTGTTTGCCGGTATTCGCTCCGCCTACAATCCAAAAGATTTAGTCGGTCGATTAACAGTAATGGTGGCCAATTTAGCGCCCCGTAAAATGCGCTTTGGCGAATCACAAGGTATGGTATTAGCCGCCGGCGATGGTACTGGCATTTATTTGTTGTCCCCTGATTCTGGTGCGATACCGGGGATGCGAATTAAGTAGTTACGTTCACAACGCCATGACGGCATTAACACCCCCACCCTATTCGCTTGACCGCACACAGCTTGAAACTGAAGTTAGACTAGATACCTATCGCGCATCAGGTCCTGGCGGTCAGCACGTGAATAAAACTAATTCGGCGATACGACTCACGCATTTGCCATCTGGGGTGGTGGTTATCGCGCAAGATTCATCATCGCAATTTCGTAATAAAGAGACGGCGTTTTTACGGCTAATAGAGCGGCTTATTAAAAAAAATCACTTGCCCAAAAAACGTCTCGCCACCAAACCTTCACGCGCTTCACAAGAAAAACGCATCGTTGAGAAAAAAACGCGTGCCGTCGTCAAAACCACTCGCAGCAAAAAAATCAATACTAACGAATGACCACCATTACCGTTCATCTGAGTATTACAGGGCGCGTCCAAGGCGTTGGCTATCGCGAATCACTTCGCCTAGTAGCGGATGCGCTGGGTGTGAAAGGCTGGGTACGTAATTGTGCTGCTGGCAGCGTGGAGGCAACGTTGCAGGGTGAAGTACAAGCGGTTGAAGGCGTAATTGCGTGGTGCCACAACGGCCCGCCAAATGCGAGCGTGCAATATGTCAATTCAACATTGCGAGTAACTGAAGAGCACTACACCGCATTCACGCGATTGCCAGACACATCCACTGACAGCTAAATTGTAAAACGTTGCAAATCGCGTTTATTCAAGCCGCTTCGCCTCTAAACTACACACATGAAGTCTCATTCCATTCCCAAGACACTCGCACACATACGCAAAATCGTGCTTAACGAGACTGGTCAGGATTTATCGCGACATGCGCTGCGCGAAATTGAAATTGAGCTGGTCGCCACTGATATCAACAAAACCAATGATGAACACGCAGATTTTCAGGAACGTGAAGTCACTATCTTGCTGGCGGATCTACGTGGTTTTACGGCGATTGCCTCTGAGATGTCCGCAATTAACGTGATTCAAATGCTCAACCCGGTCTTGATCGCGATGAGCGAAATTATTTTTAAGCACGGCGGCACCATTGATAAATTTATGGGCGACTCGATCATGGTGCTATTTGGTGCCATCAGCTCGCGCGACGATGATGTAGCGCGCGCAATGGCCTGTGCAGTCGAAATGCAGCATGCAATGCAGCAGCTCAATATTGTGCATAAAGAAAAAAATCTGCCTGAGCTATACATGGGCATCGGCATCAATACCGGCAGTGTGATGGCGGGTGTGTTGGGCTCAGATGTATATTCGGAATACACCGTCATTGGAGACGAAGTCAATCTCGCCGCACGCATTGAAGCATTCACGTTACGCGGGCAGGTACTCATCAGCGACTCGACCTATGACCGTTGTCGCGATTTTGTCGAAACATCTTCGCCAATGTCAGTGCATGTGAAAGGCAAAGCGCAAACTCTCTCGGTACGCGAAGTTTTGTCCATTCCCACCAAGGGACTACGCGTGCCGCGCCAAGATGGCAGGCGTAGCCATCGGGTGCTAGTGGAATTAGCGTTTCGCTACCAGCTCGTTATTGGTGGCATTGTGTTGCCGGAAATTCATCACGGCACGGTACACGATATTGGCTATCACGGCTTACTAGTAGAAATGGCGAGCGCACGACCGACAATGACTGAAATGAAAATTTCCTTTGATTTGCCGCATGTGTCATTTTGTGCGGAAAATATTTACGGCAAAATCGTCAACATCAAAACCCGCGATGGCCGTACCCTCACCGGATTTGAATTTACCTCAGTGCCCATGTCAGTCAGCGCAAAAATTCATCTCTTCGTGCAGCTACTATTATTCTCTGAGTAGTATTGCTAAGTGCAATAGGGACGGGCGATTTGGAGCAATAATTCCCGTAAATGCGCGTCTTTATTAGCGTTTGCAACTAACACATAAACCATTACCGCTGCAAATCAATCGCGCGCGCATGCTTAGCTTGGTATTCGTGCTTTGCGAGTTTGAGGTTATCCCAAATTTTGCCTTTGGCTTGGTGAAAGCTTGACTTACGCGCCTCCTCACCGAGGTAGTAATCAAGGTCTACGCCTTCACGAAGCATGCGCGAGACCATACCTAAAAAGAGGTCTGTTAAAGTTGGGTCGAAATGTTGACCTCGCAGCGAGAGGATTTCGGTCAGCGCAGAATCAATGGGCCACGCCTCCTTGTAAGGCCGCACATGCGTTAGTGCGTCAAACACATCTGCGAGCGCTGTTATACGCGCCGCCAGAGGGATTTCTTCACCAGCTAAGCCTTGCGGATAGCCTTTGCCATCCCAACGCTCATGGTGAAAGCGGGCGATTTCCTCCGCCATTTTGATCTGCGGAATATTACTTTTCGCCAGCACATCTGCGCCCGCGTCGGTATGCATCTTCATGATTTCGCGTTCAGAATCATTAAAGCTCGACGGCTTTAATAAAATGCCATCAGGAATCGCAATTTTTCCGATGTCATGCAACCTACCGGCGATGTCGATCATAAAAACAAAATCGTCGTCATAGCCAGCCTCTTTGGCGAGCAAAGACGACATGCGGCCAACGCGATATGAATGCTCACCCGTCGAATCATCCCGCAACTCCGTCGCTACCGCGAGACGCTCCAAACCTTCTACGCTTTGACGAAATAAATCACGCTTGGCGATGCGGCCTTCGAGGAGTTCTTGACGAGTTTCTAGCCGCTTGATGGCTTGCTTGGAGTCTTCAATCGGCGAATTTTCTTTCGTATGCAGTTGCTCTAAGTGACGCGCGACATGCCGCAAGACATTGGCCTCTTGGGTCCGGCGTTGGGTCACAAGCATTTCTTTAAGATAGACGAGCGCTTTGTCGTGTTGACCAAGATGCTCGTGAGCTTTGACGATCGCCACTAAAACTTCGCGTGTGGCGACTTTGAGCGCTTTTGCGCGTTCAAGCGTGCCTGAAAGGCGTGAAATGCCAACATCGGGTTGACCGTAAAAGACTTCAGCTAAGCCTTCTGCGACAGAGGCGGTGATGTCTGAACGGGGGGATTTTGATTGGGATGCGTAGTGGCGAGCTGTTTTTGCGTGCTCAAAAGCAGCTTCAAAGTCGTCTTTTTCAATCAACAATCGCGTGTAGTAAAACTCTGCAAGAACACGATTCTGAATAGTGTGTGCATCATTAGGCACGCCTGAACACTCAATCGATCGATCAATTGCAACTAAACCGAGCGAAATTTCATCTAGGTTTAAGTGGCATAAAGCTGTATTCGTATAACAACCAGGCATGAATTGTTTTAGTGTGGACTCTGCCTCCTGATCAACAAGATGCATAGCTTTCGCAAAACAACCGAGCGCTTCACGATATAGCCCGCTATATATCAGGGCTGCACCTAGGTTCTGCCAAATCCTTCCCTGCATAACAACATCACCTGCACTATGAGCTAATGAGAGTCCGTCAGAGTAGGCTTCCATTGCTTGCGGGATGTTGCCAGTATCTGCAGCACATATTCCAAGCCAATTTAGCGCCATTGTTGCTGAGGCAGTGTTTGCTGAAGCTAATGCAACGTCACGTGCTCGCAAAGCAATGTTAAGTCCGCGATTAGGCTGTCCAGACAAATAAAGAAATTTTGCAGCATCAGTAGTGACCTTTAGCTGACGAGTCGAATCACTAATGACGCTCAACTGATCAAGCACTAGAGCCTCAAAGAGGCGTGGATCTGAATAAGTGCCAGTGCGTAGAGCTTCGCCAACAAGCTGCTCAACACTGGTTATATTATCTTCCGAAGACTGCATCACTCGTAACCCCAATTAATCTTGCAACCGATGCTGGACACACTTTAATCTATCAAGCATGTGAAGTATTTCACAGTTTTATCAAATTTAACCTACATGGAGCATGTCATGAGCAAAGATCTTGAAACCCTAGAAATTACCCATTCAATCATCGAAACATTTTCTGACGATATTGCCAAATTAGATGATCTTGCCCTAGCAATGGTTGGTGGCGGTGAAGCCGTCGTTAACGGCTAAGCCAAACTTTTA
>JANNWG010000025.1:0-43683 GCA_031414695.1 Burkholderiales bacterium
CCTTTAGGTAGGCCTTTGAAATCGGCGCGTACATCAATATCCCAAGCGGCAATTTCGTTTGCGGTAGCAGTGCGGCCGATGTTGGGGAACTGTGCATGTGCAATGCTGCTTAAAATAAGCGTTATCGCAATGAATAAAAAGCTTTGTAGCCGCCGATGGACGCGGATAAACGCCGATAAACCCATTTTTAATTTTTTAATTGGCGGGTATGTTTTATCAAGCGACTTGAACATTGCTTACCTCGCCGTTAGTATCAATTTTCCAGCTCTGAATGGCGTTGTTGTGATAGATCGAGCGCGAACCACGTACAGCGCGCAGTTGGTTGATATTAGGCTGCACATAGCCGGTTTCATCAATGGCACGGCTCTGTATGACAGTCTCACCGCCATTCCATACCCATGGCAGGCTAAATCGGGTCAGGCATTTAGTGAGTACGGGGGTTTCTAGCTTGGCAGTTTTCCAATTCTTGCCGCCGTCTGTACTCACATCAACTCGTCGAATTTTGCCGCGCCCTGACCATGCCAACCCGCTGATATTGTAGAACCCTTGCGTCAGTAATCGCTGCCCACCCGACGGTGTCGTCACGACACTTTTACATTCTTGGATGCTCGTGTATTGCCGATGTATGCCGTCTGGCATCAGATCAATATAGTGCAAGGTTTCATCCTTAGTCGCATAAGGCATATCGCCGACTTCAATTCGACGCAGCCACTTTACCCAGCTCACACCTTGCAAACCTGGTGCGACTAGCCGTAGTGGATAGCCATTTTCGGGGCGCAACATTTCGCCATTCATCGCGTAGGCAACAAAGCAATCATCAAGTGCGCGCTCCATCGCAATGGTGCGCGTCATGCCCGATCCATCGGCACCTTCGACCAGCAAATATTTGCCTTTAAGCTTATCAAAACCACAATCTTGCAGCAGCAGAGATAGCGGCACGCCAGTGAATTCGCAGCAGCTCAACATGCCATGCGTGTATTGCACGGTAGGCACCGCCACATTGCCCCACTCCATGCCGGTATTAGCGCCGCACTCAATAAAATGCATACGCGACACGGACGGCAGACGCATCAAATCATCCATCGTATATATCTTAGGATTTCTAACCAGCCCATTAATCATCAGCCTATGTTTAGTCGGGTCAATGTCCCAAAAGCCTTGATGGTGACGTTCAAAATGCAAACCACTCGGTGTGATGATGCCAAACAAGCCTTGCAGCGGTGCAAACGAAACAGACGAACCACCGACTCGTGTCAGCCCTGGGCTTTCACGTCGCTGTAGATTTTTTTCATATTTTGAAGGCGCGCCGTAACCGGTTAGGGCAACAGGTTGACCAAGCCCTTTGGAATGCTCAGGTAGCTCGATAATATTGGGATCATCAGCTGCCATAGCCTGGCTAGATAGTGCCGCCGCACTCAACAATGCGCCGCGTAAAAAACCACGACGGCCATGCTGTACATTGACGACATCTGTTGGCGACAGGAAATTTTCCGGGGCGCGCTGGAGCTTGCCTGCGCTTTTTAGTAAATCGAATTTACCTACGGCATCCGTCACACATTCCTCAACTGTTAAATCATATTAACTAAAATTAGGTAACGCTAATATTAGTTAAATCTAATATGAAAGCAAGTTGCAGTGCAGCAAATTAGCGTTAATGCATATTTACGCTAGAGTCTAAGCATGGCAACTAAATCTATATCCCACGAAGTCGATAACACTGATATTTTTGATCTCATCGGTAAATCGCATCAAATTGAAGAAGCCGCAGCGGCGATGCAGGCCATGTCACACCCACTACGCATCAAAATACTGTGCCTACTTTCGTCAGGTGAAATGGCGGTACAAGAAATAGTAGAAGCCGTTGGCACGACACAAGGCAATGTATCGCAACATTTGGCTATACTTAAGGCCAGCAATATGGTGGTATCGCGCGTGGCAGGAAAGCAAATCTTTTATTTCATAGACGACAAGCGCGTAGTAAAGATAGTCGCAATGACACGAGATGTTTTTTGCTCGACTTAAAATACTATTTCGCAGATTGCGTCTAGCTTAATTAAGCCTGATTAATGCGCTATATTTAAAAAGTAAAACCACCCTATCTAAGCGCATCATCAGCCAATTATGCTTGAAAGTGCCCGCCAATAGGCGACTTTCTTACATGGGAACTTCTAAAAACCTCAAAAAACTGTCGCCCCGGCGAAGGCCGGGGTCTAATTTTCTTTACGCATCAGCAGCTTACAAAGTTGGATCCCGGCCTTCGCCGGGAAGACACGTGGTTTTGAGAAGTGCCCACATCATGATGTAGCGCTTGCGCGTAATTCATCTAACGATACCACTTCTAACGCGCGCTCGTGCGTAGCTTCTAGCAATACTTTCGGCGCTTTACCGACCACAAACGCTTCTTCCCAACGCGAGACACAAACGCACCATTTGTCACCGGGTTTGAGTCCTGGAAATCCGTATTCATTGCGCGGCGTGGAGAGGTCATTGCCTTGCGATTTTGAGAAGGCTAAAAACGCTTCGGTCATGATGGCGCAGACGGTGTGCGAGCCGTGGTCTTCATCAATGGTGTGACAAAAACCGTCGCGAAAATAGCCAGTCATGGGTTGAAAGCAGCAGGCTTGTAGCGCGCCGCCTAGAACATTTTTAGCGGCTTGTTGTTGCGTGTGTTGATTTGTCATGGGATTTGACTCCAGCGTTGTTGGGCGTGATGGTCGGCTGACTTGGCATCGACCCAGCGCGCGCCGTCAGGGGTGGTTTCTTTTTTCCAAAATGGCGCATCAGTTTTTAAGTAATCCATGATGAATTCACACCCTTGAAATGCATCGCCCCGATGGGCTGAGGCCACCATCACCAACACAATTTGATCCGTTGGCAGCAGTGCGCCGACGCGGTGAATCACGGTAGCGTCAATTAAACGCCACCTTTTGGCGGCTTCATTCACGATCTCGGCAAGTGATTTTTCAGTCATGCCGGGATAGTGTTCAAGTGTCATGGACGACACTTCAGCGCCATCATTCATATCGCGCACGACGCCAACAAATGAAACAAGCGCGCCAACATCACGATGCCGTGAACGCAGCTTGGCCGACTCCACGCTTAAATCAAAATCCTGCGTTTGAATGCTGATCGTAAACAAACTAGCCACCTGTCACTGGCGGAAAAATAGCGACTTCATCGCCCGCCTTTAGTGCTTGCGTGACATCAACCATGTCTTGATTCACCGCAACACGCCAACGCTTAGCAGGTAACAACGCATCGCGATAACTTTCTCCGCGCGCGCGCAACAAGTTGAGCAGCTCCTCAACCGTCGAAAACCCATCAAACGCAATGGTTTCACGATCATGACCGATCGCTTCACGAATACTGGCAAAAAATAATAGCGTGATCACGATAATTTCACCGTCATTTCATCATCATTTCACAGCCAGACCAAACGCATTTGCCATAAAGGCCAGCACGTCACTACGCTCTTCAATAATTTTTGAAGTTGGCTTACCGGCGCCGTGGCCCGCGCTGGTTTCAATGCGAATCAACTTTGGTGCAGTGCCAGTATCGGCAGCCTGTAATGCCGCGATGTACTTGAAACTATGCGCGGGCACGACACGATCATCATGATCTGCAGTCGTGACTAATATTGGCGGATATTTCACCCCACTTTTAATATTGTGCAGCGGCGAATAAGCAAATAGCGCCTTAAATTCTTCCGCATTATCCGACGAGCCATAATCAGACACCCACGCCCAGCCTATGGTGAATTTATGAAAGCGCAGCATGTCCATCACGCCCACTTGCGGCACGGCTGCGCCGAATAATTCTGGGCGCTGATTAACGACCGCACCGACGAGCAATCCGCCATTTGAGCCACCGTTTACCCCCAACTTAGCAGGCTCGGTGTATTTGTTTTTGATCAACCACTCTGCCGTCGCGATGAAATCATCAAACACATTTTGCTTTTTCAGCTTAGTACCAGCATCGTGCCAGGCCGCGCCGTACTCGCCACCGCCACGAATTGATGCGCTCACATACACGCCACCCATCGTCATCCAGGTTGATGCAGTTACGCGATAAATGGGCGTCTCAGATACATTAAAACCGCCGTAACCATACAGCAACGTTGGGTTGCTGCCGTCAAGCTTCATGCCTTTACGGTGCGCGATAAAGATCGGAAAGCGCGTGCCATCGCGGCTTGTCACAAATTCACGTTTGGTTTCATATTGGGCGGCATCAAAGGCGGTTTTAGGCCGCTTAAAGACTGTTGATTTGCCGCTTGAAATATCGTAACGATAAATTGTAGTTGGGCTAATTAAGCTCGTATAGGAATAAAACGTTTCTGTTTGTTTGAAGCGGCCACCAAAGCCACTCGCCGTACCGACACCGGGTAGTGTTACCGCACGTAATAATTTGCCATCTAGCGCATGTACATTCACCGCGGTAGCCGCATCTTGTAAATATTGGGCGATGATTTTTCCGCCAACGACAGAAGCTGAAGTTAGCGTATTTTTATTTTCACGAATGACGGTCTTCCAGTTAGCCTTGGCTGGTTTTTTCATGTCAATCGCGACGATGCGACTCGTTGGCGCATCTTTATCGGTCTTGACCCAGATGGTGTTGCCATATGCACCTATTGGCGAGTATTCGGCGTCAAAATCTAGCGTGATGGTAGTAGGTTTACTTGGTACAAATGCACCATTTTTCAGCGGCATTAGCTGCAAACCATTTTTGCGTCCCGATCCTTTCCAGACAAAAATAATGACGTGCTTGCCGTCGTCGGTCACGCTCGCCCCGTATCCCCATTCTTTTTCATCTTTATTCTCTGTCACCAGTACATCTTGTGACTGTGCTGTGCCGAGTCGATGGTAGTAAATCTTTTGAAAAAAATTACTGCCCGTTAATGATTCACCAGCTTTTGGCGCATCGTAGCGCGAATAAAAAAAGCCTTTACCATCTGGGGTCCATTCGGCGGTGGAAAATTTTACCCACTCCACTTTGTCAGTCAAATCAAGGCCAGATTGCAAATCACGAACCTGCCACGTTTGCCAATCTGAGCCCGCGCTCGATGTCCCGTACGCCAGATAGCGACCATTTCGACTGGCAACCGTACCGGTGAGTGCAACAGTACCGTCTTTGGAGAGGAGATTGGGATCAATGGCGACAGCTGGCTTGGCCTTAAGAGATGCGGCGGTATAAACCACCGATTGTTGTTGCAAGCCATCATTACGCGTCCAAAAATAACGCCGGCCCTCTTTGAACGGTAAACCGAAGCGCTCAAAATTATAAAGATCGGTATAAATTTTTCGCACTGGCAAGCGCTGCGGCATGACGCTCAAAAATTTATCCGTCACTGCGTTTTGCGCCTTCACCCAAGCTTTGGTTTCGGCGCTGTTATCGTCCTCAAGCCAGCGATATGCGTCGGTCACCATCATGCCATGATAGCTATCAGCTTGATCCACTTTACGTGTTTCGGGATAGGTAATTGGTTGCGCCATGGCCGTCGTTGCCAATGTTGCCAATGTTGCCATTGTGAGCAATACGTGTTTCAAAAAAATTGCTTTCATTTTTTACCTCTCAATAAAAAATTGCTATGTTTCAGATTCAGTTTTAATCAACACTAAATTTGGTGGTGCGGTAATCGTGTCTTCCGTTAGCGTATTGGCTTCAAGCTCTACCCGCTCAATAGATAAAAATCGTTCGCTAATTTTTTTGCTGGTAATCGCAACATCATCCGCATCTTTATTTGCCATGCGAATGTGCTCGGCAAGTTTTTTCATGCGCTCATCAAAACGTCCAAACTCCTTACCCAGCTTGCCGAGTTCATTTTGAATGATGTGCACTTGCTTACGTGTTTCCACATCTTTTAATACTGCACGCACCGTATTGAGCACGGCCATCAACGTCGTCGGCGAAACGATCCACACCCGTTGACGCTGCGCGTGTTCGACCACATCACGATGGCGCGCGTGTATCTCGGCAAATACCGCCTCCGCAGGCACGAACATCATCGCGCCATCAGAGGTGATACCAGAAATAATATACTTACTCGCTATCGCATCGACATGCTTTTTCACATCCGACTTAAACGCAGCGGGCGATATTTTGTCGGCATCATCAGACACCATGCGCTCATAATTTTCCAGCGGAAATTTTGAATCAATGGCAATCAAGCCAACTGGCTCAGGCAGCTTTAAGACACAATCAGCGATAACTTTTTCATTGCCGTGTGTGAAGGCATATTGAAATTCAAATGATGCCTCTGGCAGCATATTGCGAATAATTTGTTCTAGCTGCATTTCGCCAAATGCGCCGCGCGATTTTTTATCGCCCAATAATTGCTGAAGTGAGACCACGTTTGTCGTGAGACCATCGAGCTTTTTTTGCGCTTCATCAATGGTCGCCAATCGCGTCATCACGCTCACAAACGTCTCATTGGTTTTCTTAAAGCCTTCATCAAGTCGCTCGGTCACCTTGCCTGATATTTCAGCTAACTTGGTGTCGTTAGTTTTAGTCAGCCCCTCGATACGATCATTGATTTGTAGCGTGAGGAGGCGCATGGTGGATTGCATTTGTTCAGTTTGCAGTCTGCTTTGTTCGGCAATTTTTTCAAGCGTTTGCGTGAGCATATCGGTCTTCAGTGCATCTTGCTTTTGACCGAGCAACTGTGTGAGCGCTAATAACTCTCGCACTAATACTTCTTTATTCTCATGCAGCCGCTGGGTCTGCTCAAGTTGCAAAGTCGTCACCGCCTGGCGCGTCTTGCCAAGTTCATCGCCCACGGCGGCACGGACACGATCCGAGCCTGCGATTTGCGATTCAGCCAAACGCTGCGATTGATTTGCAAGCTGTTCGGCGAGCGCGCCCAATATATCGCGGTGACGACTTTCGTCTTGGCTAGCGAGTACTGCTGGTAATGCTTGCAGGCTAGATTGCATGCGGTTAAATAACCAAACAACGACGACCACGAAGACGATTGTAAGTAAAAGTAATAGCCAAATTAAAGCATCACCGCTCATGGCGTTTGAACCACAATGAGTGCCACAAATACGCAGGTAAGTAATTGTTTTTTCACACGAAATCTCAAAAAATGATAGTTAATTTTAGCACGTCAACAAGTTTGAGCTATATGTCAACGAATGTAAAAAGTGCGTTACATCACTATTTATGTGGCCACTAACCTTCATTATTTGGTTTGATTGTTGCTGCCAAAACAGCACAGTCCATCACCCCAAAAGGCGCATGACTCTTAATAAAAAAACAAAAGGCCACGTGAGCAATCACGTGGCCTTATTGTTTTCTCCCTTGCTGCCGCATCTAGCTTCGATTCGTGCTGTGATTTCCGTATTTCATCGGTTTTATCTCATACTCATATGCGTTACGTCACATAATGTTGTTTCAGCTTTTACGTCATCCCAAACAACTTTAACAACGCATAACCATCGAGGAGAAAAAATGTCGCGTCAATTAAATATATTCCTGACTTGCAGCATCGTATTATCTGCATTTTTAGTTACCAACACCTATGCAGCACCGAGCAAGCAACAACCCACTGCAAAAGCGAAAGAAGCCAGTGTAAAACGCTATACCGCTGCACAGTTTCTAGCCACCACTAACCTACGCGGCGCGTCATTTAGTGCAGACGAAAAACGCATTATGTTTTCGAGCAATGAATCCGGCATATTTAATGCCTATGCTATCTCAGTGACGGGCGGTAAAGCCGAAGCCTTAACCAAATCTAGCAAAGACACCACTTACTCAGTGGCTTTTTTTCCCGATGATGATCGGCTGATTTACACAAGAGACAATGCAGGTGACGAGAACAATAAACTCTATGTGCGCGAGTTAGACGGCACGGAAAAAGCACTCACACCAGGTGAAAAATTTCGTGCACAGTTTTCGGGTTTTACCAAAGACGGCAAATCGTTTTATGTCGGCTCAAACGAGCGCGACCCTAAATTTTTCGACGTCTATAAGTACGACGTGAAAACCTATGCACGCACAATGTTGTTCAAAAATGAAGTTGGCTTACAACCATCCGCAATCAGTGACGACGAAAAATGGATTGCATTCAACAAACCTAACGCGAACAACGATAGTGATATTTTTTTGCACGATGTTGCCAACAACAAAACCGAACGCATTACACCGCATCAAGGAAATGTTGCATTTTCAGCACAAAGTTTTGACCCGTCGTCAAAAAAATTATTTTTGCTATCTAACGAGGGCAGCGAATTCCTACGCGTTCGCACCTATGACCTTGCCACCAAAACATTTGCTGACCACGAAAAAGCAAATTGGGATATTGCCTACACCTATTTTTCGCGCGACGGTCGCTATCGTGTGACAGGGGTGAACGAGGACGCGAGCATTGTGATTCGTGTGGTTGAAATTAACAAGGACAACGCTGAAAAACCAGTCATTTTACCCAAGCTGCCCGGTGGCGAAATACGTGGTGTGACATTCTCTAAAAATAGCGCACGAATGGCGTTTTATTTGAATGGCGACCGTAGCCCTAGCAATTTATTTGCCTATGACTTTAAGACTAAACAAGCCAAGCAACTGACGCAAACACTTTCAAAAGACATTGACGCCAACCATTTAGTCGATGCAGAAGTTATCCGCTTCAAGTCCTTTGATGGCATGGTCATCCCCGCTATTTACTACAAACCAAAAGGCGCATCTGCGACTAATAAAGTCCCCGCTATCGTACTGGTGCATGGCGGCCCCGGCGGTCAGGCGACACGCGGTTATGGCGCTCAGATTCAGTACATGGTGAACCACGGCTATGCGGTGCTTGATATTAATAATCGTGGTAGCTCAGGCTATGGCAAAACATTTTTTGCCGCCGATGATAGAAAGCATGGACGCGAGCCATTGTGGGATTGTATTGAAGCGAAAACTTGGCTGGCTAATCGTGGCTATATTGATCATGAAAAAATCGCCATTATGGGCGGTAGCTACGGCGGCTATATGGTGGCTTCTGCCCTTGCCTTTCGTCCAGAAGCATTCAAGGTGGGCGTGAATATTTTTGGTGTGACGAATTGGATTCGCACGCTGGAAAGCATTCCGCCATATTGGGAAGCACAGCGTAAGTCTCTTTACGATGAAATTGGCGACCCCGTCAAAGACCGCGAATTCTTAATCGCTACCTCGCCACTATTTCACGCTAAGGAAATTCGTAAACCGATTATCGTCATTCAAGGTGCCAATGATCCGCGCGTCATCAAAGCCGAGAGTGATGATTTAGTCGCGGCGGTAACGAAAAACAATGTGCCGATTGATTACGTGGTGTTCGATGATGAAGGTCACGGCTTTAGCAAAAAGAAAAATTCACTCGTTGCCTATGAGCGCATTTTGACGTTTTTGGATAAACATTTAAAGAAATAAAGCAACGTTAATAAAACGTAAAGCTCGCCATTTAACGGGCACTTTCAAGCATATATGCTTGAAAGTGCCCGTCTTTATTAGTGCTTTAAATTCTACTTATTTTATCATTGCGCTGTCAAAGTAGAGGTGCGGTATCAATCTAATTAAGCGAGGTTTTGCGATGACAAAAATTCTAGTTGCTATTGATGGTTCAGAAACATCATTACGCGCGGTGGCGCATCTAACATCGCCAACAAGTGTATTTCCTGCTGCAACACAAATTGTTTTAATACACGTGCATTTGCCGATTCCTTCACCACGTGCGGTGTCGTGGGTGGGCGCGGAAGTCGTCAATCAATACTATGATGACGAAGCCGAAGAAGCGTTAAACGCGGCGCGCGAATTACTTAGGAAAGCAGGACGCGCATTTGAAGTTGTCAAGCGCGTAGGTGATCCAGGACATGAAATTGCGCAGGTCGCAAAAGATGGCTACGCGGCAATTGTGATGGGTACACATGGCCGCACGGCACTGGTTAATTTGGCCATGGGCTCGGTGGCGACTCGCGTGATCGCAGAGGCGAACGTGCCGGTGATGTTGATTAAGTAGTTTCACCACCCCTTTTGATCCTGCGACTTAAAGCGCGTTACCGCATCATCACGTAGCGCCGCATGTTTGGTTTTACGTCCCGTCACACGTGCGCGCCAGAGCATAAAACTAGCGCGCTTCATATTTTTACGCATGAGTTTTATCACTTCCGCTTCATTCACCCCAAATTGTATTTTGATGGTGTCAAACGCGGTGCGATCTTCCCATGCCATTTGGATGATGCGGTTTATATCGTCAGTGGTCAGTATGTTCATGGGTCATTTCTGATACGTAAATAGCTCGCAAATCGTGGCACGCCGTTTTTAGTTAAGTCACGATAGACATAGGTGATAGTGGAACCAACCAGTGGTGGATTGCGCCGCTCAGCGTCGCTAAAGCCTGTACCAATATTAAAGATGATGTCGTCGGGTGTTTTTACAGTCAGCGCACCCATCATGCCCACATATTTGCCTTTGCCTGCGATGTGTTTGACAACAACTGCTTCCGTATCGAGCGCTGGTTTTAATTTCAAAAGCACGTTGCTGCGGCCCGTGATGTACGGCGCATCGGCTAAATGCAGCATGAGCCCTTCGCCACCAGCCTTAACGACCTCATTTAACTTACGTTTAAGTGTAATGCGATCTGGTGCGCGAAATTGCTCCACTAACTTTAGCTGTGCGAAATTAGCCGCATCAATAATTTTTTTAAGCCGCGCGACACGTTCAATAAAGGTGCCCTCGCCGTCTGGCTCTTCAAACACCATATAGGTGATTTTTCGCCATTCGTCATCAAGGGGCACAATTTTTCTCGTTGCACCTGAGAGCGCTTCAAATTGCTGCCGCCCCATCCATAGCTCACCATCGAGCGGGGTTTTTGGCAAGTTGGCGTGAAACCATTCAGGCATATTGATTGTGTGGCCGCTACGAAATCGCATGATATTGCCATCCCACGTTGCGCGCACGCCATCGTATTTTTCACTCACTAAATACTTAGTAACGTCAGTATCCTCAGTCAATACATTGGCGAGCAATATCGGCTTATTTGCCAATACGATGCTGGCGAATAGAAGCATTGACATTGAAACAAGCAGGGCAAATTTATATTGGGTGTTTAACATTGTTTTTAAGTGATTGTTTTCGCTGGCATGCATCTCGCTGTTAGACCGTTCTGACTATTCTGAATGTCGCAACGTGATGCCAAACATGGCAGAATAGGTAATGATACGTCTGGGAGGACGTTTTTCAAACAATGTTGAATGACAAGAGGCCAGTATGGAAAAATTTAAGGCGCTTTGGAAAAAATATTTTTCGAACATCAATGCAATCACACGAGCAGGTTTGGGTTTAATCGTGGTGGCTCTGTTTATATCCTATTATGTTTTGGGTGAGCCGGTCAGGCTATTGCAAAGTCTAGAGTGGCAAGCCTATGACCAGCGTATGCGAAACACCATGCCTGAGAAGATTGATCCACGTATCGTTATTATCGACGTCGATGAACGCACCTTAGCAGCAGAAGGTCGTTGGCCGCTGGCGCGTGACCGCTGGGCAACGCTTTTAACAAACGCCTTTGACAAATACAAGCTCAAAGTCATCGGTTTTGACGTACTCTTTACCGAGCCAGATACCAGCTCAGGCTTAGCTAAACTTGAAGAGCTTGCTAAAAACCAATTTAAAGATAGTGAAGAATTTAAGTCCAAACTCAGCCAGCTACGTACAGGGCTTGATTACGACCAATCATTTGCAGACACCATCAAAAAATACCCCGTCGTATTAGCATTTGCGGGTAATAACGAACGTAAAGGTCTTGACACCTTAAAGCTGGGCGTACTTCCACTACCAACTTTTACCAAAACAACATTTGGTGGTAAGGAATTTAGATCTCTACTTATTGACGGCTATAGCGGTAACTTAGCCATGTTTCAAGAAAATGCCACGGCAACAGGTCATATTTTGCCCGCCATAGACCCTGATGGTTTATTACGTCGCGTACCAATTTTTGTGCAACATGAGGGCGGCTATTACGATTCGTTATCGGTTGCAATGCTACGCACATTTAAAGAAAATGCGCCGCTGAAAGTGGAACTTCGACCTGATGAGGGAGATGGTATTAATCGATTCTTGCAAATTGCTGTAGGCGTACCAAGAAGCGGCACAGAAACAATTGTGCGCTTGGATAAAGATGGCACTGCTCTCATCCCTTATCGCGGCAAAAGCCCAATGTATCGCTACATTTCGGCCACTGACATTATTCGTGGCAAATTAACGCCAGGTGAGCTTGAGGGAAAAATTGCCATTGTTGGCTCCTCTGCACAGGGATTGTTTGATTTGCGCGCAACCCCCGTGGGTGAAGTCTATCCAGGCGTGGAAGCACACGCGAATATGATTTCAGGCTACCTTGATAACACCATTCGCTACAAGCCAAGCAATGAAATGGCAATCTATACGCTTATTATCTTGTTTATTGGTGTTCCGCTGGCGTTAGCCTTAGTCAAGTTAACCCCAGTATGGTCAACCGTCACAGTATTATTCACAAGTGCTGTATTAGTTGCGATCAACTTCTATTTTTGGTCTATCAATATCGTACTGCCACTCGCTATGCCGCTACTCATGATTGGGCTGCTCTACATACTCAACATGGCCTACGGCTTCTTCATTGAGGCGCGAAGCAAAAAAGCCATAACCGGTATTTTTGGTACCTATGTACCAAAAGAATTAGTTGAAGAAATGGCGAAAGACCCAGGTGCTTATTCCACCAAAGGTGAAACGCGTGAAATGACCGTACTATTTTCGGACGTGCGTAATTTCACCTCCATTTCGGAAGGCTTATCGGCAACTGAGCTTACCGCCATGATGAATGCCTACCTCACGCACATGACTGAAACCATACAGCGTGATCGTGGCACCATTGATAAATACATTGGTGACGCCATCATGGCGTTTTGGGGCGCACCGCTCAAAGACGCGCAACACGCGGAAAATGCGCTGCGCTCCGCGCTAGCCATGCAGCAGCAAGTCAAAGATATTGGGCCTGAATTCATTAAGCGTGGCTGGCCGCAACTTGAAATTGGCGTCGGCTTAAATTGCGGCCCAATGAATGTGGGCGACATGGGCTCTGCGTTCCGCCGCGCCTACACTGTCTTGGGAGATGCGGTTAATTTAGCGTCACGCTTAGAGAGTTTGACAAAAGAATATGGCGTCGGCATTTTGGTTTCAGAAAACATTGTCGCTGCCGTACCGTCAGTAATTTATCGTGAGCTTGATCGCGTGCGCGTCAAAGGCAAAATAGAGCCGATTAGCATTTACGAGCCAGTCGGCGTCAAAGGCCAAGTAGTCGATCAAATGGTGGAAGAAATTGATCGCTTTCATCGCGCCATCGACCGCTATCGCGAGCAGCGCTGGGATGATGCAGACACACTCCTGATTGCATTAAGTCAAGCTGACCCAAAACGTAAAGCCTATAAACTTTATCTGGAGCGCGTAGCCAACTTACGGACTAACCCGCCGGGCAAAGATTGGGATGGCGTGTTTACGTTTACGACGAAGTAGTTTAATTTCGGCATCAACAGAGATGATGTCAGCGCGGAGTCATGAATCCATGACTCCGCAGGCAAGCAGCATATGTTTGCACTAGCTTAATAAAGATAACTAATGCCAATTGCCATCATTGCTGGTGCGTCTGGCCTCACTGGGCAAGCGCTCCTAACGCAACTTATCGCGAGTCAACACTATCAACGCATCATCACCTTGGAACGCCGCACCAGCAATAGCGTTTCAAACATTCATCAGGTGATGCCAGTAGACTTTAACGCCCTCCCCGCGCTGCCGCCATGTGACGATGCGTACTGCTGTTTAGGAACCACGATCAAAAAAGCAGGCTCGAAAGAATCGTTTCGCAAGGTCGATTACGACGCTGTCCTTGCGTTCGCCACGCGCGCTCGTGATGCAGGTGCTCAGAAACTCTTCGTCGTCAGCGCGCTAGGCGCATCATCAACATCTGCTGTTTTTTACAATCGCGTTAAAGGCGAAATGGAAAATGCAGTGTCATTGTTAGGTTATAAAGCCGTTCATATTTTTCAGCCTGCGCTCTTGCTAGGCAACAGAGCAGAATCGCGCATCATTGAACGGCTCAGCATTGTCGCGTTCAACGCAATCACGCCGCAACTCGTCAGTAGCGCGCGTAAGTATCGACCGATTCATGTTGATGTCATTGCAAAGGCGATGTTGCGGGTGGCGAGTAGAAAAAGTGACGAACGCGGCGTGATGCGGTATGAATCGGATGTGATTCAATCGATGTAGCGTACGAAAAAAATTCGTGCATTTTCTTCTGTAGTGTCGTCCCAAACAATTACTAAATAGTGACTTCAGGCAAGCTTGAAGCTCTATGACCCGATCAGCAGCGGGGATTCGGCGGCACGACATCTCAGAACAGCGCTGGAAACCAGCCTAACCCAGCGAGTGTGTACTAGATTACTAAGCATTTTTACAGCTTGCTATTTACATCCATAGGAAACGAAACACCAATATCTGCGGGCATGTGCAGGCACTTTTGCTCTAAAACGCCCGCTGATTAAGGCGTATCTACGCTGAACGCTATTTAATCAGCCCCATCCGCTTTGCAGTGGCGCTGTAGATTTTGCTTCGTTCGGCCATGAATGCGGTCATCTTTTCCAGCGGCACATCAACCAATTCAAAGCCGCCTTCTGCCATGCGCTTTTGAAAATCAGGATCGCGATTGATTTCGGCGAACATCTCAGATACTTTCTTTCGCATCTCTAGCGGCGTGGATTTTGGCACCGCGATGCCGCGATATGCGCCATCGACCCAATCAATTCCGAGCTCCTTAAATGTCGGTACATCAGGAAATTTCGGATGGCGCTTTTCAGTTGCAATTGCCAGCATTCGCGTCGTGGTTTTTTGCGCAATCGCAAGCGTGACATATGACATCGCTGCCGATACGTGACCGCCCAGTAACGACGCAACCAAATCACCCGTACCCTTATACGGAATATAGGTTGTCTTAATATCGGCGGCAGCGTTCAGTCGTTCTGTCGCAAGATGATTTGCCGAATTCGTGCCTGATCCAGCGATCGAGACATCAAGTGGTTTTTCTTTCGCGGCCTTCACAAAGTCCTGATAGGTTTTGTACGGGCTTTCGTTGCGCACAACGATGGCATCAGGCGTGTAGTGATAAAAATACACGTTGGTGATGTCGTCAGTTTTGTATTGCACCACCCCCTCAAGCGGCTGCAGAATAATGTGCGGCAGATTAGTGCTCATCAAATTGTAGCCATCACCGGGCGCTTGATTTGTCTGCGACCACGCCAACGCACCGCCAGCGCCGGGTTTTGATTCAATAATTAACTCCTGACCAAATTTCTTCTTAAAAACGACTGCTTGAAAACGCGCACCGATGTCAGATTCGCCACCCGGTGCGAATGGCAAGATGTAACGGATTGGCTTATTAGGATAATCGGCTGTTAACTGTGCAAAAGCGGCGACGCTATTTGCAGCGATAACCGACGCGATGAAATATTTACAGATTTTCTTCAGCATATTTTTCTCCAGTGAAAGTGATAAATCATCATTACAGCGCTTCGATAATGGCACGGCCAACTTCTTCAGTGCTCGCCGTGCCGCCCATGTCGCGAGTTCGCGGCCCCTCAAGGAGCGTGGTCTCAATTGCCTTCACGATAGCATCTGCGCTGTCTTTTTGCCCCAAGTGTTCCAACATCATTGCGCCAGACCAAATTTGCCCAATTGGGTTTGCAATATTTTTCCCGTAAATGTCTGGCGCACTGCCGTGAACAGGCTCAAAGCAAGATGGAAATTCGCGCTCCGGATTCAAATTAGCTGAAGGCGCAATACCTATCGTGCCAGTACATGCAGGGCCGAGATCGGACAAAATATCGCCAAATAAATTAGAGCCCACCACCACATCAAACCAATCCGGATGCTGCACAAAATGCGCGCACAAAATATCGATGTGATATTGCGATGTTTTTACGCTAGGAAATTTCGCCGACATTTCCTTAAAGCGCTCATCCCAATACGGCATGGTAATTGCGATGCCATTTGATTTGGTGGCGGAAGTCACATGTTTGCGTTGCCGTGTTGCGGCCAGCTCAAACGCGTAGCGCATGATGCGGTCCACTCCGCGCCGCGTGAAAATCGTTTGCTGCATGCACACTTCATGTTCGGTGCCAGCATACAAGCGACCGCCGATAGAAGAATACTCACCTTCATTATTTTCGCGCACCACAACAAAATCAATATCGCCGACCCTGCGGTTCGCCAAAGGCGAAGGTACTCCCGGCATTAAACGCACGGGCCGCACATTTGCGTAAAGCTGAAATTCACGCCGAATTGGAATCAACAAACCCCAAAGCGAAAGATGATCTGGCACCGTTGGAAATCCAACCGCGCCTAAAAAAATCGCATCGTGATGGCGAATTTCGGCGAGCCCGTCTTCAGGCATCATCACGCCATGCTTCAAATAGTAATCACAGCTCCAAGGCTTTTCATCGAATGAAAACGTGAGACCGAATTTTCGGCCAGCTGCTTCCAGCACGCTGATGCCTTGTGGCACGACCTCCTTGCCGATGCCATCTCCGGCGATGACGGCAATGTTGAAATGTTTTTTGTTCGCAGGTTTGGTATCGAAGGACATATTTATCTAACGTTTCGTTGTTATTTTATTTGCTTGATGTTGTTGTGTCGTTTTTTGAAACAGCAAAAATAGTTAATTGATACTCAACATCAATAAATTTTGATGCAAAAACCGCCATGGCAGCTGACAGTCTAAATCCTTGATAAGGCCGTATGCTAATTGCCATAAATGCTCCACCCGTTAGAACTTCTCGACGGAATGTAAAAGCACGTACGATTACTTACCCACCCATGGCAATTTATCCAAATCCACATTGCCACCAGTCAGAATAATGCCGACTTTTTTGCCTTTAACATCGAGCGTGCCCTCGAGAATGGCTGCAAGTGGTGGGCAGCAAGATGTTTCGCAAATTATCTTAGCGTATTCCCAAGTCAGTCTCATCGCACGGATGATGTTATCTTCGGTCGCTAATCCAATGCCATCAACATGTGCACGGATGTAGTTGAAGGTGCGTGGTGAGATTGTGGTTAAAAGGCCGTCACAAATAGTCTTAGGCGTTTGCTCGGTAACAAGGATGCCACTCGACAAAGAGCGCGCACCATCGTCTGCTCCACTTGGCTCACCACCATAAACGAGGATGCTGGGCTTTATTGCTTTGGCTGCAATCGCCGTGCCTGAGAGCAAGCCACCGCCGCCTAGTGGCGCTACGATGACATCAAGGTCAGGATAATCTTCAAGTAACTCCAATGCTGCGGTGCCTTGGCCAGCAATCACCATGTCATTATCAAACGGGTGAATCATTTCATAGCCGTGCTTGGCAATCAATTCATCGACAGCCGCCTGCCGTGCAGTGATATTCGGCGCGCAATAGATGATGGTAGCGCCGTAGCCTTCGATTGCACGTTTTTTCGGTAGCGGCGCATTTTCGGGCACAACCACAGTCGCCTTAATGCCGCGTAAACCAGCGGCCCAGGCGAGTGCAGCACCATGGTTGCCCGATGAATGCGTGACTACACCGCGCTTGGCAATCTCATCATTCAGCGAAAAAATTGCATTGCAAGCACCACGTGCCTTAAACGCGCCCACCTTTTGAAAATTCTCACATTTAAAATAAATTTCCGCGTCTGCTTCACGATTGATAAATTCGCTCGTGATGACTTGCGTGCGACGAATATGTGCACTGATACGTTTATGCGCGGCACGAATGGTTTCAATGGTGGTGTTCATATAATTACGCTAAAAATAGTAAGAAGCCCTATTGGCGTGCACTTTAGGGCAATAATGCTCCAATATGCCCGTCAAATAACGAGTTTGACTTATTTAGTCATCCTCTAGCTCTGACTTCGCAATCTCAATATCCAGCGCTTCCATCGCGTCACGGGCTTTCATCTTGGCGGCTTTCTCATAGAGCTTAGTGGCTTTGTCTATTTCTTTATCTTTGAATAGCATCAGTAACCCATTGGCGTACTCGATGTGTGCAACAGGTGACAGCGGATTGAGCTTAATCGCTTTTTCGTAATGTTCAACTGCCGCATCTTTATTCGCGCCGTAGGTAAGCTTACCAATCATGCCACCGACTTTATCAATGATTTCGGCATGGTATGAGCCCATCGCGGTATTAGCATCAGCATGCTTTGGGTCAAGCTTTAATGCGGTTTCGAGTGCGGTTTTAATCTTGCTGCCATACCCCTCTTTCAGCGCCTTGATGATGGAAATAGATTGCGAATAGCGGCCTGCGGCGTAGGCATATTGGTAATGTGCGTTGGCATTTTTAGGCTGTGCCGTAATGAGCGCTTCAGCCACTGCCATAGCGTCTTGAAATAGTTTGACTTTGAGCGCGTCTTTTTTCTCGACATGGTTTGCATATATCGCGGTGGCTTTCGCGGCTACCGTATGACCATCGCCTAATTCGACCGCGATGGCAAATTCACCTGCATGAAAAGCACGCCAAGCGTCTTGTAATGCGGCCTCTTTTGGATAGGCTTCGTTATCGCCTTTGTGAAGGGTTTCCCAATTTTTTTTCAATGCGTCACCGGCGTAGGTGAAGGCTTTTGTGTCAACTGGGGTTTTATTCCATTTCGCCATTTTTCTCTCCTGGTTTCTATTCATCACTAATATAAATTTGAATCAAATGCGCTAAATGCTGCTTAGCCTCACCAACCAAATACGGTGACACTAACGACATCACTTGATAAACACCGCGCGTTAAGTGTTTTTCTGGATCATCTTTAATGCCTGCACGCTGCTTAAAGTTCTCGTAATTAAGCCAATAGGTAGAGACCACCAAAATATTCTCCGCCAACGTGGCAATCTCAGTCTCAGTCGCACGCATGGCTTTGGCGGCGGCTAAGGTATCGCACATCGCCCTGACTGCATCGCGTTTATGACTGATGATGATATTAAAATGCGAGCGCAATTTCTGATCGCGCGCGAGTAAGTCATCCAAATTACGATAGAGAAAACGATACGCCCAAATGCGCTCAAACATCATGTGCAAATAAAGCCACAAATCTTCCATTGCAGAGCCAACATCTTCAATATCATTCGGCGCGACATCAATTTCTTTTTCAAACGCCGCAAATAAATGCGCGATGATTTCGTCTTTATTGCGAAAGTGATAGTAAAGATTGCCTGGTGAAATATTGAGCTCGTCCGAAATATGTCCGGTGGTGACATTAGACTCACCATGGTTATTAAATAATTCCAAGCTCACCCGCAAAATACGTTCGCGTGTACGCACCGACCTGGATGGCGGCGATATTATTGGTGTGGTTGGTGTGGCGGACATACTTGAATATTACACTGGCTCATCACAACCAATCGCGTAATGAATGCACACACCAATCACTAGTGACTCGCGCGTCAGAAATGTTTTCTCTTAATTGTGGCGAAAACCCCGAATATGCCCGTGCAATCTCATAGCATCACTGCATATCGCGGTGTAAACTTCAGGCAATACGGCACGCAATAGCATGTTGCGCCGCACCAAAAAAATCAAACAACAACAATCAACGAGGAAACCCACCATGACCTATTTTGTCACTGGCGCTACAGGCTTTGTCGGTAAATTTTTAGTCACCAATTTACTTAAACGCGATGGTTTAATTTATGTACTGGTGCGTAAGCAATCCGTTAAGAAATTAGACGAAACCATTAAATGGTGGGGGCTAGACCCAAAGACGCAAAAACGCATCGTGCCAATTGTGGGCGATCTGAGCAAACCTAAACTCGGTTTGCTGCCAGCTGACATGACCAAGCTCAAAGGTAAGGTCAAACATTTTTTTCACCTCGCTGCAATTTACGATATGTCTGCCGACGCGGCTAGCCAACAATCAGCCAACATTGATGGCACACGTAATGCGGTGGAGCTTGCAGAAGTCATTAAGGCGGGCTGCTTTCATCACACCTCATCAATTGCCGCGGCGGGCTTATACGATGGCACTTTTCGTGAAGATATGTTTGAAGAAGCTGAGGAACTGGATCATCCTTATTTCCGCACCAAGCACGACTCTGAAGCCATTGTGCGTAACGAATGCAAAACACCTTGGCGCGTCTATCGCCCTGGCATGGTGGTAGGCCACTCGAAAACAGGTGAGATTGATAAGATTGACGGGCCGTATTATTTTTTCAAGTTCATTCAAAAAATGCGCAGCTTGCTGCCGCAATGGATGCCGACAATTGGCATCGAGGGCGGCCGTATCAACATCGTGCCCGTTGATTATGTCGTTGATGCAATGGACTTTATCGCCCATAAAAAAGGCCTAGATGGTGGCTGCTTTCACTTGACCGACCCTGAGCCAATGCGTATCGGCGAGATACTCAATATGTTCGCCAAAGACGCCCACGCCCCGCAAATGACCATGCGCGTGAATGCGAAAATGTTTAGCTTCATGCCAGATTACATCTTGCAAGGCCTGATGTCTGTCGCCCCAGTACGTCGCGCGCGCAATCAGATTTTGAATGATCTTGGCATTCCAAAAGATATTTTCACATTTATCACTTATCCGACACGTTTTGATAATCGCGATACCGTCAAAGCGCTCAAAGGATCGGGCATCGCCGTGCCAAAGCTACAAGATTATTCATATCGCCTCTGGGATTACTGGGAGCGTAATCTTGACCCTGATTTATTCATTGACCGAACATTGCGCGGCAAGGTTGAAGGCAAAGTCGTCGTGGTCACAGGTGGCACATCTGGCATCGGTGAAGCCACGGCAATCAAAATGGCCGATGCAGGCGCTAAGGTCGTTATCGTGGCGCGTGACCCAGAAAAAGCCAAAGAAACACTCGCTAAAATCAAAGCCGCTGGTGGCAGCGCTAAGTTTTACTCATGCGATTTATCATCTCTTGATGATTGCGATAAATTAGTCGCCGCTGTGCTCAAAGATTTTGGCACTTGTCACTATTTAGTCAACAATGCCGGTCGCTCGATTCGTCGTGGCATTGCCAATAGTTTTGAACGCTTCCACGATTTCGAACGCACAATGTCACTTAATTATTTTGGCTCGCTACGGCTCATCATGGGATTTCTGCCCTCTATGATGAAACAAGATAGCGGCCACATTATTAACATTTCCTCCATCGGCGTATTGACGCAAGCGCCACGCTTCTCCGCCTACGTCGCCTCCAAAGCTGCTCTGGATGCGTTCTCAGGCTGTGCGGCGTCAGAGTTTGTCGATAACCACATCCACTTCACTACCATCAACATGCCGCTGGTACGTACCCCGATGATCGCCCCAACGAAGATGTACAACTCGGTGCCAACACTCTCTCCTGAGCAAGCCGCTGATTTGGTCGTCGAAGCCATTGTGTACAAGCCTGTCCGCATCGCCACCCGCCTCGGTATTGCTGGCGCGGTATTGCACGCCGTCTCGCCGAAGCTCACACAAATTATTTTGAACACCGCATTTAAGATGTTCCCCGACTCCACCGCCGCGCAGACGAAAAAAGGCGAAGCACCAAAGGAAGTCGAAATGACACCAGAAGCCGTGGCGTTTGCACAGATTACGCAGGGGATACATTGGTAGGAGAGGCGTTGCCGCTAATTGTAGGGTGGGCAAGATTTATTTGCCCACCGTTTATTTAGTCCAACACGAAACTTGCAGTTATGCCTGTCAACGTATATTTAGCTAAATGATGCAAACTGATTTAGACAATTTACGGGAGCGAATCAAACGATTCAACACTCAATTAGGGCTAAATTCTGGCGTAGGATTTAGTCAGACAATAAGAACTGACGGTACAGAACTTACCACAACAATAAACGGCGTAAAGACGCTTGTACAGTTCACCGATGAGGTCGAAACACTTGCAATTTGGGTTTGGAGTTTTAAAGACTATCTGAAGGAATATGCGCTTGCAAACGGCAAGGTCAGCAAAATTGTCGAAGATCATGTCAATTCAAGATGGTTCTTGCAAATCGTTTCAGACTTAGCTAATCGGGCTAAGCACGGTAAATTACGTGAGAGTAGGTCAGGTAAATTTGCTTGCTTTGCAGAAGCAAAAATTTCAATTCCTCACGAATCGATTGGATTAATAAACTTAATGGCCAATGAGATCATATTTAATGTTATTCAATCTGATAACGTTGAGTTTTCAATTCCAGTAAATGATAAAAATGCGTTTGAAATTGGGGACGGCGTTGAAATACTCAACACAGCGATGGAAGACTGGGATGATATTTACAAGGTAATAATTATGTAAGGTTGGCAATGCTTCATCTGCCCAACATTGCCATTCTTTAAAGTTAAAGTTGTTGGGCAAATAAATCTTGCCCGACCTATATGCTTTGTACATTTTTCGTTGCCGAATAGTACCAAAATCAGTATCATTGTTAACTTGATTAGTACTTAAACGGAGTAACAATGCAAAAAATGAATGTACTCGCCGCATCAGACTTAAAGCGTCGTGGATTGGCGGCGATTGAAGAGTGTCTCAAGCATGGCACAGTGCATATTGTTAAGCGCAATAAGCCTGCTGCCGTGGTGATGTCGGAAGCCGAGTATCTCAGGCTCTCTAATCGCAATTCATCAACTAAAAATGGCTCACCTGTTGAGGCTGGTTTAACCGCAATGCAGTGGTTGCTCTCAACTGCGTCCACAACGACGAATAAACGAAGTAAGTCAGCTATAGACACTGCCATTAAACATGAGCGCAATTGGTAAATAAGGTAAATGCGGTGATTGCTTTTTTTGACGCGAATGCGTTAATTTATTTAATAGAAGCGAGGGCACCTTTCGCCGACAAGGTCCGTGAGTCACTCAACGAACTTACGTGTAAACATCGCAATATGCTAATTGCTATCAGCCGCTTGACATGGCTTGAGTGCCGTGTGGGGCCAATGAAAAATAACGACAACGAAACCTTAGTGGTCTATGATGCATTTTTTTCACGTCCAGACATTCAATGGATTGAATTAACGCGTGACGTGGTGGAGTTAGCTGCCGCCATACGTGTTAAGCATGGTTTACGCACACCAGATGCATTGCAAGCAGCGTGTTGCTTACAACTTGGCATGAGCCATGTATTTTTAAGTGGCGATAAGACGTTTGAGCGTGTAGCTGGTTTGAATGTAAAACTGTTAGCGTAAATTTTTTACCAGAATACACCTCATACCTTCCGGCCTGTTTTATATTTCTTTAGCGAGCAAACCATGCCAAAACTCAATGTAGGCGACAAAGCCCCGGACTTTACTTCGACAACAACTGACGGCTCAACCGTCAGTCTCAAAGACTATTGCGGTAAGAAACTCATCCTGTACTTTTACCCGAAAGATGACACCCCTGGTTGTACCGCACAGGCCTGCTCGCTACGGGACGCCAATAAAGAGATCAAAGCAAAGGGTGCGGCGATATTGGGTGTTTCAACGCAAGATGAAGTAACGCATCAGCGCTTCGCGGCGAAATACAATCTTAATTTTCCGCTGTTAGCAGACACAGATAAATCAGTCGGCAAAGCCTACGGCACCATTGGCGGCGGCGGCTTGTTGTCTGCGGCTAAATCCCTGGTAGGCATGGCAGACAGGGTGACTTTTATCATTAACGAAAAAGGTGTGATCACGCACATCATTGATTCGCCTGATACTGAAAATCATGCGGAAGAAGTCTTGGCGATGTTGTAACCTAGTCAACGCTATCTACGCGTTATCTTCACTTCAACAAAGCCTTTCTACACCGCGAAGCATACGATAGAAAATTAACTAACCGAGCTGACTTGCCTGCTATTGCAGCGGATCGTTTCCACTCTTATTTTCCGTAGCGTACGACCCGCGCCGTCAACCAAGCCTCTGCTTCATCATGCGGCAATGGCCGCGCAATATAGTAGCCCTGCCCTTCATCACAGCCCATGGCAACAAGTCGTGCCTCAGTCGCACTATCTTCGATACCTTCAGCCACAACATCAAGTCCTAAGCTATGTGCGAGCCCAATAGTGGATTGCACAATCGCCACATCTTGCTCGTTTTGCAGCATATTTGTCACGAAGGAAACATCAATTTTGAGTGCATGAAGTGGCAGGCGCTTTAAGTGTGAGAGTGATGAAAAGCCAGTACCAAAATCATCAATCGAAATACGCACACCCATCGCATGAATTTCGTTCAAGGTTTTGCGCGCTTTTTCAGGGTCGGCAATAATGACACTTTCAGTTATTTCCAGTTCTAACTGCTGCGGATTAGCGCCATGCTTATTGATCAGTTGTTTGATCGTAGCGGCGCATTTGTCATCCATCAAATTACGAGCGGATAAATTGACGCTGATAACCAACGTTTCCCCATACATGCGCCATTTAATAAGCTGGCCTAACGCTTCATCAAGCACGTAATAAGTGAGTGGTCTGATGACATCAGACAATTCAGCCAAGGGGATAAATTGGCTGGGCGGCAGCAACCCAAGCGTAGGATGTTGCCAGCGCACTAGCGACTCAAAACCAGCTGCACGGCCACTCGAAAGATGCGTTCGAGGTTGGTAGAACACCACAAATTGCTCTAGCTTAATCGCCTGACTCATCTGACTCATGAGTGTTAAGCGCTCTGGCGAATAAGGGTCAAACGCGCGGTTATAAAATACCGTACCACCACTTTGCTTCTTCGCCTCATACATCGCAATATCTGCTGCTCGTAGCAAAGTGGATGCGCTATTTGCATTCGTAGGATAAATGGATACGCCGATACTCGCACTCACCTCTAAAGGATAACCCTCTACATCTAATGGTGAGGTGATGACTTCTTTGACGACATTAAGCGCTTGCGTAATTTGTGCAATATCAGTCTGCTCAGTCAGCCACACTGCGAATTCATCACCACCAATGCGCGCTATTTCTGCGCCTTTGATGCCGCCATGTTGTTGCGCCTCAATCAGCCGCGCGGCAATTTGTGAAACGACTTTATCGCCCACGCTATGGCCAAGCGTAACGTTAATTTCTTTGAATCGGTCTAGGTCTATCAGTAGCAATGCTGATAAGTTTTGTTGCTGATTTAGCTCAATTTTGCTTACGATGTAATGCTCCATCGCCACTTCTAGGGTTGCACGATTTGGTAATCCGGTTAGCAAATCGTAAGAAGCACGGTACTGTAATTGGGCTAATTGATCGCGACGTTCAAACTCTACCGCCGCGCGTGCGGCAAAAATACGAATGAGTTGAATTGCCGTGTCGCCGTATTCAATGGGTTGCTTAAACAACACCGTAATTAAACCAAGTGCGACGCCATTTGAATCTAACATCGGCGCACCAACATAGCCCTGTATGCTATTTTTGGTGAGCGCCTCATCGAGCGGAAAAAGTTTATACACTTCACGCGGATAGGCACACACGCCTTGGCCTAGTACGTTCTGACAAGGTGAGCCAGCCAAATCATATGAAAATGGTTCAGCCTCGCCAAGACGATTATGTGCGGCAATGGTTTGAATTTTGCTGGCATCATCTTTTGCAAATTCCCCCACAAAGGCCATATCAGCATCCAGTGCAGTACGTAACCGCTCGACCAATGACTTAAAAAAAGTCTCGCCAGTTGCCGCCGCCACACCCTGCGCGATTTCAAAAACCAATCGTGATTGTCGTTTCGCATCCGTAAAATCACGGCAGATCGTAATCGCACAACGTTCACCATCAAACTCAATGAGCTCCGACGATAACTGATAGGTGCGTATATCGCCTGACTTTAAACGTAGCTCAGCTTCAAGGCCATTAACAGCGTTATCGCGATAAAATATATCGAGCCATTCTTCTCTTTTTTTCGGGTCTACCCACAGGCCAAGAGTTTGCGTTGTTTTACCAATAATGTCTTCTGGCGCATAGCCTGTTTGCTTCAATAAACTCGCATTAACATCCACAATAATGCCGTCACTTACTCGCGAAATCACCATGATGTCTTGGCTCATGCTAAAGACTTGCGAAAACTGTGTTCGCGAATCAGACAGCTGCCTCTGCATCACTTGTTTGGATTTATTTTCCAAGTGTATTACGATCAAATCTGCAAGCGACGCCGCAAATTGTTGCTCATCTGGCGTCCAAAGTCTGCGCTCGCCGACTGACTCGGCACAAATCACACCTTTCTGCGTGTTACCCAGCCAAATACCCGCATCTAACATCGACACAATGTTGTGAGGTCGGCAATAATCTTCTACAAATCCGGCTGTACGTGAATCAAGCAATGCGTCTGTGACGCTGATGACACGGTTCAACTTTAAGGTTTCGAAATAAGCGGGACAGCGGGCAGCAATTATTACTGCGCCATTTTGATGCGCTTGACTTGCACCATCAAATAAGTCACAAAGAATCAGCGAGTCTTCAGATGGCGAAAAACGCCAAATAGACACGCGTGCCACGCTCAATGTTTCAACCGCTATTTTTGAAATGGCCTCAAAAACATCTTGATCCGATAGTAGCAAGACACCGCTTTTCATTAGTGACATCAGCGCCGATTGCTGACGACGAACGCGTGCTGCCAGTTCATCCGTTTTGCGGTCTGCAGTTTGAGCAAGCGTTAGTGGTTTTAGAGTATGTACTGAATTCAAGACGGTCTTCGCTTCGCGCGGTGCAGATTAAATTTTATATTTGCCTTGTGAGAGCAGTCTCTAGTATTTTTATAGACTATTTAATGATACATAAATCATCGCAAACAAACGTAAGTTTTTAGCAGAACCCATGGCTGGACAAATAAAATAGCAAAAGTCGTTTATTAGTAAGCGTTTTGAGCAATTATTGCTTCAAATAGCTTGCTAATAATAGTGTTTTTATGTTTATCGTGTCACCACAACAATTATGACAAACACAAGACAATCATTGTCATCGCCTCGTTATCGTAGAATAAGCCATATTATTGGAGAGTCCACCCGTGAACCGTACCTGTCTACTCAAAACGATTGCTGCTGCTGTTGGTTTGGCGCTCGCCCTCAATATAACCGTGCTGCAAGCACAAGACACCGTCACCATGACCTTTGTGAATGCCGATATTGCCTCGGTAATCAATACCATTGGCAAGGCAACGGGTAAAAATTTCATTATTGACCCGCGCGTCACTGGCAATATGAATATCAATGCACCAACGCCAGTCAATAAAGATGTGGCCTATGAAATATTATTAACCGCATTGCGTGTGCACGGCTTTGCGGCTATCGAAGAGCGCGGCGTCGTAAAAATTGTTCCTGAGGCGGATGCTAAAACATCTGGCCGCGTGCTGCCGATGGGCGCCAACGCCGCAGGTGATCGTGTGGTGACACAAGTCATCCCGCTACAAAATGAATCCGCCGCGCAGTTGGCTACCGTACTGCGTCCACTGGTGGCGCAAAACAATTTTATTGGCGCCTATCCGGGCAACAATATGCTGGTCATCACCGACTACGCCACCAACGTCGAGCGGATTAAAAAAATCGTTGCTGCCATTGATGTGCCCGCCTCAGCTGATTTGCAAACCATTAAGTTGCAACACGCGAGTGCGGTAGATATCGCCAATTTGATTCAACGCGTCATGCCAGAGGCCTCTATCAACCAAGCCAACCCGGGTGCGGCAGCGAAGCTATCGGTTGGTGTCGAGCCGCGCACCAATATGCTGATACTGCGCGCCGATACGCCAGCGCTTATCACTCGCGTTCGTACGTTAGTCGCCCAAGTTGATACGCCAACTGCCACTAATGGCAATATCAATGTGGTGTATTTAAAAAATGCCGAAGCGACCAAGGTAGCCGAAACCTTACGCGGGTTATTGAGCGGCAATAGCGGTACTTCTACGAGCAGCAGCACTGCAATCAACACCAGCACCAATGCGCCTATTCAAGCAATTTCTGCAACAGCGGCGAGTGCCCCCATTGCCAGCAACATTCAAGCTTATACCGCGACAAATTCGCTCATCATTACCGCACCGGATCATGTGTACAACTCGCTACGCACGGTGATTGATAAGCTCGATCAACGTCGTGCGCAAGTACATGTTGAAGTATTAATCGCCGAAGTTAGTTCTTCGGTAGCGGCTGAATTTGGCATTCAGTGGCAAGATTTATCTGGCATTAACCGTGCAGGCGTGAATGTCATTGGCGGCACTAATTTTGGTAGTGCTGGCACCAATATTATTTCTAACGCACAAAATATTGGCACCATCGGCACAGGTCTTAATTTGGGCTGGGTGCGCGGCTCGGTCAATATTCCTGGCGTGGGCACGGTGCTAAACCTAGGCGCACTCGCGCGCGCGCTTGAGAATGATGACCGCGCCAATGTTTTGTCTACGCCCAATATTTTGACGCTCGATAATGAAGAAGCCAAATTTGTCGCCGGTCAAAATGTGCCATTTGTGACAGGCTCATTTACACAGACTGGTAATAGCTCGACCAATCCATTCCAAACCATTGAGCGTCGCGATATTGGTTTAACGCTGCGCGTTACGCCGCAAGTCGCTGAAGGCGGCGCAGTGAAATTAAAAATATTCCAAGAAATATCCAATGTTGTACCAACCAACAATAACGTCAGATCTGCTGATCTCATCACCAACAAACGCTCTATCGAAAACACAGTATTGGTTGATGATGGACAGATTGCCGTCATCGGCGGCCTAGTCTCTGACGACACTAAAAATGGCGATAGTAAGATACCGTTGCTGGGCGATATTCCTGTGATTGGTAGTTTATTTAAGTACCAAAAACGCAGTCGCGAAAAAACTAACTTGATGATATTTTTACGTCCCGTTATTTTGCGTGACGCAAAAAGTACATCGCAATTATCCGGTTCGCGTTATGAATACATTCGTGGCGAGCAAGCTAAGCATTTAGAGTCGAGCGACAATTCGCTGTTACCGCCTAATGGTGGGCCGCTGTTGCCCACGTTGTTGCCACAAGTTTCGTCCACACAATCTCCGCCTAACAAAAAATAAATATGGGCGCAAACGACGCAAAAAATCGCGAGACATCAATCAGTGCTGAACGTGATGCGGTGCGATTATTACCGTATCACTTCGCCAAAGCCAAAGGTGTTATCACCGCGCGCTTAATCGGTGCCAATGAGATTGAAGTTTGGCTAGCCCCAAACCCTGAATCGGCCACGCTTGCCGAAGTACGTCGCTTGACAGGCAAAACACTCAAGCACGCACTACTTTCAGCGGATGAATTTCAATCACGGCTGGCGAAAGCCTATGCGTTTGGCGCTGTTGAAGACGATAACGACACACATGTGTCTGAGATTGCATCCAATATTGAATCCGAAGCGGATTTGACAGCACTCACCGAGTCATTGCCGGAGATTACCGACCTACTCGAAACCGAAAACGACGCGCCGATAGTCAAGCTGATCAATGCGTTGCTCACACAAGCGGTGCGCCAAAATGCGTCCGACATTCACTTAGAAATTTTTGAACGACGCTCGCTGGTGCGCTACCGCGTTGATGGTGCGCTGCACGATGTGGTTGAGCCAAAACGTAATTTGCACGCCGCATTAGTCAGCCGCGTAAAAGTGATGGCCGAACTTGACATCGCCGAGAAACGTTTACCGCAAGATGGCCGCATCATGCTCAAAATCGCCGGGCGCTCCGTTGATGTGCGCGTCTCAACATTGCCAACTGGCCACGGCGAACGCGTCGTGATGCGCCTGCTCGATAAACAAGCCGGACGTTTGTCCCTCGATAGTTTGGGTATGTCAGCCGAATCACTTGGCCAACTTGATCAATTAATCGAGCAGCCGCACGGCATTATTTTGGTCACAGGTCCCACTGGCTCCGGCAAAACCACCACTCTCTACGCCGCACTTTCGCGGCTTGATGCCAGCACTCGCAATATGATGACAGTAGAAGACCCTATCGAATACGACCTCGATGGTGTCGGTCAAACGCAGGTGAACGCTAAAATTGGTATGTCATTTGCACGCGCACTACGCGCGATTTTGCGCCAAGACCCTGATGTGATTATGGTCGGCGAGATTCGCGATTTAGAGACCGCCGAGATTGCCATTCAAGCCTCACTGACAGGCCATTTAGTATTGGCAACCTTGCATACCAATTCTGCTGCGGGCGCAATTACGCGCTTAGTTGATATGGGTATCGAGCCGTATTTGCTGGCCTCCACGCTTTCAGGTGTGTTGGCGCAGCGCTTGGTACGCAAGTTAGATGTAACAAAGCAAAATGAATTCCGTGGCCGTACCGGCATTTATGAATTACTCACCGTCAATGACGCCATTCGCCAACTCATTCATGACGGCCGCGCCGAAGCCGACATCACCGCTACCGCCGCCAAGCACGGCATGAAAACGCTCAGAGAAGACGGCATGCGCTGGGTGGAAAATGGTGTGACGTCAGTTGAGGAAGTGATGCGGGTGACAAGAGATTGATTTTTTGCGCTCCAGTTTTAATGCAAAATTTTTTAGCCACAGATGAACACAGATGAATACGGATAAAAGCAAATACGATTTAACCGCCGATGAACGCCGATGAACGCCAATGAACGCCGATAGACGCCGATAAAAGCAATTACTTTTTAATGGTTTTTTTGCCACAAATTAAACTGATTACGATGCAAGTTTCACATTAAGCATATTCGCGTTGTGCTCCTTTAATTTGTAATCCAACTGGCCTTGTCATTCCGAGCGTAGCCGAGGAATATGCTGTTTCGTTAAATAACTAAAAAGCATATTCTTCGGCTTCGCTCGGAATGACAATGTTAAAAAAGTTGGAGGTTTTATCGGCGTGAATCGGCGTCCATCGGTGGTTAAAAGTTTTTTCTACCTTCTATATTCAGCAGCAGTAATAAATTTTTACTTTTATCCGTGTTTATCTGTGTTCATCTGTGGCTAAAAAGTCTTTCAACTATCCAACCTACCCTCATCTATGCCCGGATTCAAATATCTCGCTTACGATCTCGATGGCCGCGAACAACGTGGGGTGATTGAGTCTGACAGTGCGCGATTGGCGCGCTTGAGTTTGCGCGAGCAGGGTTTATTTCCGCAAGATGTGTCCGCTATTCAAGCGGCAACGCAATTTGCAAACAACGCTTCTATTAAGTCACGTATGGCTGGCGGATTGACGCGCGGGCTTTCCACCGACGCATTGGCAAACCTCACCCGTCAACTCGCCACACTCGTCGGCGCAGGCTTAACCATTGAGGGTGCATTAACGGCATTAATTGAGCAAGCAGAATCAGAACGCGAACGGCAAATTGTGGCGGCATTACGCGCCAATATTCGTGAAGGCAAGTCGTTAGCAGAGGCGATGTCAGCGTTTCCGCAAAGTTTTTCAGAGCTTTATCGCACGCTTGTGGGCGCGGGTGAGACCTCTGGCAAATTAGCTGACGTGCTGCTTAAGTTGGCAGATTATGTTGAAGAACAGCAGGCGATCAAGCAGAAACTCATCACCGCCATGGTGTATCCAATTATCGTTCTGCTGATTTGCTTCATCGTGGTGGTGGGCTTGATGCTCTATGTGGTGCCGCAGGTCGTCGGCGTGTTTGATTCGACCAAACAAACCTTACCGCTGATGACGCGCGCGCTGCTCGGGCTGTCCAAATTTTTACAATTGACTTGGTGGCTGTTAGCGATAGCCGCCGTGGCGGGTGCACTGCTGTTTCGCAATATGATGCGTCAAGAAAAATACCGCCGTCGCGTGCATCAATGGCTATTACGCTTGCCGATTTTTGGGCGACTTATTCGTGTGCGGGAATCGGCACAGCTCGCCGCAACCTTATCTATCCTTGTTGGTAGCGGCGTACCAGTGCTGTCAGCGCTAAACGCGGGTGTAGGCGTGGTGTCAAATTTACCGATGCGGGAAGCGCTCGCGCGCGCGACGATTCAGGTGCGTGATGGTGTGGCGCTATCGCGTGCTCTGCAATCACAACAAACAAAGCCAGCCCTGTTCCCACCGGTGATGCTGCATTTAATCGCATCAGGTGAGGCGAGCGGCAGATTGCCAGAAACACTCAATAGCGCCGCACGCCAGCAGCAACGTGAACTCGAAACCCGCACTGCCAGACTCGCCGCATTGATTGAGCCAGCAATGATTGTTTTCATGGGCATCATCGTATTGATGATTGTCTTGGCGATATTGCTGCCAATATTTGAATTGAATCAACTTGTTGCACGATAAATTTTTTTGCCATAGAACTGTAGCCGCAGATGAAAGCAGATGAATGCAGATAAAACCAACCACATTCTTAATTGTACTGCTCCACTAAAATACCCACATTACCAAATACACTTTGAAATCGCGCCTATCATTATGAAAAAAAATATCTGCGTTCATCTGCGTTTATCTGCGGCTAAAAAAATTGCTGCACAAGGCTTCACTCTGATAGAGGTGATGATTGTTGTCGTCATACTAGGCATACTCGCTGCTGTTGTCGTGCCAAAAATATTAGATCGCCCCGATCAAGCCAAGGTAACTGCATCAAAGGCCGATATTGCCATCATCATGCAGGCACTCAAACTTTATCGCTTGGATAACGGCATCTATCCCTCAACCGAGCAAGGCTTGCAGGCGCTAACAATTAAGCCCACCACTAAGCCTGAGCCGCCAAATTGGAAGCAAGGCGGCTACATCGAGCGTCTGCCGACCGACCCTTGGAAAACGCCGTATCAATATTTGTTTCCCGGAATTAAAGGCGAGATTGATGTGTATAGCTTAGGTGCCGATAAACAGCCTGGTGGCGAAAATAACAATGCCGATATTGGCTCATGGGCGCTTTGAATATAAAGCTTAAAGTAGCCTATTCACGGGCATCTTCAAGCATATTTGCTCGAAATGCCGCAGCAGGATTCACACTTGTTGAAATACTTATTGTTGTTGTCATCATCGGTATAGGCCTATCTATCACGGTGGCAAATTTATTTGTGACCGACGAAGAGCGCGTGCGCCAAGAGTCCGAGCGCTTACTCGCTTTAATCGAAAAAACGCGCGATGAAGCGGCATTTTCGGGTTATCCAATCGTTATGCGACTAACCAATAAAGGCATCGAATTTTTAATTCGAGACGCCACAAGCTTGGCGCCAACATGGCAAGATGCCACCAGCGTTTCACTCGCACCGCGCGCATGGCGTGAAGGTGTAGCAGCATCGCTCGTCGTAAATAATCCAGACGCCACCGATAAGAAAAAGAACCAAACCGTAACATTTCTGCCCGCTGGCGTGAGCGCACCATTTACGTTACGCGTTTATTCAGAAAAAAACGAACGCAATATTGCAGGTGATGCGCTAGGCAATGTGTCGTTCGTGGGCGTCAATAGTCAAACTGCCAATAGAGATAAATGACGATGCCGATGAACGCCGATTTACGCTCGCTGACTATGTTGAAACAGCGAAAAATTTGGCTACTAAAATCTGCCTTTTGTTGGGCATCCATCGGCGTTCATCGGCGTTCATCGGCGGTTACAAAAATGCTCGCACAAGGCTTCACCTTAATCGAAGTACTTATTGCGCTGGCCATATTGTCAATCGCACTCGCCGCCACCATGCGTGCCACTGGCATGGCAACCACCACCGCTGAGACTGTCAAACTAAAAACCTATGCCACTTGGGTAGCGGAAAACCGACTGGCGCAGCTCAGTGCGGAGCGCATTTTCCCCAGCGTTGGCACACAAAATGGCGAGGCCACGATGGCCGGCATTGCGTTTCAGTGGACTCAAACAACGAACGAAACACCGAACAAAGATTTTCGTAAAGTTGAGGTTGCTGTCACGCTGCCTGGCGAGACCCTCAAGCGTACGACCTTAAACGCGTACTTATCGCGAGGTGGCTCATGAGTAATCGTCAACAGGCATTTACGTTAATCGAAGTGCTCGTCGCTATCGCGATTTTTGCAATATTGGCGCTGATATCGTATCGCACATTATCGAGTGTGCTCGATACGCGCGAGCGCTTACAAAAAAGTTCTGCTGTGTTGCGCGATCAGGCGCTGTTTTTTGCGCGCCTTGAAAATGATCTGAATGCTATGCTGCCTCGCGCGAGTCGCAATGGCGATGGACTGATGGAATCTGCCTTAGTGGTTGAAGCACCCTCGAATGTCAATGATCCCGTCATTCGTTTTTCACGCGCTGGCTTTGCAGCCAATACTGGCGCTGAGGCTGCACCACAACGCATCGGCTATCGCCTTAACAATAATCAAATTGAGCTACTGATATGGGATGGCATTGACCAAGCGCCGCGTGCCACACCCACCGCGCATGTGGCGCTAAAAAACATTCAAAATTTTCAATGGCGCGTACTGGTGCGCGCGCCAAACAAAGAAACTAGCTGGCGACTCGGCTGGCAGCCGACTAATACCAATGAAATTGATCTACTCCCTACCGCATTAGAAGTCACACTCACGCCGAATAATGGCGCAAGTATTGTTCGTCTGTTCACATTACGCGAGGTGCGTGGTGCAAGTTAAAGCGGCAAACGATCAGCGTGGTGCGGCAATTATTACGGCGCTGCTGATTGTGGTGATTGTTGCCACTGTCGCATCCACGTTACTCGCACAACAGTCGGAGTCACTCACCCGCGTAGCCCGTGCAACGGAACGCACGCAGCTAATTCTTCATGCCAACACTACTCTCGAATGGGCGCGTACCGCGTTACTGGTGCAGCAACGAAATAGCACCTACATCTCGCTCTCGCAACCGTGGGCGCAAGGCTTAGTCGCGCGGCCAATAGAGACCGCCACCGCCGTCGGCGCGCTACGAGACGCGCAATCAAAATTTAATGTCAATAATTTAGTAGACGCGAGTGGTAAGCGTCGTGAAGCCGATGTTGAAATTTTTACGCGCCTGTTAGCCGCACTACAACTCGATAACGCCATCGCGAATGCGCTAGTGGATTGGCTCGATCGTGATGACGATGTGTCAAACGCTGGCGGCGCTGAAAATGGCTACTATTGGAGCCTGCGCCCCGCATATCGCGCGCCAAATCGCGCTATCACCACCATCGACGAAATACGTCGCGTTAAAGGCATTAACGACGACACTTTTAACGCGCTGAACCCGTACATCACCGCACTTCCGACAGGAGGTGCTGGAAATGCAGGAAACACTGATCGCACTCGTATCAATGTGAACACCACATCGAGCCAATTATTACAAGCCATTTTAAATACTTCACCCGCAGATGATGTCAATGCGCTTCTCAGGAAACGGGAATTACCCTACTCCAGCCTTGACGATTTAAAAGAGCGCAATAAAACATTCAAGCCCGGCTCTATTGACACTTTTCTCGATACGAAAAGCCGCTACTTTGAAGCAAGCCTTGCTATTACAGGTGAAGTCGCACAGGTCCGTTTGAGTGCGCTATTGCAGTTGCAAAAGGCGGACACCCCCGCTGCCGCTACAATTTGGCCAGCTATAATTTGGCTCAAAGAAGAGTAATTAAAATTAATCAACTCATTACAATTGAAGTTGACGAACATAATCCCCCTCAGTCCCCCTTTTTCAAAGGGGGAAGTCAACAGTCCTCCCCTTTGAAAAAGGGGAGTTAGAGGGGATTACGGTCGTCAACCGCCCTCTTTAACTCGATACCCAACGCTACTTTGTCTATTACCCTATTCATTCCTGATGTTGATGACTACTCACTTGATACACAGGTGGACGTCATCACGACCACCGCGGGGGAGACACCTAACAAACGTAACGCCACATTAGCAATGCATTGCCAGACTAGTGCGCTCGATAAACAAAACGATATTGTTATCATCATCCCGCTCGCACGCATCGCCTTTATCGACACGCGCCTCCCTAATGTATCGGCGCTGAAGCGCGATCAATTGGTTAATTTTGCAATCGAAGATAAATTAACCATTGATCCATCGAACGTACACGCGGTGGTGCTCGGTCCATCGCTCACCAGTGAGCAGCATTTCATCATCGCAGCGATGAGTAGCAATTGGTTATCTGGTGTGCTCGCATGGCTTCGTGCGGCTGGCATTACGCCGCGCTTCGCTTACCCTGCAAGCGCGATGTATGCAGTGAAGACGAATGAGTGGGTCGTGAAATTAGAAAAAACGAATGGTGTTGCCATTCGCCAAGACGGCCTGGCTTACGCACTCGAAGCCAGTGATTTTTCACATCCGCCATTTCAGTTGACCTTAGCGCTGAATGAAGCCGTAGCAGCGGCAAGCGGCAAGGCATCGCCACGCACAATTCGCCTAACAAAAACACCTGATGTGCAATTTGATGCAGCCGCTTGGCAGGCAGAGACTGGCAATGATATTGCACTAATTGTCGAAGAAGTCATTGCAGCGCCGCGACAGATGAATGCTGCACAGAATTTATTTACAGGCAAGTACCTGCCCACCCATCAAGGCGTTTCAGCCATAAATGCCTTAAAACGCCCGCTAATAATAGGCTTTAGCATTTTGGTATTGCATGTTGCACTCATCTCAATTGACGCATGGCGGCTCGCACGCGCGCGCACAGCCATTGAGCAAACCATGCGCGATGTATTTATGACCGCTTTTCCTGATGCTGTCGCCATTGTTAACCCGCCTTTGCAACTCTCGCGGCAATTAGTCGCGCTCAAAACGGAACGCGGCATAGCCGAAGACACGGCACGTGAATTATTAGCACTGGCCGCAACGATGACGCGTGATGTTGCATCGTCAATCGTGAATGTGAAAGTGACAGTGAAAACGGATCAACAACAAGTCACATTGCAACTTGCAAAGCTGAATGCAGAGGCTGAAAAAAATCTGCAAGCGCAATTAGCATTGATTAAAAAGCCGTATCAAACAACAATGAATACTGAGGCTGGCGTCACCACACTTGTGATTCGTCGCGGTGATCAATCATGATGAAAGCACTGATCAATAGCGAAACGATCATGCGTGCACGCGAAAGTTGGCAATCATTGCCAAGCGCGCGCCAAGGTGTGTTGATCGTCGCATTTGCCTGCTTGGCATTGGGATTAATGTGGGCACTAGTTTATGAACCGATTCAAGCCAGCCGCGCGATGAATACGGCGCGCATTGGCACATTGCAAACATCCCTTGCCCAAATGCAACGTGATGCGGTGACGCTAAAGCAGCTTAAAACCATCGCGCCAGTGGCCGAGAAAAATATTAAAACCAATGCCGATAGCGCGCGACTTGAAGCACTCTTTGGCGCAGGCAGTAAAGTGATGGCACTGGCAGACGGGCGTTTTCAGATTGACTCTAGTAATATTCAATACGCTGATTGGCTAACTAAAACTGATGAGGCATTGCGTCGTTTTAATGTAAATATTGCAGAAATAAATATCAAACGCGCAGCAGACAATGCCGAAAAATTAGTCAATGCAACGCTCACACTGAAAGCCACGCGATGAAATTAAAATGGCTCATCATCATTGGCGTATTGACTAGCCTCATTGCGGCGTGCGCCATGATTCCGGCGACATTCATAGAAGCGAGCGTTAATGAACGCCTCAAAAATTCCGGTGTATTTCACGTCACAGGCGGCACTATCTGGTCAGGCCAAGGCACACTGCAATTAAGACAAGGACGCACCAAGCAGATGGAGGCCTTCATCATTTGGTCATTCGCGCCAATGTCATTGTTTAGCGCACGCGTAGGATTTGACGTATCCGCCGCAGGCGCTGATGTGAACGGACGCGCGCGCATCGCACTTGGCCTCACGAACGTAAAAATTACGCAAACCGATATTGCCACTACCTTTGAAGTTGCGAATCGTTTTAGCCCATTTTTACTCTTGATGCGATCTAGCGGCGAAGTGCAACTTCGCGAAGGCGATAAGCCGTTCACGCTTAGTTATGCCGCGCCGTATGATGCCAACGGCACATTAAAAGCCACCGCAACAAAACTCAAAATACGCACGCTCGGTAATGACACCATCGGCCGCTTCGCTGTCACACTCAATTTTGAAAAACAAAATACCGCCTACGTCATTGATGACTCAAATGGCTTACTCACGCTTAAAGGTAGCGGTAATATTTCGCGCGCTGCACCGCGCGAATTTCGCTACGTTGGCACAGCCACCGTCTCACGCACAACACCGGTTTGGTTGACGGCAAGCTTAATCACCATTGGCAGGCCATCGCTAGATGGACGTATCCAAATTGATTACAAATTTAATTTTTAATTTATGACTACCGCTTATCTCGCGCCGTGGTGGCTGCGTGGCGGCGGCAACGAATTTAGCGCGCATTTACAAACAGTTTATCCCGCGCTTTTTGGCCAACGACCAAGCATTGTGTACTCACGAGAGCGCTGGGATAGTGCCCCAAACGGCACGCCAGACGGCGACTTTGTCGATATTGATCGTATTACCGCTACGGTTGCCGCAAATGACAAGCCGATGCTAGTGGTCTTTCACGGGCTTGAAGGCCACTCACAAAGTCCTTACGCATTAAATCTTATGCATGAAGCAAAGCTGCGCGGTTGGCGCGGCATGGTGGCGCATTTTCGTGGCTGTAGTGGCGAGATCAATCGTTTGCCGCGCGCGTATCACTCAGGTGACGCAGCAGAAATCGAATGGATTGTTAAACGCGCAAAAAGTGAAGCGCCTACGCAACCTGTATATGTCGCGGCAATTTCACTTGGCGGCAATGCCACGATGAAATGGCTAGGTGACGCTGGTACTGAGGCCGCGAATACGCTCACCGCGGCGGCGTCAATTTCTGCACCATTAGATTTAATGGCCGCTGGCAACGCACTAGAGCGCGGCTTTTGCAAAATCTACACCAAAAATTTTCTCATTACGATGAAACGTAAGTCGCTCGCCAAGCTCGCACTGCATCCCGGCATATTTCCGCGCGAGGTCGCCGAACGCGCCCGCACATTGCGTGAATTTGATAATCACATCACCGCACCTCTGCATGGCTATCGTGACACCGATGATTACTGGACTCGCGCCTCCGCTAAGCCTGGGCTTGCCAATGTAGCCGTGCCCTCACTGGTGCTGAATGCCCGTAATGACCCCTTTATGCCCGCCTCCGCCCTACCCCAACCACGCGATGTTTCGCGCTATGTCACGCTGGAGCAACCCGCTGAAGGCGGACATGTCGGCTTTTTAAGTGGCACCTTTCCCGGCCACGGCAGATGGATGTCAGAACGGGTGATGCGGTTTTTTGAGGGCGGTGTTTAACTACAAATCATTAGCCACAGATAAACGCAGATGAACGCAGATAAAATCTGCTATTAACGTTCTCATCTTTGTCGCATCACTCTATTTTTATCTTTTCTTGTTTTTCATCTACTTTTATCTGCGTTCTACTGCGGTTAAAAAAACGCTAAGGAATATATGACCTCAACTACCAACATCGCCACCGACATTTTCAAAGCCTACGACATTCGCGGCATTGTTGATAAAACCTTAACCGTTGAGACGGTCGAACTCATTGGTCGCGCACTAGGCAGCGAGGCGATTAAACGAGGCGGTACGACGATTGTGATCGGTCGCGATGGCCGGCACTCAGGACCAAAATTATCGCAAGCGCTCGCCCGTGGTATGCAATCAACTGGCATTAACGTGATTGATATTGGTGTGGTGGCGACACCAATGGTTTATTACGCGGCCATTGAGTTAGGGGCTAAGTCAGGCGTGATGGTGACAGGCTCGCATAATCCGCCGGAGTACAACGGCATTAAGATGGTCATTGAAGGCGAAACCTTAGCCTTAGACGCAATTCAATCCCTGCTGCGGCGCATTCAAGCCAATGACTTCTTAAGTAATGCTGTGGGTACCTACCGCACCCAAAATATTAACGATGCTTACATGGCGCGCATCGTCGGTGATGTGAAGCTCAAACGTAAAATGAAAATCGTGATGGATTGCGGCAATGGCTCGCCTGCTGTCGTTGCCCAACCATTATTTGAAGCACTCGGCTGTGAAGTGATTCCACTATTTTGTGAAGTTGATGGCAACTTTCCGAACCATCATCCTGACCCATCGCAGCCTAAAAATTTGGTTGATGTCATTCGCGCATTAAAAGAAACCGATGCTGAATTAGGCATTGCCTTTGATGGCGATGGCGATCGATTAGGCGTTGTCACCAAAGACGGTGAGATTATTTTCCCTGACAGACAGTTGATGCTCTTTGCGGCAGACGTACTCGCACGCTCACCGGGCGGCACGGTGATTTTTGATGTGAAGTGTTCGCGCAATGTTGCCCCGTGGATTCGCCAACACGGTGGCGTGCCACTCATGTGGAAAACAGGCCACTCGCTGATCAAACTCAAAATGAAAGAAGTTGACTCACCCATCTCCGGTGAAATGAGCGGCCATATTTTTATTAAAGAGCGTTGGTATGGTTTTGACGATGCGCTCTACTGCGGCGCACGATTGCTCGAAATCGTCAGCGGCTTTGCCGATGCAAGCGCGCCATTAAAAGCGTTGCCTGATGCTATCTCCACACCTGAGCTAAATTGGAAACTTGCCGAGGGTGAGCCGCACGCCATCATTGATAAGCTCAAAGAAACGGCAACCTTCACCGACCCAATTGAAATCATCACCATCGACGGCCTGCGTATCGAATACGCCGACGGCTTCGGTCTCGCCCGCGCCTCTAACACCACGCCAGTCATCGTGCTCCGATTTGAAGCCGATAGTGAAGCGGCACTCACGCGAATCAAGGAAGATTTTCGTCGTGTGCTGCAGCCAGCGAGACCAGAGGTGGCGTTGCCGTTTTAGTCGGGTTTAGTGTTTGGCGTTTGGCGTTCAGCGTTTGACGTGAAGTGTGAACAGTGAACAAATGCGGTGAACAGAAATGCATCAATATGCTCACTTTTTTGCCATTCATCACCAAAATGAAAACCCTCCATTGGCGGGGGCTTTTGACTGGATTATTGCTCAAACTGCTCACCCCTATTTAGGTTCTCTAAAAACCTTCCAAAGCACAACATTTGAAATCAGCGACTTGAGAATCTTCATTGCGAATAATGCCAGACGAATTTTCAGAATAGATAGGAAAATCCAACGGAATTCAAAAAATTGTTTAGTGTGAACCGCCGCAGTTGACCCAAAGCTGACCTTCGATTTCCCGAAAGCGGCGGTTTAACGTAGAAGTAACCGGCGCTGCGCGGCTTTATCGCGCAGCGTCCGCGCTGACTGCCGGGTTAGCCATAAATCCGCAATGATTCTGGATGCGGCACTCGCCGCATCGGGGATTTTTCAAACAGATTCCTTCGCTAATGCCAATCTCCTCAGATTTGGCCTGCCCATACGCGACAAAGACGATGTCGATATAGCGGATGGGAAGCCCAGTTGCGGCAGCAAATTTTCTGCCCTGAATGACAGCCTTTAGCAATTGTCCTTGGACTTCCAGAAGGCCGAGCCTTTCGAAGATGCGGCACATGACTCGGTCCGGTTTTAGTACCGGCAACCCTATGTCAGTCATGAAATGGTAAACGGTGATTCCGCCCAAATATGCGAAGGATGCTTCAAGAGCTTCCTTAAACAAAAGAAGATTCTCGAAGGACTCGGTAGGCGAGTAGCTATCGATGTAGTTCTTGATGGAGCCGTGCTTAGAAATGAGTGATGAAAATGTTTTTGCGTTCGCCACACACGCACGTATTTTTCCCTCGTGGGAAATCATCTCAGGGTCATTGATGATTTTTTTGATGTCTTTTTCGCTGTAAGCCGAAACAATCTTCCAGCTTGGAAAGTGCCGCTGAATAATGGCTCGTTTTGATGTGACCGTTGCCGCTTTAAATCCGGAGTAGAAAGCGACGAAAACCAAGATCGAAAAATACTGGTCGTCCGTCAACTCGCGGTTCTCAAATCGTTTGAACTTGTCCAGATGATCCTGGATTTTCGCCTTATCCATCTGCATCGATCCGACCTCAACAAGCCGTTTCTCGATCGCCTGAAATACATCTTTGTAGGGGAATGGATTCATGTATGGCTAACTTAATTTGTGGCGACAGCCCGAGTCTCCACAACTTTTTGGGCTGACGCACAACTTGTATGTGAAAAATCGAGAAGACATTTTGAAATCATACCCTTAAGCAATTATGCTGTATAAATATACACCAACAACAGAATCAAGTTTTACGTCACGCCAGATAACACCCGCTGAAGTGGACGGCGATCGGGAACAGCCGCTTCTGGCCGCTAGGCGGCAATCAATATGTCAGCTGAAATACCAAAATCAGTATGCAGTTTACGAATCATCGCCAACGATAACGGGCGCTTACGGCTGAGAACTTCATAAGCACGGTTTGGGCGACCAAAAACCGGCGTCAAGTCGTGAATTGTCAGGCCGCGTTGTTCCATCACGAATTTGATTGACTCGACAGGGTCGGGCGGCAGCATTGGATAGTGCTTCGCTTCATAAGCCTGAATCAACGTAACCAACACGTCGAGCATATCACCGTCAGCAGTGCCAACCTTTGCACCCATTAGACCTTCGACTGTGTTTAGCGCCTCGTTGTAGTCGCGTTTTGAACGAATTGGCTTGATAGTCATGGCGTCTCCTTTATATTGTTTGAGCATCAATTTGGTCATATTGCTTGTGTGTGCCAATGAACGGAACGCTCGGGGTCGGAGTCATATTGTTTTTCATCGAATTCAATCAGTCAATGTATGAAATCAGAAAGCGCCCGCGAACAATCAGGGGTCGGAGTGACATTGTTTTTCCTTTGATTCGCTTGATCAAACTAAGAAATCAGACAGCGCTAGCGAACAGCGGCTTTTGACCGAATTGTACTGCTTCCCAATGGATTCACCTACTGGCAAGCTGTAATCAGGCGACCCGTGCGAACCGCCGCTATAGGCCAATTTTGTCTTAGACATGGCTGTGCCGAAAGAAATTTGGCGCGCGCCCTTCACGAATAAGGCGTTCCCAGAGTGACAGCCAAGTGTCACCCATTTTCCAAAAGACGCGACATTGAGTTAGGTACTCGATGACAGGCGTTACTTGCCCACCTCGTAACAGTTCTTTTGCTAGATGCATGGTCGGGCCGAAGGAGCCTAACTGCGGAGAGCCCGGCGTTTCCCCTGACGCATAAAGGTGATGGATCGCGCGCTCGACGTCGTTGTTCCTAAGCGCGAGGAGCCCCAATACGGTGTGACCACGATGCAGGGCGTTGCCGTAATTCCAGGTGTTTTGAAATTGCGTAGCCATCGCAATTGATCGATCCGCAAATTCCTTGGCGTCAACGAATCTTCCGAGGTGAAAAGCTGCAGCAGCTGCAGTAGGTAGCTGAGTGAAAATATCATCATTACTCAGCGCCGACCTCAACTCTTCAATATCCGCTGGCGCTCGGTCCAGAACAATCTGTAGCAAGCGAGCCTCCATCTCAGGCGGGAATGGGGCTTCCTCGATCTTTTCTTCGTATGTCATGTAATCGTGCCTGTCTAGCTTGTCATTACAACTAGGGAGTCATTCAAATTGGGATGGCATTGCAGACCGCCGCTTCTGGTCGCACGCAAACATGATAATGCAACGCACAAATGGCTCATGTCGCTGCTGGTTTTTTAATGTTGTGCGAATTTCTTATTGTATTTCGAGAACCGACTCACTAGTAGAGTTTTTAATTCCACTAACCACCCGCCGCTCGATACAAACGAATGTCGTGAAGGCCGCGCATTCGCGCCCTTGAATCCATGCCGCAACAACGCAACCCGATTATCCTAAAAAAAGCAGTTGCCTCCCCAAAGCTAAGCTCTTTATCCGGTCAATAGCGCTTGTGGTTTAGCGATTGGTGGCATGAACTTAGCGAATGCGTGTTGCAAGATGAGTTGCAATCGCTGGCTTGACGTTAACTG
>JANNWG010000026.1:0-52161 GCA_031414695.1 Burkholderiales bacterium
ACTTGGTCAGGTGCAAAAAGTTTGATGACTTCTTGTACGCTCAGCAAAATATTTTTGAGCCTGTCGGGCAATTCGCCGTCGGGCGATTTAATACAGCCGCTCGTAATATAGCTAAGACCTGATGGCAGTTTTTCGATGACGCCGTAGCCAGTGACTCGCAGCCCAGGGTCAAGCCCTAAAATTTTCATTCAACAATCAGCGCATACATGCACGCATCTTTTAATGTGCCATCTGCACCGAGCAACGCTTGGCGGTTAATGCCTTCTAGCGTAAAGCCAGCACGTTCAGCAACGCGACGACTCGCGGTATTGTTTGGCTGGCTACGTATTTCGATACGCCTTGCGGCGAGCTCTGTCTTAGCAAAATTAACCAAGCCCTTGACGGCTTCGGTACAGTAACCTTGACCAACATATGAGCTACCCAGCCAATAGCCAATTTCAAATTTTGGAATCGTCCAGTCAATATGATGAAACCCGCCCTTTCCGATCAGCGCGCCACTGGCCTTATCGCACCACTGAAAATCCAGCATCTCGCGTGACGCCCACTTTGCTTCGACGCACGCAAAATAGTGCTGCATGCTATCGAGAAGTGGTGCCGGATGTGCCCACGGCATCCAGTCATAAAGTGCAGCAGCGGAGTCATTTGCCAAAACATAGGTAGCGTCTAAATCGCTGTGCTTTGAGGCGCGTATGAGCAGTCGTTCAGTAACGAAGTTAGTCGCAAGTAGCTTAGCCCGTCGTTGCGCAGCGAGCGCAAATTGTGCGTCGAGAGACGTCACACAATATCCTCTATCACCACAGCCGTGCCAGTGACTGATACCAGCACCATGCCTTTACCGCTGCCGTGAATAATGTAATTGACAGAAGTGCCAACAATCGCATTCGCGCCGACATGCTCCGCACCTTGCATCGCGCCTCTAAGCGCGTTATCACGAACGCTGGGAATTGCCTTGTGATATGCATCAGCAAAGCCGGCGACTGGCTTATCAGACGCCGCAGCCGAAACCAACGTCACCTCAGCACTCGCTTCGCCTGTAACCATACCGAGATAGCGAGTGATGCGTTTACCTTCGAGTGTTGGTGTGGTGACAATAAGCACTGGCATTCTCAACCTTCATCCATAACAGCCGAGGTGTAAACATCTTGCACGTCATCGAGTGCCTCAATGGCATCGAGCAGCTTTTGCATTTTCACCGCGTCGTCCCCTGTTAATTCCGTCTCGTTGGTGGCTTTCATGGTGACTTCGCCGTATTCAGCTTTGAAGCCAGCTTTTTCAAGTGCAACTTTTACGTTGGAAAATTCATATGGCGCAGTAAGTACTTCAAATGCACCATCGTCATGACTTACAACATCTTCTGCACCCGCATCCAAAGCGGATTCGATCAATTTTTCTTCATTCGTGCCGGGCGCAAAAAGCATCGTGCCACAGTGCTTAAACAAAAACGCTACCGCGCCCTCAGCGCCCATATTGCCGCCATATTTTGAAAACGCAAAGCGGACTTCCGCTACCGTGCGCACGCGGTTGTCCGTCATGCAATCTACGATAATGGCAGCGCCACCTATGCCATAGCCTTCATAGCGAATTTCTTCGTAATTCACGCCATCTAGGTCACCTGAACCGCGCTTAACGGCGCGCTCAACAGTATCTTTAGGCATGTTGTTATCAAATGCCTTGTCCATCGCAAGCCTAAGGCGCGGATTGGTGTCCGCATCTGCACCACCTAAGCGCGATGCCACCGTAATTTCTTTAATGAGGCGGGTAAAAATCTTGCCGCGCTTCACATCTTGGCGGCCCTTGCGGTGCTGAATATTGGCCCATTTAGAATGTCCTGCCACGTTTGATTCCTTTCAACTAAATACAAAATATTTTTACTGCAATCAACACGTCATTGCGAAAATGACACTACAAAATCGAAGATGCAATGTTAACATTCACTTACGTCGCACCCCACATATATCTAGCCGACTTCCGCAACGAATTCACCGAGATGCGCTATGCCAGAACCTATTCTTATTGCCAAAACAAATAACAAAGCGCTATCCGACTTAGCCCTACTGCCAAGCATGGCAAATCGGCATGGCCTGATTGCGGGTGCGACAGGTACGGGCAAAACGGTAACGCTGCAAGTTTTGGCAGAACAATTTTCAAACATCGGCGTGCCGGTATTTATGGCAGACGTGAAAGGCGACTTAACTGGCATTTCTCAACCCGGCAAGCCGCATCCAAAAATTGATGAGCGCCGCGCCTTGCTTGGACTTAATTTTACGCCCGCTGGCTGTCCCACAACGTTGTGGGATGTATTCGGTGAGCAGGGTCATCCGGTGCGCGCGACTGTGTCTGAGATGGGTCCAGTGTTGTTATCGCGTATTTTTAATTTGAATGACACACAAGAAGGTGTGCTCGCCATTGTTTTCAAAATTGCGGATGATAACGGCTTATTGCTGCTTGACTTAAAAGACCTGCGCGCCGCACTTTCCTATGTCGGCGAAAATGCCAGTCAATTTACCACCGACTACGGCAATATCTCACCCGCATCGGTCGGTGCTATACAGCGCGGCTTGCTGAATTTAGAACAACAAGGGGGCGACAAATTTTTTGGCGAACCCGCATTATCTCTCGATGACTTAATGCAAACAGACAACGGCAAAGGCATTATCAACATACTCGCCGCAGATAAACTGCTTTCAAGCCCACGCCTGTATTCAACATTTTTATTGTGGATGCTGTCGGAATTATTTGAGAATTTACCTGAAGTTGGTGACCGCGATAAACCTAAACTCGTGTTCTTTTTTGATGAAGCGCATTTACTCTTTAACGAAGCACCAAAAGAGTTACTCGAAAAAATTGAACAGGTGGTTCGCCTAGTACGATCCAAAGGCGTTGGCGTTTATTTTGTAACACAAAATCCGCTCGACATTCCAGATACGGTGCTTGGTCAATTAGGCAATCGCGTACAGCATGCGTTACGCGCCTACACGCCACGCGATCAAAAAGCGGTAAAGGCCGCCGCGCAAACATTTCGTGAAAATGCAGCACTTGATGTTGAAGCGGTCATCACCGAGTTGGGCGTAGGCGAAGCATTGGTCTCTTTCCTCGATGAAAAAGGTCGCCCGACCATGGTTGAGCGCGCCTACATATGCCCACCACAATCGCAAATCGGCCCCATTACAGCGGATGAGCGCCAAGCACTACTAGATAATTCACTCGTTGCCGGCACTTATGAAAAAGTAGTGGATCGTGAATCCGCATTTGAAAAATTAAAAGGCCGCCGTGGCGACGCTCAAAGCGCGCCTGCCAGCGACGAAAGCGGCGGCAGTATTTTCTCAAAACTCGGATTGCCAGGCATGGGCGGTGGCACGGCGTCAAAACGCGAAGGCGTAGTGGAGGCCGCAGTCAAATCAGCGGCGCGTGCAATGGCATCTGAAGCGGGGCGACGCATTATTCGCGGTGTATTAGGCTCCATACTTGGCGGACGTCGCTAAAAAAACGTAACTAATATCAGGGAGAGCAGCATGCCAAAACCAGAACCCGGCGAACGCCGTCGCGCTATTTTGCAATCTTTAGCCGAGATGCTAGAGCAGCCCAAAGGTGAAAAAATCACCACCGCTTCGCTGGCTAAAAAATTAGATGTGTCGGAAGCAGCACTTTATCGACACTTCGCCAGTAAAGCGCAAATGTTTGAAGGTCTTATTGAGTTCATTGAAGAAACAGTATTTTCGCTTGTCAATAAAATTCAAGCGGACGAAAAAGACGGCCTAAAACAAGTAGAAGCTATTGTCGTTATGCTGCTTAATTTTGCGCAGAAAAATATTGGCATGACGCGTGTGCTCATCGGCGACGCGCTCGTCAATGAGGATGAACGATTGCAAGTGCGAATGAATCAATTGCACGACCGATTAGAAGCCTCAATCCGCCAAAGCACGCGTCTTGCTAGTAGCGCTGGGCAACTACATACGTCACTTGACCCTACCGCATTTGCAAACGCGGTCATGTCCTTTACCGTGGGACGATGGCATCAATTTGCAAAGTCAGGCTACAAACGCGCACCAACTGAAATGTGGGCTCAGCAGTGGGCAGTATTTGCAGGTTGATATGATGAATGATCCTGTTCAAGATCAATTAGCAGCCTACAACGCGCATGATGCAAATGCGTTCATGGCAAATTACACGGATGATTGTATCGTTGAGGACGGTGCTGGTAATCGCCTATTAACGGGTGCCGCAGAAATGCGGCCTCGCTATGAGACACTATTCTCGGCTTCACCCAATTTGCATGCTGAAGTGGTTAAGCGCATTCGCATTGGTGAATATGTCATAGACGAGGAAATCATTACAGGCCGTACACCGGACATACGGCATGCCGTAGCGATTTACCATTTGCGCATTGTTAACGCATTTCAGAAAATTGATCACGTCAGGTTTTATCGAGAAGCCTAATTTGAATACGCCATTAACATTGACATTTAATTGCCCAGAAAAAGATAAAACATTCATGATTAGACTAGCTACTTATATTTTGTTTGGCGCTCTTTATGTGGCGTCTCAAAACCTATTTTCGCAAACCATTTCGGCTGGCAATAACCATAACTTAGCTATTGATAAGGAAGGACAGATTTGGGGCTGGGGCGATAATATTCATAAGCAACTAGGTAATGCGGGTTGGTCTCGCGGATTTTATCCCGCAAAAATTGTGCTGCCCAATCAAGCCAAATCTACTGCTGTTGCTGCTGGCAGATGGCACTCTCTTGCTGTTGATACGAATGGCAAATTATATGGATGGGGCAGAAATGATTCGGGACAAACTGGAATACCGCTAATAGCAGACAGATTAGTTGGACTGCCTACGCTAGTTGCGATACAAAACTCTGCAAAAATAATTTCAGTTTCAGCAGGCTATTTTCATAGCCTTGCACTTGATACCGAAGGGCGTGTTTATGAATGGGGCTTCCTACCTAGAGATGATTCTGTTGAATATACAGATTCTGCGCACTTGAATTATTCGCCTAAACGTGTATTGCTTCCACAGAACATCAAGGTAGTAAAAATTTCAGCGGGTGCGTACCACAATATGGCGCTAGACAGCAACGGCATAATTTATGTGTGGGGGAGCAATCGTTACGGCGCATACGGAAACGACACTACTAATGATTCGTTCACACCTAATACCTTTTATCACAGTCCAATATTAAGTATTGGGATAAAGGCAACCGCTGTTTCAGCGGGCGAAGATTTTTGCGCTGCGATTGGATCAGACGGCTATTTATATTTATGGGGGAAGAGCCAATCGTTAGCGTTTTACTCAGACCAATCTAAGAATACTAAGTTGCCTGCGAAGATTATTACCTCAACAAACGTAGCGTTGACAAACGTGAGCAGTGGCGGAGGAGGCGGTTATGTAATGCTAGAGGATAAATCAAGCAAACTTTTCGCTTATGGCTACAGCGAAGACGGTGCACTAGGTGTTGGCTCTATTAATCAAGTTAAAACTTTCACGCAGGTTAATTTGCCGCAAGACGTTAGTGAAGTATCTACAGGTCGCTCCCATGTTCTAGCAAAACTTTCAAATGGTGAAATGTGGGCTTGGGGAGCAAATTATCGCGGGCAGATGACAGGAGCATTTTCAGATGAATCTAAAATTAATTTGCCAACTAATATACGACTGGAGGCAACTCGCCCGTCAAATTACTCTGACATGTGGTGGGCTGGTGCTGCTGAAAATGGCTGGGGCATGAGCATTCAGCAAAGCGCAAGTGATGTGCAGTTTAATGTGCTGTATGTTTATGACCAAAATGGCTTACCAGTATGGTATGTCATGCCAGGTGGCGAGTGGAGTCAGAACTTCACACGTTACACTGGACTTATTTACCAACCGAAAGGTTCGCCGCTTGATAATTATCGTGCTGATCAGTTCATTGCTGGTGCTGCTGTAGGCTCAATGACAATTGATTTTCAAAGTCATGTGCAAGCATCAATTAAATTTACGATAAATGGTACTACTGGAAGTAAAACTATCTCACGGCAAAATTTTGGGGTTGCTGACTCAGAGGTAAACGTTTTACCAGGCGGAATGTGGTGGGGAGGACCAGCGCAAAATGGATGGGGCATCAATGTTGCGATGCAATCGAGCCAAGCATTCGCCGTATGGTATTCATACCGCAAAGACGGCAGTACAGTTTGGTATGTTGTTCCAAATTGGCTCCCAAACTATAGTATGGCAGCACCTATGTATTCCACAATATCTAGCTCTTGGCTGACAGGTATTTATAATCCAACCGAATTACGTATCACTCAAGTAGGCACTATAACGATGGACTTCGGTAGGTCTGACAATCAATTCAATCGTGATGTTGGTTCAGTCGCATATAGTTTCACGTCAGGTCAATATGCTGGCACTAACGACACTAAAATGTTGTTGAGACAAAAATATTAGGTCCGCAACCGTCATTTCAATTGAGCACATGTTCTTACCAATTAATGGAAGTCACAATTATTATTAAACTCAATACCCAACGCTTGATTCTAGCATTGCCGCAACAGCCGCATGCTGAGGCGGCACGCGATTTTCATGTGCAATCATGGCCACACTTACAACGCTGGTTTCCCCCTGTTCCAGCCGACTTTGACACCCTCTCTTACTGGCTTGACCAAATCAATAAAACACAAGAGGCTTATGTACAAGGCGTTGCACTACGTTTGTGGATACATCCAAAAGCCGCGCCAAATAAGGTGATCGGCTCAATTGGCTTTTCACAAATTTTTCGTGGGCCATTTTGTAATTGCGTCCTTGGCTATCAAATTGCGCGTGAATATGAAGGTCAAGGATTAATGAAAGAAGCGTTGGAAACGTCAGTTCGCTATATGTTTGTTGAGCAAAAGCTGCACCGCATTGCCGCCAACTATCGGCCAGAAAATGCGCGTAGTGGCAGGCTCCTTAATCGTCTCGGTTTTCGGATTGATGGCTTTGGCAAAAACTATTTATTTATTGATGGCGATTGGCGCGACCATGTGCTGACATCGCTCACCAATGATGCATTTCGGCCTGAGTGGCTGAGTACCAAATAAACACAAAATCAAAAACAGCGAGGCATGCTCGGCTTATTGCTGTGCCACTTTGCCCCCAGTGTCTTGGTTCGATGAAGCACGGCCGATTTTGCCGCTGTTTTGCGGTTTATCAACGCTCGGTTTTGGACTAACCATACCGACTTGCGGCGCTGCTGGCGAGGTCTGCACAGTATTAGCACGTTGATTTTCAGCATTATTACGTTGACGGACTTCGCGTACTTCACGCGCATCACGTACATCACGTACATCACTTGATGAGCGCTCACCCTCAACGCGGGTTTCAATTCTTGGCTCAACACGCGTCTCCGACCGTGTCTCCGCACGACGTTCAGGTTGTGAGCGCCATTGATTTGGTTTAGTTTGCGAGCTTTGTGTGTTCGGCATGTTTGGCACATCACTTACCAGCATGGCGGGCTTTTTAGGTGTTGCGTTATCAAAGCGTGGCGAGGGTTGTGCAGGCGTTTGGGGGGCTTGCACTTGGGGCAGCACTTCCGTTGGCGCGCTAGTGGCAACCCGTGGATTCGGCTTTATAGGACGCGCAAATTGCGGCACTTCTGTGTTGGCTGAGGCATTATCTAGCGGCATCACGGCGGGTTTATTTTGCTGTGATTGCGTTTGCGGTTGAGCATTTGGTCGAGGCGCTTCGCCATTCACCACCATACGTGAGTTATTCCATACAGGCACAGTTGGTATGACGGTTGGGCGAGGCGGCTCACCACCAACTTGTGTTGTTGACGTATTCAATACGGCAGGCTTATTGCGTCCTGAAATTAGTGTTGTAGGCATGGTGGGCGTTGGCGGCGGCATTGAATTAACTTGCATTGACTGTATTGATGTATTGCCACGATCTAACGTTGGCTTCACCATGCTGCGCGACTGTTCGTTATTAATACTCGCCGTACGCCATACCGGCTCGCCATTAACCATCACGCCATTATTAACGACAGTGCCACCGGGTACCAAATTGGCAAATGCTGTGGGCGGGTTAATCACCGTAATGTTGTTCGTAATGTTATTGATATTACGAATATAGGTAACGTTATTGGAATAATGCGGCACGTAATGCTCGCGTGGTGCCAGTGGGAACCAGCCAACGTTGCCGCCGCCAACTGAGAGTGAAATATTCCAATTGCCACGCCCTGCCCAGCCGACCAAGGCAGGTGCATAAACGGGGCGATAGTGATATTGACCAGGCGCCCAATACCAACGCGTGTTGCGATGTACCCAGCGGCCATAGTGAAACGGCGCAAATCCCCATGCGGCGTCATCTACCCAAGTCCACCCCCAAGGCCTGACGTATGACCATGAGCCATAACGGTACGGCGCCCAGTTTGAAACAACGATGCGCGGTGTCCATAAGCGTCCATATTCACGATCATCCGTCCAATCGCCGTGTTGATCAAGATCTTCGTAGCCAGTCATACGTGGAGAGATATTGCGCTCGTTAGCGTAACGCTGATGTATTTCGTCCCAGCGCACATCACGCGCCTCCGCCCAGCGGTCAAAGTTAGATTCACTCGCGCTTGCAAACACAAATGATGGCGCGCCATTGCTAATGCGCACAACGAGCGTCTTGCCAGCTTCGATGTTGAGCGCGGCGCTACCGTTATCAAATCGTGCCGCACCTGCGAATACCGCCACTACCGTCTCGTTACGATCCTGCGCAGCGTCAATTCGATAGCGTCCGTTTGATTGCAAAATGACGGTGCCTTCGTTGGTCTCAACGCGAAAAGTCTCTTTGTATGTTTCTGCTGTATTCGTATTGGCAGGGTAGCTACGCAAGCGCACATTGAGCCTGCCGCGCTGCACAAAAAGTTGTGTGCGGCTATCGTCAACTTCGGTGAAATCAACGATGCTGTCTGCATCAAGGCGTAAGGCAGACGCGCCAATACGGACTTCGGCACGGCTTTGCGGGTTAGTCCATACCGAATTTTTGCTAGTTACGGGGTAGTTGAGTCGCGCTTTTTTCCAACCACTTTCTTTATCGGTGTAAAAAGAAACATCCCCTTCTACCAAACCAATTCGCCCAACGCGCGCGGGTGGATCTGCAAATGTAGGTGATGAAATTAAGCTTGCGCCAAAAGCCAAAAACAACATCGCCGTGTAGTATCGTAGCTGGCGGGTTGAAAAACTTATACATACTGCTAAAAGTGCAGCCTTATCGGAAATTAGGTTCGCTCGCATATTAGCCTCGTGGATAAGCGTTGTCTTTACAAACTATTTTTATGAAACGGCTTTTTTGACGTTTGCGTTGACACGCACAACTATCGTTACAAATGAATAAATTAGGTATTGCTATATGCAACTAGGCGAAAACGCCATTTCATGCGAACATTAGGGCTTCGTATCGCATGGTGCGGCTGTCGCTAAATTGAGACGCCACATAGCGAAACTAAATCGCAGTGCCTCAGTATTGTTGGATATTGATCGGATTATCTGGGAAGCGCATGGACGCAAAAACGATTTTCACAAAAACAGCGAAGGGCGTAACACAGGTCAATCAAAAGACCCAATCGTTGTCACGACTGCCGACAAAAGTCCTCAAGGCCATCGACGGCAAATCCAATCTGAATGCACTTTCAGACAAAATTGACATCGCCATTCCGGCGCTAGAAAAAGAATTAAATCAGCTTGTCAAAGATGGTTTTATTAAAATTTTTGAAGTCCGTGTTGAGGCGCCGATTTCCGAATTTGGTGGCGATGACGACGATTTTGACTTCACCGCGCCCGCTAAAATGGCCGCAGCGCTGACTGAGCCCGTCGCGGCATTTGGCCCGTCAAAATACCGTACAGGTGTAAACGATAAAGTTGAAAGTGCTGCGCCAGCTGCCTCTAAGCAAGACGAAGCGGTTCAAATCGCCGCACAAATTGAAGCCCGCAAAGAGCAAGAAGCCAAGCAACGTGAAGACGCGCGTATTGCTGCCGAAGCCATTGCAGCCGCAAGAGCTAGCGCACAAAAAGCACAAGCCGAAGCGCGCGCGCGCGCAGAACGCGAAGCTGAAATTCGGGCACGACTTGAAGTTGAAGCGCGGGCACGCAAAGAAGCTGAAACACGCGCTATTGAAGAAACAAAGCGTGCTGAAATAGCAGCTGCCAAGTCCCGTGCGGAGCTTGAGGCAAAATTAGCTGAAGAAGCCCGTAAACGCTCAGAGTTGAATGCTACGCGTGAGCGCATGACGCAAGAGCAACAAGCCAAAGAAGCCATCGCCCAACGTGAATTAGCCGAAGCGCGTGCTAAGGCAGAAGCCGAAGCGAAGTCTCTTGCTGCCGCGCGCGCGAAGATGGAGATTGAAATGGTTGCCCTTGCAGAAGCGCGCGCGCAAGCCGACGCGGCGGCGAAGCGACAAGACCTCGAGTCTGCTGCAGCGCAACGCGCATTACGCACACAGTTAAAAGCCGAAATTGAAGCTAAAGTACGCGCCGAAATGGAGACGCTACTTAAGTCTGACATTGAAGAAAGTGCGCGTGCAGAAGTGGAAGCGGCGGTACGTGAAGAGGCACTCGACGATGCACGCCGTCAGCTGGAACAGCAACTCGCAACGGAGCGAACATCGTTAGCAAAAATTGAGGCAGATGCCACCGCCCGCGCCGAAATTGCGGCAAAAAAAATGCTGGCGGAGCAAGAAACAAAAATGCGCGCCGAGATGGAAGCGCGTTTAGCCGAAATGGTTACCGAAAAAGCGCGTGTTGAGCAAGAAGCGCGCAAGATGGCTGAAGCACAGGCTGAAGCGGCAGCTGTCGCATCGGCAGAGTTTGCCGCACGCTTGAAAGCAGAAGAAGATGCACGCCACGCACTCGAAGTCGAAGCTGAAGCGCGTCGTAAAGTAGATGAAGAAGAGCGTAAACGCCTAGAAGCGTTGGCGCTGGAGGCGACCAAAGAACGTGCCAGAGCCGTTGCTGAAGCCAACGCCTTAGCAAAAGCGGCTGCGGCGGAAACCGCGGCGCTAACGGCGAAATTAAAAGAAGAAGAAGAAGCGCGGTTGACGATGGAGGCAGAAGCGATTCAGCGCCGCGAAGCCGAGACACTAAACCGCGCAAGGCTAGAAAAACGCGCAGAAGAAGAAGCCGCAGCGCGCCAATCAGCTGAAGCTGAAATGCAGTCTAAGTTATCCGCTGAAAAACAAGCGCGCATTGAAGCACAAGCCAAGGCACTTCTTGAAGCAGATATGCGGGAAAAAGAACAGCGCCAATCAAGTGCTGAGCTAGATGAAGCTAATCGCGGGCGAGCAGTTGCTGAAGAAAAAGCGCGATTAGAATCGAAAGCGCGCGCGATTGCCTCCCAAGCGGTTGCGCAGCAGGTTGCTGAAAATGAAAAATTATCTGAGCAAGCCGATCAACAGTTAGCGATCGAACGTAGCGCTCGCGAAAAAGCTGAAGCCAAAGCTTACGCTGACGAACGTGCCGAGCTAGCACAACGCCAAGCACAAGTCGCACGACTCAAAGAATTGTCCGAGCAATCAGAACGCAGCAAGTATGAAAATGTCGAGATTGTTGACGGCAAAGTTCGTCGCAAAAAATCCTCAGGTGAATCGCACCTCGGCCGATGGGTAATTGCTGGCGTGGTGGTTTTAATCGCGGCCTGTTTAATTGCGCTGCATGTTGTGCCATTAGGTGCTGTTAATGCACGTCTTGAGAAGGCGTTGTCTGAATGGATGCATGATGATGTGTCTTCATCAGGCTTAAACGTATCGTTGTTCCCAAAACCGCATGTAACAGTTAACCAACTATCAATCGGTAAATTGCTCGACGCTAAAGCGTCCAGCGGCAAGATTTACATGGACATTTCTGCGATCTTCGGCGATAAATTTATCATTGACTCGCTAGAACTTAATGACATCACCATCTCCGCTGAAGCATTACCGCGCGCGCTTAAATGGGCAAATGCGGAGAATCGTGGTAAGGCTATCGTGATCGAAAAAATTATTCTCAAAAATGTAAAGATCGACGTGCGCGGTGTCGCCATTGATAATTTTGATGGTGAAATAATGTTTGGTCGCAAAGGCGAAATTACCAGTGCTAAAGCACGCACTCGTGATGGCAAATGGACTCTCGATGTTATACCCGATAAATCGGTTGCAATTGTTGAAGGCCAACCGCGCCCGTGGGCGCTAGATTTCAGTGCACGTGGATGGTCGCCACCGATTGGTTTTGATGTGCCACTTGCATCACTTAGTGCCAAAGGTTCGTGGTTAGGCGACGATATTGTTTTTAGCGGTATAGAGGCCAAATTGCTAGAGGGCGCAGGAAAAGGCAATCTCAAAATCAACCTGAGCAAAGGCATTAACGTTCAATCTGAATTCAGCTTAGAACGCATCAAGGCCGATCAATTACTCGGCGTTTTTACACGTGATATTTCGCTCACTGGTCGTACAGAGGCGAGTTTTAGCGTAATTGCAAACGCGAGTACTGTTAGTGGCTTATTTGAAAATCCAACTATCAACGGAAACTTCGCCATTCGCGAAGGCACAATATCGAATGCTGATTTGGTCCAAGCAATGCGTAACCCTGGCAGCGTCGGTGGACAAACAAAATTTGCCGAGCTCAACGGTAAAGTGCGTATTAGCGATGGCATGGTGCGCTATGAATCACTGAGGCTCGCTGGCGGCGTGTTGTTCGCCAATGGCAATATTGGCGTGAACTATAAATCGAGCACGGTCTCGGGCAATGTAAACGCCGAAATACGCTCGAATGTGGCACAAGATAGAGCAGGATTTTCGTTAAGCGGCACCGTAGCGAGACCAGCATTGAAGCGGGGATAACGATTCATTGAATTTGTCACTTAAAATATGTCGGTGAATACGACAAACCCTACCAGCCCTCCAGCCGCTAAATTAGCGACTCCGCCTTCAGATCGCCAAGACAACAAATCCCGCAGTTTAAAAAAGCTGATTGGTCTGCTCAAGTTCATCACCCCCTATCGATGGTGGTTTGTGCTGGCGATGTTCGCTTTGGTAGTGGCAGCTTCTACTGTGTTGGCGATTGGTCAAGGCTTGAAGCATGTCATCGACCAAGGCTTTTCAGCCGCGAACGCGACCACGCTGGACACCACCTTGTTAGCGCTTCTCGGTATGTTGATTGTCTTGGGTAGTGCCACCTATACGCGCTACTATTTAATGACCTGGATTGGGCAACGTTTTGTGGCCGATATTCGTCATGCGGTGTTCGCGCATATTTTGACGTTATCGCCAAGTTTTTATGAACGCACCCGCACAGGGGAAGTCATCTCGCGACTTACCAATGACACGGCTGCGGTAGAGAACGTCGTCGGTGGTGTTTTCTCGTTTGCCTTGCGCAGCTTGGTTCTTTTAATTGGCGGCTTGGTAATGATGTTTTTTACCAGCGTGAAATTATCGTTGTTAGTGGTGTGCATGATTCCACTCGTGATGGCGCCAATTATTATTTTGGGTCGGCGCGTGAGGGTGTTATCACGGCAAGCAACGGATCGCGTCGCGGACGCGAGCGCCTACATTGACGAAACCTTGCATGAGGTACGTACCGTACAGGCTTACGCGCATGAGCCGGTTGATCGTGAAGCATTTGGTAGATTTGTCGATGCGATTTTTCAAGTCGGCGTAACGAAGGCGCGTATCCAAGGCGCATTAATTGCGGCAGTGATTGTATTAGCCTTCGGCGCAATTGGTTTTATCTTATGGGTCGGTGGACGCGATGTGATTGCCGGCGCACTTACACCAGGCGCGCTCTCTGCTTTTGTGTTCTACGCCATCATCGTGGCTAACGCGAGCGCAGCGGTTTCTGAAATGTTCGGTGAACTGATGCGCGCTGCGGGGGCATCTGAACGCTTGAGTGAGCTACTCGACACGAAAGCGGATGTCATTGACCCTGTATCACCAATACCCATGCCTGAAGGCAAAATGGGCAAGATTGAATTTAGCCAACTCACCTTCCATTATCCATCGCGGCCAGACAGCGCTGCACTTGCTGATTTCAATTGCACCATTTTGCCCGGTGAAGTTATCGCATTAGTGGGGCCAAGTGGCGCAGGCAAAACCACTGTGTTTCAATTGTTGCTGCGCTTTTATGACCCTACGCGCGGCAGCATCTTAGTCGATGGTGTTGATATTAAACAAGCTAGCCTCGTTGAATTGCGTTCGCGCATTGCGCTCGTCAGCCAAGACCCCGTTATCTTTGCCGCAAATGTTTCGGAAAATGTACGCTATGGCAAATTAAGCGCCACTGACGCTGAAGTACGCGCCGCATGCGATGCGGCGTTTGCAAGCGAATTTATTGATGCGTTACCACAGGGCTTTAATACTGATTTGGGTGAGCGTGGCGTAAAACTTTCTGGCGGTCAGCGCCAGCGTATCGCAATTGCGCGCGCATTCTTAGCGGATCGTGCAATCTTATTGCTCGATGAAGCAACATCTGCGCTAGATGCCGAGTCAGAGCAAATGGTGCAACTCGCCATGGCGCGCTTAATGATTGGACGCACTACCTTAATCATCGCGCATCGTCTTGCCACGGTAAAATCGGCCAATAGAATTATTGTGATGGAGCAAGGACGAATTGTTCGCATTGGCACACATGATTCGCTGGTAGCCGATGGTGGGCTTTATGCACGCTTGGCGGCGCTACAATTTTCGTTTGCGGGGTAGGTTCAAAGGCGTGTTAACCGCCGATGCACGCCGATAAAACCAACCCGCCTTGTCATCCCGAGCCCTTCGACTACGCTCAGAAAAGCCAAAAGGATCAGGATGACAAAGTCATCAGGTTTGGTTTATCGGCGTGCATCGGCGGTAAAAAGCATTTGAACTTTTCTGCATATCGTCTCCGGCTATAGAACTCTCCCCCTAAGTTAAAATAAAGAATGACTGACGATACCTTACCGACAACCTCTTCCAAAATAGTAGCAGCGCCAATCCTATGGCGTCATTCTTGGAACGATCATCTACTTTCCATTCGTATTGCCCGTGATAGCGACTATCGTTTTTCGCCAGGGCAATTCGCACGCATTGGTTTAACCGAAGCAGATGGTGAAACGACATGGCGCGCTTATTCAATTGTGTCGGGGCCTGATGAAGCATTTTTAGAATTTTTCTTGGTTATCTTGCCTGAAGGTAAATTTTCCGCACGTGTTGCTAAGTTAAATGTTGGTGAGCCCATCATGCTAGAAAAGCCAGCACAGGGCTTTCTTACACTTGATCGATTCAAAGACGGTCAAGACTTGTGGCTGATCGGAACAGGTACTGGCTTAGCGCCCTATATTTCGATGCTGCGCGAGCGCGCGACGTGGCAACGTTTTAGCAATATTGTGGTCGCACTCTCTGTACGTGAAGCATCTGACTTGGCCTACATTGAAGAGATTGAAGACCTCGCTACAACGCATACCGTTGGAGAGGCAAGATTGAGCTTTGTGAAATCACTTACGCGCGATGACAATGTATCGAGCACATTACATGGCCGACTCACAACGCTCGCAGAGTCAGGCGCATTAGAACGCTTTGCGGGTGTGCCATTCGATTTAGCGCGTTCACGCTTTATGCTGTGCGGTAATCCTGAAATGGTTGAAGCCATGCGCGCAATCTTAAAATCGCGCGGCTTTACGATGAATCGTAAGCTCACGCCAGGGCATATTATTGTGGAAAATTATTGGTAACGTGTCGGCATCAATGTGCGCGTTTAAAAAGCCAAACTCGCCTGTTGACGGGCATCTTCAAGCATATATTGCTCAATATACCCGTCAATAGGCGAGTTTTATTTTTAATTCTTAGTCGTGATCAAGCGACGTTTGCTGTATTTCAGCATCAAGTCACACACAAATTGTATTGTCCATGTTAGCGTAACAGTCCTTTGCATTATTGTTTTGTTGCCAACGTTAAAGGTTGCCTCCACGTGAAAATTTCACCTCCCATCTCGATACTATTTGTAACCGCGTTGCTTGCCGGATGCGCTGCCCCTCCAGCAAGTGAGAGCACAGCACCGCGTCAACAGGCAATTGCCCCTGCAACAGCAGCTGTTACGCACACTGGACGTCACGCTGGCCCACCGATACGCGCCGTGACCGAAACTTTTTTTGGTCAATCGGTAACGGACAATTATCGCTACATGGAAAACGTCTCCAGTCCCGATGTGGTGGCTTATATGAAAAGTGAAAGCGCCAATGCACGCGCCACACTGGATGCAATCCCCGGTCGTATTGCTTTGGAAAAGCGCATCAACGAATTATCGCAGGCGAATGTGTCAGTATCAGGCGTACAAACGGTCGGAGACGCCAAAACACCCCGCGTGTTTTATTACAAACTCTCGCCAGGTGTGAATTCACGCAAAGTCTATGTACGCGATGGCTTCCGAGGTGTGGAGCGAATGGCTTTTGACCCGACTTCTATTTCAAAAGACGGGCAACGTTACGCAATTGATGATTTCCGCGCTTCACCCGATGGCCGCACGTTGCTCGTGGCCGTTGCCGCGGGCGGATCAGAGGAAACCTCCATTCGCATTGTTGCGGTATCAGCCACGGCTACGCGTGACACAGGTGTCGTCATTGATCGTATTGGTTTTTCACAAGGAACACGCTGGTCATCGGATAGTAAGAGTTTTTTTTATAATCGCTTACCGCCGTTAGTGGTTGATAAAAAAAATCGTTACCTAAATAGCGCCGCGTTTCGCCATGTTATCGGTCGGCCACTGGAGCGTGATGAATTCGTATTCGGTGATAAAAGCCAAGGCGTGAGTCTGGAGGCAATCGACATACCAAGCGTCTCACCTAGCAGCGATGGCAAGACACTAATTGGCCGTGTTGAGCACGGTGATGCACGTGAAATTAGCATCTATTTGGCAGATGCGAATATGATCGGCGCAGAGACAAAATGGCGACGCGCGGTTGCACCGAGCGATGATGTTTTAAGCTTCACGCTGCATAGCAATGTGCTCTATTTGTTGAGCAAAAAAAATGCGCCGCGCAATAAGATTTTGCGTTTGCCGATTTCCAGCACAGCTAATGCGACCATCGCGAATGCCAGCGTGTTTGTACCGCAAGGCGACACAGTTTTGGCACAAATGGAAGTCGCTCTCGATGCGCTTTATATTCGTGAATTATTTTCAGGTGTTGATCGTTTGCAACGGGTGAATTTTGCATCCACATCATACAGCGCTGGCAAATTAGAATTTGTGAAATTACCGTTTGATTTAGCCATTCGCCAGCTCATCACTAGCCCTGCCCGCGCAGGCGCAGTATTGCGGCTCGAAAGCTGGACGGAAGCACCAAAGTATGTCGCCATTGAAGAGCGCTCCGGTAACTTGCTCGACACAGGTTTGCACCCAAAACCCGTCGCCGATTTTTCTGACATCGTTGAATTACGATTAAATGCGACCGCCAAGGACGGCGTGAAGATTCCCGTTTCATTGGTCTATCGTAAGGCAACCTCGCTCAATAGTTTCAATCCTACTATCATCCGCGCGTATGGCGCTTACGGCATTGTGCAGTCACCGACGTTTAACCCGATCACCCTCGCATGGCTTGAACGCGGCGGCATACTCGCAACCTGTCACGTCCGTGGCGGCGGCGAATTTGGTGAAGACTGGCATCGTGCAGGCCATAAATTAACCAAACCAAATACTTGGAAAGATTTAATCGCTTGTTCAGAATATTTAATTGAACGTGGCTTCACTGGCAAAGATCGCTTAGGCATACAGGGCGGCAGTGCGGGTGGCATCACGGTAGGTCGCGCGATGACCGAGCGGCCAGATTTATTTGCGGCGGTCGTGCCGAGCGTGGGCGTTCTTGATGCGCTCAGAATGGAATTCACACCAAATGGTCCGCCGAATATTCCAGAATTTGGCAGCGTCAGAACAGAGAATGGCTTTCGTGGACTGCTCGAGATGAGCTCGATGCATCAAGTCAAGGACGGCACAAAGTATCCGGCGGTGATGCTCATGCACGGCGTAAATGATCCGCGTGTGGAAGTGTGGCAATCCGCCAAAATGGCGGCACGACTCGAGGCCGCAAATGCTATGGTGGTAAACGCCAAGCCAGTATTGTTAAGACTAGATTACGATGCTGGTCACGGCGTCGGCTCAACGCGCAATCAACGTAATGTTGAATTAGCTGACGTATATGCGTTTATGCTTTGGCAATTTGGTGAGAAAGGGTTTCAACCTCGGTAATAATTATTTGTAGAACCTTTATCCTGATTGTGCAATATGGTTGAAACAACGTTCCTATTCACTGACATCGAAGGCAGCACGCGGCTGTGGGAGCAGCAGCCGCGTCAAATGTCGGATGCAGTAGCGTGGCACGATGCGTTGCTGCGTGAGATTGTGCTTTCGCATGATGGCAAGATTGTTAAATTTTCCGGTGACGGCATACACGCCGCGTTTAGCGATGCATCGCAGGCGCTGACTGCAGCCGTGAATATTCAGTGTCGTATTCGTGAAATGCCAGCGGACTATTTATCGCTTGCCCTACGTTGTGGCCTACATATAGGGCCAGCTGAGTCGCGCGATGGGGATTACTTTGGCACGACAGTTAATCGTGCGGCGAGGCTTTGTCATGCGACCAATGGCGGGCAAATTATTATTTCAGCTGCGCTCAACAGCGCCATTGCCGATAGCCTACCTTCTCCACTAAGTACGCGCTGTTTGGGTACCGTTAGGCTGCGTGATCTCACGGACACCGAAACAGTACACCAGCTATTGCACCCCGACTTACCCAATGACTTCGCGCCACTCCGCACGCTCGCAACAAGTCCGAATAATCTGCCATTTTTTGCGAATGCATTTATTGGTCGTTATCGCGAAATAGGCGAAACTGCAAAATTAGTTGCCGCGTCGCGTTTAGTCACCTTACTTGGTGTGGGCGGTTTAGGCAAAACACGCTTAGCGATTCAAGCAGCCGCGCACCTGCTAGATCAATTTCCAGAGGGTGTTTGGCTATGCGAGCTAGCGACGATAAATGACGCAACATTTATCCCGCTACGTTTGATGCAGATATTAAATATCAAAGCACAGGCAAGCCTTACGCCGACGCAACACATCATTCAGTATTGCAATGATAAAAAAATATTACTGGTGCTCGATAATTGCGAACATTTAATTGACGGCGTCGCGCAATTTTGTGCCGCGTTACTGCAACATGCCCCCGCCGTACAGTTGCTGGCAACCAGCCGTGAAGGTATAGAAATAGACGGTGAAACGGCGTATCAACTACCAGTGCTAAGTATTCCTGACCCTGATTTTTATAGTGGTCAGCAACTAGACAGCGTGCGTGCGATTCGCGAAGTGGATTCAGTCAGATTATTTCTTGATCGTGCGTTACGTCATCGGCCAGATTTTGAATTACATAGCCAAGATGTGCCCGTACTGGCACGCATTTGTTATCGTCTCGATGGCATACCGCTGGCCATTGAGCTTGCCGCCGCGCGATTACGCACAATGACATTAGCCGAGATTGATCACGGCCTTGATAATCGGTTTGGCTTTTTGGTCACGGGCAGCCGTGTTGCCGCCCCCCGCCATAAAACACTACACGCCACATTAGCCTGGTCATATGACTTGTTAAGTCTTGACGAGCAAGCGCAATTTGTCAGGCTCGCCGTCTTTGTGGGCGGGGCGACATTCGCTGCCGTTGCCCATGTCTGCGCTGCCACCACCGCAGTTGCCCACGCAGTTGCCAACACAAACGACGACACCGTAAGCGAAGCATCACCGCACAGTGACGTACACATGCAATCATTGGTTGATAAGTCAATGATTGACTTAATTGAAGTCGCTGGGCGGATGCGTTTTACGATGCTCGAAACACTGCGCCAGTTCGCGCTAGAAAAAGTAAATGCCGTCGGTGAGTGGGCATCACTTTCGCGCAGCCATGCCAAATGGTATCGGCAATTTGCCATTGATGCGGCTGCTGATTTTTATACTGACCATCGCCTTACTGCGTTGCAGCGCCTAGACCTTGACCAAGCCAATTTGCGTAGTGCCACGCACTATCTGATCGAGACAAATCCGCTTGCAGCACTCGATATGTGTGTGGCATTAGGACGCTACTGGCTTTGGCGTGGGCAATTTGCTGAAGCTAAAGCACTACTCGAATCTGCATTAGCGGCGCAACTGCATGTGGGCGCTATCCCAGAAATAGTTGAGTCAAAAGCCCGTTATTTTGCATCGGGGCACTGCTACATGATGTCTGATTTAGTCAGCGCTGAAACACATGCGCGGCTAGCTTTAGCGGCGAGCTTACACATCAATGATGATGTCAACGCGGGCAGCGCAATGGCAATGTTGGGTCACGTGATGTATATCCAGTATGGTCATGCTGCATCACAAAAATACTATGAAGACGGTATCGCGCTATCGTTACGCGGCGGTGATATACAAGCTGCGGCTAATAATATGAGTAACCTTGCCAACAATGCTGCTTACGCTAATGACGTTGATGTGGCTGCACAATATTTAGCAGCACTTGGTACGCTGGCAGCACAACATAGTGAGCCCTTTATTCAGGTGCGATTAGTGTTGTCGCAAGGCCAAATCGCGCTGCATCGTGGCTACTATGCTGAGGCAGAAAAATGGCTTCAACAATATTTGACCATCAGCAAACAAATGAGCGACAAAATGCATGAAGGTATTAGCCAATTTTTACTGGGGGCGGCGCTCACGGGTCTTGGTGCACTATCGGCTGCAGCGGATGCATTTACTGTGAGCATCAACTCATTGCGCGCACAAGACGCACGTATTGAGCTTTGTAATGCCATCGAAGCCTTTGCGTTTTGGTGTTCACGGAAAGGTGATGATATCTCAGCCGTTAAACTTTGCGCCTCAACACTCATCTTGCGCGATTCCATTGGCTTTCCCGTGGGCGCACAAGCGAGAGAATCACGTCGGCGTGCGCTGGCTAGTAGTGAAGAAAATCTGGATGACTATGCACGTGCCGACGCACAAAAGCAGGGTAGCCGCATGACGCTAGCGGAGGCTGCCACATTAGCGTGCGCGTTGGTGAGTAAATGAGCATGCAAGTGAGCACGCCCCTGAGCGCGCAAATGCGTGACCAGCGTTTGATTAACAGCACTATCTAATGCGATACTAATTCTCTAATTTTTAATTATTTTAGATACTGTCGTCTATGTCAGTTACAAACAACATCGTCGCTACGGCGCCGACACCTGCAAATACCGATACCGAACCCGCACACCCTTTTTTTGGCGGTCTTGCTAGCATCGGCATCAATGGCCGCTATGCGAAAGGCGAAATACTGATTAAAGAAGGTGACACTGATGATGCTGTCATTCACTTAATCAAGACTGGCTGGGTGCGCGTGGTCGCCACCGAAACTGACGGCAAACAAATTGTGATTGATGAATACGGCCCAGGTGACTTTGTCGGTGAAATGGCGCTTGATGGGTTGCCACGGTCCGCTAGCGTCATCGCGCTTGAGCGGGTAGAGACCACCATCGTCACGCGCGAAGCCATGCTCGACTATCTCAGGCATCACCCTGATTTTGCGCTGTCGTTGATGATGGAGCTTATCCGCCGCGCGCGACTCGCCACCGCAAATTTCAAAAGTGCGGCGCTCAAAGATGTGTACGGTCGTGTCGCTGCATTATTACAATCACTCGCTATCAACGTGGGCAGCCAAGCGCTCATCCCCGGCCGCTTAACCAAAGCAGAAATCACTCGCCGCGTCGGCGCCTCCCGCGACATGGTTGCGATCATCATGCGCGACCTTAGCGCTGGTGGTTATTTAGTACAGACCGACGCAGGGCTAGTCATCGCGCGAGCATTGCCGCAACGCTGGTAGATGACCACATTGGTTTGCAACACAATGCTGGACAGCGTGTTGGGTGGGCACGCTTCATTTGTTTAATTAGCTGCCTACGTGGGCAAACTAGCGTTATCTTCTAACGCCGTTCGGCTGCACTCAGATAAACCAATTTTTTGTCTCGCTTGCCCAGCGCGATAACGACGACTAACAGCACATGGTCGCGCCCTCATATACCAAGCGATAGCCCACGCCACCCAATTTAAACTTATAGCGATCTTTAGCGCCGTGGAGTTTTGCGACAGGTACACGCGTGTTCTTTAATCGCTCAGCCAGCTTATCTTTGAATTGCCTGCCAATGGTGGCATCGAGTTTCAGCCACTCTTTCAAAGCATCGTCAAGAAAGATCTGAAAACGCTTGCCAGTATTAGGGTTTTTATTTTTAAGACAAAAGTGCCGAATATTCAGCATTGTTTGGCGCAGCCTAAAGCCGTAACGTTCTCCTCCATGCCGCCGACTTCTCGGCGCCCTCGCTATTGACTTGGAGAACGACATGAAGCCATTACTACTTAGCCGACTAAACCGTCATGACGACCTTGCACAACTGTGGAGGCAATGGTGGTTCGCCGCCATCATCATCTTGATCATGCTTGGCAGCGATGTCCGTCTAACACACGCCGCGATTTTTAACGTGACCACTGCCGCCGATAGTGGCGCTGGCAGTATGCGGCAGGCAATCATCGATGCCAATGCCGCAGTCGGCCCGCACTTTATCAACGTAAATGCCGCACTTGCTGGGCAAACGCTCACGCTTAATTCCACGCTGCCGATTATTTTGCAGTCGATGTTTATTAGTGGCGGGGACTTAATCATTAGCGGCAATTTCGCACATCGGGTATTTTTTGTTGGTGCGGGGGATGTGACGTTTTCAGGGTTACGCATTATCAATGGTCGCGCTAGGGGTGGTAATGGTGGCAGCGCACTTGGCGGTGGCGGTGGTGGCGGGCTAGGTGCAGGTGGGGCTATTTTTGTCAATAGCGGTGCGAATGTGACGGCGAGTCAAGTGGTATTTCAAAACAATCGCGCATTTGGCGGCAATGGCGGATTAAATACTTCTACCGCAGTGGGTAATACAGGCGGCGGCGGTGGTGGTGGCCTGCTTGGCAATGGTGGCGGGGCGACCGATGGCGGCGGCGGCGGCGGTGGCGGCTTGCTTGGCAATGGTATCAATGGTGGCCCTTATAGTAATGCTAACTTCGCCACCACCGGCAGTGGCGGTGGGGCAGGCGGTGGGCCTGCAGGCGGCGGCAGTGGCGGGGCAGGCATGGGGCAGGCGGGTATTGGCTTGCCGGGCACATCGGGTTTGGGCGGCGGCAGCGGCGCGACCGGGGCGACTAATGGCTCAGTGGCAGCGGGCGGTAATGGCGGGAGGAGTGATGGCTCTGGTTTTGCGCGCAACTATTGGGGTGGAGGTGGTGGTGGCCCAGGCGGTGGTGGTGGTGGTGGCAGTGATTGGGGTAACGGCGGTGGCGGCGGGGATTTTGGTGGCGGTGGCGGTGGCGGTGTATTTCAGAATATAGGCAATGCCTCTTTTGGCGGTGCGGGCGGCTTTGGTGGTGGTGGCGGCGGCGGCGGTGAGGCTTTTGCCCCAAATCCGCCACGGCTAGGCGGCACAGGTGGCTTTGGTGCGGGCAATGGTGGTCGAGGCCCCGATCTCTTAACGGGATTAAATGGTGAAGAGGGCAATGGCGGCTCAGCCTATGGTGGCGGCGTGTTTGTGCGCTCAGGCGGCACGTTTCGTTTTGCGACGGGCGATATGAACGGTGGCGGTTTGTTGGGCGGCACTGGCCGTGTCAATGGTGTGACCGCTGGCGCGGGTATTTACCTGCATGACAACGCTAATTTAGTCGTTGATACAGCATCGGGAGATGTCAATATTTCAGATACGTTAGTCGCTAGCTTCACCACCGCAACACTCACCAAAACTGGCGCAGGCTCACTGGTGCTCAGTGCTGCCAATAGCCTTCCACGGGCGACTGTCGAAGCTGGGTTTATCGTGTTTGCCGACAACAACCAATTGCCGAGCACCATTGTGCTCAATGGTGGCGGACTCAGTGCTAACGCGACTCTTACGCAAACAGTGCCAGTGAGTTTAGGTGTTAATAGCGGCACACTCAATGCAGGCGCGGGCGTCATCTACACCATGAGTGGCAGCATTACTGGCGCCGGTAACTTGCGTAAGACTGGTGCTGGGCGCGTGGCTATGTCTGGCGCGTCTATGACCTACGCGGGTAGCACCCTTATTGAGGCGGGCACACTAAGTATCAGTGGCGTCAATTTGCCCATCACCACAGACCTGACCATTGATGCTGGTGCCACGCTGATCACTAACATTCCACAAGCGGTAGGCGCACTCAGAGGCGCAGGGGATATCACTCTCAACGCTAATTTTGTCGCTGGGAGCAACAACAGCGACAGCACTTTTTCAGGGGTGATGAGTGGTATCGGCACCTTCAGCAAAGTGGGGTCGGGTACATTGACCTTCGGCGGCACATCATCTGGCACCCAAACCAATATCTTCGGCGGCACTGTCGCGGTGACGGGCAGCATGAGCACAAACACAAACGTCTTCACCAACATCTTAGCCAACGGCACGCTGCGTGGCACGGGCACGGTCGGTCGCATTACATTCGTCGCCTCTGGCACACCAACGCTGGCGCTGGGCACAGCAGCGGCGACGGGTCGTTTAACAGTCGGTGCCGTTGCGGCCTCAACCAACTTCAACAACAATACGCGTTTCGTGGTGCGTCTGAATGGCATCACGCCGGCAACACAATACGATCAGCTACGAGTGTTGGGCGGTTTGAGTACCGCAGGTGGGCTTGATGTCACGCTCGGCTTTACCCCACCCGGTGGACAAGTCTTTACCATCATCGACAACGATGGCACAGATGCGATCACTGGGGCCTTCACAGGGTTGCCTGAAGGCAGCCTGTTGACGGTGAGTGGCAACAACCTTCGCATATCCTACGTAGGCGGCGACGGCAACGACGTGACATTAACAGCAGTCAGCGCACAGTCAATCACCTTCAACGCTCAAGCCGCACAGACTTACACGCTAGCAGGCACATTTGCGATTAATCCGTTAGCGACTGCATCCTCTGGCTTAACACCAAGTTACGTCTCAACCACTGCGCTTGTGTGTACGGTTGCAGGCACTACAGTCACCATCGTAGCTGCGGGTAATTGCACCATCGAAGCACGGCAGGCAGGCAATACCAATTTTGCTGCCGCCACGCCAGCCACGCAGACCATCACCGTCAACCGCGCCGCACAAGTGATTACAGGTTTTGTGCCAGTTTCACCCGTGGTGTTTGGTGCAGCGCCCGTCAATCTCACGGCTACTGGTGGCGCATCGGGTAATGGAATTCAGTTTGCCACCAGCAGTGCCAACACGATTTGTACTGTTGCTGGTAACCAAGTGAGTTTTGTTGGTGCGGGAATCTGTAACTTGACGGCCAACCAAGCGGTTAGTACCAACTACAGCGCTGCGCCGCAAGTTAGCGCCAGTATCACCATCAACCCCGCCACACAAGTGATCACAGGCTTCGCCCCTGCAACGCCAGTAGTGTTTGGTGCAGTGCCTGTTACCCTCACTGCTACTGGCGGCGCATCGGGCAACGCGATTGTCTTCGCTACCACCAGCGCCGCAACAATATGCACTGTAGCTGGCAACCAAGTGAATTTTGTTGGTGTGGGTGTTTGTAACTTGACGGCCAACCAAGCGGTTAGTACCAACTACAGCGCTGCGCCGCAAGTGACCGCCAGTATCGTGATTGGTCAGGCCACACAGACAATCAGCTTCACTGCCACACCCGCCTCACTGCTGACTACCGCACCTGCCTTCACGGTGAATGCCACTGGTGGCGCATCGGGCAATGCAGTCACCTTCAGTTCGCTCACGCCCACCATTTGCACCAGCACTGGGGTAAATGGCGTCACTATTACGTTCACAGGCATGGCTATCGGCAACTGCACTATTCGTGCGACACAAGCGGGCAATGCCAACTATCTGGCTGCCGTCAATGTCGATCGCAACATCGCAGTTGGCTTCCCGCCCCCTCCCCCACCGCCGAGCACACCCGAGAACCTGCAATGTAGTGTGACGGGTGTCGGCGCGATTCAGTGTCAATTTAATGCGTCCACCAGCACGGGTGCTAACCCAATCCAAAGCTATCGTCTCTATTGCTTGAGTGAAGCAGGGAGTAACAATGGTGTAGCAGCAGCACAAACAACAGCAGCCGCTGATGTGCAGACAGCAACACTAGACAAGCTAGCTGCCGGACGCTATCGCTGCACGGTGGCGGCACAAGGCACCACCAGCGCGAGTGAGGTCTCTGCGGCGAGTTTAGTTGCCGTTTCCGATATTCCGCTCGCATTGCGTAATCACATTGATATGGATGGTCAGGGCTTCGCGCAGATATTACTTCGCGGGTCAGCAGCCGCATCCTCAACTGAAGCGAGCGACAAGCTCATCACCAAATCAACTGTGGTGAGTCAATTAGGCCGCTACAATATTGCAACACAACAATTTAGTTTTACCGCAATTGCTGATGTTGGCACTGAGAAATCACTGCTAGGCGCAGGTGATATGGCGGGTATTGAGCGCACGCAATTGATTACGCGCAATGCTAATGATGAGGTCTTCGCGGAATTTGCCATGAGTCAAACCCAACTACGCCGTGCTAGAGCCGAATGGTCGCTCGAAGCGGTCTCCGACCTTAATGGTGATGGCAAAGCCGACATGGTGTGGCGCTACTTAAAACCTGGCACGAACGATAGTGGCGTTATCTTTGCGTGGTACATGAATGACACTCCCACACTCAATGTTGCCGACGTCAAACATCGCGGCGGCGCCCCGCTCTCATGGTCACTCATTGGCGCAACCGACATGGATGGTGATGGCAAAGGCGACCTGATTTGGTTAAGCCCGACTAACGACCTGCGTAGCCTCACTTCAAAAGCAAATCGTACTTGGGTCAATGAACAACTTGGCCAGCTACCTTCAGGCTACAGCATCATCAAGTTAGGTGACATCAACGCAGACAGCAAAGGCGACATCTTGTTCAAAGACGCGACGGGTCGTGTGAAGGTGTGGCTAATGAATGGTGCAACGATAGCACTAGTTGCAGACTTGCCAAACGTAGAAGCCACCACGCAGTTCTACGCGGCAGGTGACTTTGATGGCGACGGCACGATGGATATCGTATGGAAGAGGGCAGATGGCACACTCACCCTGTGGCTGATGAATGGCGCTGTCATCAATCAGCCCACCATCATCAACAACGTGGGTACAGCACCCGTGGGGGGGGCGGTGGTGGAGTAAAGACAATTATTCACGGGCGTTTTGAGGCAAAAAGTGCTGAAAACGTCTGCCGTACGTAGACTTGCTATTTCCTAGCAAACTTGGCATGAGGTATGGGCGGGACTCACTTTGTCACCAACCACCCCATCCCTGCTTGCGCCCGACGCCAAGGGAAGGAACCGCTGGCAGTCATTAAAACTAGCTAGCTGTGGCAGGACAATTTCAGTAACATCATGGCTTGATAATTTCATCGCTGACTATGTCCACTGCACCCAACCTCCCCTACCAAGGCATTCGCGTTATCGAGCTCACCCACATGGTGATGGGGCCGTCTTGCGGGATGGTGCTGGCAGATTTAGGGGCGGACGTAATAAAAATCGAGCCCCTCAAAGGCGACAACACGCGACAGCTTCCCGGTGCGGGCGCGGGATTTTTTGCGATGTTTAACCGCAATAAAAAAAGCTTGGCACTTAATCTCGAAGATGCACGTGGTCGTGAGATTGCGTTGAAGCTCATTGCTAATGCGGATATCTTTAGTGAGAATTTCAAAGACGGCAATATGCAAAAGCTTGGGCTAGATTATGCGAGCCTGTTCAAATTAAATTCGCGCTTAATTTATGTGTCAATGAAAGGCTTTTTGCCTGGCCCTTATGACCATCGCACCGCGCTAGACGAAGTGGTGCAAATGATGGGCGGCTTAGCCTATATGACAGGGCCTGAAGGCCGGCCGCTCCGAGCAGGCACATCGGTGAATGACATCATGGGCGGCATGTTTGGCGCAATGGGGGCTATGGCAGCAATACATCAACGACAAACGACAGGTGTGGGGCAGGAAGTTAAAAGTGCGTTGTTTGAAAATAATGTATTTCTGATGGGCACACACATGATGCAGTACGCCGTCACTGGTGCGCCAGCCAAGCCGATGCCTAGTCGCATTTCACCATGGGGCGTGTATGACGTTTTTAGCGTCGCGAACGGCGAACAAATATTTTTGGCCGTAGTGACAAACACGCATTGGCAATTATTTTGTGATGAATTTAAGCTCGATGAGTTACGTGAAGATAGCCGACTTGCCACTAATGTTGCGCGTGTTGCAGCGCGTAGTTGGCTCATGCCGCAACTCTATGAGCACATGGCCACTTTACAAGCCAGTGATATTGCACAACGTTTTGAAAAAGTCGGCTTACCTTACGCGCCCATTACCAAACCGCATGAATTGTTTGACGACGTACATCTCAAGGCAAGCGGCGGTTTATCGCCCATTGGTGTGCCTGTAGATTGCAGCGGCGCGAATAAATTTATTGAGACCAGCACGCCATTGTTGCCCATGATGCTGGCTGGTCAACGACCAACGATTCGCTTAAACCCGCCATCGCTGGGCGAGCATACCGAGGCCATCTTGGTCGAGCTTGGCTATGATATTGATGCGATTACTAAATTGGTCGCCGAGGGTGTTGTTGGCGTGAATGCGGAAACGTCAATTTAACAATTTACATTTTTTACGTCAAAATACGTCTTTTAACTTTTAATTTTTTCTATCATGCTACTAATTGCTAAAGACACTATTGTCACCCTCACCTACGACCTTACTGATAGCGATGGCGAAGCCATTGAAACTAACGCCACATTGGCTTATTTACATGGCGGCTACGAAGGTATTTTCCCGAAAGTCGAAGAAGCGTTAGCGGGTAAAACCATCGGTGGGGAATTATCACTTTCGCTCGAACCTGAAGACGCCTTTGGTGACTATGACGAAAATTTAGTCCGCATGGAGCCTGCTGCGGTATTCCCTAAAGACGTGGCAGTAGGCACGCAATTTGAAGGCTTGCCAGATGGCGATGATGATGATCGTTGGATTATTTACACCGTGACTGATATTGCCGATGGACAAGTTGTGGTTGATGGTAATCATCCACTAGCGGGTGAGCGCTTGTTATTTAAATGCACAGTAACTGATGTGCGCACGGCGAGTGCAGAAGAGATTGACCACGGCCACCCACATGGTGAGCATGGCGCGCATCACTAGACTTTGCCTTAACGCAGTTTTTTTACTACCGTTCGCCCTGAGAGGTATCGAAGGGCACTGTGTACAAAGAGCCCTTCGATACCTCAGGGCGAACGGCAAAAAAGGTCTTCTCAGTGAATAGTTTTGAAGCTAAAACGGCGATTCGTTTGGATTAAATTGGCCGCGCTCGATGTAAAAAGGCGCGGCTTTATTGTTAGTGTCCACCCTAATTCGTGTCCAATCAACGCGCGGTGATCCGTCTGTTTCGACGCGCGTCATGTTCTCGACAACGTGCTTATCAATTGGGCTTTTGTATGGCTTATCAACCCGATAAGTGTGGGTATCGCCATGGATAAATAAGCTGGGTTTAGCTAGTGCTGCGACATTTTTTTCAACTGCTTGTAAAAAGGGCACATAGGCAGACTTTGCCACTTCTGCTGTTGTCGCTTCAAATCCTGGATTGGCGTGAATTATTACGGCGAAGCCAATAATATCCGTGCCACGCGCACGATTGATTGCCGTATCGAGCCACGCTAAATTCGCATGTAAACGTTCGGCTTGCTCGACATCACTTTCACGGTCAAAACCGACATTATCGTTACTGCCCTGCACGTTCAGCGTAACAAATACGATACCTTTATGTAGCCACATTACATTCTCGCGATAACGCGACAATACTGGCTCGCCGACAAAGGCATCAGACTGACGCGTCAACCCCATCGGCTGTTGGCCTAGAGACAAATTATTGGGATAAAAAATTTGGCGAATTTTTGATAGACGCTCAAGCGGGTTGGCCGCGCCATTCGTGGGACGGCGGCAATCTACCCAATCGTTGTCACCTGGTGTGAAAATAAGCGCGGCCTGAAAACGATTTAATTCTGCCAAACGTCGATTAAATAGTTCATCGCTACAAGGCGCATTACTACCCGCTTTGAAGTCGCCTACATGGACAACAAAGGCAAGCTTTTCAGCATTCATCGTGTCTGTTAATTTGAGAAATTGTGATTCCTCAACAGCGCTATATTGCATGTCGCCCATCACACCGAACGAAAATACATCTGGGCCTGTCGGGCGCGAGGCGCAGCCGACGATGAGTGACAAGCTGATGCTCAATAAAAATAATTTAATGTTCACAGCTTGGTCTCGGTTTGCAGTTCGCGTTGTAATTGATACAGAAAATCTAGCGCCTCGCGCGGGCTCATCTCATCTGGCTTCGCATCACGCAGGCGATCAAGTGCAGGGTGCGCTTCAATGCTGCTCATTTGTTGGCTAGGTTGCGGCGTAAATAAGTCGGCTTGATGACCTTGGTGCAACGATGTCGTTTCCAACTCGCTCAATTGTTTACGCGCGGCTTTCACCACACTACGCGGCACACCAGCAAGCTGTGCGACTTGCAAACCGTAGCTTTGATTCGCAGGCCCCGCCTCCAGCTTATGTAGAAATACAATTTTATCTTTAGCTTCAATGGCGTCTAGATGCACATTAGCTAAGTTGGGTAGCTCAGCATTCAAGCGCGTTAATTCAAAGTAGTGCGTGGCAAATAGTGTGTAGGCGCGCGATGTTTCCGCCAAGTGGCGTGCAATTGCATAGGCGAGTGATAAGCCATCAAAGGTTGATGTGCCACGACCGATTTCATCTACCAATACGAGACTATCTTTGGTCGCGGTATTCAAAATCGCGGCAGCTTCGGTCATCTCAACCATGAAGGTTGAGCGCCCTCCCGCCAAATCATCCGAGGCACCAATACGCGTCATGATGGCGTCAATATTGCCTAACTCTACACGTGTGGCGGGCACGAATAATCCAGTGTGCGCGAGCAGCACAATTTGCGCGACCTGCCGCATGTAGGTGGATTTACCGCCCATATTTGGGCCCGTAATCAGCAGCAATTGGCGCGAACGCGTGAGATCACAATCGTTAGCAATAAAACTATCGACTTGGCTTTCCACCACCAAATGCCGACCACCAATGATATTGAGACGGTCTTCATCAACAAATATTGGCACGCTGAGTTTTAAGGCGACGCTATTGTTAGCATTCGCGCACAGCACATCGAGCATGGCGCAGGCGCGTGCGAGTCGGTGCAACGCGGCCACATGTGGCGCGAGAGTGTTGAGTATTTCTTCGTAGAGCATTTTTTCGCGCTGCAACGCACGCTCGCCAGCTGAAAGGGCTTTGTCTTCAAAGACTTTTAATTCAGGTGTGATGTAGCGCTCGGCGTTTTTGAGCGTTTGCCGACGCCGATAATCATCCGGCACTTTATCAAGCTGGCCTTGTGAGACTTCGATAAAAAAACCGTGCACACGGTTGTATTCCACACGCAAATTGGCAATGCCGGTACGCGCGCGTTCACGTGCTTCTAAGTCAAGCAAAAAACCGGAAGCGTTTGATTTCAGCGCGCGTAGCGCATCAAGCTCGGTATCAAAACCATCACGTATTACGCCGCCATCGCGCACCATATTGGCAGGCTCATCCGCAATAGAATTTGAAAGACTAGCAAAGACGGAATTATCCAAGCTAAATGCCTTGAAGGAGTCCGCCAATACTGGTGTTTCAATTTTTTCTATTAACTGATTGAGCGCAGGTAGTGTGGCTAAAGCTGAACGCAACGCGACCAAATCACGTGGTCGTGCGCTTCTGAGTGCCACACGTGTGACGATGCGCTCAATATCGGCCCACTCACCAATGATGGCGTGAATAGCCTTGGCATATGGTGCGAGTGCAAGTGTGGCGGCGTGGCGTGATTGAATCGCTTCGCGATCACGCAACGGCTGATGCAACCATTCACGTAGGTGCCTCGCCCCCATCACGGTAGCGGTGGTATTGAGTATTGAAAATAACGTGGGGGAGGATTCGCCACGTATGGTCTCGGTGATTTCGAGATTTCGCCGCGTGGCCGCATCCATGCGGATACTCGCGTTAGCCTGCTCAACAATCAAACCTGTCACATGTGGCAAAGCAGACGCATCCACAGCGCGCTGTGTTTGCTGCACATATTGTAGGAGCGCACCGGCGGCACAAATAGCCGCATCCATGCCATCAACGCCGAAACCGGCAAGGTCGCGCGTACCAAATTGGCGGGTGAGTAATTTCACCGCCGTGCCTAAATCAAATTGCCAATCTGCCATGCGCCTGATGACGGCATTACTTGGTGGTAGCGTTGGTGCGCCGTCCGCCACGACAATCTCTGCCGCTTGTAATCGATCAAGCTCGGTCACTAACTGCGCGCGGCTGATTTCACGCACTCGAAATTGCCCGCTCGCCAATGATAATGAGGCTAACCCAATCACATTATTTAATTCAAATACAGCCGCCACTAAGACTTCACGCTCAGATGGCATCAACGCGCTATCGGTGAGCGTGCCGGGTGTAATGATGCGTGTGACGGCGCGCTCTACCGGGCCTTTTCCGGTAACTTCACCTATCTGCTCGACGATGACGGCAGACTCGCCTAGTTTCACCAGCTTGGCTAAATATTGCTCAACCGCGTGAAACGGCACACCAGCCATTTTGATTGGGTTACCCGCTGAGTTGCCGCGCGTGGTTAATGTGATGTCGAGCAGCTTGGCTGCCTTGACCGCATCGTCAAAAAATAGCTCATAAAAATCGCCCATGCGATACAAGACCAATGTATCAACATGCTCGGCCTTGATGCGAAGATACTGCTGCATCATTGGCGTATGGCCAGCGAATATTGCGGAAGCAGTCATACGATGACAAGCTTACTTGTTATGCGCCTGAATGATCGCCAGCATCGGTGCAAATACGCGCGGCGTACCGCACACGACTGTGCCTGAATGCAGCCAATCGCCCTCGCCTTTGAAGTCCGCAATCAAGCCGCCTGACTCCAAAATAAATAAGCCGCCTGCCGCGACATCCCACGGGTTTAAGCCTGTTTCCCAAAAGCCATCGTAGCGCCCAGCGGCAACATAGGCCAAGTCAAGCGCTGCGGCACCGGGGCGGCGTATGCCAGCGGATTTTTGCATCATGTCTTTAAATACTGCTAAATATTTATCCACGTTAGAAAATTCTTTGTACGGAAAACCAGTGCCCAATAGGGCATCTTTTAAATTGAGCGTTTTGGATACCCGCATACGGCGATCATTCATAAACGCGCCTGCGCCTTTTGAGGCGGTAAAAAGCTCATTACGGGTCGGATCAAAAATCACGCCGTGTTGCACTTGGCCTTTAATGGTGAGTGCAATGGAGACACAATATTGTGGAAAACCATGCAAAAAATTGGTCGTGCCATCGAGTGGATCGATGATCCATAGATAGTCTGATTTGTTATCAATCAAGCCGGATTCTTCTGCCAAAATGCTATGCTGCGGATAGGCCTCCGAGAGTATTTGAATAATCGCCTGCTCTGCGGCGCGGTCAACTTCACTCACATAATCACTCGGGGCTTTTTGCTCCACACTGAGTTTGTCGAGGTCAAACGAGGCGCGGTTAATTACCGCACCGGCGCGGCGAGCCGCTTTAACGGCAATATTGAGTATTGGATGCATGGCAAATTGTATGCCGTCGTTTGCGACAGCTAAGAACTAAATGAGAGTGTGATTTTACTATGACCGAGCCGCAACAGCCTGAAATTAATTTATCCCCTGATTTATCCAATTTACGTGTGGTGTTAATGGAAACATCGCACCCCGGCAACGTCGGTAGCGCCGCACGTGCGATGAAAACGATGGGCTTAAGTGACTTAGTGCTAGTCGCGCCTAAGCTCGCCGCTCCGCAGCGTAAGCAAGAGGCCATTGCACTCGCCTCTGGCGCACTCGACGTACTGAATAATTTGCGTATCGTTACCACTCTTGAAGATGCACTTGCCGACACCGTGTTTGCAGTCGGTTTTACCGCACGCAAACGCGAGCTGGCACACCGCCATGTTGATTTACGCGAGGCGGCGGGTATTGTCGTCCAAAAAATCACAAGCAATGCCGAACATAAAGTTGCACTCGTGTTTGGCAATGAAGCCATGTGCTTATCAAACGATGATATTGATCGCTGCCAGCTACTCGCTAGCGTGCCAGCTAACCCAAAGTATTCATCACTCAATTTAGCCCAAACAGTGCAAGTGGCTGCCTATGAAATGATGATGGCTGCTGGTACTTTTCATGTCGCTGCCGATATGCCGCGCGAAGCGGCGACTAATGGCGAAATTGAAGCACTTATGTTGCATATTGAAGAAGCCGCCATTCAATCTGGCTATCTCAATCCAGACATACCAAAACGCTTTAGCACTAGGCTGCGCCGCCTATTCACGCGGGCACAGCCTGAGCCAGAAGAAGTCGCGATGCTGCGCGGACTCATTGCTTCGTTTCAGAAAAAATAATTAGCCCATGATCACTCAACTCAAAGAAGACATTGCCGCCATCTATGCAAGAGACCCCGCCGCACGTAACTGGTGGGAGGTGCTCACCTGCTATCCAGGAATGCATGCGATATGGTGTCACCGTTGGCTAGCAGGCCCATTGTGGCGCAGCGGTTTCAAATGGCTTGGCCGCATGGTCTCCAATGTGGCGCGACTTTTTACTGGGGTAGAAATTCATCCGGGGGCGACCATCAAACAGCGCGTATTCATTGACCACGGCATGGGCATTGTTATTGGTGAAACCGCTGAAATCGGTGATGATTGCACGCTTTACCACGGCGTCACGCTAGGTGGTGTGTCGTGGGACAAAGGTAAACGCCATCCCACACTCGCTAACGGCGTCACTGTCGGTGCAGGAGCCAAAATTTTAGGCCCCTTCACGGTAGGAGAAGGTGCGCGTATCGGTTCCAACTCTGTCGTCGTCAAAGCCGTCCCCGCAGGTGCTACGGTCGTCGGCATTCCCGCACGTATCGTCGAAGGACTCAGTGGTGAAGCGGGACAAGCCTTCTCCGCCTATGCGGTAACCACCAATGAAAATGATCCGCTCAATGCGATTTTAAAGACGCTCGCTGATCGGTCAGATAAAAGTGAAGCGACGATTGAGGCGTTGTTGGCGAAGGTGGCGGCGTTGGAGGGTGGGAAAGCGGATGGTTGATGCGCTTTCAACGGTTATAAGTACAAATTAAAACTCGTTTATTGGCGTGAATTTTCAGCCTAAATTGTTCCAAAGCGCCTGTCAATACTGCACTTTCATGTTAGGGAACTTCTAAAAACCTCAAAAAACTGTCGCCCCGGCGAAGGCCGGGGTCTAATTTTCTTTACGCATCAGCAGCTTACAAAATTGGATCCCGGCCTTCGCCGGGAAGACACAAGGTTATTAGAAGTTCCCGTTAAATCCAACAGCAGCTTGCCTCCTGTTACGCCTTAAATACCTGATAACTTTGCTTACGTACCGCGTTAAGCTCATTCCAGCGGCGACATACAAGGCTGGGTTGAGGGCGATTGCCGATAGTACTTAGTGTGTCGATCACCTACAAAATCAAAAATATGTTTGTGCAGAACCCAATTGCAGCACACACTTGAGCGTTTCCCATCCAAGCCGATTTGTAGCATTTTGAGAATCAGCTGCATTGATTACGCAACATTACAATAGGTCCATTTGAAATAACCTAAACACAACTTGCTGAAATCAAGCAATCAGTGAGCTGATTGTTGGTAAAGATATTTCTGAAACCCCACAAACACTTTGCCGATTTCTTCCGGATTACCCAAGTCCGCAACTGCATCCGCAATCGAGTCGTGATATTTCAACCGCAGAAGCGGGGTGAGCTTGGCCTGATCCAACTCCTCGACGCCCACCGTCACATATTGGGACAGCACGAAATCTACAAATACCTGCTGCCGCTCATTGAATTGTGTGCTGACAACAGCCATTGCCTTAGCGGCGCGCTCTTCACGGGTCAGCGGCTCAAGCGCGTAGGCGACGTTCGCGAGCACATCGAAGAGATCGCTTTTCTCCGCTTCTATGATCTTTTGCATTTCTGTCAGTTGGTCTTTGCCGAAACCCTTTTCAGCCAAGCCTTCGATCAGTTTACGGCGCGTGTCTGGCACACTCCAGATTTCGCGCAGTTCATCCTCATTGTTAAAAAAATCTGGCAATTTGCCAAATAGCGCTTCTAAGAATTGTTGTGCTGACATCGGTGTGCCGTCGGGATGCCAAAAGCTCGTTACCGTCATATGCTGAATATGACGCGCCTTGCCGTCTGCCAGTTTTACGATCACCTTTGGCTGCCGCTGGCACACGCAAGGACGCTGCCTGCAATTTGTACATGACGGCTTCTCACATTCGCAGCTCAATTTGCCACAAAGGTAGCAAGGTGGTGGGGGTTCTCGCAAACACAGGCAGGGGTTGCGTCCGCACTGCGCGCATGTTTCGGGCTCCATTGGTTCGCCATCCCACTCGGCATCGTTGAAATGATGGTGCGCCTTCACAAAATCGTAAATCGTGAAATAGTCCTTGCCGTCAAACAGTCGCGTTCCTCTGCCAATAATCTGCTTGAAGTCAATCATCGACTTGATCGGTCGCAGCAGTACAATATTGCGTACGTTACGGGCATCCACACCCGTTGAGAGTTTCTGCGAGGTGGTGAGAATGGTCGGGATTGATTTTTCGTTGTCCTGAAAATCCCGAAGGTGCTGCTCACCAAGCTGTCCATCATTCGCCGTTACGCGATGGCAGTAATTTGCGTCCACGCTATTTTTTACTTGATTAATCAAATCCCGCACCATTAAGGCGTGCGCTTGATTCGCGCAGAACACCAGCGTCTTTTCCCGTTGATCAATCTGCGACATGAAAATTTGAACGCGTAATTTTTCGCGCTCTTTTATTTCGATAATCCTATTGAAGTCCGACTCACCATAACGCTTGTTTGCATCTATTTCGCCTTCAACGACAAAGTCATCAGACGTAAAAACGTAATCATCGAGTGAGGTCGAAATCTGCTTGACGCGAAATGGCGTGAGATAGCCATCATTGATGCCGTCTTTCAACGAGTAAACAAATACTGGATCGCCAAAGTAAGCGTAAGTATCGACATTATCTTTGCGCTTTGGCGTGGCGGTCAGGCCAAGCTGAACAGAGGGCGCAAAGTAGTTAAGGATGTCGCGCCAATTGCTTTCATCATTCGCCCCGCCGCGGTGACACTCATCGATAACGATAAAGTCGAAAAAATCCGGCGGATATTCACCAAAATAAGGCGACGGCTCGCCATTGACTGGCGGCCCAGACATGAAGGTTTGGAAGATGGTGAAAAAAATGCTGCCATTTTTCGGTACTCGGCCTTTCTTACGAATGTCAGCTGGCGCAATACGCACCAGTGCATCTTCAGGGAATGCAGAGAAGGCGTTATAGGCTTGGTCGGCCAGGATGTTGCGGTCAGCTAAGAAAAGTATTCGCGGTTGCCTTGTTGGATCGCCATCGCGCTTCCAATCAATCAGATTCCAACGGCTCTTAAAAAGTTTCCAAGCAAGCTGAAAAGCTATGAATGTCTTGCCGGTGCCGGTGGCGAGTGTCAGCAAAATCCGCTGCTGGTTTTGTGCAATCGCATCGAGCACGCGCTCAACCGCAATATCTTGGTAATACCGCCCCTGAAAATATCCACCACGATCTTCAAATGGGATCGCGGCAAAGCGATCACGCCACGCATTCGCTGTGGCAAAGGTTTCAGCCCACAGTGCCACTGGTGACGGAAAAGAAGCGATCTCCCCCTCAGCGCCAGTTTGCATATCAACAGCATATATACCTTGTCCATTTGTAGCATAAGTAAAACGCACCGAGAGTTTGCCCGCGTAGTCCTTTGCTTGCGCCACGCCTTCTGTCAGTGCGGCGTGCCACGGTTTGGCTTCTACCACCGCCAGCTTGGTATTGCGATACTCAAGCACATAGTCCGCCGTTAGCGCTTTGCCGCGTCGGCCTGCGCCGTCTAGTCGGCCTAGTGTGATGCCATACTCACGGCGAATGCGGCTACCGTCAACCACGCCCCAACCGGCTGCGGCAAGCGCAGGGTCAATGTGTTCGGCGCGGGTTTCGGCTTCGTTCATTTCTTTTCCACTTTTTTGGTACGCGATGCCCTATTCGGCGGCAGAAAATTCTCGCCCGTCACTACCGATTTGCCCGTTTTGGCTTCCAACGCACGGCGCGCCTGTTTTGCAATTGTGCCGCCCTTGGCGGCGGCGGCTTTGTTTTCTGCCATGCCTGTCGCCTCATCGGTCTCGGCAATCTGGCGTGTTGACAATTCTGCCAGTGCGGTAAAAATCAGCTCCGCCTCGCTCATGTGATCGCGCAGGTTGTGATCTTGCAAGCCCTTGATCGCTTTGTGTTTTTTTACACTCACACCTGCCCATTCTTCATGAATCAGGTTAGTGAGAATGGCGAATTCCTCGCCCTTCTTTACATCGTGATCTGCCCAATAATCGGTCAGCTTATTGCGCGTCTCCTGCCCCGTCATGCGCTGCTGTATCCACATCTCGCTGCGTCCGTGCTTTTGCCAAGTCTCGCGGGCGCGATCAAGCGAACGTGCGGGGTCGGACATTTCCTGCAGCCGCTCATAGCCCACTTTTGCCAGCCATAGCTTAATCGGCTCGGCTTTAGGGCTGGGAATACTTTGCACAATCCGCAGCAGATTTTGTGCGGTCGCCGCATCAGTCAGCCGCTGCTTACCATCGGCCGCAGGCATTTTCAACTGTCGACAAATTGTCGACAGTTCAGCCCCATCCTCTTGCCTCACACGCTGTTTCATCTTAAACCAGTAATCACGTGCATTCGTGCTATCGGTCAATACCTGCACAACATCAATGACGGAAAACCACCAGGTTTCCGTTTCCTCATCGTATGTGCGGCGAATGGATTGGCCGTCAAACTGGGCGGGCAAGATTTTCATGTTGTGTTCCTATAGCTGGCCGCTAAAGGCTTGGTACAGCAGCGACTTCTTTAACGCTTCCAGCGCGGCGAGCTTTTGTTCGTAGAGGCGGGCTAGGCGTTGGGTTTGTTCTGACAAAGCGTCGAATTTTTCCACAGCTAGCTTCTGTTGCTTCGGCGGAACCTTCGGAACTTCAAAACCACGCAATAGCTTCAATGAAACAGTCTTTTGTGCTGTGCCTGTGGCACCATCGTGGGCTTGATTCAATAACTGTGGTGACATGAGGAGATAGTAGAGCCAAGCGCTGTTGGTTTCAGGCTTGGGACGAACCAGACCGATGTGCCGCTGAAAGCAAAACTCGGCGTCATCACGCACAATAACTGGAATTCCGAATGAACCGGTTACTGTGTAGAGCACGTCTCCCTGTCGGGGTTTCTTGTATGGTTTCAAAGCGTCGAAGTAAGCGCGTGGCACCATGAAAGTGTCGCTGAAATCAATCTTGCGGGTTTCCTTCACGATGTTTCCAATAGTGATGAACGGAACCCCGGTTAGCGATTTTGGCGGAGGCATATGGTCGCCATCCGTGATGTCAGTTGCTAAGTCCGCAAGCGTGACTAACTCACCAGCTTGCCATTGGTCTGCGAAGACGGATTGGAGATGGCTTTCGAAAAGGGCGCGGGCGTTTTGGAGGTTCTTTTCGGCGTTGGCTTTGGCGCTGGCGATACCCTCAAACGCTTCATCGAGCAGCCCGACAATCCGCTGCTGTTCGGGGAGTGGGGGCACGGGAATCGTTTGTACTCTCACGTCGCCATCAGTGACCGCCGGATAACTCGCTCCTTTTTGGAGGTTTTCCATTTGCCCGATGAAGTCCTCAGTGAAAAGTGAGTAGAAGACGAAGCGATGATCGATTTCCGGTTTTGTTCGAAGAACGAAATAACCAGTGCTACAAACTTGTCGGTCGAGATATTCAGGCACGACGGCGATTCGTTGCAAAGTGGGTCGAATCGTCGCGAAAAGAATGTCATTCGTTCTCACGAACTTTCTTGCCCGGCTTGGCGCGTCCTTCCCCTTGAGGCGTTGCGTTGCCTCAATTTCAAATGTCGTATTGGAAACACTCGAAACATCGATGTAGTCGAACTCCGCATTTGGTGACAGAAGCGGATTAACTGTCTCGGTTTTTTCGAGAACTTCGCCTAGTGTCTTTGTCTGCCACCCCAATTTTTTCTCACGCGGAGGCGAGGAGGGCGCGGAGATTTTGACGTGTGATTCTCTCCGCGGACTCCGCGCCTCCGCGTGACCCTCTGCTTTTAACGCATTCATAACAACGCCCTGATATTCATTTGCGCTCATAAAATACTTTGCCCACCCGCTCAATGTGCCGGCGTAGCGCGGGGTTTTCTATCTTTTCAAACAGAGACAAATCAACAGTATGTGGAATCAATGACTCATCCAAAGCCCACGCCACTGCGGACAACAGTTGGTGATCCAACGCATCCCCCATCAGCGACAAATCAATGTCTGAGCCGGTTTTGTAATTTCCTTTGGCACGCGAACCGTAGATCACCGCCTTCTCGATCTGCGGATGCTGAGCGAGTATCTGGCGGATGGTGGCACAGTTGGTTTCCGGGAGACCAAATTCCATCAGTTTTCCTGTGCGCTACGCTGGAAAAAGCCGATGTGCAACAACTCGAATTCTGCAAAAAATCGCGATGAAATCGCGGTATAAATTTGTTCTGCAGTCTCCCGGTCGTAGGCGTGGGAAGTCAGATTTCTTGACTTAATCATTTCCATCCAAATCTCGCCATCCCCAATCAGCCCGCGTTTGAAAGCTTCACGTGTGCTGTCGCGAGAGCCAATCAAACCAACGATACCCTGAAATTCGAGATAGTCCTTGAGTAGATTCCATGCCAACTCGTGGGTGTATTCAAATCCCTGAATGACGCCCTGTTTTTCTAACTTGCTTAGCGATCTGTTCTTCGCCAGTTCCAAGCTTTCTTTAAGCTCTTGAAATGCCTTGCAGTAGTTATCAAAACGCTGCTTCCAGCGAATATCGTCCATGAGTCAATTCCTCCCTTTGATTAACGCACCAATACACTCGAGCACCGCCGCACTCTCCGCATCCAACGCAGCGATTTCATCCATGATGGCCTCGGGGCTGCGATGCGCGATTTCCTCGCCTCCGTTCGGGTTTTTCACCGAGAGATCAAACGTCTTCGCATCAATTGACGCAACATCCACGCTCCAGCTTTTTGGGCGAATCAGCTTTGGTCTTTTGCAGCGCGATAAATTCTGCCAAGTCTGCATCATTGAGCGGATTGGTCTTGCCCATGTTGCGACCGGGGTCAAGCTGGTAATACCAGACCTTATGCGTCTTGGTGCCTTTCTCAAAGAACAGCACCACGGTCTTCACACCCGCGCCAATGAAGGTGCCGCCGGGGCAATCGAGCACGGTGTGGAGGTTACATTCCTCAAGTAACTTTTTGCGCAAACTCACCGAGGCGTTGTCGGTATTCGACAGGAAGGTATTTTTGATGACCACACCCGCCCTGCCGCCCGCTTTCAAAATCTTGATGAAGTGCTGCAAGAATAAAAACGCCGTCTCGCCAGTGCGGATCGGAAAATTCTGCTGCACCTCTTTGCGCTCTTTACCGCCGAAGGGCGGATTGGCTAAGATGATATTAAAGCGGTCTTTCTCCTGTACATCGGCAAGATTTTCAGCAAGCGTATTGGTATGAATGATGTTCGGCGCTTCGATGCCGTGCAGGATCATGTTCATGATGGCAATCACATAGGCGAGTGACTTTTTTTCTTTACCGTACAAGGTGCGCAGTTGCAGTGCGCGGTTTTGCGTGGTGGTACGACTTGGGTTTTGATCACGCAAATAATCGAACGATTCACACAAAAAACCTGCAGAGCCAACCGCCGGATCGCAAATGGTCTCGCCCAACTTTGGCGCGGTGACCGCTACGATGGCGCGAATGAGCGGGCGCGGGGTGTAGTACTCGCCGCCGTTGCGCCCAGCATTGCCCATATTTTTAATCTTGGCCTCATAGAGATGCGACAGCTCGTGCTTCTCGGTCTGCGAGGCGAAACGAAGCTCGTCGATATGGTCGATGATCTCACGCAAGTTGTAGCCGCTCTGGATGCGGTTTTTAATCTCGCCAAAGATTTCACCGATCTTGTATTCAATGGTGTTGGGGCCGGTGGCCTTTTGTTTAAAGCTGTGCAGATACGGGAAGAGCTTGGTGTTGACGAATAGGATTAGGTCGTCGCCAGTCAGTGCAGTATTGTGGTCTAGCTTGCCGTCCTTACCTTTCGGCGCGGCCCAGGTTTCCCACCTGTAAGGCTTATCGAGAATGTGCGTGTATTTCTTGCTGTCGAGCGCGGCTTCGGTGGCTTTGTCGCACTCAAGTGAGTCAAGGTATTTCAGAAAGAGCAGCCAAGACGATTGCTCGGTGTAGTCGAGCTCGCTGGTGCAACCGGCATCTTTCCAGAGGACGTCGTCGATATTTTTGAAAGCTTGTTCAAACATTGGGGCGGTCGATTCTAAAGGGTGATAAATTGCAGTGATTAAGCGGCACGGTCGCCAGTATCATCGCACACACTAGCCAATGCAAGAACAATGCGCTACTGGCGCATACGTACCCGCATGATCGCAAACGATGTGAATTTGCCGCACTAGGTTGTAGTAAATGCATTTGTAAAAAATTGAGGCGTCCGCTCAAACCAAAAGTATAAACTCGTTTATTGGTGTGCACTTTCAGCCATAAAAGTGGCAAAACACACGCTGATATTGCACTTTCACATTATGGAATTCTAAAAACCCTGAAATCTGTTCATGGTGAGCCTATCGAATTAGCCGCACGTTTAATTAAATCAATCACTTACAAGAGCTACCCTTCGACAAGCTAAGGGCGAACGGGGTTTTTTAGAATTACTGCCGCCACAATTGCGCCACAATCTGCGCGCAATTGTCACCAATTTTGTCACCTGTTCGCCTCAATCGCCTATTATTGTTTCCATATTGACACGTGTTAACTAAGTGTCGCGATTAACAGGGGAATTAGCATGCTGAAACGATTTCTGCAAAACAAAAAAATAACCATCGCATCAGTTGGTGCAATTGCACTGGTCAGTGCGGGAACGTGGTGGTTTTTCGGAAGTGACATGCGTGGTAAGCCAATGGGAGAAGCGGTCGCAGGTGAGCGCTTTGAAGCCATAGATTGTCAAGCACGTTACTTTGAAAATGCGCCTGCATTAGCCTTGATGTTTACCGCGCCAGTGGATGGCCGACAGTCATTAAAAGAACGTTTAACGGTAATCGATTTAGGCCCAATTGAGGCAGCTAAAAATCAAAGTCGTGATGGTGAGGATAAAAAAAATAAAGCCACGACCAATCCGCCGACAAAAATATCGAGTGCGGAATCTAGTAGCGAAAATAAAGGCACGACTGTTAAAGCAACTTGGGTGATTGGTGATAATCCACGTATTTTGTATTTGCCAATGGCATCACCCAAACATCGCTATCGCATTACCTTAGCCAGTGAGCTGGCCTCTACCAGCCGCGAAACGCTGGGGCAAAATTTAGCGTGTGAAATCTCAACTGATGCCATGTCGCCGACATTTTATTTCGCAAGTAAAGGTGTGGTGCTGCCTGCAAAACAAAATGGTGGGCTACCAATCATTACGATAAACGTACCCGAAGTTGATGTGCAGTTTTTACGTGTGGAGCCTGCACAGTTGCCGCGATTTATGGCGCGCATTGCGGGTAACCGTAACAAGCGCGATGTTGAGTCCACAGAAGATAATAACGACGAGCCAGAATATGGCTATGCCGAGAAACGCACGCCGCAGGGCCTAGTGCAAGGCTATGAGCTTGATCAGCTGCGCAAAATGTCGAAGAGTGTTTATCTTGGGCGCTTCATGGCAGATGCGCGTAGTAATCGACGCAACGTTACGCATTTGCCTGTTGAGGATATTAAAGAACTGCAAGAGCCTGGCATCTACATTGCCGTGATGAGTGAGCCGGGGCGATTCGGCGCAGAATTTCAAACGACTTATTTTTATGTAAGCGATATTGGCATTCACACGCGTCGCTATGCCAACGCGATTGAAACCTATGCAACGTCACTTAAAACTGGGCTCGCCATAAGCGGTGTGGCGTTTCAGTTGCTAGATGAAAATGGTAAGCCACTCGCTACAGCCGAGTCCGATGGTGATGGGCGCGCTCGTTTTGATGTGAAGTCAAACCTAGCGCGTGTGGTGACGGCTAAACGAGGACAAGAATTTTCATTATTGTCGCTGATTGAGCCTGCCCTAGATTTATCTGAGTTTGATACCAACGGGCATTTAGCGCGACCAATCAAAATATTTGCCTATGCGGGGCGCGATTTGTATCGACCCGGTGAATCGCTACAAGTGAGCGTACTGGTACGCGATAACGATGGCGCGCCCATCCCTGCTGCGCCTTTAACGGCCACACTCAAACGCGCCGATGGCAAAGTGGTGCAGCAATTTAGTTTGCCACTCACACTACCAAAATTAGGCTATCTACAAAAAACCATACAGCTACCGCTTGATGCCCAAACGGGCACGTGGGCGCTGGAGTTTCGCGCTGACCCGGCGGCAAAAATAGCCGATCACGTGATGAAGATTCAGGTGGAAGAATTTTTGCCTGAACGCATGAAGCTCGACTTAAAAAGTGAGCAAGCCACACTAAAGCCGGGCGATGAATTTGCCGTTGAGGTGAAGGGAGATTATTTATACGGTGCACCTGCGGCGGGCAATCGTGTATTGACCACAGTCGCCACCGAGCGTGCGCGTATTCCATTCCCCAAGGAGTGGCCGGGCGTGGAATATGGCGACTTCGATGATGACAAATTAAAGAAGCGTGATGAGATTGCGGATAGCACATTGGACGATGAAGGTCGCGTCACCATTGCAGTACCGATTCAAGAGACCAAGCCAGCTTCACCGCTAACTATACGCGCGATGGTGAGCTTGCTTGAGTCGGGTGGCCGACCCGTGGTTCGCAGCATAGAGCGCACCTTATGGCCGATGGATAAGATGATTGGCGTGAGGCCGTTGTGGAGCGGCAAATTTATTCGTGAAGGCTCGCCCGCCGAGATTGAAGTCATACGCACAACGCCTGACGCCAAATTTGCGCCACTGGCGAAGGCGACAATGCGCGTATTTCGTGAAGACCGTGATTATTATTGGGTATTTGATGACGAACGTGGCTGGCATTCAGGATTTAACGACGGGAATGAATTAGTCGAGAGCCGCGAATTTGATTTGCGTCAGCGCACAAAATTGAGTTTTCCCGTGAAATGGGGACGCTATCGCGTCGAGATTTCAGATCGTGAAACGGGTGCAGTGATGCGCTATCGTTTTTATGCAGGCTGGGGTGCGGAGGATGCCGAGCGGCTTGGCAGTCGCCCTGACCGTGTGGCGCTAAAGCTTAATAAGTCAAATTACAAAGCGGGCGACACCGCAAAGCTAACGATTAACCCACCGCACGATGGTGAGGCGTTGATTTTGGTTGAGGGCGATAAGGCGCTTTATCAACGACGCGTGGCGGTATCGGCGAGCGGAACGACGGTCAATATACCGATTGGTCGTGATTGGAGGCGACATGATTTATATATTTCAGCGGTAGTATTTCGCCCCGGTAGTAAGAGTGAAAAAATTACCCCCGCACGCGCGATGGGGCTGACACACTTGGCTCTTGATCGTGAGTCGCGACGTTTGACGGTGAAGCTCGACGTGCCGCAAAAAATCGAGCCTGAAAGTGTATTAAAAGTGAAAGTAAAAGTTACCGGTATGGCGAGTGAGCCGAGTATGGTCACGGTCTCAGCGGTGGATGTCGGCATCCTAAACATCACGCGTTACGCCTCGCCTGATGCATTTGATTTTCTCTTTGGCAAACAGCGCTATCAAGCTGATGTGCTTGACCTTTATGGCAAATTTATTGAGACCATGGAAGGCCAACGCGGTAAGCTTAAATTTGGTGGCGATGCAAATATGCGCGATCAAAAGAAATCCCCACAAAAAGTAAAGCTGGTGGATTTATTTTCTGGCCCAGTGCTGCTCAATGCCGCAGGAGAAGCCGTGATTGATATTAACGTGCCCGATTTTAACGGCACGCTTAGACTCATGGCAGTGGCAGCGAGCCCAGCACAGTTTGGTAAGGCCGAAGCAGAGGTGGTGAGTGCAGCGGCCATTGTTGCCGAGCTAGCAACGCCGCGATTTATATCGCCGGGAGATCGTGCCGCCATTGCCCTTGATGTGACTAATATGACCACTGAAAGCCAAGAGTTTAAGGTGCGTGTGAGTGCCAAAGGGCCGATTCGCATCATCGGTGCGGCTGAGTCAGTGAGCTTAAAACCGCAGCAGAAAAAAACACTGCGTATGTCAGCCGAGGCAACTGACGCCGCAGGAGAAGGCATCATCACGGTAGATGTGAGAGGTAATGCCAGTGGCGCTAAAAAAATTATCTCGATTAAGCGCGAATCGGTATTAGCCATATCACCATTGCAGCCGCAAGAGCGCATCAGGCGTTTTCAGCGTGTGCAGCCTGGTGAAACATTCAAGCTCGATGCGACGATGATTGATGGCTACTTTACGGGCAGCGCCTTAATGTCAGCCACGCTGTCAACCACGCCACCGATAGATGTGAAGTCGCTCACACGCGATTTATTTGCCTACCCTTACGGATGCTTGGAACAGACCACCAGTCGGGCGTTTCCATTTGTAATGCTCGATGATGCGTTGACAGCCTCGTTCGGCTTGAAGCCCGTGCCACGCCAAGATCGTGAAAAAGCAGTGGCCGATGCGGTGTCACGTTTATCAGGTATGCAGCGTGCAAGTGGCGCATTTAATATGTGGGGTGAAGGGCCAGATGAACCATGGCTAACCGCCTACGTGATGGATTTTTTAAAGACCGCGCGTGAAGCAGGTTACGCCGTGCCAGAGCCGATGTTAAAACGCGCCGACGAATGGATGCTTAAACAATTGCAGCAGTCGGGAAGCGTTTTTCCCGCAAAGCCAAGCACGCTTAAACAAATAGCTGAGGCTAAAGTGGCCGATGCTATCACCCGCGATGCCGCTTGGTGGAATGAAGGCCGTAATCGCGAGCTTGGACGTGAGGGTCACAGGCGACTAGGTGCGTTGGCTTATATGGGCTATGTGCTGTCACGCGAGGAGCGCGCACCACTTGCCGCGCTGCGTGATTTATATGACAACCATCGTGATCGCGCATTATCTTCATTGCCGCTGGTGCAGCTTGGCATTGCCTTGCAACGCATGGGAGATACCAAGCGTGCCACCGGCGCATTTGATTTAGCCATGTCATTACCCTACGGCATGACCGGCGATCAATGGGAGTGGCTAGGCGATTACGGCACGCGGCTACGCGATAACGCGCTGAGCTACGCGCTAATGGAAAAGCACAAAATCGCGCACAAGCGCCGCGAAAATATAGTCGCCGAATTGATGAGCGAGATGCCTAGAGCGCGTTATTTGTCCACGCAAGAGCAATTTGCACTTATCCGTGCAGCGACATCATTTGTTGGCCCAGCCGCTGATAAAGCTGAAAAATGGTCGGCCACGGTTACTGCGAATACAAAAGCTGATGCAATTGAATCTCAGCACGCCGCCATGCGTGAATTTGATGCGTCAACCTTGAAGCGTGGTGCGACCGTAACGAACAACGGCAAAGCTGCAATCTACTTAGCGATGGAAGCGAGTGGTCATCCGTTAAAACCACGTGAAACGAAAGATGATGTGATTCGCCTAAAGCGCGCACTCTACAATCCCGATGCTAGCCCGGTTGGTGATCGTGCGCTCAAAGTCGGTGAGCAATTACTCGTGCATTTAGAAGTGAGCGCAACAAGGCGAATTGAAGATGGCTTAGTGGTAGATCGCATACCAGCCGGGCTAGAAATAGAAAATCTTAATTTGTCGCAGGGTAATCGGTTAGCCGAATTCAAAACGCCTAAGTCAAGCACCACAAGCGGATTACGCGCGCGTCAACCCAAAGATATTGCCGAGTCACTTGCCGATGAGCGTATCAAGCACCGTGAATTTCGCGATGATCGTTACGTGGCAGCGGTACGTATAGAAGGCACAATTGATCTTTACTATTTGGTGCGCGTGGTGACACCGGGCCAATTTGTTGTGCCGCCTTCCATGGCTGAAGATATGTATCGGCCTGAGGTGCGTGGTGTGACGGCCTCCAGCGGCACAGTGACAGTGGTGGATCGTAAGTAGCGCCATTTCTAAATCAAAAATGCATTATTTTTGCGTCACTAACCTTATAAATTTGTCATTCCGACAGAGCATAGTTTTATCGTGCGACGTGGAATCTGCTATTGCTCGGTTTGCTCATACGGTAATGTAATGCATAGCTTTTTCAAAATATTCAAATCATTGCAATACAAAAAAACCAAATTGTTGGTGGTGTCCACACTCGTCTTACTATTAATAATATTCACGCTAGACCGCCTATTCCCCATCCCATTACCGCCCGCAAATGATGGTGTGATGGTAGTGGCCGCTGATGGCGCCCCGCTACGCGCGTATCCAACATCAGACGGCGTGTGGCGTTATCGGGTGCAAGTTGAGGATGTATCGCCAAATTATTTGCAATCGTTAATTGCCTATGAAGATCAATATTTTTATCAGCATCCGGGCATTAATCCATTTTCGTTTTTTCGTGCCGCGTGGCAGTGGGCAGAAAGTGGCCGCATTATTTCTGGCGGATCGACTTTAACGATGCAAGTCGCGCGTATTTTGGATGGCCCTGCGGATCGCAGCATCTTGGCGAAAACAAAACAGATGGCACGTGCGCTGCAACTCGAAATGCATTTGTCGAAGCGCGAGATTTTGACTATTTATTTGAATCATGCCCCGATGGGTGGCATCGTCGAAGGTGTGGAAATGGCGAGCCGCATGTATTTAAATAAAAGTGCTAAGTCACTCTCAGTGGCCGAGGGCGCGATGTTGGCGGTGTTACCGCAATCGCCGACACGTAATCGCCCCGATACACAACCTAAGCGCGCCGAAGCCGCGCGCAACAAAGTGCTGGATCGACTATCCACACTTGGTTATTTATCCATTGCCGATGTCGCCGACGCCAAAATTGAACGTGTTATCGCACAACCTATTCGTGCCGAATGGCGCGCGCCATTAGCTGCTGAACGACTTAAAAATAGCGCAGCAAAAGCAACCGGCGTTGTCACCACTACACTTGAAAGTGAATTGCAAACGCAAATTGAAACGTTGGTGAGTGATCGAGCAAATACCTTGCCGCCAAAAGTCTCCATCGCCGCCATGATTATGGAAAATGACACGCTGGCGGTACGCGCCTATGTGGGCTCAGCTGACTTTGCCAATCAAGAGCGCTTCGCCCATGTGGATATGGCACGCGGTGTGCGCTCGCCCGGCTCTACCTTAAAACCATTCTTGTACGCCATGGCCCTAGATGATGGCTTGATACATTCTGAAAGTTTGTTAGTCGATGCACCGCAATCGTTTGGAGGCTATGCGCCGGGAAATTTTCAGGCGTCATTTAGCGGTGCGGTAAGCGTCTCTGAGGCGCTGCAACGCTCGCTCAACGTGCCCGCCGTGGATGTACTCACGCGTGTCGGCGCAGAGCGATTTGCCAGCACACTACGCGGCGGTGGCGTGAGACTCAGAATGGAACAAGGCGCGACTCCAAATTTGAGCGTGATATTGGGAGGTGCAAGCACTACGCTGGAGGAGCTTGTCGGCGCGTATCGCGCATTAGCTTATGGTGGCGTGGCAGGCCGGGCACGACTCACGCCGACTGATCCCATCGTTGAAACGCGTTTGATGAGCGAAGGTGCAGCGTGGATTGTGCGCGATATTTTAGAAACTGGCGGACGCCCCGACAGACCATATGACGATGGCAGCTCGCGAGGCGGTTTTGCTTGGAAGACGGGGACTAGCTTTGGCTTTCGCGATGCGTGGGCAATTGGTGTAACGGATCGTTACACCATCGGCGTATGGATGGGCCGCCCAGACGGCACGCCTAATCCGGGATTTTTTGGCGCGAATAGTGCCGCACCGTTAGCGCGTGACATTGCCGCAATACTGCCAACGGTAAAAGGCGTTCGCGCGCCGCGACCCTCGACTGTCAGCGCAACTGATATTTGCTGGCCGCTCGGTGTGGCACGTGAGCAAGTGCCCGCTAACTTATGCCACCAAACGCGGCGTGCGTGGGTCATTAATAATGTCGCGCCACCTACCCTGCCAGATCGCGGCCAAGTCGCCAGCCTTAGAGAAACGATTCACATTGACACTAAAACCAATACACGCGTACACCAAGCGTGCGCCGCGTTTGACGCCAATGTGCCCAGTCAAATTGCCTCTAGCGAAGTGGCACGCTGGCCTGCGCATTTAGCGGCATGGCTGCCCGCTGATTTGGCTGAAAAAAATAATATTGCTGATTGGCGAAGCGATTGCCGCAGCCGTCATGCCTCAACAATACCATTGACAATTCGCGGCATTGAGCACGGCAGCTTAATCACCGCTACCGCAAAAGCAAAATCAACAGCGAACGCCGTCAAACTCAACCTAACGACGGTCGGTGCGAATGGCAATGTGTATTGGCTGCTAGATGGTGTGATGCTCGATAACAAGCCTGCCACAAAAAACATACAACTCACCTTAGCCCAAAATGGCCGCCACGATTTAACCGCGAGTGACGACACCGGTCGCCATGCGCGGGTAAGCTTTTCGGCTAAAGGGTTTGCAAATAAATAAAAAATCCCTATTTATGGGCGTTTTCAGGCATTTATGCTTCAAGACAGTTTTGAATAGACGGGTTTCTACTTTATTTGAAAATCAAATGGTGTCGATGCAGAAATTATCATCGCTATTGCTAATTTGCGAAGTTGAAATTAGGGCTGTGTTTACTCGACCTTAAAGTTTAATCCTGGCAAATTCTTGGAACAGATTAGTTTGTGAAGCATGTAGATATTGATGCGGATGCTATATAGCTAGACTGACTCTAACCCCGCTATCTCGCGTGCGCTATCCCAGCGGACTTGATCCAATACTGTTCGTATTTTCACCGTTCACCCTGAGGTATCGAAGGGCTTGTACAAGTAAAACCCTTCGATACCTCAGGGTGAACGGCGTTTTTCAGACTATCCGAACAGCATTGTGACTTGACCCCTACTTCCGACTTGACCCCAGCCGCCGTAGCGCTGTAACGCTGGCCCTTGATGTCTGATCACCGTCAAAAGTATTACCTGAACAACTCGCGCATAGCCTTTTGCAAGCGACCGAGATTAGATACAGCGCGTGTGGTTAAAGCGAGAGACGCCACGCACTGTCTAATGTCGGACAAAAAATTTGTAAGGTCGCACTGCGTGTTCAGACTAAGGTGTCAGAGTGCAAGTCCAACGCTCAAAATTCAAAACACTAACTATTCAATTTAGAAGGAGTAATTTTTCATGTCACACACATCTGTAAAACCGTTAGCTTTAATTGTGGTCGCTACTGCAGTCACGCTTTTGGCAGGCTGCGCCACTGCTCCGAGCGCTATCGGACAATCCGAAGGTACGAGCTACACCATCACCGTCAAAAATGACATGACTGCAGAACGCCTCGCGCCGATCCTGATAGTAGGCGATGGTGATGATGCAAAGATTTGGATCGGTCGCTACGTTTCAAAAGAAGCTCGTACACAGTTCACGACTGGCAATCCAGACCCGCTAGCGGCTCAATTGGGCGGTGACCAGGCTCAACCAGGGAAGCTGGCTTCGAAAAGTGAAATTACGTTTACTTTTAAAAGCAAGGCCGCCACTGCTCGCATCACGGCGATGGTGCACCCGGACGTGACCCCCGACAACTACGTGACGGCGAAACTGGATCTGCGCAAACCTGGCACTGTTGCTTTGGAACGCTTTGATATTGGCGACGACGAAAAACGGATGACTGTGGAACGCGTTGGTCAGGTAGGCACAGTGACATTTTCGGCAAAATAGATTGCGGGTTTTGATGCAGCACCGGGCAAAATTGGGGTCAGACTCATGGAACGCACTAGAAATAGGCAAGAGGCAAGGCCTGACCCAATACTGTTCGGTTAGACGCTTTTCACATAAATTTTCCTAGGTTGAATAGGCAATGGCGCGAGCATTGTTGGCGTGAAGTTAGTGGGTATGTTTTGTGGTGCACAGTGGTCATGGCTGGCGTAGGGCG